>CAZCSK010000022.1:0-37577 GCA_964501265.1 uncultured Actinomycetes bacterium
AATCCACGAAAAGAAAACTACTGGGACGGGACCGGCCGTTCCATACTCCTTATACAGACCTGATGATGCCGCGTTTTCCGCACCGGGCAGTCATGTTGCTCATCTTCGGTTTGTTGGTCGTTGGGTCTTCGCTTGTTTTGGGTTTGCGCCTCGCTGCCGGACCTAACCCATACGCTCACCGAGACCGCGAGTTCCAAGCCACGCTTGGTGCCGAAACTTCAACCACCGAGGTCGTCACGTTTCTCGCCACCTCAGTCGAAGGTCTACCTGGCCTTCTGAGCCTTCAGCTTAACGATAGGCGACTAGTTGTGCGATTTACTGATGTAGGTCCCGACTCAGCGGCCTGCGCCCTCTTGCGGGCCACCTATCAGCGCCGCGACATCTTCGAAGGCCACGAAGTAACCTTTAATCCTGTCTCGTGTTTTCGCTGACAATCGGCTTTCATGAACCTGATTCACATTTCGCCTTTATGCTGCATAAGTCGGCGTAGGAACCGATCGCTACGCTAGTGGCTGCTGATTCGCAGATCCGTTGGGCGGACAAAGAATGAGGCGAGGAGGCTAAGAGTGTCGAATCTGGGTTGTGTACCGCCCGATAGTTTTCCGCAACCATTGCCATGAGGCCGACAAAACTCTCAGACGCGGAAGTCGAGCGCCTCGATCCTTACGCGTTCATGGCCGTCCTAGGCAAACGCGTGATCCATCCTGGCGGCCGCAGGTCCACCCGCGAGATGTTTGATCGCGCGACCCTGCGCCCTGGTACTCGTGTATTGGACGTGGGATGCGGGGTGGGCGCCACGGCGATAGAACTTGCAATGCGCTTTGGCTGCCACGTTACTGCGCTCGATATCGATCCGCTCATGCTCGACAGAGCACGAGCGAACGTGCGCGCAGCGGGCGCGCGCGACGTGGAGGTGACCGTCGGCGATGTCCAGGGCCTGGAGTACCAGGATGGCGCATTCGACATCGTCTTCGTTGAAGCTGTGACCATGTTTGTTGATCGTCGGCGTGCGGCCGCTGAGGTAGTGCGCGTCTGTCGACCCGGCGGCCAAGTCTTGGACCACGAGTTCATCTATCGGCGGACGCCGACGGCCGAGATCCGACAGATCTTCGAGAAGGACGTCTGCCTCGGCATTCAGTTCGACACCGCCGCCGACTGGCAGGAACTCTACGAAGCGGCCGGATTGCGCAACATCGAGCTCGTCACCGGCCCATTCGGGATGATGACGCCCTGGGGTATGGCGCGGGACGAGGGGATGCGCAACCTCGCCTCGATGATGGGCCGGGTGATCGCGCGCCGTGCATACCGGCGAAAGATGGCGTGGTTGATGCGTCGGATGGTGCGCGTCATGCCTGTCTTGGGCTATGTCGTACTCGTGGGCTCAAAGGCAATCTCAGTGCCAAGCCCTACAAGTGGACCTATGAAGGCAAGCCTCTAAAGGTGGCGTGAGATGAGGGTCGAATTTCCGCGCGGCGGTACTAGTGTCTTTGTCTTGGCCGCACGAGCGGGGCGGTGGGTCGGTTCGAGAATCGGTTTGAGGTAGCGGCCGGTGTATGACTTGTGGATCTTGGCCACTTCTTCTGGGGGGCCGGATGCCACAAGTTCGCCGCCCATATCTCCGCCTTCCGGTCCAAGATCGATGATCCAGTCGGCGGTCTTGATCACATCCAGATTGTGTTCGATGACGATCACCGAGTTGCCTTTGTCCACCAGCCCATGCAGGACGGTGAGCAGTTTCGCGATGTCATCAAAGTGCAGCCCCGTGGTCGGCTCGTCGAGGATGTAGAGCGTCTTGCCCGTTGCCCGCTTGGCGAGTTCGGTGGCGAGTTTCACGCGCTGAGCTTCGCCGCCCGAAAGCGTTGGCGCGGGTTGTCCCAAACGCACGTAACCGAGCCCTACGTCGTTGAGAGTTTCAAGATGCCGGGCAATCGGAGCAATAGGCCTGAAAAAGTCTAGAGCATCCTGGATGCTCATCTCCAAAACGTCAGAGATAGTCTTTCCCTTGTAGTGGACCTCTAGCGTCTCTCGGTTGTATCGGTGTCCCTTGCACTCCTCGCAGGTCACGTACATGTCGGGCAGGAAGTACATCTCGATCTTGATCTGGCCGTCACCCTGACAATTTTCGCATCGCCCGCCGCGCACGTTGAATGAAAAGCGGCCCTGCTTATACCCGCGCATTCGGGCCTCCTGCGTCTGCGAGAACAGGCCACGAATGCGATCGAAGACTCCTGTGTAAGTTGCGGGGTTTGACCGCGGTGTCCGCCCGATCGGCGATTGATCGATGTCGATGACCTTGTCGATGTGTCTTAGGCCCTCGATCTTTCCGTGTCTTCCAGGAAGGTCCTTTGCGACTGAGAAGAGGTGACGATGGACCGCTCGATAGAGGATCTCGTTCACCAGAGTCGATTTGCCTGAACCGGAAACCCCCGTGACGCAGGTGAACACCCCCATTGGAAAACGAACATCGAGATCCTTCAAGTTGTGCTCGCTGGCGCCGTGAACGGACAGAAAGCGCCCGTCGCCTTTCCGGCGCTGCGATGGTATTGCGATCGATTTCTTCCCGGAAAGGTAGGCGCCTGTAATGGAGTCCTTCTGCTTCAGCAGACCCTTGAGCGGACCCGAATAGACGATTCGGCCGCCGTGCTCACCTGCCCCCGGGCCGATGTCGACAATGTGATCGGCGATGCTGATCGTCTCCTCGTCGTGTTCGACCACGATCAACGTGTTGCCCATATCTCTCAGGCGCATGAGGGTATCGACCAGGCGACGATTGTCCCGTTGATGCAAACCGATGGAGGGTTCGTCGAGTATGTACAAGACGCCCACCAAACCGCTGCCAATCTGAGTTGCCAGACGGATGCGCTGAGCTTCTCCACCGGCCAGCGTCGCGGCAGCCCGGTCGGCCGTCAGATAGTCAAGGCCCACCTGGATGAGAAAGCCAAAACGAGATCCGATCTCTTTCAGGATCCGTTCCGCGATGGCGTGCTCGCGTTCGGTGAGTTCGAGGAGACCGAGAAACTTCTCCGCATCGACGATCGGCATCGTCGCAACCTCCCAAATGTTCTTGCCGCCCACGGTCACGGCGAGGGATTCGGGACTTAGCCTTGCTCCTCCGCAAGCTGGACACGGAGTCGCTCGAAAGTACTGCTCGAACCTCTCTCGCACCGCGTCCGTGGCTTGGTCGCGCCGGCGCTCTAGCCACGGGACGATTCCTTCGTACTTCGTCGCCCAGCGCCGTTGGCGGCCGTGGCTGGTTACGAAGGTCACCGTTACTTTTTCCGGTCCCGCTCCGTACAGCACGATTTTACGAGCCGCCGCGGAGAGTCGCTTCCACGGCGTGTCGATGTCGAACTCAAACTTAGTCGCCACGCCAGCGAGCACACGGCCGAAGTAGTCGAAGTTGGCCCACGGCCGGATGGCACCGGCGGCGATCGAGAGGCCTTGGTTCGGGATGAGCAGGTCGGGATCAACCTCGAGACGAGTCCCCAGTCCAACGCAGCGCTCGCACGCGCCGTAGGGAGTATTGAACGAAAACCTGCGGGGGACGAGTTCCTCAAACGAGATTCCGCAATGCAAACAAGCGGCACGCTCGGAGAAGGTGAGAGTCTCGTTCGTGTCGATCTTGTCGATGCCCACGACTCCGTCGGCAAGACGGAGTGCCGTCTCGACCGACTCGGTCAGCCTCTGGCGAATATCCGCTTTCAACACGAGCCTGTCGACCACGACGTCTATGTCGTGCTTGTAGTAACGGTCTAGCCGCGTCTTTTCCGATAGGTCGATGATCTTTCCGTCAACTTTAGCGCGCGCATAGCCCTGTTTCGCAAGGTCCTGAAAGAGGGCCTCATACTCTCCCTTCTTGCCCCGGATCACAGAAGCGAGCACCTGGAACTTGGTACCCGCCGGCATGGCCATCACCTGGTCGACGATCTGTTGCGGAGTCTGACGGGCGATAGGCCGGCCGCAGTTGTAGCAATGCGGTTTACCGATTCGCGCATAAAGCAGGCGCAGGTAGTCGTAGATCTCGGTGATCGTTCCCACGGTGGAGCGCGGGTTGCGGGAGGCGGATTTTTGGTCGATAGAGATCGCCGGTGACAGGCCCTCGATGAAATCGACATCTGGTTTTTGCATCTGGCCCAAGAACTGGCGGGCGTAGGAGGAGAGGCTCTCTACGTAGCGCCGCTGGCCTTCGGCGTAGATCGTGTCGAATGCGAGTGAAGATTTTCCCGACCCTGAGATGCCCGTGAAAACTATTAGTGAGTTGCGGGGCAACTCCAGATGCACGTCCTTTAGGTTGTGTTCGCGGGCGCCTCGGATGATTAGATGGGACGCGGCAGAATCGGTATTGGTGGGGGTCACGGGAGGCATTTTGCCACAGACACGCGTCGTACTCGGGGGATTGTCGCTCGACCTCCTTTGGTGTGTCAGTGATACACTCGTATCATGACACGATCGTATGATAACCTTCCGTCGACCGCAGCCGCGCTTCTGCAGTTGGCGCGACTGAAAGCAGGGCTGAGTCAGCAAGGTTTGGCCGAGCGCGCCGGAGTGCCGACCACCATGATTTCAGCCTACGAGCGGGGCAAGCGACAGCCAACTATGCCGACTCTTCTGCGGCTCATCGAGGCGGCAGGTTTTGAGCTGCGGATGCGACTCGAAACCTTTGACCTTCACGACTCCATCCTCGCCGGCAACGAGACAAGGAGGACCCCCCATGAACGCGCTCGCCGCGACCGTCAGATCGAGGCATGGCGCAGGGCCAAGCCCGTGGCTGGGACGGCCCATTGACACGCGAATCGAGGCTGGATGTTGAACCGGAACTGGATGCGGCTGCGATCATCTCGATCCTCAACCGCCACGGCGTCCAGTACGTGGTCATCGGCGCGTTCGCTGCAATCGTGCAACAGGCGCCGATCGACCCGACTCGGGATATCGACCTAACGCCGGAGGCAAGCCCCGAGAACCTGAAAAAGCTGTCGGCTGCGCTCAAGGAGCTCGGTGCCCGAATTCGCACTGATGCCGTTGCCGGCGGCCTACCCTTCGATCACGACGCAGCTTCTTTGGGCCGCGCGGAGATGTGGAATCTGATCTGCGAGCACGGGGAGTTCGACATCTCTTTTCGACCGGCGGGGTTCGAGCGCGGCTATTGGGACTTCGTTTCCCGCGCACATCGAATGAGCGTCGAGGGCGTCGAAGTCGGTATCGCGGATTTGGACGACGTCATCCGGTCGAAGGAAGCTGCCGGCCGACCCAAGGACCTGCGAGTGCTTCCGACTCTTTATCGCCACCAAGCCACCCGCCGAGGAGGCCCGAGTCAGCTCGAGTAATTTATGAGCCAGATGCGATGTGAACGAGCTTTGGTGCGAGAATCAGGTTGTGAAAATTACGGTGGTTGCGGTTGCGATCGGCGGACTCATCGTTGGTGGCGCATTTGTTTCTGGCGCGTTCACTAGGTGGCTTTCCAAAGAGCATGATCGGAAGGTGATTCTCATGGCTTCGGTTACCTCATGGTTTGTGCTGGTCGGGATGGTTCCCTTCTTTGTTTTTGCGCTCTTCGCTAACAGGGTTGGTGCGGCGGAAGCTATTTCTCCTTTTGCTTCTTTTCTTTTGAATTTGGTTCCGTTTGCTCTTGTGGGTAGTCCAATTATTGGCTTTGTTCAAGGGTTGCGGCTTTCGGCGGGAAGCCAAGAGGATCCGCCGTCTTGAACGCGGACCGCTCCTACGCCGAGAGCCTTGACTCTGCTGATCCTTTGGCGCGGTTTCGCGACGAGTTTTTTGTTGCTTCGGACGATCTTGTTTATTTGAACGGGAACTCCTTGGGGCGACTTCCTAACCGGACTTCGCTTGCGTTGGCTGAATTCGTTAGGTTCGAGTGGGGTACTCGCCTGTCGGCGGGGTGGGAGTCTTGGGTTGAGGTGGCCGAACGCACGGGCGATGTGATCGCGTCCTCCCTTGTGGGGGCAAGAGCGGGCGAAGTCATTGTCTCGGACTCCACCAGCGTGAACCTGTACAAGTTGGCGTCGGCGGCCCTCGATGCTCGCCCCGGCCGGTCGGTCATCGTGACCGATACCGACAACTTTCCATCCGACCGATACGTCCTCGAAGGTATTGCCACGGCCCGCGGCCTGTCCGTCCGATGGCTAGAGGCCGATCCGATAGAGGGCCCTTCGGAGAGCGACCTCGAAGCGGCCCTTGCCGACGACGTCGCCCTGGTCAGTTTGTCGCACGTCAACTACCGCAACGGATCGGTCGCGGATATGGCGGCCATAACCCAGTTGACGCACAACCACGGGGTTCTGATGCTTTGGGACCTGTGCCACTCGGTTGGAGTTGTGCCAATCGACCTTTCCGGCTGCGAGGTCGACCTGGCAGTGGGATGCACCTACAAGTATCTGAACGCCGGGCCAGGGGCGCCTGCGTTCTTGTACGTCCGAGCGGAGCTTCAGGACGAGCTCGCCCAACCGATCTGGGGCTGGTTCGGACAGACCGATCAGTTTGAATTTGGCCCTCGTTACCAGCCGGCGAAGGGCATCGCACGATTTCTCGTCGGAACTCCCCCGCTGATCGCTCTCAAAGGCGTCGAAGAAGGCGTCGCCATTGCGGCCGAAGCCGGAATCGAGAAGCTCCATGCCAAGAGCACGGCCCTGACGGAATACGCGATCGCTCTTTTCGACGAATGGCTGGCGCCGCTTGGCGTGGGGCTGGGAAGTCCCCGAGACTCGAGTGCGCGCGGATCGCACGTATCTCTGTTGCACGACGACGCCTCTCATCTCTGTGAAGTCTTGATCAAGCAGGGTGTAATTCCGGACTTCCGGCCTCCGAACATCATCCGCTTCGGGGCATCACCCCTCTACACGCGCTTCACCGACATTTGGGACGGAATTGACCAGCTGCGTGCGGCTATCGGTGCCTTGACCTCCTAGTGTTTAGAAACAGTGAGAGTTGTCGTGTGAACGGCTTCCTTATGCTGTCGCGTTGCTCCGATCAGTAAGGACGCGATCGATCCACGCTTTCCGTACGCTGGGGACCATCTGCGGCCGGATATAATCACCGTTCAATGCATTTGCTCAAGTCGAGCGCCGAGCAATGCTCCCGCTCATAAAGCCACCGGTGCGATCGTAGTGGCACGCTCGCTTCGGGAAGCGGTCGTGGGTCGCGCAGTCATGATCACCGGGGCCTCGTCCGGGATCGGCAGAGCCGCGGCCCTGAAAGTGGGAGCTGCTGGCGGAACTGTCCAACTTGTTGCGCGCCGACGCGACCTACTTGAGGAGACGAAGCGAGAGATCGAACTGGATGGCGGGGCGCGCACATTTACGTGTGCGACCTGTCCAACCCGGATGAGATCGTCCAGATGTTGGCAGAGGTTCTTGAGCGGCACGGCCATGTCGACATTCTGGTAAATAACGCGGGCCGATCGATCCGCCGTGAGGTCAGCAACTCCTATGACCGTTTCCACGACTTCCAGCGCACCATGCAGCTCAATTACTTTGGCCCGGTCAAACTCATCTTGGGCCTGCTGCCGGTGATGCGTCAGCGCGGGTCCGGTCACATCATCAACGTCTCGACAGCAGGTGTGCAGCTAAGCTCCCCGATGTTCTCGGCGTATCTGGCCTCCAAGGCGGCCCTCGACGCCTTTTCGCGCTCGATCGGATTCGAGGTTGTCGGCGACGGAGTTCGTCTCACTACTGTCTTCATGCCATTGGTACGGACTTCGATGGCCGCTCCGACTAGGTTGTATGACGACTTTCCCGCGCTCAGTCCCGAGGAGGGGGCTGACCTGATTTGCGGGGCGATCCGTAAGCAACCTACGCGAGTAGCGACCGCGACCGGCAACTTCGCCCAGGTTGCGTACGCAGTCGCGCCAGACCTAGACCACGCGGTGAACGCCGCGATCGTGCGACTTCGCCTACGTGCCCCATGGCGCAATCTCAGGCTCAAACTTGGGCCGGCGGGCGGCCGGCCCGCGGCGGACGACGTCGCGCTCCGGGATGCATTCCGGCGCCGACTAGAGAGCGGGCAGGTCCCCGCCGATCCTGCCGAGGTGCAGAGGTTAGCCGCGCTTCTGCGCCGCATCCCCTTTTTCGAAACCTGCGCTGCAGCTGAGCTAGAACGAGTTGCATCAACGACCTACCCGATCGCATTCGAGGAGGGTGAGGTGCTGTGTATCGAGGGGTCAGAGTCCGGCGATTGCTACGTGGTGGTCGAGGGTGAAGCTGCCGTGACTATTCGGGGACACGCGGTCGGCGTGGTCCGGTCTAACGAGGTCGTCGGCGAGCGGGGGCCGATCGAAGGCCAGCCACGCGCGGCCACGGTCACTGCGACGAGTCGGGTGCTCGCCTACGTCGTCTCTCGCGACCGGCTCGAAGAGATAGTTAGCGCTAACGCGGACGCGGCCACTCACATGCGACGGCTGGTGCGAGCCCGATACGCGCCCGATTCTGAGCGCTGAGACCAGTTCCACCAGTTGGTAGCCCGGAAACTCGACTACTCCTAGTACGGTGTTTTACCTTGCCGCATTACGAGTACGGGTTTGCTGAGCACGCTCAGATCTTCCAGAGGGTTTCCCTCAACGACGATCAAATCGGCTGCGAACCCGGGCGCTACGCGCCCTCGATGGTCCAGGCCCAGGTAGGACGCAGCGTGGGCGGTGGCAGAAGCAAGCACTTCGAGAGCGCTCATTCCTGCCTCCATCATCAATTTCAGTTCGATCACATCGATTCCCGGGGGCGGACCACTGTTTCCCATGTCGGTGCCGTAGATAACTTTGCCGCCCGCAGAAAGGAATCGCCTCAGATTGTCGACGCGCTGGCGTGAGGAGTCGATGTGCAGAGTCGGCACGATGGTCATTCGCGCCTGAACCATTCGAGCGATCATGTCGTCGGTAATGACTTCGTCGCTCCATAGTCCATGAGCGAGTTCATCCACGCCCGCCTCCAGAGCCACTTCCAATTGGTCGAGGCTGCCCAGATGACTCGTGACCTTGAGACCCAGTTCGTGGGCCTGCTCGACGACCGCCGCCAGAACCGTCTTATCCAGGACGGGGCCCTGCCGGGAATCTTGGGCCATCTTAATAAAAGTCGCGCCCTGTGCCTTGAGTCGCTTCACCGCTTCGCGGCCCTCATCGGCGTTCGATATTTCCAGCGCAGTGCCCGGCGGCGCCCACCCCGCCGACGAGGGATACCCGCTTGATGCTGTGATCATCGGGCCGGCGGCAAGAAGGAAGGGACCACCTCGTGGGTTCGCAGCGAGTCGCTCGGCCAGCGGGAATATCTTCTCGGCGGGCCACCCGGTGTCGCGCGCAGTTGTGATCCCGCCCTTCAATACGCGCTTGGGGTCGTAGAACTCTAGATGGACATGAGCGTCGATGAATCCGGGCAACAGAGTCTTACCTTCACCGCGAATCACTCGGCCATTAGAGGGAACCATCCACTTCCCAGTCGAATCGACCAACGTGAATCGACTTCCCTGCACAACGACCGTTTGGTTTTCGAGAACTTTTTCGCCATCAAAGACGCGAATCGATGTGAATATCGATTCGTTGGGACCGCGCAGATTGTTGATGACAACTCCCGCCAGAATGAGCAACCCGGCGGCGGTCTTTACCACTTCAGTTCTTGGAACGCTTCAGAAATAATGAGTCGCCAAGTACCGCTCCGATACCGGTCAGCATCACCATCGCGATAGCGCCGAGACTCCCGGCGATGGCCGCGACAAGAAGTCCCAGAACGAGGCCGGCCACTCCACAGCCGACAGTGACCACAAACCTGCGACCCCGCCTTGTGACGTCCGTTAGTTTTCCGGCGACCCAGACTCCCAGGCTGATCGCCGCCGCCCCGACCACCAGCACGGAGGCCCCAGTCAAGGCGATGGCCGCGTCCGAGGTCAATCCAAGTGCCGATGCAAGAGTCAACCCCGCAGCCGCGCCCGGGACGAAGGACGCTCCCGCTGCGGCCGCGACGAGCGCCATTAGAACGATACCGCTGCCGCGGCCCGGCTCTATTCCGCCTCCAAGTGCGGGATCGGCCCCGTTTCGCTGCGGATCGGGCTCGTCTCCGATCTCCGGCTTGTCAGACAAGGGCCTTCATCTCTCGTTTGAGGGACGAAATCTCGTCGCGCAGGCGCGCGGCATACTCGAAGCGCAACTCTTTGGACGCCTCATGCATCTCCTCCTCTAAGGACTGGATCAGCCGGGTCAATTCATCCTTCGGAAGCTGCAGCGGCTCTCGACGACGCGACCGCCCGCGTTTACCTTTCGGGACCGGGGCTCCCTCGCCTCTGGTGGCCAGCAGAATGTCGCTGATGTTTTTGCGAATCGTTTGCGGATCGATGCCGTGTTCGGCGTTGTATTCGATCTGAACCTGCCTGCGACGAGTGACCTCCGAAATTGCCTTTCGCATCGAGTCGGTGACCTGGTCCGCATACATGATCACCGCGCCGTCAACGTTTCGCGCCGCACGGCCCATCGTTTGAATCAACGAAGTCTGCGAACGGAGGAAGCCTTCCTTGTCAGCGTCGAGGATCGCAACCAGACCTACTTCGGGCAGGTCGAGCCCCTCACGTAGCAGGTTGATGCCCACGAGAACATCGAACTCTCCCAGCCTCAAGTCACGAAGGATCTCGATTCGTTGAAGAGTGTCGACGTCAGAGTGCAGATACCGGACCTTGATGCCCGCCTCCAGCAAATAGTCGCTCAGGTCCTCAGCCATCCGCTTCGTCAAGGTGGTAACGAGAACGCGCTGTTCCTTCTCGACGCGCCCCCGAATCTCGGCCAGAAGGTCATCGATCTGACCCTTGCTTGGCTTGATGACCACCTCGGGGTCGACAAGCCCGGTCGGCCTAACGATCTGTTCCACGACGGCCTTTGAGACTTTCAACTCGTATGGGCTAGGGGTGGCCGACATGAAGATCACATCACCAACGCGTTCGATGAATTCGTCGAAGCGTAGAGGCCTATTGTCCATTGCGGACGGCAGGCGAAAACCGTGCTCTACAAGGACCTCCTTGCGGCTGCGGTCCCCCTCGTACATAGCGTGCAACTGCGGGACGGTCACGTGCGACTCGTCGATGATGACTAGAAAATCCTTCGGAAAGTAGTCGAGGAGAGTGTTCGCTGGGGATCCTTGCTCTCGCCCATCGATGTGACGTGAGTAGTTCTCGATACCGTTGCAGAAGCCCACCTGTTCGATCATTTCCAAGTCGTATTCGGTTCGCATTCGGAGGCGCTGAGCCTCGAGCAACTTGTTCTGCTTCTCAAATTGTTCAAGCCGCTCTCCCAGTTCAGTTTTTATGGCAATCCGCGCGCGCTCCATACGTTTTTGGGAGGCCACGTAGTGTGATGCCGGAAAGATGGTCAATGACTCGAGTTCCCCAAGAAGTTCGCCTGTAAGGGGATCGAGGCGGACCAGCCGGACGATGCTATCGCCGAACAACTCCACGCGAACGGCGGTTTCTTCGTAGGCGGGAAATATATCGATCGTGTCTCCCCGGACGCGGAACTTACCCCGGATGAAATTGAGTTCGTTGCGTTCGTATGCAATGTCTATGAGCCGCCGCATGATTTGTCGTTGAGGCATCTCGGCCTCGACTGCTAGCCGAAGGAGTTGTCCCTCGTATTCCTCCGGCGACCCGAGCCCGTAGATGCACGACACACTCGCGACGATGATCACGTCGCGCCGCGAGAGCAACGCCGACGTTGCCGAGTGTCGAAGCCTATCGATCTCGTCGTTGGTCGATGAGTCCTTCTCGATATACGTATCGCTCGAAGGCATGTAGGCCTCCGGCTGGTAGTAGTCGTAGTAAGAAACGAAGTACTCCACGGCGCTCGCCGGGAAGAACTCCTTGAACTCGTTGCACAGCTGAGCGGCGAGACTTTTGTTCGGCGCAATGACGAGTGTGGGTCTTTGAGCACGCTCGATCACCCCGGATACAGTGAATGACTTTCCCGAACCGGTGATACCAAGAAGAGTCTGGCGATCAAGACCCCGCTTCAAGCCGTCAGCCAGCGCCTCGATGGCTTGAGGTTGGTCGCCTGACGGGGCGAAGTCGGAAACTATCTTGAATGCTGAGTCGCTCAATTTCTAGGGACCCGCTTCTAGTGCTTCAAGGAGCGGCAATAAGTCGGAGAGGCTCTCAATCCTGTGTCCCTCGAATCCCGGATGCCGCCCTTTCCGATCGATCAAGATGCCGGTCATACCTACGGCCTTCGATGCTTCGACATCCAGACGAAGATGGTCTCCGACGTAGGCAGTCTCCGAACCGCTCACTCTTCCGCGCTCCAGTGCGAGATTGAAAATGGCCGGATCGGGTTTCTCCAAGCCCTCGTTGCCTGAAATAATCATGGGATCAAACGAGTCTGCTAGCCCCATCTGTGTAAGCATCCCTTCCAGCCATCCTTCGAAGTTCGAGATTAGCCCCACGGCAAGTCCGGCCGACTTTAGAGCCTGGATGGCCGGAAGTGAATCTTCGAACAATCGGTACGAATCGTAGGATGTAAATCTGCCGTATACCGCGTCGGCCAGCTTCTGGTCGGAGTCAGCTACTCCAAGCCTTTCTAGAAGCTGCGCATAGAACAGTCCCCAGAATTGTCTGGAAGCCTCCGCGGACGTGGACCAAGGGCTCATTCCTGTCTGGTCCCGAAGAAAGTCAGTGAAGGTGGTTAACGACCCGACTACTTGCTCAACGTCCTGTGGGGTTACTTCGCTCCCGCACTCAGCCAAGGTTGTGCAGAACAACTCTTCAAACGACGGGTGAGGCGAGAGCAAGGTTTCCCCCGCATCAAGGAAGACCGCGCGGATTTTCATTGGAACCTCTTTTCCAGTTCGAACCACAATGTATCCACGCTATCCTGCAACTCCTCCAACGAACCGCGATTGTCGATTACGTAATCTGCGGCAGCGAGTTTGAGAGACATGGGGGCTTGAGCGGCAAGGCGAGCGCCCGCTTGCACTTCATCCATGCCTCGATGTTCGATGACCCTTTGAATTTGTAGGTCCTGCTCAGACCGGACGACCACCAGAGCGTCGAGGCCGAGCGGGCCCAGGCGGCCCGTGCTCCCTCCGCGGTCGGCCGTTTCGACCAGCAGGGCGGCATCGACCACTACAAACCTGTCGCTGGACCGATACTGCTCGATAAGCCGTGCGATCTCGGAATAGATCTCCGGAAGCGTGATTGACTCGAGATCACGCCGGGCGGCAGCATCCTTGAAGACCAGGTCGGCGAGCGCCTGCCGATCGAGGGTCCCGTCGGGACCGACCATCTCCCGGCCGAATCTATCGACGATTTGACCAAACGCCGGGCGGCCGGGGGCCACCACTTGACGGGCTATCACATCAGCATCGATGACTTCGCCCCCCTTGGACTCGAGCATCCCGGCGACAGTCGATTTGCCGGAAGCCAATCCGCCGGTCAGCCCAATGAGAATCACCGTCTTAGGCGCGGTCTCGCTTCATCTCCTCGACGATCGATTCCAACGATTCTTCTCCTTCGACGGCTGTGGATGTGGGCTCAGGATCGGGCTCTCGCTGCATCTCGGGTTCAGGTTCAGTCGCGGGTTCAGTCCCTGGTTCGGTTCCCGGTTCAGTCGCGGGTCCAGGTTCAGTCGCGGGTCCAGGTTCAGTCGCGGGTCCAGGTTCCGTCGCGGCAGTCAGGGGAGCCTGAGCGTCTGAAGTGGCTCCGCCCGTCGATTCTTCGACCGCTATCGCGGGCTCATCAGACGGCTTGACACTTGGTCCCGCCGGAGTGAAACTCGAATAGGCCATGGCCCCGGGATCGATCGCCTGCTTCAAGGAAAGGCTGATACGCCGGCGATCGGCGTCAACATCGATCACTCGGGCTTGGACTTCTTGACCCACCTGGACGACTTGCTCGGGAAGCTCAACGTGCGCGTCCGAAAGCTCAGAGACGTGGACCAAGCCTTCGGTCCCTTCCGCCACCTGAACGAATGCTCCGAAGGGAACGACCTTCGTCACAACCCCGGTAACGATATCGCCGAGAGCATGGGAACTAGCGAATTTCTGCCACGGATCGTCCTGGGTGTTCTTGAGAGAAAGCGACACACGGTCGCGCTCGAGTTCAACGCTTAGCACTTCGACTTCCACTTCCTGGCCGATCTCAACGACTTCTCCGGGGTTGTCCACGTGACGCCAAGAAATCTCGGAGACGTGAATCAGTCCATCCACGCCGCCAAGGTCGACGAACGCGCCAAAGTTCACGATCGAAGAAATCGTGCCCTTGCGCTTCTCTCCCACCTTTAGGTTTTCCATGAACTCCTTGCGCTGATCTTTAGACGACTCTTCCAAGAACGCGCGACGTGACAGGACAACGTTGTTGCGATTCCGGTCCAGTTCAATGATCTTGCACTCCAGTTCCTGGCCGATGAACTGCTGCAAGTCGCGTACTCGCCGAAGGTCCACCAAAGATGCGGGCAAGAAGCCGCGAAGTCCGATGTCGACTATGAGTCCACCTTTTACAACTTCAATAACCGTGCCCTTGACTTCCGTGCCTGCTTTGCGAATTTCCTCGACTCGTCCCCAAGTGCGCTCGTAACTTGCGCGCTTGCGGGAAAGCAAGAGACGGCCCTCCTTGTCCTCCTTTTGCAACACGAGACACTCGATTTGCTCGCCGAGAGTCACTAGGTCCTTGGGCCCGACGTCGCTGCGGATCGAAAGCTCTTTGGCCGGGATCACGCCTTCGGTCTTGTAGCCGATGTCGAGTAGGACCTCGTCCTTGTCGATCTTCACCACAGTTCCGCTGACCAGGTCGCCATCGGAAAAGGGTTTGATGGTGGCATCGATGGCCGCGATCAGATCCTCAATTGACATCCCTATGTCATTAGTGATGATGCTGGTGCTCTCGGGCATTTCACGCGGACCCGAGCCAATCCGAGATTCGGTGGTTGATGACATTTTTGCTCCTTCGATGCCCGCGGTGGCGGGCGGGGTACTCCCCGGCGAACCGGAGGCCGAATCAGTCTAGCACCCGGAAACGGGGAGGCGTGACCCCTATGCGCAGGGGGGTAGGGGGGCTAGGACTTGGCTTCGGCCCAGTTAGGGCCCCAGGCCAGGTCGACCGAGAGCGGTACATCTAACTCCACTGCGCTCTCCATGGCCTCTCGGACCAGTTCGGCCACGTCGGCGACCTCGGGTTCGGGTACTTCGAAGACAAGTTCGTCGTGGACGGTGAGGACCATGTTCGCATTTGTTGCCTCGACGGCGGCGTCGGTCTTGACCATTGCGACCTTGATGATGTCGGCAGCCGTTCCTTGGATGGGAGCGTTGAGCGCTTGCCGTTCGCCCAGACTTCGAACGCGGGGGTTGCGGCTTTTGAGCTCGGGAACGTAACGCCGGCGGCCGAGCATGGTCGTCGTAAAACCGTCCTCGGTGGCCTTTGCAACGACGGAGTCGAGAAACTCACGGACCCCTGGATAGAGTGCAAAGAATCCGTCGATATAAGTCTTCGCTTGAGGAAGAGGAATCTTCAGGCGTTGCGCTAGGCCAAAGGGCCCCATTCCGTAGGTGACTCCGTAGGAAACCATCTTGCCGACGCTTCGAAGTTCGGGTGTGACGTCGGATGGATCGATGCCCATGGCCTTGCCTATCGAAAGGCGGTGGATGTCGTCGCCTCGGTTGAAGGCCGCGGAGAGTTCGGAGTCGCCGGAAAGATGGGCAAGAATACGCAGCTCGATCTGCGAATAGTCAGCCACAAGCAAGACGTTCCCCTCGTCAGCGACGAAGGCCTTGCGGATTTGCTTCCCCTCGGCCGTGCGAATCGGGATGTTCTGCAGGTTGGGTGTATCGGAACTTATGCGTCCGGTACTGGCAATGGTTTGATTGAAGCGACAATGGATTCGCCCGGTCACCGGATCGGCCATTGGCGGAAGCGCGTCCAGATACGTCGATTTGAGTTTTGACTTCTCTCGGTACTTCAGAATCGCGTCGATGATGGCGTGCTCTTCGCGAAGCGATTCGAGGACGCTAGCGTCGGTCGAGTAGCCGGTTTTAGTTTTCTTCGAAGGCTTCAAACTCAATCGCTCGTAAAGCACCTGACGTAGTTGCGGAGGGGAATTGATGTTAAAAGGTCCCCCCGCGTGATGAAAAATCTCCTCTTCGAGGCTTCGCAATTCCGTCGACACCCTCTGGGACAACAGCCTCAGGTAGTCCCCGTCGATCTTGATGCCGGTCGCCTCCACTCGTGCCAGCACCTGTGCGAGCGGAAGCTCCAGAGTGACGAACAAGTCCCAGCCGCCGCGCTCGCGTAATTGTTTCTCGAGAATTGGTGCGAGAGCGCCGATGGCGGCCGCATGCAGGCCAGTCGTGTCTTCATGGGGCACCTCTTCTAAAGACAGGCTCTGCTGGCCCGCGCCGGAGTCCGATGTGGGGAGGATCTCTCGGTCGAGATAGTCCACACTCAGCTCCTCCAGTGTGTAAGACCCCCGTGCAGGATCGACCAAGTAGGCCGCTATTTCCGTGTCCATTGCGACCGACGGAGGATAAATGCCCGCGGCGGCAAGGCTTTGCAGGGCTTCTTTCGAGGCGTGGGTAACCAGGCTTGCTCCCTGGAAGAGGGGGCCAAGAATCTTCCAAACTTTGTCGGAGGCAAGTCGCGCTCCAATCCGCACGGTATGGGAGGCGCCTTCCGCAAGGATCGAAACGATTTCGGGCGCGGAGCGAGGAGATGCGGAGGTTATGCGCGCGATCAGCGAGGACTGTCCCGTGAGTTTGTTCGCGAGGGCCACGAGTGCTTTCAAATCCACCACTTCGAAGGTCTCCGCGACCAAACTCTCCCGGGCCGCGGGCGCTGAGGACGGATCTAGCTCCAGCAGACGTTCATACAGGATCCGGAATTCCAGCGCGTCGAACAGTTTGCGAATCTCAGGGAAGTCCCACTCCCCCAAGGTCAAGGAATCGACATCTACACCCAACGATTCAATAGAAATGCCCTGCGATGCAAGCTCCGGCTCGGTTCGTAGCCGAAAGAACTCCCTGTTCTCAAGCAATCGCTGCTCTGCTTCGCCAAGCTTCTCGCGTATCTTGGGTGTTAGATCATCGAGGTGCTTGAAGATCTTCTCTAGAGAGCCATAGGTGGTAATCAGTTTTCCCGCGGTCTTCTCTCCAATGCCCGCAACGCCCTCGATGTTGTCGGAGGGGTCGCCACGCAGAGCCGCGTAGTCAAGGTAGAGGTCCGGTCCAAACCCGTAACGCTCTAGGACGCCCTTTTCGTCGTAAATCACGGTGTCGGAGATACCGCGCTTGTTCATCATCAAATGGATATGCGGGCCGACCATCTGAAAGAAGTCGCGATCGGCTGTGACGACCATGACGTCACGCCCTGCCTCCGCAATCTTCTTAGCGAGGATATGGATTATGTCGTCGGCCTCCACTCCTTCGATCTCGAAAACCGGCGCCCTCAATACGTTGAGAACCTCGTGAATGAGGCCCATTTGTTGGCGAAACTCATCTGGAGCGGCCACGCGCTGAGCCTTGTATTCGGGCCGCGAGGCAACGCGCTCAGCGGAAAGGCCCCTGTCGAAGGCCACGGCGATGTGGCGGGTCTTGTGGTCGGCCATCGCCTTTATCAGCATGCTCGTGAAACCGAAGACCGCATTGGTTGTCTGACCAGTGGACGTGCGAAGATCAGGAGGCAGCGCATAAAAGGCCCGATAGGCCAGCGAGTGGCCATCGAACAGCAAGACTTGCGAATCAGCGCTCAATGGGACTGCCCGAAGCCCGTCTCATCGTTTCGCTCTCCTCATCCACATTCCCGCTGCAAGGCCGCCGACGATCAGGGCCAGACCAACGGCGACGTAGCCCGTCGACTTTGAGCCGGAGCCCTCAGCCACCTTTGTCTTTTGTAAAGCGTTGTTCAAGCGCAGACGTTCCGCCGGGTCCACACTCGGGGACAAAAGTATTGAGCCGTCACTCAACGCTTGATTTGGAGATCGAGTCCCCACCTTCGGGTAGCCAGTCTCAGACGGCGCTGGGGCCTGTTCCTGGGGCGCGTTCGTCTCGACCTCATTCACTGCAGGAGACGGGTCGGCGCCTGAAGATTGCTTCAGCGGGCCCGTACCAGAACAAAGACCTGTGGACAGCGAGTCATCGGCCTCGCGCTTCGCGAAGACTTTGTACCGCTCGCCGATCTTGAACGGATAACCGCAAAGCGAATTTTGCTCCAGGCTGGTCACCTTCTGCGGATCCAGAACTTCTCCCTTTTTCACATTCTCTACATCCAATGTCCAGACCACCTCGGCGTTTGGATCTGTGGAATGCGAGGGGGGTTTTCGCTCGAGGACCACACCCACAAACACCGCGTCAGCACGCTGAAAGTATTCGGCCTCGGTGGTTCCTTCAGCACACGAGCAAGCCCAACAGGTCGTCGGATAAAGCAGGACGACGGTCGCCGTTCCAAACAAAATTCCGAGCCGTATGACGCTCTTCACGACCTGACAATAGCATCAGCTATCTAGGGCCGGACGCGTGAATGAGTGGACTTACAGAAGCTGCGAACCCCTCGAAGTTAGCCAGATGCTCAGGTCTGGTGTGATGCGCCGTGCACCTGAAACCCCATGGCCCTGCCGGCAAGGGCAAGCTCGTCGTCATGAGTTGCCAGCGCCAGGTCCTCGAATTGCTCGCGCGCAGCGAGAGCGGTAGCAAGGTGGATCGCATCGAGTGTTCCCAACATCGTGGGAAAGGGGTCCGCGGCACGCTCAAGCAGATCAGAATCCAAAGAGATCAGACTGAAATCATCAATCATCCGAAGTGCTGCTTCTCGATACCCGGCCACCGCTTCTTCCTCCAGACGCTGTTGGATCCGGGCGCGATCGATCGTTCTTAGGCACTCAAGACGGATCAGGTCGCTAGATACGGAATTCTGGATTTTGGGCCAGATTCGCAGCCGCTTGCGTTCGCCGAGCACAACTCGCAGCAGCACCGACGAATCAACATAAACGTTCAGCGTTGTTGCCGTTCTTGGAGCAGAAGTTCGGTCGAATTTGTCTTCCAATTAGCCGGCGGATAGTGCTTGTCGCGCACCGCAGCGAAAGCGTGTTTCGGGGGGCGGATCCGAATCTGGCGTCCGGGGGTTCGCACGGGGACGATTCGCGCGATGGGCCGGTCGCGGTCGGTTACGACGACTTCTGCACCCTTTTCGACCGCTCGCAGGAACTCGGACAGGCGGTTTCTCAGTTCGGCAATCTTAACGGACTCCATGGCTATATCTAGCCATATCTGTACATGTATGTCAAGTTTTATAGAGGTGGCTCCACCGGTGCTGGTTCAATCTAGGCAAGTTCTCTGAGGATCTCGATTCCTTGCTTGCGGGACTTGCCGGCGATAATGTGGGCAAATTCGCGGCCCGGCAGGTCCTTTGTTCCACACAAGATGACCTGTGCCTCTGGATGCTGATGCGAGAGTGCTAAGGCATAGTCGGGGGCGGACAGCAATCCCTCCCTGGTTTTGAAGTAGCCCGACGCAGGAGAGTCAACGAGCGCGACCCTGACTTCGCATGCAAAGGTACATGCCTCCGCGCGGCAGACATCGCAATCAACCCGGAGGGGGCCGGCACATCCGAGAATTTCGGTTGTTGATGTCAGCGCGAGTCGCACCCGGGACGCGAATGCGTCATCTTCCGATATGACGAGCACTCGAGCCGCGGAGCTCTTTGGCGGATTGAGCGGGTAAGTGCCCTTCGGACCCCCCGCAGTGAGCCGATTGGCCCTAACAATTGCTTCCGCCGAGCCGCATGCTCGCAGCTAGAGGTTCTCGAAAGGAGACACCGATGAATGACATGAAAGTAAGAGACGCCATGACCCGGATGGTGGTGACACTGTCTCCGGGCGATTCGATCCACGAAGCCGCCGCCCGCCTCGCCACAAACGGGATCAGCGGGGCGCCGGTGGTCGAGGACGGCACGGTCACAGGGATGGTCTCGGAATCGGACATCGTCTACGCCCTGATGCCATCGCAGGAAAGGAAGCTAGGGCTTTCGGTGCTCGACTTCCTCGTGCACCTCGGACGAAGAGTGCCCCACGGTGGAGAAGGCATCCGGGTCGCTGACGTAATGAGCCCGGTCGTGATCGGCATCTCGCCCGATGAGAGTATCTGGGAGGCAGCCTCGACGATGCACAGGCGCGGCGTGAAACGACTCCCCGTCACCGACCCAGAGGAACGGCTGGTGGGCATCATCTCGCGCGCCGATGTTGTCAGGATGATGGCTCGCGATGACTCCTTGATCGCTGATGGCGTGAAGGACGCGATCGGAATACTTGGCGCCGACGCATTCGAGAAGTTGGAAATCGACGTCCGCGAAGGAATGGTCAGTTTGCGCGGGAAGGCCGATCGAATGAGCACGAAGACGATGGCAACCCGGATCGCCGAAAGGGTGCCGGGTGTAGTCGAAGTCCGAGATGACCTCGCCTACGCGTTCGACGAGGGCAAGGACTTCGCGGTCCAGCTGGAACCCAACGATCTCGAGGAACTAAACCCATGGTCGGAGAGAGGACGCACCGGCTAACCCTGTCCTGCCTCGATCCTGAAGATTGAGGCGACTATTCCTCCTGAGGTCTCTTGCGCTCTTCGGCGCGAATACGGGCGATGTAGGAAGCTGCCTCAGAACGCCTCGCGACTTCGAGCTTCTGAAGGATGCTCGAGACGTAGTTCTTCACCGTCTTATCGGACAGTTTGATCCGCTCGGCGATTTCACGGTTCGTGGAACCTTCGGCAACCATGTCGAGTATCCGCTCTTCTTGAGGCGAAAGCCGCGCGAGCTTGGGATCCTTTTCATCGATCTTGGCCTTACGCAATCGGTCAAGGACCCGGCGGGCAGCTCCGGGGTCAAGAAGCGATCCACCAGCGCCGACAGTGCGAATAGCCTCGATAAGGTCGTGCCCGCGTATCTGCTTAAGCACGAACCCGGCAGCACCGGCCATGATCGAGCTGAAGAGGGCTTCGTCGTTGGAAAACGAAGTGAGCATGATCACTTGAGTATCGGGATTCTGATCCCTGAGTGCCCGGCAGGCCTCGACGCCGCCGCCCTCCGGCATGCGGATGTCCATGACGACCACGTCGGGAGAATGAATCTGGGCGGCGCCCACTGCTTGCTTGCCACTCGACGTCTCGGCAACGACCTCCAGATCGTCTTCAGCCTCGATTAGTGCTCGCAGGCCCTGGCGTACGACCTCGTGATCGTCGACCAGCATTATCCGCAGCTTCTTCGTCAAACTGGGCTCACCGATTCGGTTCTCGGAAATCTCAGCACAGTGCGCGTTCCCCGTGGCTCTCGCCCAGCGATCTCGATCGTTCCCCCAAGCTTCGCCGCGCGGTCCTCGATGTTCTGCAATCCGTCACCACGTTCGACTTTGAGGGGATCGAATCCCAAGCCGTCGTCCTCGATAGTCAACACGAGATGGCCGTCGCGCTCGCTACAGTAAAGGTTGACCTCCTGAGCCTGGGCGTGACGGGCGATGTTGGCCAGAATCTCCCTCACCACCTGGATAACTTGGATTCGCTCTTCCCCATTGAGTGACTCGCAGAGTTTCTCGTCGAGTTCGACTTTCGCGTTCGCAAGAGTGTTGACTTCCAGGTCGCGGACTAGCTCCCTTAGCGCTGGTACAAGCCCCTTCTCCTCGACGGACTTAGGCTGTAGCTCGAAGATGTAGCTGCGTACGTCGCGGACGACGTCGTCGAGTTGGTTGATGGCTTGATCAATCCGTTCCAGAACTCGGTCTGGGTCGCGCCGGACCAAAGATGTTGTGCTCTGGAGAGACAGCCCGACCGAGTAGATCGCCTGGATCACTCCATCGTGGAGTTCCTTGGAGATGCGATCGCGCTCCTCAAGCACGGCGAGATCTTGCATAGCCTCGGTCAACTGCTCGTTCTGAAGAGCGATCGCGGCATGGTTTGCGAGGATCTGGATCATCGCGAGATCGTCAGGAGAGAGCGCTGCGCTACGGTCGTGATAAACCGCAAGCGTTCCCACCGCTCTGCCCCTTATGACCAGAGGGGCGAACGCTCCTGATTCGGGCATGCCCAGGCGTTCGATCGCTTCGGCACTGATCTCCTGATCGAGGGAAAGATTCTCAACGATCTCTCCCTGGAATCGACGCATCACTGTGCCTGCCTTCGACTTGTCCGGAGACAGCCTGACGCCGACAAGCGTCGGCGCGGTCTCGTCTCCCGCAGCATGCCGAACGATTAGGTCGCCGGTCTGATCGTCAACGAGCATTAGCGTCCCTCTTGAACCACCTGTCAGCTTGACTGATTCTTGGACGATGAGATCTAGCGTCTCGTCTATCGAGCGTCCTCGTACGAGCAGCGTTCCCACTTGCTCGACCGATGCCATCTGCGCCATCCGTCTGGCAAGCTCATCGCCTCGCTGGCGAACTTCTTCATATAACCGGGCGTTCTCCAGCGCGACACTAGCCTGAGACGCGAAAAGCAGAGCGATGCGTTCGTCGTCCTTCGTGAATTCGGGTGCGTTCTTCTTCTCGGTTAGATAAAGGCGTCCGTAGACCTGACCCTTGCTCACGATAGGAACTCCAAGAAAAGACCTCATGACCGGATGATGCTCGGGGAAACCGACCGATCGAGCATGGTCGGAAATCTCACGGAGACGAAGCGGCCGCCCTTCTTCGATGATGGCGCCGAGCACGCCTTCGCCCGTGGGAAGGTGCCCGATCTCGTGAACCGTCTCCTCGCTTACCCCCGAATGCACAAAGCGGATCAGCTCGCCCTCCTCGCTTATCACTCCAACCGCGCCGTATGACGCTCCGATCACTTGTCGGGACAGATCTGCGATGCGTTGAAGCAGCACATCGAGTTCCAGTTCCGAAGCCAGCGTTAAGCCGGCGTCAATGAGGCCCGAAAGCCGCTGTTCCACGCTATCGTCCATGGCGATAGCAATTGTAGTGATATTGCCCCGAACGAACTAGCTTCCGCTTGTCGGCCGTGGCTTCGGGGCCTGCTCCCATCCGTGCTCGACTTCGGCGGAGAAACCGTCGAGCTTGCCGACCGTCACAGGAGTCGTCCACACTTCTACCAACTTCAGCAGCTTCGCCCAGCGCTCTTTCTGCTCAGGAGTCACAACCACCCTCACCGGAACACCGAGGTTGTCGAAGTACTTGATGTACTTAGAGAGAAGACGCCTGTGGTCCGGGAGGTCGAGGTCGAGCTGGAAAACGACTCCGTCGGCGTTTTCGACCAAGGGACAGGCGGCTCCTGTAAGCAAGGGGCAACCCCCCTCACGTTCGGGGCCGATGCACAACTCGACCTCGTGTCCGAGCTTCCTGTAGAAGTCGGCCTGCTTCTCCATCGCTTTCAAGTCGGGATTGTCGAGAAGAATCACCGGTGGTCTCGCCATCTTGTTTACCTCCTTGTTAGAGTTTGGCCCCTAAGGTCGCGACCAAGGCAGGGCCATCCGGCCCCTTTTTTTCAGGCCGAAGGGCTGGTGGGGTGTTGGCAAGAGTCCCCCAATCGGCCCTACGTAAAGGGGCCGATTGCCCCTTTACGTAGGCAATTCCAACTCCGAAACTGAAAGGATGTTCGTTTACTACTTCTTACATGTCGACAGGCCTCTGGAGGACGCGGCCCGGATTGCGCTCGGCCTTCTCGCTGGGTTCGCCGACGCCGCCGACATCGCTTATCGCAGTGGCGAGGAGCTCAGGATGCGTGCCGGCGTCGGCAACAAGGTCGTCGCCAAGACCGTGAACCTGCAGGTGGGATCGGCGATCCGGCAGAACGACGAGGTGGTGGTTCCTCTTCGTTGGGAGGCGACCGGCGTTCCCGGGCTCTTTCCAACCATGGAGGCGGATCTCATCCTCGCCTCCGTCGGCCCATGGATCACTCAGGTCACCTTCAGGGGTTCGTACAAGCCGCCCCTTGAGAGGGTCGGGGAGGCCATCGACAAGGCCCTGCTCCATCGGGTCGCCGAAGCCACCGTCAAGCACTTCGTGGATCGGGTAGGGGCGGCGATTATCGGGTGGCCACACCATGAAAGGGCGGGAGCGTTGTGAGTCAGCCCCTTCCCCACTCCCCCGACGAGGATCGCGAGGCTGCGACAGAACCCCGTGGGGGGCGCCGGTCGTCGTTCCAGACGATGGCCTTAGTCGTCATCCTCCTGGTCGTAGCAGCGGCTGTCGCGTTCGTCGTGGGCCGCGCGGCTCTCAGACAGGTAAACCCAACAGGTCGGGAAGCGCCCCCACCTTCGGCGGAGTCGGCTTTCCAGGGGCCCGCCCACCAGCTCTACGATGCAAGCCTTGCCCCTCCGCTCGCCGGACAGGTTCATGAGGTCAACCTGAATGTCGAAGAGAAGGTCATCGAAGTAGCGAAGGGCAAGTGGATGAAGCTCTGGACCTTCGGCGGCACCGTCCCGGGGCCGGTTATCCGAGTGACGCAGGGCGATCTTGTAAAGTTCACCCTCACCAACAAAGGAGAAATCTCTCACTCAATCGACTTCCATTCGGCGAAGATCGCCCCCAACCGCGCCTACCGAACGATCCAACCCGGTGAGTCGATCACCTTCGAATTCCAAGCGATCCATCCTGGCGTATTCATGTACCACTGCGCCACGCAGCCGGTCCTTCATCACATCGGAAACGGCATGTACGGAATGATGATCGTCGAGCCCAAAGGAGTGCAGAAGGCGCCGGCTCGAGAGTTCGCTGTAGTCCAGAGCGATCTGTATTTCGCAAGACAGGGGAAGGAAGGCTCGCTCGCCAAGATGCAGGAGAAGGCGCCTGATTGGATCGTGTTCAATGGTTACGCGAACCAGTACCTGGACAAGCCGATTCAGGTGAATCCAGGAGAGAAGATACGAGTGTACGTTCTCAACGCAGGGCCTTCGATCTGGAGTGCCTTCCACGTCATCGGAACGATCTTCGATTCGGTATGGCAGGAAGGTGTGACCGGCTCTTCGTCCCAGACGATCAACCTCGCTCCCTCGCAGGGCGCGGTCGTCGAGTTCTCGATGGACGAGGAGGGCATCTACCCCTTCGTCACCCACGCTTTCGCAGATGCGGTAAAGGGGGCGATAGGCGCGTTCCGGGTCGGCAACCCGAAGACGGAATCGGCCGCTACTGACAACGCCGTGACTGAAGCGCCGGCCGGAACGGTCAAGGTGGAAGCCAAAGACATAGCTTTCGAACCGAGCGAGATACGTGCGAAGGCAGGCACTGTAAAGTTCCAACTCGTGAACTCAGGACTTCTCCCCCACGATCTGACGATCGCGGGCAAGGGGAAGATCGTCGTTGCGAAGGGAGAAACCAAAACCGGAGAGTTCAAGCTCTCGAAAGGGACTTACACTTTCTACTGTTCGGTGTCCGGCCACCGCGAGGCCGGAATGGTTGGGAAGCTGATCGTTGAGTGAAACCCCTTCAAGGCTGACCGGATAGCCGGCCCGCGATTATCTTTCCAACGGTGAGAACCTCGTGACGGCTTCCCAGGCAGTCGAATCGGTACTCGCCGGGATCCAGGGGCAGCAGCTCCTTTCTCACGGTCTCACCCGGTCCGGCATCGATATGGACATCGAAGTCGGAGAGCCGGACGCTGGTACTTTCTCTCCCTCGATTCAACAGGATGAGCGTGAAGGGCTTACCGGAAGCCACGCGAAGCGATTGAGGTTCACAGCTTCGCCCATCTATCGTGAGGCGGATCTCGGTCGGAAGCTGCTCCTGTTCGGGCGGTGAGGGCGAAGTGAACGTTGCGGTCTGAGCCGGGTTCCTCCAATTGGGATTCGAGGAAGCCGTCCTCTCCCAGTTGCGGACGTAAGTGACGATCGCGAGGATCTCGTCGTCGGTAAGGATGCCGCCGAAGTCAAACGACCAGGCCGCCATCGCGGATCCCGGGATACCCGCAGCGACGATGTGATGCATCCGCCGGTCCGAAGTTGCGGCGAGAAACTCTCGGGAGTTGAGGGCCGGCGCTCCAGGGCCCTGTCCCGATACTCCATGACACGCAGCGCAATTCGCTTGCCACAGCTCACTGCCGGTCTGCAGCAAGGCCGCCTTTCTGCGCTGAAGGGCGTCGTCGCGTCGGGTCGATTCGACGGCTAGATAGGCGGGAAACGCCGCGATCAACACAACCAGGGCGACCGCGCCCGCCACGAGCCAGCGATCGAGAGAACGCTTGAGATCGGGATCCTCGTCAAGCGGCGTTTGGTTGGCCGTCATTATCGAGTCTGCTCCTCGATCTGGCCCAGGCATGAGGGTCCCTTCGCCTCTTCGTCGAGAGTCCGGACCGACCGCGAAGTCCCCTCGAGTACAGTCGAGGTATCCACTAAGATCTCGCCGTCCTTTACGCTTACACGAAACCGATCCATTCCACGCGGAGCCGGGCCTTTCAGGTATTCCCCCTTACGGTTGAAGACCGATCCGTGGCAGGGGCACTCGAAGCGTCCCGACGTTTCGCAAAACGGCACTCGGCACCCGAGGTGGGTGCACTTTTGATACAGAGCAAGGACCTCGTCGCCAACTTTCGATATGTAGAGCCGGCCATCGGCTACATATGAGACCGTCCCTTCCTCGAGACCCTCTGCCGCGCCGGCCGATACTGTTGCACCGAAGCCTCCGGAGACTCTCGGACGAAGAAGCGCCCAGCTCGTCACTCCGGCTTCGATTCCAAGTACGGCTAGCGACCCCTTCCAAAAGATTTCGAGGAACTTTCTTCTTTCCATCTAGAGCTCCAGGTACAGGTGGTCCCACGGCGGAACCCAACTCCAGCCCGGCCCTCGGAAGAATGCCCCGATAACCGTGAGCCCGAAAAAGATCAGGAATAGAAGAGTGAACGTCAGGATCGCCACCTTTCGCCGGCGCCCTTCGGTCGCGGGGTTCCGGTCCATATAGGGAAGGATCACTAGACCGATGATCACCGCACCCGGGATGAGGACTCCGGCAACCATTGGGTGGAAGTGAGCGAGGAGCTCTTGCAGCCCGGCGAAGTACCAGGGCGCCTTGGCTACCGGTGGAGTAAGGTTCGGATTCGCCTGTTCTTGAAGCGGGGCGTCGAACGCGATCGCAAGCGCGAACACGACGGCAAGCGTGGCAGCAGCCACCACCGTGTGGCGGATCATCATATGAGGCCAGGTGAAAACCATGTCCTCGGGGAGGCGCTCGTCGGGGGTCTCGACCTCCTTGGGAACCACGCCGAGGAGGCGGTACCTCCCCTCCGGTTCAGGATGCTTCGCCACGCGCCTCCTCCGCTGGGCGCGCCTTGACGGCGAAACCATCTTTGCGAACCCGCCAAACGTGCACACCGAGAATAACAGTGAGAAGGGCCGGCAGAACGTAGATGTGCAGAACGTAGAAGCGCAGAAGCGCTGCGGGCCCGACATCTGCGCTTCCCAGAAGGAAGTTGCGAGTTGCCTCGCCGAGCACCGGGGTGTAACCGGCGATGTTGGTCCCGACACTTACCGCCCAGTAGGCGAGCTGATCCCAGGGCAGCAGGTATCCCGTGAACGACAAGAAGAGGGTAAGCACGAGCAACCCGACTCCAACGACCCAGTTGAACTGGCGAGGATGCTTGTATGCGGCGGCGTAAAACACACGGAGCAAGTGGGCAAGCACTGCGATCAGCATGAGGTGGGCCGACCACCTATGGACGTTGCGCATGAACTGCCCGAACGGAACCTCGGTGCGGATCGAGTGCATATTGAGATATGCGTCCGCCGGCGATGGTACGTAGAAGAACATGAGGTAGGTGCCGCTGACGAAAAGGATCAGAAACAGAAACGCAGAGATGAACCCAAGCCGAAAGCTATACCGAAACAGTAGAACGGCTTTGGGGACCTTTACCGGGTAGACGTGGAGAAAAAAATTGTGGAACGTCGTGAGTGATCGGCCCCGCGGGGTGTCGAGATGCTCGTGCCGGAATACGGAGCGCCAAGCTTCGGACTCGTGAATCTTCTCCCAGAAGATGTCGCGAGGGCCTTTCTCGTGTTGAGTGGATGGTTCCTTCCCCTTCATGCGGTCGCCGACACGACCCCGGCGCCGACCCACTCCCGCATTTCGAGAGCGTCGGTGGGACAACGTTCGACGCAAAGCCCGCATCGGATGCAGAAGTCTTCCTGCAGTACGAGGGCAAGCCCTTCCTCTTCTACCCCTAGGTCCGCGGCAGGCAGGATGCGAAGCACGCCCGTGGGACATATGTCGACGCACCCGCCGCACAGGATGCAAAGGGAAGACTCGAGGTGGATATTTCGGAAGCACTGAAGACACCTTCCCGCTTCCTCTCGCGCCTGATGCTCCGAGTAACCCAGCTCGACTTCGGTCAAGCCGACTCTGCGGTTTGTCGGGAGCGAAGGGACCGGCACCCTCGAGGTCATGTCGTACGAAACAGGACGAATAGGCAGCGGCCTGCGCAGCATCCCGAACTTGGTATTTTCGATCGTTTCGCCGCTTGAGAATTCCTTGAGGATCGAGGCAGCGGCCCTTCGTCCATCCGCCACCGCATCGATCAGATTCCGGGGGCCGAAGGCGATGTCTCCCCCCGCGTAGACGCGGGCACGCGAGGTGGCTAGTGTTTCCCGATCGACTGCGATCGTTCCTCGAGGTGTTACCTCGACCCCGTCTTCAGGTCGAAGGCAGGTCAAGTCGGTCGCCTGCCCGATGGAGAGGATCACAGAGTCGCAGTCGATCACGTTCTCGGTCCCATCGATGAACCGCGGGTTGAAGCGACCGTCGCTATCGAAAACGCTCGCCACATCGACAGTCCGAAGACCCGTCACGCGACCGTTGCCCTCGATCGCCTTGGGGCCGAGTCGGTGCAGGAAACGGATGCCCTCCTCCTTGGCCTCCTCGATCTCGAAGCTCGCTGCCGGCATCTCCTCCGACGATTCGAGGGCGACGATTGTGACCTCCCGCGCGCCCGCCCGAAGCGCCGCGCGGGCCGCGTCGAGTTCGGCCATCGCGGCCGCTTCGACCCCTTCATACGACAGGTCGGGAGGTATCGGCTCCGCCCCCGCGTACTCGGCGCGGATCGCGGTGCGTGCCGCATCCATGGCTACATTGCCGCCCCCGATCACAACCACTCGCTCCCCGAGGTCCACGTTGAATCCCAGATTGAAGTTGAGGAGGAACTCCACAGCTTTGAAGACACCGTCGAAGTCCGTTCCGGGGATGGAAAGATCGCGGCTTTTCATCGCGCCGATCGCGACGAAGACTGCTGCGTACCCATCGTCTTTCAGCGAGGAGATCGTGAAGTCATCTCCAAGCGCCCGCCCGAGCCGCAGGTCCACACCCATATCGAGGATCGACTGGATCTCAGCCTCCAGGACATCTCGGCGCAGCCGATACGCAGGTATACCAAGGACCATCATCCCGCCGGTGCGATCGGCAGCATCGAAGACCGTGACCTGGAAACCGTAGCGGCGCAAGTCGTGGGCGCACGACAGCCCAGCCGGACCGGCGCCCACGACCGCCACTGCCTCTGAGCGCTCTCGAGCAGGAGGCGCCAGCAACTCGTTCCACCTGTTGTCTTCACTCTCGACTCCGAACCGCTCGCTTGCGTGTCGTTTCAGGGCCCGAATGGCGATCGGCTCGTCGATCAGCCCGCGGCGGCAGCGCAGCTCGCAGGGCGCGGCGCACACCCGGCCGCAGATAGAGGGAAAGGGATTCGGGAGCCGGGCGGTCAAATAAGAAAGGAGGTCGTCACCCTCGGATATCGCCGCCACATAGCGACCGGCGTTGGTTAGAACCGGGCATCCGATCATGCACGGAATGTTGGCGTCGAACCATTCCGCTCCGGCCTTGCGTGTAGTGAAATCCATCAGATCCGCCCTTTTTTCTGCAGGAATCGAAGGGCGTAGGCGATCCCGCCAAAGGCGAACGTGAAGAAGCCTGCGACCAGCACGTCGCGAAGCCAAGACGCAGATCCACTCGCGTCGAGCGCCAGGGTCAATCGATGGGGAAGGAGACCGAGGAGCAGCCAAAGCGAAACGACGATGCCCACAGATACTGCAAATGCACTTGGCCAAGAGAAAGCCCAACCTCTGCGAACTTTCCCGTCAGACGTCTCGCTCACCTCGAAACACCTTCCCGATGTGAAGAGCATCTTTGCGCACTACGCTACCTCCCGCAGCAGCGATCGCCCTCTGGCTCGAAGTTCACTCGATGATCAACTTCGCCTTCATCCCTGCATCATAGTGACCTTCAACGAAGCACCCGAGTTCCCATTCTCCCTTAAGCTCCGTAGGGAATTTGGTGCGGATCCAAAAGTCTCCTCCGGGTTCGACCTCGATCTCACCGAAAGTAGCCCCTTCCGCTTCCAGCTTCACTGGCTTGAAGACGAACAGGTCGACGGTTTGGCTCCCGAAAAGGTTCTTTGCGTAGTCACCCTTAGCGGAGTCGAACCCTTGTCCGAAGGCGATCTCGTGTCCCAACTTACCGGAGTTGATAACGCGAATACCGACCGTCTTTCCCGCCGGGAGTGTGAAGGACCCGCCTTGGGCTCCCTCCGTAGACGCGAAATACATGTGAGGCAACGCTTCTCCCATCACGATCGTGACCTTTGCTTCCAGGTCCTTGGGTTCGCGATCGGCCTGTGCTGTCGGAGTCTGAACTGCCGGGGTACCAGCCTTCGGCGTGGTCTCCGAGGATTGCTGCTGGCAACCACTGCCTATGAGTAAGAGCCCGGCAAAGGCGAGGAGCCATAAGCCGGGCCGCAGAACTTTCCCTCCACGCCCGATGACTTTGGATTCACGAGTTGCGCTCATTCCGTATCTCCTTCCAGAGCTTTGACTCAGGATGATTGTTAGGAGGCGCAGGTGGTAGGGCCTATCGGCAGGGTTCTTGCAGGTCTGATGGCCCCTTGAGTCCGGCGGATTCATCCAAGTCGGCTTCAGCGCTCTTATCCCCCGGGCTCGGGTCAGTCGGCCTCAACAAGGGGGGCCATTCGGACCTGTCAAATCGACCTTCCCAAGACCATGCTTGTCCCCAACGGATCGATTCGCGGTGGAAGCCAGATCGCTCTCCATCTCAGAGAGGAAGAATGTTCGTCTACTACTTCAGTCACATTGCGGGCCCCTTCGAGGAAGCAAGGGCCTTATTCGAGGACCATCCGCAGCGTTGGCTTCCCACGTTTCTGGAGGAGGCCTTCGAGAGGGGCGAGGCCCTGCGGGTCGCGGTCGGGATCGGTGAAGGCTTTCGACTCTCGAAGGATCTGCTGGTCTCCCTCGGCAAGTTCAAAAGGGGCGACGGAAAGGTCTCCGTCCCGCTCGACGTTAGAGCTGAGGGCCATACCAGCCTGTTCCCGCATCTATGGGCCGACCTGGAGCTTGCCCGCCTGGGAGAAGGACTCACACAGCTAACCCTGCGGGGGAGCTATAGACCCGGTTGGGTCGGCGAGATGCGCGATCGAGCGCTCCTTCACCGGATCGCCGAGGCCGCGGTGAAGGACTTCGTCGAACAGATCGCCGAACGCCTCTCACAGGGAACCGATCCACTTGCGAAGGCGACGAGGGTGGCCTGAGATCCTGGAAACGATCTAGATTGAGGAAACACCGACGAAGGATGGGAGTGTTGAGGTTGGGTGATCGGTGCACATGATGCAGCGATTGGACTTTGATGCCGCGCCTCTTCTCGTATTCTGGGAAGTCACACGCTCGTGCGGACTCAGTTGCAGACACTGTCGCGCCGCGGCGATCCACCAGCCCTTGCCGGGCGAGCTTTCCACCGTGGAGGGTATGGACCTCATTCGAAGTCTCTCGCACTTCGGCCGGCGTCCTCCGGTCCTCATCCTCACCGGGGGCGACGCGCTGATGCGCAGGGATGTCCTTTGCCTGGCGAGTCTCGCCACCTTTCAAGGGATCCCCCTGGCTCTGGCCCCCAGCGTCACCCCACTTCTTACTGAGGACGTGATCCAGCGCTTAAAGGAACTCGGTGTGAGGGCCGTCTCGGTGAGCCTGGACGGAGCCACTCCGGCCGTCCACGACCGGATACGGGGAGTCCCCGGCAATCACCAGCAAACCCTGACCGCGATCGAAACGCTGGTGGGCGTCGGTTTGACCGTGCAGGTTAATACCGCGGTGATGACGGAAAACGTGGAGGATCTCGCGAAGATCGCGGAGTTGGTCGGTTCTCTGGGAGCGCAGATCTGGGAGGTCTTCTTCCTGGTCAAGGTGGGCAGGGGTACAGATGTCGAAGAGATCACCCCCGAGGAGCACGAGGACACCGCACACTTCCTCTTCGATGCGTCCCATTACGGTTTCATCGTGCGCACCGTCGAGGCGCCCTTCTTTCGAAGAGTGGTCGCGTGTAGACGCGCTGCAGGCGAGGGAGTAGACGCCGCCGAGTATTTCTCCCTCGGTCCCCTATATAAGCTGCTAGCGAAAGAACTTCGCGCGAGGTTGGGGAAGCCGGCATCCGAGTCGCGGGCCCAGACCGCAGGGACCCGGGACGGCAAGGGCATCTTGTTCGTCGCCCACGACGGCGAGGTATACCCCTCGGGGTTCCTCCCCCTGTCCCTCGGCAACGTGCGGAGCCGCGGCATCGTGGATATTTACAGGCGCCATCCCCTCCTGCGTTCGATCCGCCGAGCGGAGTTTGGGGGCCGGTGTGGCGTCTGTGAATACAAGGATCTGTGCGGTGGATCCCGGGCACGCGCTTACGCTGCTTCGGGTGACCCGCTGGGCGAAGATCCTGCATGTGTTTACGTTCCGTCCGAGGCAAGCGCGAGACCGCTTTGACGATCTGACCTGAGGCGTGGTTCTCTCGGCAGGTGCGAAGCGATTGAGGGAACCGATTATCCCGGCGGCCGAGCTAGCACTGCCTCGAGGACTCGCGCCGCGGCCTCCTCGCCCTGGCGGATGCAGTCGGGGATCCCCGCGCCCCGGTAGGCGGCCCCCGCTAGGGCAATTCCGGGCGGGAGCAAAGACTCGACGTGTTCGAGCCGATCGAGGTGGCCCACCGTGTACTGCGGGAGAGCGCGCTCCCACCGGGACACGCGCCAGGTTCTTGGCGGGACTCGCAGTCCGGCCATCTCATCGAGCTCTCTGGCGACTTCGGCGACAAGTGACTTGTCGTCCAGTTCAAGAGCCTTTTCGTCCCCGGCCCGCCCCACCGAGCAACGTACTACCATCCCTGTGTCGGCCGGAGTTAGGTGTGGCCACTTGGCCGAAACCCAGGTGCAGCCCTTGATCAGACGGCCCTCGACTGCAGGGACGAGAAACCCGCTTCCCCCGACGGGGAGTTCACCTGCTTCGGGTGGATAGACCAGGGCAACGATCGCGGTGCTGGCATAGGGAATGGCGGCGAGACCCACCGATGCCAGTGGGGCAATCTCCCGAAGCAGGTAGCCCGCCGCAAAGGCCGGGACGGCCAGGACAACGCCATGAGCCCAAACCGCTTCGCCGCCCACGTCCAACCTGAACTCGCCGTCGAGCCCCGCTTCGAGGCGCCGCACCGGTCTTCCGAGCAGGACACGGGCCAAGGCCAGGTCTCGTTGGATCGCCTCCACGATCTGCTCCAGTCCACCTTCGACCGTGAGGAAGGCGGGGCCGTGCTCCCGTTGGGCCATGTCCTCAGCCCTCTGCTGCTTGCGCCACGACCTGAACCCGAGGATGAGACTCCGATGGGCGCGGGCAGTCGCCTCGATCGGCGGGGCCGTGGCCCGTAGGCTTAACTGATCGGCACGCCCGGCGTGGATTCCTCCGAGTAGCGGGTCCACCAGGCGATCGAGGACCTCCCGGCCGAACCGCCGCCGCACAAGAGCCCCTACGGACACGTCGGCGTCAAGCCGTTCACGCGTAAGGAACAGGTCTGCCGCGGCGCGAGCGAGCCCTGCCGGGGAGAGGATCCCCGATCGGGCCGTCGCCCATGGAGATGATGGAAATCCGAGGACGAGTCCCGGCGGCAGCCGCCGCAGCCGCCCGCGGGACCACACGAAACTTCCATCCACCGCAGGGGCAACCAGCTTCGCTCCTAACCCCAGCTCCTCGCAAAGGATCCTTGCCGAAGGGACCCGCGTAAGGAAGGAGTCTGGCCCTGCCTCGACGGGAAGGCCCTCAAGAGGTTCGGTCTCGATCTTTCCGCCGAGACGTTCCTCTGCCTCCACGAGTACGATGCGCGCTCGACCCCCGGCGCGCCGCAGAAGAGAGCGGGCGGCGGTCAGGCCGCTGATTCCGCCCCCCACCACCACGATGGTGTGAGGTTCAGACATGGCTCACGCGCAAGGCTCCAGGTCAGACTCTCCTGTCGTTGTCGTGTTGGCATGCAAGTCTCCCCCGCGCTGCCGCCACCGAAAAGGGACGTTCTTCCCTCTGATTGGGGGCCGTTCGGCCCTACGGGCACCAACGGTCATTTATGCAGGATGTCAGTGGAACGAACGACTCGCCGCACGCCGCAGAGGCATGGGCTGCCTTCGCCAGGAAGAGCGTGTGAGCACGAACCTGGCCAAGGATTCTTGAGAGCGGGGAACCGACGCCTCGCTCTTGGAGGATTTCGACCGCGCGCGGAAGGAAGTATCGGTGACTACTCGGAATCCGTCGATTCCAAGCTGAACCGGTGAGAGGGCCGACTGAGTTTAGAAGGGGCTGGATTCACTTACCAGACGCAGACCAGAGATATCTACGTCAACGACTCCGTCGATTCTCCTCAGCAGCCGCCGAACGGCGTCGGCATGGGGCTTGTCCTCGGCATGGCCGATGACCGCGACGATTCCGTCATTTACCCGGATATCCAAACCGTCCTGGTCGATCAGGATGTCCTGTATCAAAGATGCTCGCGCCGCTCGCTGGATCTGCTCGTCGCTACGTAGAAAGACCTTAAGGACATCGTTTCGAGTAACAAGGCCGGCAATCTTGCCGTTTCGGACGATTGGCACCCGGTTGATCCCCCTGCGGGTCATTAGGACCGCCAGTTGCCGGACCGTGGTTTCCTCAGTGGCAGTGATCGGTTCCCCACTCATGATGTCTCGGGCGTCTCGCCCACGATACCGACGGGTCTCCTCCTCAGCCTGAGTTCTTCGGAATCGGGAGGGCGATACGAGATCATCGACCGTCATCTCCTTCAACAGAAGATCAGCTTCTGACACTATGCCGAGGATGGCCCCATCGTTGTTGACCACCGGCACGCCGCTTATGTGTCGCTCAACCAGAATCCGAGCGATCTCGGATACGGTGGTGTCTGGACTGACCGTGACCACCGGTTGCGTCATGACCTCCCCCGCCTTGAGCTCCTTCATCGCTCCACCTCCATGTTTGTTGGTTTGGCAAACTGCGGGAACCGATCCCGCCGCTTGTAGCCTGGCATTCGCTGGCCTTTAACCGGTAGGGCCGTTTGGCCCTGCCGGTTAAGGACGTTTGGGCTCTAACTGCAGGCCGCGGAACGCCTATAGGATGACCCCTTGGGACATCTCTGCAAACCGTGGTCGAACAGGATTTTCCACAAGCGCGCAGCCGTCTTGGGCCGTTAGACGGGAATTCGGTGGTGTCAACGGTTCAGTATGGCAAGGGGCCGAGAGGTTCCCGGCCGTCCGTGGGCAAGCCCCGGCCTTGGAGCTCATGCCTCTCTTTCTTGAAGGAGACTTCGATCGACGGAATCTCCACCCATGCTCGGGGCCTCCTGGCGCCGACGGCGACGCACGTCTGCACCGACCCCGGCCGGTCCGCCATCCCGCTCCTGGTTCTAACCTCCCGACGAGGGATCATGAAGGAGGACACCAGCGGGTGGGTGCTGCGATGGGCCGGGGCTCTGGGCGCGGCCCTTCTCGTAGCGCTCGACGTCTACCTGCTCGTTGGGTTCCTATTAGCACCGTTTACGTGAGGGCCGTTCGGCCCTAACAGGTGCGAGGCCCGTCTCATAGACGTTGGTCACCATTTAGGCCGCTGGCGGCCACGAGAAGAGGCGAAAGTGCTGGCGTTTGCGGAGAGGGGAATTGATGTCCACCCACTTTCCCGAGATCTATTGACCCGGCGGCATGATCGCGAGGTACCAATCCCGCTGATATTTCACCCTAGAGACTTAACCTCTTTGCGGCTACCGACCCTTAAATTCGTCCATGGAGTTGTAGATACCGAAGATATTGCCGGCCACGAAATCCCACAGGCGGATCGGCAGCAGACCCTTGAGGAACATTGAAACCCGCACGGTCCAGGGCATGGTCAACATGGGCTTGCCCACCTTCATCGCCGCCCATACGCGTTTGACCACGTATTCCGGCGTGAGGATGGGCGTCATCAGCGGCGCTTTGGCGCCCTCAAACATGCCGGTGGAGATATAGCTTGGGCATACGGTCGTGACCTTCACATGGCTGTGGCCTTCCTTCTGCATTTCCAAGCGGACCGTGTCGGACCAGCCGGTGGCGGCCCACTTGGACGCGCAGTAAACGCTCATCCTGGGATTCGAGACCAGACCCGCAGCGGAAGCGATGTTGATGACACGGCACTCGGTCTTGGAAGCAATCATCGCCGGCAGGAATTCGCGCGCAACATACATCGGGGCCAGCGAATTGATCGCCATCGTCAGCCAGATGTCGGCGTGGCTGTGTTCCCAGAAGTATTTGCCGCGCACGATGCCGGCGTTGTTGAACACGATGTCTGGATCGCCCACTTCCTTGCGCACTTTCGCGGCGGCGTCCTGGATTGCCTCCATTTTGGACACGTCCACGATATATGCGTGGACGTTGCCGCCCTTGTCCATGAGCTCCTTGACCGTTGCGTCCAGCGCCGGCTGGTTGATGTCCCACAGAATCACCGCGGAGGCTTCTTCCGCCACCGCGAGCTGGGCGTAGATCTTGCCCATGCCCATGGCCGCGCCAGTGATGAGAACTTTCTTGCCTGCGACGTTTTCCATTTTAGTAATCCCCCTCCTCGTATGTGTTGGGCCGTCTCAGCAACGGCTTGACGGCACGCTCTGCTCTCGAAGTGGCCGGCGTCAAAGGGCCTTTAGAAGGGGCTCTATCTCCAAAGGGGTAGCCACGTTGTCCCATCGCTGCAGGATTTTTCCGTCGGCTCCGATCAGGAACACCCGCGGCTCCTGAAGGTCATCGTCGCGCAGCAACCACTCCGCAGCAGCTTTGTTGATGGTGTTGCTCCGCCGGTCGCGCCAGATCTCAACATGGATGAACACCGCCTTCTCCGAGTAGGTCTTAGCGAAGTCCTCAACCATGTCGGTCACGGGTCCGCAGAAGCGGCTGACGCAGAACGTCGGCGTCGAGAAGACGACGAGGATGGGGCGGCGCTGTTCGAGGGCAGACTTGATCGTCGGCGCGTAATATGCAACTCCTTTCGTTCGTTCTCATGATGTTGGCAGGCGTCGCGGTTCCGCCGATAGGTCCGTTGGTCCCTTTGCTTTGGGGCCGGTTGGCCCTTGGCGGATCATGGTCAGCCCCGGACAATCGAAGTGCACTCATCGAAGGAAGGGGAGAGCAATGTCGACAGATACAGAGACAGATACAGAGGAGGAGAAGGCGCCCCGAGCGGCATCCGCGGTGGGGTCGCCAACCGGGCTTATCGGTAAGGCCTGGTACGCGGCCGTGGGGGCATTCGACCTTATCGGGGAGCGGATAGACGGCCTCTACGAGCGGGGGAAGTCCAAAGCCACCGCGAAGACGACGCCCAAGAAGAAGAACCGTGGTACGAAGAGGTAGCAACATCGCCAGGAT
>CAZCSK010000023.1:0-35578 GCA_964501265.1 uncultured Actinomycetes bacterium
TGTCCCGAGTAGCTGAGGACTGACTGAGAAAATTGCGGGCAGCCCTGGGAAAGCCGTAAGGTCGACTTGGAGTACCGGTCGGTGTGGTGGGTAAGTACAACTCGCTGCGCCGGCGGGGTATCTGGGGAGGTCCCAAAGCCCAACGAAAGGCCTTGTACCGTAAGGCCTCTAGTCAGCCCAAAGTTGCTCGGGACACTTAAGGCCCAAGATGCTGATAGTCGGAGTTACTCCTGTGTTCGGGGAAGTGCGCAGGGGGCGCAAAGACCAAAGGTACCTTGGGCCTTAACTTTTTTCAGGGCGTCCACGGGGGTCGCGAACAAATCTCGCAGGGCGCGAATAAATAAGTCGTTTGGGTATTGACGACCCTCGTGAGCCCGTTTAGATTGCCCACTGTCCCGAGCAGTTCGAAAGATCATCTGAGGAACCCGAATGGGCAGCCCTGGGAAAGCCGTAAGGCCAACTCGGTGAGCCTGTCGGGGTGAGGGGAAAGTACAACCCCTTGCGCCGGCGGGGCAACTGGGAAGGCTCCAAAGCCCAACGAAAGGCATGTACCACCAGGGGACGCGAAGATGGGCAGCCCTGGGAAAGCCGTAAGGCCAACCCGGCGTACCTGTCGACTGTGGGCGGTTAGTGCAACTGTCTGCGGCGGCGGGGTAGCGGGGAAGGCTCCAAAGCCCAACGAAAGGCTCGTACCGCAACGCTGACCCAGAAGATCCGTAGGGTTGCTCGGGACACTTGAGGCCCGAGACGCCAAGGGTCCCGTGGCTCCATGCTCGCAAGGGCATAAGGAGTGGCGAGACCTCCAGGCGCCTCGGGCCTTAACCATTCCGCCCGCGCGCTCGGTCCTTCGACCTTCCCACTTCATGGTCGTTTCATGGTCGAATCCCGGCGCGTCCTAACGCCCAAAATAAGATAAGGTTCAGCGATTAACTTTATTTAGTGGCAACTGCTAACAAAGGTTGAGGGCCCGAAAAGCATGTCACAAGAAGACACACAAACTGGAACGTACGTTCGTCAGCCTGGGGGCTATGCGGCGTTCGTTCCCAGCCCTCTTCCTCCCAAGCTGAAAATTGGGCCAAAACTGCAGGCTCTCCAGTCAAAGGCCGACATTGCGGTGGGACGTCTGGATGGAATTGTGGACATTGTTCCGGCTCTGGACCTGTTCGTTTTCATGTACGAGCGCCGGGAGGCCGTCTTTTCGAGCCAGATCGAGGGGACCCACGCCTCGCTGATGGACGTATTGGAGTACGAGGCGCAGATCGAGAAGATTGCAGCCCGCATCGACGTGAGGGAGATTCTCAATTATATCGATGCCATGAGGTACGGCCTGCGCCGGCTGACCGAGCTGCCCCTTTCGCTACGTCTGCTCAGGGAAATCCACGGCATTCTCATGAAGAGCGTGAGGGGAGGGGAGCCGCACAAGACTCCGGGTGAATTTCGCCGTTCGCAAAACTGGATCGGCGGCGGGTCTCCTGTCAGCGCTCGGTTTGTGCCCCCTCCGCCCGACAGGCTGATGGAATGTCTCGGGCCATTCGAGGATTTCATGCACGACGACTCGGGAGTCCCTCCCCTGATTCAAGTGGGCCTCATGCATGCACAGTTCGAAACTATCCATCCGTTTCTGGACGGCAACGGCCGCATGGGCCGGCTCCTGATCACTTTGTGGTTGGTGGAGCGCAGGATACTGCGGGCGCCACTGCTGTACCTTGCGCAGTTCTTCAAGCAGCACACAGAAGAGTACCTGGCCCGGTTGAACGCGATTCGAATCGACGGGGCTTGGGAGGAGTGGCTGGAGTTTTTCCTGGATGGGGTTGCCCAGGTGGCTACAGAGGCAACGGCGCAGGCTCGGGCGATCGTGGCCCTCCGGGATGCAGATCGCGACAAGGTAACAAGACAACTGGGCCGGCGGGTCTCGAAAGGGCTGGCTCTTCTCGATTACCTATATCAGCTGCCGGTGGTTGAGACAAAGCGAGTCGAAGAAGCGCTGAAGGTGACGCAGCCGACGGCCTCTTCGCTAGTCGCGCGTTTGGTTGAAATCGGAATCCTCGAGGAAATAACGGGGCAGCAACGAAACCGCATGTTTGCTTATCGCGATTACCTAAACCTTTTTCCCGGTTCGGATGACGTCGGAGCCTAACCATTCTCCTGGTTGATATTTCATAAAACATAATCTATATTGCAGTTTATGAAAACAAAGGCCCCACCTCTTCTGCCTTTCTTCAGGTCGGAGACCCAAGCTCGGATTCTTGCTGCGCTCTTCCTGGGCAATGGCGAAGGCATGTCTCTAACGGACCTTTCTCGGTTCACGGGCTCAGCGACTCCGACCATTCACCATGAGGTCGAACGACTGGAGGCTGCACGAGTGGTCGCGTCGACGCGGGTGGGCAACGTGCGTCTTGTGCGCCCGAATCGGGATCTCCCCTACTTCGACGAACTCACATCGCTACTGCTGAAGACTTATGGACCCCTGGCAGTTCTAAGCGTGGCATTGCGAGACGTCGACGGTGTCGAGGAGGCGTACATCTTCGGCTCTTGGGCTCGCCGATATCTTGGCGAACAGGGTGGGACTCCGGGGGACATCGATCTACTGGTTGTGGGAAGCCCCGATCCTGATGCAATCTATGAGGTCTGCCGTCGGGCCGAGGATCAGCTCCGGGCTGCGGTCAACCCGACCATCCTCACCAGAACGGAATGGAAGCGGCCAGTCTCAGGTTTTGTGAGGACCGTAAAAGACGGTCCCAAGGTTTCGGTTCCGGGGCGCGAATGAACGCGAGCCAAACCGTCGTTAGCGCCGAATTAGAGCTTCTGCGAAGAACCTCAGGTTAGCTGGCCGCTCGGCAAGACGGCGCATCAGGTACGCGTACCACTCGCTCCCGAAGGGAACGTATACCCGAACCGAGTAACCTGCCTTGACGAGCTCAGTTTGTAATCCTCGGCGCACTCCGTAGAGCATCTGGAATTCGAATCGCTTTCGATCCAGCTTCCATTTGTCTGCCAACTCAATGGTTTCAGCTATCAACGTATCGTCGTGCGTCGCCACTGCCGTGTAGTCGCTTGATGCGAGAAGCGTCGCCAAGAGTTCCTTGAAGGATTCGCGAGTCGCGGCGCGGTCGAGAGAGATGTCTTCGGGCTCGTCGTATGCGCCTTTGCAAAGTCTGATCGACGGCTTGAGATAGAGGAGTCTTGCAACGTCTTCGCGGGTCCGATTCAAGTACGCCTGCAAGCAAAGAACGACGTTATCGTGAGTTTGTTTGAGCTTCTCATAGACATCGATAGTGCCTTCCGTGAATTCATGTGACTCCATGTCGATGGCTACCAGCGACTGGATTTCTTGCGCCGCGTCTGCGATCCGCGCCATTCGGGCTAAGCATCCATTCGTCTCGAGGTTCAGTCCGAGTTGTGTCGGCTTGACCGAGATGTGGGCATCCAATCCCTCGGAGGCAATGCGCGTGAGGCTCTCCAGATAAGCCCTTGTCGCCGCATCGGCCTGGGCCTCGGATGTGACGTTTTCGCCCAGGTAGTCCAGTATTGCGCCGATCCCGGCGGAATTGAGATCCTTGCACGCGTCAATTGCGTTGTCGAGCGTATCCCCCGCCACGAAGCGCCGAGCGACCGATCGCGTGAACTTGTGTCCGGTGATGAAGTTCTTTAGACCGGGGCGGCGCGCGGCGGCCAGTAGCAGACGATTTGGCATCCACGGGGAGTCTAACTCCCCGCCTATTTGCCCTTCTTCTTTTCTAGCTTCTTGGCTTTGCGGGCGGCTTGGGCGGCGGCGTTCTTGGGCCTTTTCTTTTCCTTGACTGGCGGCTTCTTAGGCATAGCCGGATTCTATCTGTCCTTCTCGTGGAACTTAACGGTCGTGACGGAGAGCAGTCCGCCGGGGAAGTTGTCAAAGAAGCAGTTCTCGCCAGGTCCCGTCAGCGTGAAGTTTGCCGTCCCGGTGAACTTCTCAACGACTTTGGCGAAGAGGATCCCAAGAATGTTGTGGTTACCGTTGCCGGTGTAACTCCCGTCGGGAACAAAGATCGCTCCGACAATATCCACCCCAGAGTTCACCTTCATGTTGCCCCCCTCAACAACTATCACCAGCGAACGCTTGCCGCAGTATCCGTCCGGATTCTTGTTGCCGCCGCCGTACAGGCTGGCGTTCGGGTTTCCATTCGGATCCCCGTCGAGGTCCCCGCCCTGAAAACTGACTTGTTTCTTGTTGGCCGGCGCCCCCCGAAGGTCCCAGTACATCACCGCGTTGGGGTCGGCCAGTGCATCGGGTTCTCTCCAGCACGTTGGGGGAGACTGTGCCCCGCCGCACTTGTCGACTGACGTGAAGAAGTAGTTTTGCTCCTGCGCCTTGCTCTTCAACTGCTTGTACTCAGCGTCGGTCAAGCCTCTTGGTGCGCTGTTGTTATAGCCGTAGGCCTCGAGGTCTTCAAGATCGAAGGAGGAGTCCTGAGGGTAGGCTCCGGCCAAGCCCTGGCATGGGGCCCCCTCGACGGTGTTCAGGGGCCCTCCAAATTTGTCCTGGTGGTTGCGATACTTGGGCTTGTTGGGGGGGACGGAGTCGGGGTCCGTGGGCGTCTGAGGGCAGTCGCCCTCGTCAAGGGGCGTCGCCAGATGGATGGTATCCAGGGCGCTGCAGGAGTTGGGTTGAGCGGCAATCACGTCCACCGAGTGAGCCGCAGCAGGGATCGGCCCCCCGCTTGACGTCTTGTGGTAGGGGTCGTCACCCTTGAAGGTCATGAGCTTGAGTCCGGTGATGCACGCCTTTGACAGGATAGAAACGGTTGTCACCGATGCGCCTCCGGCGTCATTGAAACCATTCTCCGCGTATATCCCGATGGGAAAGGTGAGAGGTTTAACGGTAAAAGTAACTTCGAGGTCCCTGCGACCGGGGCCTTTGCCGGCCGTTCCGGTGGAGTGAATCATGTACGTGCCCACTTTGAAGTCGGGGGGGTCGAACGGCTGCACTTTCTCGACCCAAACTCTGAATTCTTTCCCTCCGGACAGGGCCACTATCTTTGGATTGTACTTTCCCCAAAGGGCGTCGCAGCTACCGATAACCTCCGGCTCCTGCTCGCATTTCATCTGGCCCACCCCGTTACTCCTCACGAAGGTGAGGGCTTGGGCGACGCCCCCTTCAGAGGCGCCCAGGGCGCCGCCGGCCAGCCGGTCTCGGCCCGCGTTCTGCATGTTGTTGAGTCCTATGTTGAAGACGATTGCCCCGACTCCCGTCAGAACTGCCATGACCAGCAAAGTCACGACCATCGCGGCCCCGTTGTCGCTGGAAGCTCTGCTGTTCTTCATTCTTGGCCGTTTCACTTAGAACTCCTTCTAGAGGGGTCGGTTGCGCATGTCGATTTGCGTTCGGTAGTCTTGTCGGCGGCTTCCCTTGAGCACTGTGAGGTCGATGACGACACTGTTGATGCTGCCCAGTTCAATATCGAGATTCGGCGGGATGTCACTGTCTCCGGCGGCCGCGGGGCAGTCCGGTTCGGGTGCCGACTCCACTTCTTCCCAGGTAATGGTCCCGTCTTTGTCGATGTCGCAGCCGAATGTCTGGCTGAAGTAGGAGATCTTAAAGGCCTCAACGTTGTCCGCCAGAATTGGGAATTGCCCGGATGTGGTCTCGATCAAGAGCCGGCGGTTAGGATAGTCAAAGTGGTACCTGAGTCGCTCGGGATCGGACGCGAAAGCATTTATGCTCGAATTGCCGTCGAAGTCTACGCCGAAATCGATCGCGGTATCCGCTACGGAGTTGTACGTGGAGCCAGCTGGGTTGATGGTTCCGCCCAGAGGAGCCGCAACGTCTACGGGATAGATTACAGATGCTTCCCGGAGTTCCCGCGTGATTCGGTTCATTACGGCTCGCGCTTCTTCGTTCAGGTCGGTATTCTGGCGCACGGTCGCCAGTGTGTGGGCGCTATTGCGGACTATTGCGAATAGCACAGTCGTTAGGATGCCAAACAAGAAGAGGCTGATCAATACCTCAACAAGCGTGAAGCCGGCCTCGGGATCTGCATCTCGAAGCTTTGACCTGTGGCGCGAGACCAGACTAACCACGGTGGTCCTCCGTCTGACAAGACATTTGCCCCACCGTTATTCCAATGTTGGAGTCTGGGTCACTCAACCGTACCGGCATGGTAGATATGGAAACGATCCCGCTGATTGACCTCTGAACGGCATCGCCCGTCGCGCCGTTTGTTGAGGCCGGCCCGGTCGCGCTTCCCCAGCTTGCGATGTACTTGTTTAGCAGTATCGGTTGAAAAAGAGCATCTCGTCCTACTTGGGTTAGGAGCGTGCTCGCATTGAGCGGACTCCCGGTCCCCAAGGGGGGCTCCAGCTGTCCGTCGGTGATCGTGTAAACGGTGTTGTAGCCGCTGTTCAAACCGCTACTGGCGGTGTCGTAGGTCCAGACCCTGACCGTGGCCGTGAAATCGGCCACCGCCGATGATGTTGCCCCGCCCGCCTCGCAGGTAAGTGAAGCTGAATTCAGTTCCACTTGGACCACTCCCTGGGGCGCGAAAGTAGTTGGAGCGATCTTCAGGACTCCCGTAAAGGCGCCGCTCCCGGCGATCGCTTTGTGGGTGGATCCGCCCACCGACCTCGCGTACGCAGAGCCTTCGATCAGAGTCTTTGAGTCGTCGTTGGAGGTTTCATCCATCCGCACGATCATGACGTCGGTTTTGAGCTCGGGCATTGGGTTGAGTAATGCGTTCGGCAGGTTGTGGAATCCCAACTTCGGACTTGGCCCCTGTCCTGACAGTCGTGTTAGAACGGGGTTGAGTGACGGGCTGGCGAGCGTCCCGTTGCCCACGATGGGCTGGTCGGAAGAGATAGTCACCGCGACGTTCCTTGCCTTGGTGTTGGCAAACTGGGCTATTGTGACGCCGCCGTCGACCAACTGTGGTGCGGGCGGGCCCTGGTTGCCATCCGGCAGCGCAGAAGTCGGCGGGGCCGAAGCCCCTCCCGAGAACCCAGTGATGCGAGGTCCGGGGATGACCTCGGCAACAGCACTGTCTACCTGGGTGGCGCCCGATGCGCCCGCCGAGATAACTCCGTCCGCATTGGCGGATCCAACTACCATCTTGAGTTGGCGAGTCAAGTCGATGTTGCCGGTGATCAGCAGAGCAATCGTCCGCGACTGGAGAACCACCGCGGAGGGAGCAACTCGCGATTCCGCCATCTGTGTGAAGTTGACGAATTTCTTGCCTATTTGGCCGGACTTCCAAGTGGTGATGATCGTTACGCCGACCAACCGCGTCTTCGGGAAGTCTTTGGCCACAACTTGGGAACTGTAATCGGCGGCCGGGGCGGCCGGAACTCGATTCACGTCGAGGAACTGTGTGGCCACGACTTGCCGGAACTTGTTTCCGAGCCCAGGAACGGGGTCGATGACGAACCGATAGAAAGCATTAGCCGGCTCGTCGGCGATTCGGGCGGCGGCGGCGTCCACATACCCACCGGTCGTCGCGGAAGTCGCAGCCGTCGTGGATCGGTAATAGGTGTCCATCAGATCTCTGTATGAACAAACGACGCTTCCTCCGGTCCTGGGGTCGGTGCGCGCCGGAGGCGTGCAGTTGGCAGGGACGGGGGCCTCCGACTGATTGGTAAGTTCGAGATGGAAGGGCAGATTTCGCATGATGTCCAAGCGTTCTTGCGCGAGGTTCTTCGCCTGTGTGTCCAGTTTGGCAACCAGGGAGCCTCGCAGGCCACTGATAAACAGGGGAACCGTGCCAATAGTTACAATCGCCAAGACTGAAAAGGCGGCGAGAACCTCGATGATAGAAAACCCCTCTTCGGTTTGCCTTAATACTTTTAGCCTGGGTCTAGTCTTCATATGAAACCCTCGCAGTCAGTCCCTCGAGTTTGACGTCGTGGCGAGTTCCCCGGTCGATTCGTTCCACTTGTATCTGCCCGCGTGTAGCCGAACCACGCGCGTACAACAGACAGTTTGGCTGGACGGTGCCGTCTGGATGAGTGAAGCCGTTCGGGGAACTCAGGACGAAGCGCAAATTGTTGCTGAACTGTCCAGTGAGACTGTAGGTAGCCCGGGCTTGGGCCTTCGGGTCTGGAGGAACCGGGTCTGGAGGACTGGCGGAGTCTTGAGGGACTCGATAGATGTTCAGAGTCGTCGGGTTGAATACGCACTGGTAGGTCCTGGCCTCGGTAACCGCCCTGACCTGAGTGTTTCGAAGGATGGCGACGACCTCGCGTGTGGCGCCGCGATGATCTTGCGACTTTTTGTAACCGCGGTAACTCATCAGCGAAAGAGTCGCCATGATGCTCACCAACAAGATCGTGACCAGCAGTTCGATTAACGAAAAACCGCGGTCGTGCTCGTTTCTTAGTCTAGTGCTCAAAGTTCGCCTTTTCCTGGATCATCCCGCGTGAATGGAGTAAATCGTCCTGCATAGTCTTATCGGCAAGACTTCGGGCACGGTTGATGCCTGCCGCGGTTTACGTTTCTCCCCCATATGGTGGGAGACCACCCAGAGTGGCTCAAGAAAAAGAGCCCCCGGAGGGGGCTCTTTTTCTTGAGCCAGATGCGACGTTGTTATGTGCAGTCGTCGGGCGTTTCAACCGGTACGCCGTCGTTGCTGTCGAAGGTCATCTCTTCCGCGGGGTCGCCCGCGTTGAACTTCCCATGAAAGGCTTTCAGGCAGTAGGACCCGTCGGTTCTAGCCAGTGCCGTAATGAGTATTTCTGTGTTAGCGGCGGGTATGTTGAACCCTTCCGTTTCAAGTTCCGCGACGTCGCTCGTGTAGCTCCCGCTGTTGCCGGTTGCATAGGACTCTTGTGCTGTGGCCGCGTCCTTGAGGAACGACTCGCTTTGAGCCTTCCAGCCCTTCTTGCGCTGGTTTAGGAACACTGGAATTGCGATCGCCGCCAGGATGGCGATGATCAGGATTACTACCAAGAGCTCGATCAGGGTGAATCCCTTTTCTGAGTCCTTAAGACGCTCGTGAAATTTCACGAACATTGTCCCACCTTTCCTTTCTTCTGCCCCCGCAAGCCGGCCCAGGAGCCTCGTATGACTTTGGTTTACTGCCGCCTCACACGCACGGCTCCGAATGAGGAGCCCTTCGTGCAGGTAACCCGGCCGACCTACCCCCGGTGGGCGTGGGTCCCGTGGCTTTGCGTCCCCACCTTGCGATGGGTTTGCCTTTGCTACTACAAACTGTTGTCCGGCTTGATTCTTAACTGTTATCGGCCCCCCGCCGTCGACCTTTAGGCCCCAGTTGGGGGATTTGCGCCACCCCGATTGTAGGACGAGCCCTTTCGTAACAGCCGGATTTGACCGTTTTTCGCCGCGCCACGGAGAAGCCGCCGCGGAGTAATGTCATGCATGCTATCTTGTTGACATGACACAAGTGACTCTGCGGGTGCCCGATGACCTTGCCCGTCAGTTGAAGGAAGCGGCTTCGGCTCGGGGCCGCAGCCTTAACCGCTGGGCGACCGACGTTCTTTCGGCGGCGGTGGATCCCGACCTGGCCGGCGATGAGGCTGAGCGACTAAGAGAGCGGTTCCGCCGTGCCGGCCTGCTGGCGTCCGTTTCCGGCCCCCGCCACCGACGTCCCCCGCAAGCCGCAGTCGCCCGGGCGCGCGCCGCGGCAGGGCAGGGCACCTCCCTGGCCGAGCTGGTGGCCGAGGGCCGAGGCTGAAGGCATTTGCCGACTCATCGGCGTTGGTGAAGCTCTACGCCGATGAGGCCGAGCATCAGGAAGTCCGATCCCTATCCATTCTTGCCATCTCGAATCTTGCCCGCGTCGAGGTTCCGGCTGCGGTATGGCGAAAGCATCGCATAGGGGAGCTCGACGCGGGAAAAGCCCGGGTCCTCACCGATCAGTTTGAAGCAGATTTCTTCGGCGTCGGCGACACGCCTTCCCATTTCGTCGTCATGGATGTGACCGAAGACATCTTGGAGAGCGCAGCTCGATTGGTCGCCATTCATCCGTTCCGAGCGTTCGACGCAGTTCAACTTGCCAGCGCTTTGGCGGCCCAGAAAGCCGACCCAAACTGTACCGACTTCGCCTGCTTCGATACAACAGTGAGGGCAGCAGCCGCAGCCGAGGGCCTCGTCGTTTTCCCAGACGCTTAGGGTGCTCCGCTAAATAAGTCGCGCGGAACCAAAACGCATGTCCCTCATGAGATGATCCGGAAGATCGAGTCTTCCTGGAGCGGAGAAATTCGAACAAATTCCGGCCCGGCAGTTTTGCGCTGAGATTTTTGTCAGCGGTGCTCATTACTATGAATTCATGGCTCGGCTCACCACGTTCAAGTTCGCTCTCGATCTCACTCCAGAGCAGGATCAGGACTGCCGGCGGTATGCAGGAGCTGCCCGCAAGGCGTGGAACTTCGGTCTGGCCCTCGTGAAGCAACAAATGGACGAGAGGCGCGAGGAGATTGACAAGGGCCAGTTTGCCTTTACCGAGGTACGGTTTAGCAGAAATCAGCTGATTCCAGCCTTCAACGCCTTCAAGCTGGGCGAGAAGGGAGAACACGACGGCATCGCCTCTTGGTACAAACAGGTGTCCAAGTATTGCTTCGAGGAGGCCCTGGTTGACCTCTCGCGTTCGCTCTCAGCTTTCTATAAGGGCGCGGGCGCCTCGCGCAAGGTGGGGTTTCCCAGTTGGCGTAAAAGAGGTACGGCGGACTCGTTTCGCCTTCGCGCAGTTCCCCATGGAACAATCCGGCTCGGAGAGGCAGAAACTGCCAGGTGGGTCAAGCTCCCTAAGCTCGGATGGCTCAAAGTCTTTGACGACACCCGACGGCTCAGGCGGCTTATGCGACCTTTGCCCGACGGTACTGTCCGCAGCCGCATCTGTCAGGCAACTGTCTCTTTGAAGGGCGGCCGCTGGTACGTCTCAATTACCATCGAGGCCCCCGATCTGCACCCTGCAAGCAGAAGATCCCCGAGGTCCGATTCCCCGTTCGTGGGAGTCGATCTGGGGATCAATTGCTACGCCGTGCTGGCAGACGAACACGGAGCCGAACTTGAGAGGATTGCGCCACAAAAACCGCTTCGAACTCACTTGCGCAGGCTGGGCAAGCGCTCCCGGGACCATTCCCGCAAGAAGAAGGGCTCGACGGCAAGAAGAAAGTCGGCTATAAGGCTCGTAAAGACTCATGCACGCATATCCAACATAAGAAAGGATTTCTTGCACAAAACCTCGTCACAGCTTGTCAAGACCCACGACCGGCTGGTGATCGAGGACTTGGCACCATCAAACCTCGTCCGCAACCGACGGCTTTCCCGGGAGATATCAGACGCCTCGTGGGGGGCCTTCTTGGCGATGCTCGACTACAAGGCGAAATGGAGAGAAGTGGAACTGATCGTGGCTCCGCGGGTCTTTCCCAGCTCCAAGACCTGCTCAGGTTGCGGCAATCGCAAGGCTGAGCTGTTGCTCTCCGAGCGGGAGTACCGGTGTGAGCAGTGTGGCCTTCGGATCGACAGGGACACCAACGCCGCGATCAACCTGGCACGCTACGGACGAGACAGACACAAAGTCGCCGCGGGACGCGCGGAGACTTAAACGCTGGTGGAGGGGGAAGCTCTGGCAGAGCCGGGTCATCCCGGTTCTGTGAAACTACCCCCGATTAAACCGGAACCGTCTTGGTGGAGAAATCCGCTGGGACGGGACAGCTGAGAAAGCTGCCGTGAAGAAGATGATCGCGCAGATCATTTTTCGGCGGGTCCTTAGCCTTGCTGCCTACTTGATTAGGTCGAAGATCTTGAACATTGGCATGTACAGGGCGATGACCATGCTTCCGACCAATCCTCCAAGAACGGCGATCATCAGAGGTTCGAGGAGAGCAGTTAGCGACTCGGTGGTCGATTCTGTTTCTTGTTCGTAGAACTCCGCGATCTTGTCGAGCATGTCGTCGACCTGGCCGGTGTCCTCGCCGACGGCAATCATCTGGACCACCATCGGTGGAAATACCGGGTGGTTCTTCAGGGGTCCGGAAATACTCTCGCCCTCGCGGACGCTGTCGCGCACATCCAGGGCCGCACGCCCCACTACCCGGTTGCCTGCTGCGTCAGATGTGATCTCCAGAGCCTGCAGCACTGGTACACCGCTTCGCATGAGCAAAGCCAGCGTGCGCGAGAACCGAGAGATCGCGATGAGCGTGAATAGGTGTCCAAACACAGGCACCTTCAGTTTGATTTTGTCCGTTCGGTAGGTGAACGGTTCGCTTGAGGCGCGGGTCCGCTTGTAGAGGATGAAACTCGTAATGGAAACCACCACAACAATCGGGATGATAATGATGGCTTTCTCGCTCAAGAACAACAGGATTTTGGTGGGCAGAGGCAGTTCCCCACCGAGGCTTGTAAACATCGCTGCGAAGGTCGGCACTATGAAGATCAACATGATTGTGACCAACACGATGGCGATCATGAAAACAACCACCGGGTAGGTCATCGCGGCTTTGATCTTCTGACGCAGTTTGTAGTCCTTCTCGAAACTGTCGGCGACCCTTAGAAGAACCTCGTCGAGTTGACCACCCGTTTCGCCTGCCTTAACCAGGGAAATAAAGAGCGACTTGAAGACCTTTGGGTGCTTGGACATCGCGGACGACAGGGAGGTCCCCGACTCCACTTCGTCGCGCACTGCAGTGATGGTCTTGGCAAGCGTCTTGTTTTCCGTTTGCTCGGCCAGTATGTTGAGGGACCGCAATAGCGACAGTCCCGAGGCGATCATCGTGGCAAATTGGCGGGAGAAAATGGCGAGGTCCTTGAGCTTCACTTTCTGGGGCAGAGCGAATTCCCTCTTAAGAGACATCCCACCGCTCTGCTGCTTGATTTCGATCGGGATCATGTTCTGGGCGCGCAGGCGCTGGGCTACAACGGTGTTGGAATCGGCCTCCATCGTGCCCTCGGTAATTTTCCCTTCTCGGGTCCTTACACGATATGCAAATGTGTTCGCCATAAGAAAATCCTCCAATGTCGCGACAAACGTGCCTTCAAGCAGGCACTCTAAGGCTTCGGCTTGTATAGGGCATCACTTGAATGTCGGGGATATCCTTGGGCCAAAGAGCGAGCCAAGGAGCGCCGGATGTCCGAAAAGTATCTGAACCACATTGGGGGTAAGTGGGTTGGGCCGGGGTCGGGAGAGTATTTCCCCAGCCTCAATCCCGCCGACGGCACTGAGGAGCTGGGGACATTTCCTCGATCGGGCGCTGGCGATATCGACGACGGGGTCGCTGCGGCCAAAGCGGCGTATCCAAATTGGTTCAGGACCCCAGTGCCCGAGCGTGCCGATTACGTGCTCCGTGCGGGTCTGATCTTGGAACGGCGCAAGGAGGAGCTGTCGGTCCTTATGACTCGAGAGATGGGCAAGACCCTTAAGGAGAGCAGGGCAGACGTCCAAGAGGGGATCGATTTTTGCTTGTACATGGCCGGCGAGGGGCGTCGTTTCTTCGGCCATACCGTACCCGCCGAGTTGAAGGCCAAGTTCTCGATGACCCTTCGCCACCCCATTGGCGTTGTTGCACTCATCACTCCCTGGAACTTTCCCATCGCTATCCCCCTTTGGAAGATCGCGCCGGCGTTGATTGCAGGATGTACGAGCATCTTTAAGCCCGCCGAAGACACCCCACTTCTTGCGACGCTTCTTGTGCAGATCTTCGAAGAGGTCGGGCTTCCCGCCGGTGTGTTGAATCTGATCCACGGTTATGGCGAGGAGGCAGGGGAGCCTCTGGTAATCCATCCAGATGTTAGAGGTGTTTCGTTCACGGGTTCCCTCGAAGTGGGCCGGCATATCAACGAAACCTGCGGGCGTCTGATGAAACGGTGCTCTCTGGAGTTGGGTTCGAAGAACGCTTTGATCGTGATGCCCGACGCCGACCTCGACCTGGCGGTCGAAGCCGCCGCCTGGGGTGCATTTGCCACCAGCGGCCAGCGCTGTACCGCGACTAGCCGCCTGATCGTTCACCCGGATTCGAAGTCCGCCTTCCGGGACGGACTTCTGGACAGAGTTACCAAGATGAAGGTTGGTTCGGGTCTTGACCCCGAGGTTGAGCTTGCTCCGGTGATCAACGCCAAGCAGAAGGAGCGAGTCTTGGAGTACATCGAGATAGGCCGTTCCGAGGGCGCAGTTTTGCTGACCGGTGGCGAGGAGTTGACAGGCGGGACCTACGCCAATGGCAACTTCCTCGCCCCCACTGTTTTCGACGAGATGACCCCCACGATGCGCATCGCCCAGGAGGAAATCTTCGGGCCGGTGACTGGGATCATGGACTTCTCGACGCTAGATGAGGCTTTGGCCATCGCGAACTCGACTCAGTACGGGCTTTCCTGTTCGATTTACACCCGGGATATCACATCAACATTCAAAGCGATTCAGGAGTTGGAGTTCGGAGTGGTCTACGTCAACGCACCAACCATCGGGGCGGAAGTTCAGCTGCCGTTTGGCGGAATGAAATCGACAGGCAACGGCCACCGCGAGGCCGGTCCGACCTCGCTGGACGAATTCACCGAATGGAAATCAGTATCAGTGGACTTTTCGGGCAAAGTACAAAAAGCCCAAATGAAGTAATCCCTCCCCAAGGGAGGGTTGGGCATTGGCGGGCATCATACTGAGCCCATGCAAGCAAGATCGATTCCGGTTGAACCCTTACAAGCTGAGCCTTTCATCCGTAAATTCGGGCAGTGGTTCGCGACATTCTCCTTAGCCTTTTCGGTCATATGGGTTTCGTTCAAAGATGGTGGTGCTCATCGGCCAACGCTCATTAAGGCCCAGCTACTTGTCTTCGCGGCTCTGATCATCTTGGCTGTGACCAAGGGATTGGTTTTTCCCAAGAACCGGGGCACGCTAATTACAGTTGGCGTGGTGGTTCTGGCCGCCTCTGTCTCGACCGTGACATCTCTAGATCTCGATGCCAGTTTTCCGGCATTGCTCAACTGGCTATGGCTTGGCGGCGTCGCCCTGTTGGCGCCAGCGGTGCTTCAGGACGCCCGCCGGTACGAGCTGATGATCGCCGCGCTCCTCGGCGCCGCTCTCATACAGGTCGCCTACTCGTTCTGGATCTGGCAGGGCATCGGCGTTGCGGGCCGGCTTCAGTCAGGCACTTTCCATTCTCCGAACCAATATGCGGGTTACCTGATCCTGCTAGTCCCGCTTTTTCTAGCCGCGGCCTTGACCGAGTCAGGGGTCATCAGGAAGGTGGGGTGGGGCCTGCTCGCGGTGCTGGTGTATCTGGGCATCGCGCTCAGCGGCTCCAGGGCTGGGGCCGTCGCGGCTGTCATCGGAGTCTCCATAGCTGTGGGGATCTGTGCCAGACGCCGACCTGGCCGGACTTTTGCGAGTCTCGGCGTTATCGCGATCGGGTTTGTGGGTGCAGGTTGGCTCATGACTGGGCCGGTTTTTTTTCCCGAGGCCCAAGGTGAAGGTTCGACCGGCGCTTTGACCACTTTCAAGAGCAAGTCCGGCTCAGGGCCGCGCAGCAGCTTTGAGCGCATTGAATGGAGCAAGGCCGCGTTTCGGGTTGGCGCCAGCAGGCCTCTGACCGGCGCCGGTCTCGGAACTTTCCCGGACATGATCTTTGAGTTCCAAGATGAAACTGTCCCCTGGTCTCGTTACGCGCACAACGATTATTTCGAAGCGTTTGCCGACGGCGGCTTGCCGCTGGCGATCGGTTTGATTGCATTGCCTATCACGGCCCTATGGGCTGCCCGAAGGCGGCTGTCGGGCTGGCGGATAGGACTGGCCGCGGGATTGGTGGGAGCTTCGGCTCACCTGTTGGTCGACCACGATTGGTCGTATCCGGGTTATTCGGTCACTTACACGGTGATGGCCATGATGCTGGCTGTAGATCCCATTGACGCTCCAAGGATCACGACCAAGAGTTTTCGTGCACCGCTAATTATTGTGGCGGGGGCGTTGATAGCTTTGCTCTTGAACGGTTCCATGCCCTTTGCCACGAAACCGCAACTGCGCAAGGCCGAAGAATTGATTGCCCTTGGCGGCGTTCAGAATCTGCGCCGGGCGGAACAAATATTGGTCCAGGCGATGTCAACCGATCAACTCGACTTGCCGCTTACCTGGCAGCTGGCTGCGGTCAAAAACAAACTCGGCCTGGTCGATCAGGCCCGACGGTTGCATGAGGCGGCAATCAACCGCGCTCCAAACGCCATGGGGGTCTATGTAGAGGCAGCGCAGTTCGAGTTGTCTGCTAACCGACCCGACGCTGCGCTCAAATTAGCCGACCGGGGCATAGCGTTGATACGCGGGCGAGTCGATAGTGACCGCCTACGTGGAGCCCTTTCCGAACTACTCTCGGTGAGGACGTCCGTCCGCGATCAACTGGGAGCCTGAGGAGGCCCCGGGGGCGCGTGTCTCAGAAATTGGTAAATCGCGCCCCCTTTTGGTTAAGCGGTCCAGCCCCCGTCGACTATTAAGTTGGCTCCTGTTACGTAAGAGGCTGCTTCCGAGGCTAGGAACACGGCCGCTCCCACGATCTCTTCCGGTTGTGCCCATCGCCCCATTGGAATTTGGTCCAAAGTCATTTTCACGAAGTTTTCGTCCTTTGACAGCGCCCCCCAGATCTCGGTGTCGACTGCCCCGGGGGACAGAGCGTTCACGCGCACGCCTATCGGGGCCCACTCCTGGGCGAGGACTCGAGTCATGGCGATGAGGCCTGCCTTCGCTGCCGAGTAGTTGGCCCGCAATGGTGTTGGTTGCACGCCGTCGACGGAGGCAACGTTGATCACCGATCCCTTGCCCTGCCCCAAAAGATGCGGCCCCGCCGCCTTGCACACCCGGAACGCCGACGAGAGATTTAGATCAAGCACCTTGTGCCACCCGTCTTCACGCATCCCAACCAGGGGTGACATGAACCGGGTCCCGCCGGCATTGTTGACGACGATGTCAAGGCCCCCGAGTTCCTCAATCGTGCGGGCGACCGAGGCTTCGACTGCGCCAGTATCAGTCACGTCGCACGGGGTCACTAGAGCGCGTCGACCCGCGGCGCGAACGAGCTCAGCTGTTTCTTCAAGACCTTCCACCGACCTTGCCGCGAGGGCCACGTCGGCGCCGTGCTGCGCGAGGCCCACGGCGATCGCCCTACCGATCCCTCTGCTGGCCCCGGTTACGTAAGCGATTTTGCCTTCAAGCGAAAAGATTGACACTTTGCGACTCCCTTCAAGCTGCGAAAACCAATACCTTTATACTCGCTGACCAAGGTGTAGAGATTATTTCGTTCACGCCGGGTAAGGGAAAAGTTATCTAGACCGGTCCGCGCTAGGGAGTTGGGAGGGAAGGCAAAGTGGCGCGGGTAACGCAGACGGAAATGATCGAACAGTTGCTTGCCGCACGCGGAACCATCGTGCTTCTTGGCGGCATCGACACCGGCAAGACCAGTTTCGGGCTAACCGTTGCCGACGCTGCGCGGGCGGCCGGATTGCACATCGCATATGTGGATGCGGACGTTGGTCAGTCCACGATTGGGCCACCGACTTGCGTGGGACTCAAGTTCTGCAAAGATTTAGAGAAGGTCGATTCCGAGTCAATCATGCAAGCAGACGAGTTGGGATTCGTTGGCTCGAACTCTCCCGAGGGTCACCTATTGCCCCTGGTTGCGAGCACGGCCCGGCTCGTCAATCATGCCCGCCAGGCCGGTTGCGAGATGGTGATCGTCGATACGAGTTCGTTCATATCGGGCGTTTACGCCGAGATTTTGAAGTACTACAAGTTGGAACTGATCCGGCCCGATGCCGTGGTCGGTTTTCAGCGGGGCGAGGAACTCGACCCGATTCTGGGTGTCGTCAGCCGCTTCTTTCCGGCGGAGGTCATAACCCTGAAAGTGGATCGAGCGATTGTCGAGCGATCGGCGCAGGAGCGCCTCGAAGCACGGGAGGCCAGTTTCGCGGCATACTTTGCTCCACCGCTTTCTCGATGGCGGGTCAAGACTTCAGTGTTCATGCCGTCGATCCCCCCAGAGACCGATTTGTCTCGGCTCCACGGCCTGGTGGTGGGGCTAGAGGATGGATCAGGAAAATGCCGGGGAATTGGCCTGCTGGAGTTTGAGCGGGAGGAGAAAGTGCTTAGGATGGTCACGTCGGTTGGTGATGGTGCAAAAGGGCTTAGGCTGGGATCGGTTCGGATGACGCCCGACGGCAAAGTCCTCGGCCGGGTAACCATTAGGGAGCTTTTCGGATAACGATAGGAGACATATGTCGTCGGTAGTCAAGAAACGCCGCAAGAAAATGCGAAAGAAGAAACACAAGAAGATGCTGAAGAAGACTCGTTGGGCAAGGCGGCAGGCGGGCAAATAAATGTTTCGCGTCCGGCGTTTTGCGGTCGCCGCTGCTCTGCTTGTGATTGTGACCGGGGCATGCGGGGGCCGCGACGTCGCCGATGTCACGTTCCGCACTTCAGATGGATTTACCTTGGAGGGACGCCTCTTCGGACACGGTGATAAGGCCGTGATTCTTGCTCACGAGTTTGAAACCGATCAATCTTCGTGGTCCGGATTTGCATCCGACCTTGCTAAGCAGGGTTACGCGGTTCTCACATTCAACTTCCGCGGATACGGCAAGTCGCAGGGATCAAGGGACATCGGTTCAATGGACCGAGACGTTTCGGGCGCGATCAAGTTCATGTCGGATACCCACGCCGCCGAGCGAATAGTATTGGTCGGGGCCAGCATGGGCGGGACCGCTTCTTTGATTGCGGCAGACCGCGCCGAGCTTCCCGTCGTCACTTTGTCCGCGCCGGTCAGCTTTAAGGGACTCGACGCCGGGAATCATTTGGCAGGGATCGGAGCCCCCAAACTCTTCATTGCAGCCGATGGCGATTCCGCAGCGTCGAAGGCCGCCAGGGAACTTTTCCGGCGCGCCGCCGATCCCGGGGCCGGCCTCGAACTCTTGATCGGCAACGCACACGGCACGGCTCTTTTAGATTCCAAACAGTCCGACAGGGTCACGTCGTTGCTCCGCAGCTTCATCTCAAGAAATACGAAATGAGTCCTAGTTTCGAAACCATCACGTTTCTTTCGGACTACGGCCTGACCGACGAGTTCGTGGGCGTTTGTAAAGGAGTGATGCGCAAGATCGCACCGAGTGTCGAGATCATAGATATAACCCACGGCATTCATCCCCAGAGCATCCGCGATGGTGCGATGGTCCTGGCGCAGTCGGTGACCTATATGCCCAGAGCCGTGCATCTGGCAATCGTCGATCCCGGAGTTGGGTCAGACAGGATGCCTGTCATTGTGGCAACCGAGGCAGGTTCCCTTCTAGTTGGACCTGACAACGGACTGTTGACCCTCGCCTCGGCCGCCCTCGGGGGTTCATCGAGCGCGGTGAAGATCGACAATCCGAATTACATGCTCCCCAAACCCTCACGGACGTTTCACGGGCGAGACTTGTTTTCGCCAGCCGCCGCCCATCTGGCCATGGGTGTTGCGATGGAGGATTTTGGCCCGGCGTTGGATCTGAGGGCGCTTGTTCAACTGGGGGTCGCGCGTCCGCGGCGCCACGACGACCATTATCACGCCGAGGTCTTGCACGTCGACAGGTTCGGCAATCTGCAGCTCAATCTCACACCGCTGGAGATGAAGGAAGTGGGGCTTGGCGTCGGCTCAGCTCTAGAGGTGAGAGTCGAGGGAAATAGAACTCTCGTCAATTACGGCGAAACGTTCGGAGCTGCCGGCGAGGGTGAGCTGGTGGTGACCGAGGACTCCCACGGGCTGATCGCGGTGTCGGTCTATTGCGGAAGCGCGGCAGAAAGACTCGACGCCTCCATGGGGTCATCGGTCATAGTCGGCCCGCTGGGTTCAGGCGCCGAAGATTAGTCCGAATCTAAAGGGCTCGTGACGTATTGGGGCAACTGCGGGCACGAATATCGACACTTGACTACACGTGCAGTACACGTTAGGTGTATGATTGGTGTATGAGCCGAGCGAGGACGAACATCGAGATCGATGAGACTTATGTGGAGGCAATCATGCGCCGCTACGGAGTTCGAACGAAGACCGAAGCGGTCGACCTAGCGCTCCGCAATCTCGCAGGTCAGCCCATGTCGCGCGACGAGGCGCTGGCAATGCGAGGGGCAAGAGCAATATCGGAAGTCCCCCCGGATACCTCGCCCCGCAGGGCGATGTGATCCTGGCCGACACGTCAGCCTGGGTCGAATACGATCGAGCAACCGGGAGCACTGTGGATCGGCGCCTCACCGAGTTGATAGGCGAGGGGGCCGAGCTTGCCGTAACCGAGCCAGTGATTATGGAGGTGCTTGCTGGTGCGCGTAACGAGGAACGGGAGGCCGAACTGCGCCGGCTCCTTCTTCGGTTCGAACTACTTCGGTTCGACGCAGCGGTAGACTTCGATGGAGCCGTGCGCGTGTACCGAAACTGCCGGTCGGCAGGGGTCACACCTCGAGGATTGGTTGCCTGCATGATCGCGGCCGTCGCCTGGCGGCAAAGCGCGGCGTTGCTCGCCTTCGATGTTGACCTTGCGCGAGTAGCTGAGGTCGTGGGTCTCGGCCTCGACCCAGCATCACTCACCGCATGAAAAAGAGTCGCCCGGTCAGCGAATCGTGATGAGGCCCTTCATCCCGTAGGCGAAGTGTCCTGGGAGGTGGCATGCGTAAACGAGCTTGCCGGGTTTTGGGAACCTAAAGGTTGTTGAGGCGGTAGCGCCCGCCGGTACTGTGACCTCCCCTGGGACCTCGCCGTGAGTCTGTTCGCTCCCTTTCTCGTGGCGGGCTTGCACTGCATCATCTCCCAGGATGAATTCGTGGTCGATCGGGTCGGTGTTGCGAATCACGAATGTAACGGTGGCCCCTGCAGTCACCTCGAATGAGTCTTCAATGAACTTCGAGTGATGTATCCGGACCTCGACGGTCTGGGGACGGGAGGCCGGGGGAGGAGTAGAAGCGGCGCTGCAGGTTGTGGCAAGCAGAAGTCCGGTCATCGATGAGGCCGCAATCCGCATCCTGATCACGCCACCGCTGGGGGCCTGAACTTAATCGCAGCGATCAACCCAACAACGAAGAGCGCCAGGACGAGGGCCGCGGTCCATATCGGCAATCTGGGATCGGAGGCCACCGCCTGCACGCGGCCGAGACCCGCGTCGATGCGAGACGGCGCGTTGCCATTCACACTCACGGCCAGGTCGTAGGTCAGGTCCGAGGCCGCCGAGTCCACTTTCAGGTAACCAAGCCACATACCCGCCGATGGAATCCATTCCATTCCCTTGTCGGTCCGCAGGTCCTTGATCAGTGAATCCGACGCCCTCTCGCTGCGCTCCAGGTTCAGGCCCTTTTGCGTTCCAGGGAGCAGGCGCGGTTCGACGTCGGTCAAAAGGTAGACGTCTGCTTGCACGACTTCATTTGCCTGCTTGCCGAGACCGAGAATCCGAAGCGGTACCCACGGGGTATCGGTTGGGATCGAAAGATGAATCGGAGTTCCATCGCCGGATTGCTGACCGCGTGCGGCCGCAGCATCGGCGTCGAATCGTGCCGCCATGAAGATGGGGCTACGTGATGCATAGAAGTCGAGAACTTCAGGAGCGTCCGGGGGCAAGCTGAAACCGTTCTCCTTCGCCCAAACGCCAACTTCGTCGCCTCCACCCTTAAGGACCGTGATGTCTAACGCGTCGATACGAGTCTCGAGAATCACCTGTGCCGACTTCGAAGCTGCGGTTCGTGCGCTGCCTGCCGCGAGCGCCTCGAACTCGGGTTGCGGCTGCGTTTCGCGGATCAGCCTTTGCAGAGTCCAATCGCCTCCGCGCTCTACCTTCGTCGGTATCCCAGGCAACGGGACCAAAGAGCCGAATGCGCCGCCGCCGCTGCCCACGAACTGAAATGAGGTTACGTAATGTTCGATGCCGCCGCTGTAGGCGGCGAGTGTCGTGGTACGAAGAAGGTTCACCGATCCGCGCGGGCCGATCAGTCCACCGCAGGCGATCGCGGGTGCAGCCGTGATGACAACGATCAGGGTTGTGGCAGCGCTAGCGAATCCGAGTCTTTTCATTAGATGACCTCCGTCTTTGGGGCGAAGAAACTTACCCGTTAGACGGCATGCGAGAAGGTTCGGTTCCGGTTGGGAGAAGGTTTACGCTGTGGCGCTTGCAGACTTTCGCCACAACTGGAAACCAAGGATCAGTAACCAGACCGTGAAGGCGATTGATGTAACGACGAATGCAGTCAGAGTCTCGGCGGTCAGCACGCCGTCGTAGCCGATGAAAACTCCAACGAGCAGCGACGCTGTGCCGGTAACGACGCCGACCCAGCCCAGCAACTTTGGGTAGTTCGTGCTTGCGATAACCGCCGTTCCGAAAAGAATCGCCGTGAAACCGAAGTTGACGATGTTGGCTATTGCAAGAAGGCCCATTCCAATGCTCACTATCGCCCCGCCCACGGCCAGTGCCACATCTTTCCCCTCCCCGGTGGCGTTCGCCCAGTTTTGGGCGAGAACTTTTGCTACTACTCCGTCGATCGCCAAGACTACGAGTAGGATCCCTCCTCCCAACAGGGCGCCAACAAAGCCCAGGCGCGCGAGTGCGCCGCCAACGTCCCCCTGAACAGAGCGCGAGAACCCGGCCGCTCCGAGCACTCCCAAAACAATCGCCAGCGTGAGGCCGAGATGGATGCCCACCCACATCGAGCTACCGTTGATCTCACCGAGAGTGGACTCGGCGAAGTTCGAGAAATCCACATTCCGCGGATGCATCGCGTTGAACACCAGTCCGACTATGGAACCCAATACCAGTGCGGCTCCCGAGATTCTTCCAAGCGCTCTTTGCATTTCCCCTCCCCTTTCGTTCGACAAAAATTTGCACACCAAGGACCGAGGACCCCAGGGATTCGGGTCTCAAGGGTGAGGTAGCCTGTCTAAAGCGATGGCGCAAAAACGAATTCTAATCACTGGCATTTCCGGGCTGCTCGCGGCCCATTTGGCCCGCGAGCTCGAGACCTCTCCAGACGTGGGCTATGTTGCGGGCGTCGATCTGGGTGAACCACCGATCGATCTGGCGCGCACCGAATACATAAGGGCCGATATCCGTAGCCCCCTCATTCACCGCGTGTTGGCATCGACGCGCGTCGACACGATAATCCACGCTGACCTGAAGTCCGCGCAGTTTGGCGCCGGGCGTTCCGCTCAAAAGGAACAGAATGTTATCGGGGCCATGCAACTGCTTGCCGCCTGTCAGCGGATCGATGCGATCCGAAAAGTCGTCGTTAGATCTTCGACAGCCGTTTACGGAAACGAGCCCGGCGATCCGTCGATATTGCGCGAGGAATGGTCGGAGCGATCGCATGCTTCCAAGGGCTACGGCAAAGACGTGGCCGATGCCGAGACGTCTGCTCGCGATTTTGGCCGCCGCAGGCCCGACGTCGTGGTTACCGTGCTCCGAATGGCAAATATCGTCGGGCCCGCAATCCGTACGAACATGACGGAATTTTTCTCATTGCCTCTAATCCCCACCGGCATCGGATACGACCCCCGGCTGCAGTTGCTGCACGAGTCGGACGCGATCAACGTGCTAGCCAAATCCGCGATCGAGGATCATCCAGGAGTTTTCAACGTGGCGGACGACGGCGTTATTTATCTTTCTCAGGCCGTGCGAATAGCGCGGCGTCTTCCGGCCCCGATTCTTGTCTCACTCGCGGCAGGGCTCGGCGACCTTCTACGGCGCTCGGGCTTGGTTGATTTTCCGACCGATCAGATCGCTCTGTTGCAGCACGGCCGTGTTGTAGACAATTCGCGCCTCAAGCAAGTGTTTGGTTACCGGCCCACGTTCACAACGCTCGAGGCCTTCAAGGACTTCATTGCATCCGTGGATAACGATGGAAGCAGCCCAGTGGTGGAATGGGAAAAAGAGTTGTACGGATGGATCGCCCGCGCCGGTGTGCCAGCGCGTCCGCACCTTGTGACCGGGGGGAAAGCATGAGTCCTGTCGGCGCTCCCCAGGTACTCAAAGACCGATGCCGAGCGATAGCTTCGTCGGGCCGACGGTGTCGCAATCACGCCGTCGATGAGCGCGGGTTTTGCCGGGTCCACGCGGGCCCGCGCCGGCACCTGCAACACGCCGCCCCGGATCGCCGGTCGCCGGAAGCGCTCTTCGAGGAGCGCGTTCGCGGATTGATCGACTTTGCCCGTCGCCGGCTGCTCGGCGATTACGAAGTCGATGAGTTTGGATTCGACCGCGAACTAACTGAGACGATTCTTCAACCAATAGCGATGTTGATGTACAACCACTATTGGCGAGTCACGACCATCGGGATCGAGAATGTTCCCGCGACTGGGCCCGCTCTGCTGGTGGCGAATCATTCCGGAACGGTTCCCTGGGATGCTGCGATGATGAAGTTTGGACTCCTGCAGGAGCATCCTGCTCGTCGCCATGTTCGACTTCTTGCCGCCGACCTTGCAGTCTCGATGCCATTCATGTCGCATCTTGCAAGAAAGACCGGTAACACCGTTGCTATCGAGGAAGACTCTTTGCGTTTGCTCGAAGCTGGCGAACTGGTGGGTGTCTTTCCGGAGGGATACAAGGGAGTTGGTAAGCCATTCGCTCAGCGGTATCGCCTTCAGCGTTTCGGGCGCGGAGGTTTTGTTACGCTCGCCCTGAAAGCTAAGGTTCCCGTGATTCCGGTCGCGATCGTGGGAGCCGAAGAGATCTATCCGATGATCGGGAACCTCAAGGGCCTGGCGAGGTTGCTGGGCTTTCCGTATTTTCCGGTCACTCCGTTTTTCCCTGCTCTTGGACCACTGGGCGCGATACCGTTGCCGTCGAAATGGACGATCGAATACGGTGAGCCCATCCAAATGGACTCATTTGGAGAGGATGCGTTCGAGGATGCCATGCTCGTATTCGACCTAACCGATCGAATCAGAGACACGATTCAGCAGATGCTAAATCGCAATCTGGCGGCGCGCTCCGGAACGTTTTTCTAGAGTTATGGCAGAACCTTTGACATCTGCAGTACTCCGAGGATGCCCATGACGGCGATCACTGCCAGCAACATCATCAGAGCAAGTATTGTGCGTTTACGCATTATCTCAACGATACCTTTTGGAGGTGCGGGAAGTGCCAGGTCCTAATGGACTCGTTTTCTGGATCGTGGCTGGCGGTATCGCTGGCTGGCTGGCCGGCATCATCACCCGTTCAGGCAAGCGAATGGGGTGTCTGCTAAACATCGTCGTCGGTATCCTGGGGGCAGTCATCGGAGCCTATGTTTTTGACCGTATGGATTGGGCGCTTCCAGAGAATGGTCAGTTTTGGGCCAACGTGTTCATGGCCTTCGTGGGAGCGACGATCCTGTTGGCTCTTCTGCGGCTTTTGAGCCGTCGATCCTAGCGATCTGACCTTCGGTCGGGCTTCTTCCCGACCGTCAAGCAGAGGGAGGCGATGTTTCGCTGGAGCGTCTCGAGGCCTTCGACCTTTCCGACACAAATCGAAACTCCCGCTTCCTTCGCCTCTTTCTTGAGGTCGTCATTGAGATAGGCCGAATAAAGGATGATTTTCTGATTCGGGATGAGTTCACGAATCCGGCGGGACGCTTCTATGCCGTTCATTCCGGGCATCATGTAATCGATTACAGCAACATTTGGACGGTGCTCGGTGATCAGGGCGATCCCTTCCGCGGCATCCGCTCCCGACCCGACGACGTCGAAGCCGTCCAGGGTCAGCATCGACGTGAGCATGTGACGGACGTGATCGACATCGTCGATCACGACCAGGCTGATATCGCGGTTCATGGAAGGTGATCTTCGCAGAATTCGCGCGCCCGTGCGAGGGCCTCCGCCACTTTGGCTTCGTCGCCGACATAGGGACGCATGTCGAGTTCGAGGGAAAGGTCGCCCTTGAAGCCGGATGTCGGAAGTCGCTTGACGAACACGTCGAGAGGAAGTACCCCCGTGCCGGGGACGGCATGGCTGTCCCGGTGATCGCCCCTGGAGTCTGAGAGGTGAACGTGAGCGATCTGGCCCCCCAATCGTTCGAGCGCTTCGAGAATGTCGTAACCATCAACACCACAGTGGCTGGTGTCCAAGGTCACCTGAGTGAACCCGTCGAGATCCGACGGACTTACCCATCGGTGACCTCTCACGGGGGCGCCTCGTACCCAAAGTCGAAACATGTTCTCAACTGCAATCGCCAAACCATGATCGGAACTGAAACGATTGAGTTGTGTTAGCAGCCAGGTCTGATACCGCAGTTCCCAAAGATAGGGGGGGTGAACGACCACGACGCCAGCCCCTAACCCCTTGGCCACCGCGGTCGAGCGGTCGATGATCTTCATGAAGTTCGGCCCCCAAACCCGGCGGGTGATGACGAGCATCGGCGCATGGAGCGCCCTTATTTCAATTCCCTCTTTACGTGCGATTGCCCCAGCCACCTCCGCAGATTGCGTGCGCGGATCGCGGGTAACCATGAGCTCGGCGGCGTCGAAGCCGGCTTGACGGATCAGGGCGAGCGTCCGGTCCAATTCCCACATCCAAAAGCTGCCGGTCGAACAAATAATGCGGGGTCGTGATGTCATAAAAAACATTGTATTGCGCTGAAACGGGGGCGCGACCTACAGGCCGGTCGAAAGTGCTCCTCCTATGTAGGACGCCACACGGGCGAGTAGATTTCGCTCGGCGGTCTCGCGTCGGGCGTTCCTTCGTCTTTGTTCGACGGCCTCTGCGGCTCGCTGTTGTAGGAACGCTTGATAGTCGGCCCGCGCCTCGTCCGAAAACTCAGATTCCTTTTCCAAGAGATCAAAGTAAGCAGCCATCTCGCCCTTCACCTTTGATCCAGGGGGAGGGGGCGGTGGAGGCGGCGGCTCTACGGGAGCCACGGGGGCGGCCGCGGGTTGGGACGTCCGCCTGACGGTGGTGGTTCGGGGCCTCGGAGCGGCTGTGGTTGTCGTGGTCTTCGTCGTCGTGGTCTTGGCCGGAGCGGGGGCCGCCTGGGCCGGCGCCTGCATGAACACCTCGGTTACGAAAATTGTGGTATCTGCTGCGATCACCACCCCAACCCCGACGTAGTTGAAATCTGGATCGAGAATGTTTTTCTTGTGCGATGCGGAGTTCATGAAGGCCGTATGAATGTCATCGCACTGGGGCCCCATGCCGACGTTCTCGCCGAGGCTCTGCCAATCGTTGGGGGCCTCGTTCGCGAGGTTGCCGTTGTGGTAGATGGTTCCCGATGAGGCCATGCGGGCGGAATGCCGCCTGGCAATGCTTACGAGATCGCTTCGTACGGAAAGCGGACCCCTCCCGGCGGCCGCGCGGGCCCCATTTATTTTGGACGTAAAACAGGATTCTTCTGCGCTCGCCTGGGCGATCCCGGCCATGAGTAACCAGAGCCCCCCTACGGCAGCGGCAATCACCACTATCCGCGCGCGCAATCTCATACGTGGGTGGTCGGCCTGCAACCTGAAATACTTGAGGCTGTTATGAGTAGATTGAATCTCGCCGACGACCTGAGGGCAAATGCGGATCGCTCGCAAGAGGCCGCGGCTTTGCTCTACCAATCTGACGCCATCACCTATGCCGACCTCAACGGCAACGCCGACCGAGTGGCGGCCGGGCTGGTCAAGTTGGGGGTTCGAAAGGGCGACCGGGTGGCGTTTTCGGTGGGCAACACACCTTACTTTCCCGCTATCTACTATGGAGTCTTGCGGGCCGGGGCGGTGGCGGTGCCCCTCAATACCTCGCTGACGGCGGCCGAACTGCGCCCGTTTCTTTCTGCTGTCGCCCCGCGGGCGATCATCGCCTCGGAGGGTACGGTCAACGAGGTGATGTCTGCCGGGCCCCATTCGGCGCCCGTCTTTGTCATCGGCAAGCACCTCACGGCCCGGCCGTACGAATCGCTTCTCCAGTCCTCTCCGCCGCCCGACGTTGCCACCGGCCCCGACGACCTCGCCGTTCTCGCCTACACCTCGGGCACATCAGGGAGCCCAAAGGGGGCAATGCTCACTCATGGAAACCTCGACGCCAACATCAAGCAAATGATCGACATCCCCAACAACCCCACGCGCTCCGACGATGTTGTGCTCGGCGTTCTTCCGATGTTTCACATTTACGCGATGAATGTGATTCTGGGACTGTCCGTTCGGCAGGGGGCGGCCGTCGCTTTGCAGGAGCGATTTGACGTCGTGGGAACGATGGAGCTGATCGAGCGTCACGGAGTGACGATTATCGCGGGCGCTCCACCGATGTTCGCGGCCTGGCTCAAGTTACCGGACAGCCGCCGGTTCGACCTTTCGAAAGTGCGCTTCGCCGTCTCTGGCGCATCAGCCCTTGACCCGCAGATAATCGGCGCTTTCCGGCAAAGGTTCGGCGTCGAGATTTGGGAAGGTTACGGGCTGACCGAAACGTCTCCCACCGTCGCGACGACGAGGATGGCCGACCAGCGCCCCGGCTCAATCGGCAAGCCGATTCCCGGAGTCGAGGTTCGCATCGCGTCGGAGGATACTGAAGAGGCTCTGCCCGGGGATCCCGGTGAGATTTGGGTCAAGGGGCCTAACGTATTCAAGGGATATTGGGGTGGCGACGAAGCATCCGGTCGCGTGCTCGCCCAGGAGTGGTTGAGGACCGGCGACATCGCCTACCGGGATGAAGACGGATATCTTTGGCTCGTCGATCGACTAAAGGAATTGATTATCGTTTCCGGCTTCAATGTCTATCCCAAAGAAGTGGAAGATGCCTTGCGCAGACATCCTGCCGTTTTAGACGCGGCCGTTATGGGCGAGCCCCATCCCCAACAGGGCGAGTGCGTGAAGGCGTATGTGGCGCTGAAGTTGGGACAGACTGCCAGCAGCGAGGAACTCGTTGTTCATTGCACCAAGAATCTGGCTCGATTCAAAGTCCCGAGCGAAATTGAGATCGTGGACGAATTGCCGCGGCTTGCAACTGGCAAAGTGTTGAAACGACAGCTAAGACCCAAAGAGTTAGGCCCCGCGTAATGTGGGTCTTCCCTCTTGCGGCCGCCGCCGTGAGCGGCGTGTTCGCCGCCATCATGCTCCGCCGGTTCTTCGACCGCCAAAGGCCCCACGAATTGGCATGGGGGGTGGCTCTGTTGATGTTTGCGGCGGCGTCCTTTGCGGCGGCGATGGGAATCCTAGGCGGATGGAGCGGGTTTAAGTTCCGAACCTACTATTTGTTCGGCGCAATTATCAACGTTCCTTTCTTGGGGCTCGGGACGCTTTATCTCCTTGTTCCACGAAAGATCGCTCACGCGGCAGCCGCGGTCGTCATTGTTGCGTCGATCTACGCGGCGGGTGCGGTCTTCACGGCTCAACTGCTCGCCGCCGGACTGCGGGTGACGGGTTCGATTCCCCCAGGAAGCAAAGTGATGCCGGAAGCGGTGCGAACTCTTTCTCGTTTCTTTTCGTATGCCGGATTTTTCGTCGTCGTGGGGGGAGCGCTTGCGAGTGCCTGGAGGTTGTCGAGATCGCCGGGTGCCGCTGCTCGACGGCTTGCATCCGCCAACATCCTTATAGCAACTGGCACTCTTGTTGTCGCGGTAGCAAGCGGTTTCGCTCGGTACGGAGGAGGTTCGGTTTTCGCGGTCGGCCTATTGGCAGGCGTTACGTTGATGTTTGTTGGATTCATGAGAACTCTTATCCCGTCGCCGCTGCGTGTTGACGACTCAGTCCCCGAGCCGGACCGTGGCCCTGGCTGATCCGACGTCGGTAGGCATACCTATCGCATTCTTGGCCGGAGTGGTTTCTTTTCTCTCGCCTTGCGTCCTGCCGATTCTCCCCGGATACCTTGCGTACATTGGGTCTATGGCGGTTGGGGCGGGGGCCGGGGCCGGGGCCGGGGCCGAGCCGCGGCCCCTCGATGGAAGACGCCTTTTGCCGCCAGTTGGCCTGTTCGTTCTGGGATTTGGGACCGTCTTTGTCGTGCTCGGCATGACGGCAAGTCTGCTGGGAACATTTCTCGCGTCGCACCAATCGGTCATAACCAAGGTGGCCGGAGCTCTCATCGTTTTCATGGGGCTTGCGTTCATGGGGCTCATCCCCATCCCGTTTCTCTCGATGGAAAAGCGCTTTCAAATGCGAGCCGGCAAGACCCTGGCGGGCAACTATCTAATGGGCACGGCTTTCGGGTTTGGATGGACTCCCTGCATCGGCCCAACATTGGGTGCGACGTTGCTGATCGCGTCGCAGGCGCATACCGCCAGCCGTGGAGCCCTCCTGCTAGCGGTCTACTCGCTGGGGCTGGGGATCCCCTTCATCCTCGCAGCGCTCGGTGTCTCGAAAATCAGCAGAACACTCGCTTTCGTCCGGAGACACCAGCGAGCGGTGATGGGTTTGGGAGGCGTGATGCTGGTAGCGTTCGGGACGCTGATGCTGTTCGACAAAGTTTTTGTGCTTTCGAGTTTCATTCAGAAGTGGATGCAGTCGGTGGGACTCGGAGGCTTGGTCGGGATATAGGAAGGTTCGCCATGGACTTGATGAAGTGGATAATCGCCCAGCACCGGGGTGTGCGCGGGGCGTTCAACGCGAGTGTTTCCAGCATGGTGACGCCCGATCAAATGAAGTTGCGACCCGGCGACGAAGGCAATTCGATTGCCTGGGTGATGTGGCACATGGCGCGCACGGAGGACGTGATCATAAATGCAATCGTTCGCGGCCAGCCACAGTTGCTCGACCAAGATGCGTGGGCCGCGAAGATCGGTTTCGAGGATCAAAGAATAGGGACGGGCTTTGGCGACGTCGAGGTCGAGGACTTCGGCAAGGCCGTCGACGTGGTCGCTCTGGATTTGTATTGGCAAGCTGTCGCGGAGTCAACCACCGCGTGGTTGAAGTCGATCGACCCTGCGCGATTGGACGAAGTGCCCGACATCGATGCCGTATCCGCCGGCCTGCCGGACGGAACTTTTGGTGCCAACAACGCCGGGCTCCAATTTTGGGGAAGTTCTTCCGCGGGGAGGTTGATCGGAGGACCCGTCATCAGCCACGGATACATGCACGTGGGAGAGATGATGACGATTCGCAGTCGGTTTGGAGCGCTCTGGCTTTGATCGTGCTCTTCAGCCGTCCGCGGTGTCCGCTGTGCGACAAGGCTCGGTCGGTACTGGTGCAGGCCTCCATCGAGTTCGATGAGATAGACGTGACAGGTGACTCTGAGCTGGAGGCCGAATTCGGGATGTTCGTTCCGGTTGTTGAAGTCGACGGCGCAACGATCTTTCATGCGGGAATGGATGAGTCGGAGTTACCCGAGTTGATAAACGGATGAATTCTCGTCTGATCCCCGATGCGACGGTGGGCCGGCTGCCCATCTATTTGCGCGCCCTGTTCGACGTGCTTGCGGATCGCGGCTCCACAGTTTCATCGGAAACTTTGGCTCGCCTTTCAGGCGTCAATGCCGCCCAGGTTCGCAAGGACCTTTCTTATCTTGGAACCTATGGGACACGTGGAGTCGGTTACGACGTGCGGTATTTGATGGTCCAGATTTCAAGAGAGCTAGGCTTGACGCAGGATTGGCCAGTTGCGATCATCGGGTTCGGAAACCTCGGCCATGCTCTGATGAATTACAAAGGGTTTGCCGAGCGTGGGTTCCACGTTGTCGCGGTGTTCGACACCGAGAAGTCCAAGATCGGGGAGAAAGCCGGCATTCTCATCGTGCAACACATCGATGAGCTATCTGTCGTCGCCGAATCGCAGGAGATCGCAATCGCGATCATCGCCACCCCCGCTCTGGCTGCGCAGGACGTTGCCGATCAAGTGGTGGAAGCAGGAATCACCTCGATATTGAACTTCGCTCCGTGCATCATCAACGTCCCTGCAGAGGTATCTGTGCGCAAAGTGGACTTGTCAATGGAATTGCAGATTCTGTCCTTCTACGAGCAGAGGACTAAAGAATCACCGGTCGCTAGAAGGTCTTAGCGAGACAGTGACTGCCTCCAGGCCCGGCGTCTCACGCGGAAACTGGAACCTTCTTAGCGGCTCTTTCGGTGTTTCGCAGGCCCATCATGTGAAGCGCGAAAAGAATTAGGCTGACGACCAAATAAACCACCGCCGGCGTTCTCACCGAGCCTCGCACGCGCACCGCCACAACTTCTACGGGGTCGGGTGAGGACGGCTGGCCGGTGACATCGATGACGGCGAAGTTTACGTCAGGTTTGATCTTGTCCCCGATGCGGAATCCGAACGCGATCAGCTTGCCAGCTTTGTCCGCCCTCAATTCAACGGTTCCCGATGCCGACTTGACTGACATCATCGCGTCGCCGATGGAAACACGGTCGCCTGGTTTGGTCAAAAACGCAGATACTTTTCCATCCTGGAGACCGCCCAACTTGCCTGCATTCATCACGTCTGTTGGCACGGCACGCCCGACGGCGACGATAGACTTCTTGCCATCCACAGTGGCTTCGCGCATGCGAACTTCTGTCGTCTGAAACTTACCGGCGACCAACTCGACATCGCCCTGTACCTGTTCGGCCACGTCTTCTCGAATGCCCGGTACCGGGCTTACGGCGCCGAGAACGAGCGATTCCATCACAGGCTTGACGGTTTCCAGCTCCTTTTGGGTGCTCTCGCCTTTGCCAGATCTCAAGTCAGCCAAAACGCCTTTTAGGCTCGGGACTATCCAATCGCCATCGGGATAGTCGGACACGTCAAAGTTGCCGAATTCAGATTCAACGGTTGAAAGGGCTCTCCCCGTTCCGATTGCATGCCAGGTCGTGTCTTCGCCGAGCTTTCCGACGAAGCCCTCGGCGCCCTTGGGTCCAAGGGCGGTCGTGAACCAAATGAGCGACAATAAGATCATGACTCCGAAGAAAGACGAGGCGGTTACGAAGTAACCCATCCGCACGCCGAGGATCATCGAAGTGAGCAGCCAAACACTCCCGATGAAAACCACGACCATCGTAAGAAAAGCAGCCAACCCTTTCAAGAAAACCGGATCCACTATAGCGACCTTTCGTACTCGACCACTAAACGGATCTGTTCGTCGTTAAGGGTTCCGCCCCAAGCTGGCATTAATCCGGTCCCCTTGCCCGACTTGCCGTAAGGGCTGGCCTTTGAGCCATTCTTGACGAACGCGATGTGATCCTCGATGTTGGGGAACTGACGGGTCTCAGAGCCCCCGGTCATCGAAGGACCGGATGCCCCCGTTCCACCTATGCCATGACACGAAGAGCAGAATTCGGAGAAGATCTGCTGCCCCGTCGCTCCCTGGTTGACTTCGGGCTTTCTTTGAATCGAGAAAATCCAGTTCACAACGTCATTGATCTCCTGCTCGGTGAGAGGCCCGCCGAACTTGTTTCCCCAGGTAGGCATGTCGGTGCCCGGCCGGCCGCGCTCGATCGTCTCGTAAATGAATGTACGCGCGTCCTTGAAACCGGGCGGCGCCTTCTCGTATCGGGAAAAAACCGTCTGCAACTCCGGAACCTTTACCTTGGACTTTGTCCCGGTTGCCGGATTCAAGAAGTCGTTCTCTCCGCCCTCGGCCTTGACTCCGTGACATTGCGCACACTCTTTGCCCGAAAGGTTCTGATCGCCCGTTACGGGATCGGTTCGAAGCGCGAAGTACTTGCCCCCACGCTCGATCGATTCCGCGGCGAACTCTTCCTCTTTGGCGATCATTCGACCCGGCTCGGCAAGCCAGTAGACGGGCAGGAAGATTGCAAAAAAGAGGGCAACGATGAAGCCGTTGCGGATGATCTTCGTGAGACGTTCCGACTCGAGCACTTCGTCGGTGTCTCCGGGACGAAGCGCCGGAGGAATACGGTCCGGCCCCTTGCTCCGGGGGGCCCTGCGGAAAATAACGAGTGCCGCAAATATGGCGAAACCGGCAAGGACGATTGCTATAGCGAATTGGCGCATTACGTTTCAATCAACCTTCTCGAACGTCGACGCAGTGGATGCCCTCCGGTTGGGGTTGGGAAGTGATTGTGCCTCGCGGGGCTCCCTCGATGATCAGGGAAGTGTCGACGATCAACTTGCCGTCGACGATCTCGGTTCGAAACTGGTCCAGGCTGCGCGGCGCAGGTCCGTCACGGTACTCACCGTTGACCGAGTACTTCGAGCCGTGGCACGGGCACTCAAACCATTTGGCGCTTGCACACCATGGAACGCTACAACCCAGATGAACGCACTTTCGGTAAAGGGCGACAAAGCCCGATGTGCCGGCGTTGGACGCCCTGTACGCCGGAATCTTGTTGGCATCGGCAGGATCGCCCTCGAATAATGCGATGTAGAACCTTCCGTCCGGGATGAACTTAGGATCGCGGGCTGCTGCGATCTCCTTTCGTATGTCCTCGGCTTCGCCGACGGTGATCTTGGCTCCGAATCCGCCCCGCAGTCTGGGGTATAAAAAGTCGAGTGACGCGAGCCCGAACTGACCTAGGCCTACTAGAAGAGTTCCCCCCAAGAATCGGTTCAGCAGTTTGCGTCGCGAAACATCCTTGACGTCCTCGGCCCCGCGCCTGCGGACCCGCGGCTCCGGTGTGTTCAGTTCCCGAACGTAGTCCGGCCCGCCGGGGGCCGCCTTGGAAGCGGACAACACTTCCTCTTTCTCCGGCAAAGGCACTCCCATGTCGTGGCGCCGCATCTTCGGAGCGAGGGCCGTGTATGCCATGAAGGCGGCCCACGCTGCAACTGATGCGATGACCACGAGAAGTGCGAGAACGTTAGGGCTCATAGTTCGAAGAATATCCCCGCGTCCCACGGATACACGAAGTTAAAGCCCGGACCCCTAAAGATCGATCCGAGAATCACAAGGATGGCGTTGAACAGCAAGAAAAATGTGAACAAGACAATTGCCAGCTTGCGGTCATTCGGTTTCGTCGACGGATTGCGATCGATGTAGGGGGCCGCCATGAGGCCGAGGATGATCCACTGAGGGATCGTCACTCCAGCTATCTGCGGGTGGAAGTACCGAAGCAATTCCTGAAGACCAAGGAAGTACCAAGGCGCTTTCGATGGGTTCGGCGTCACATTGATGTTCGCAAGTTCTCGGAACGTGGCATCAACGAAGGTTGAGAACAGCACCAAGAACGCAGTCACGGCAAGGATGGCCAGGAACTCCGAAGCCATGAGGTGTGGCCACACATTCACGCGGTCCATCGGCTCCTTCTCAACCCGCTGAATAGCCTCGGGCTTAACGACAGCAAGCAGCCGCTGAATCCGCTCCGGAGTGAGATTCCCATTGCCAGCCGCAGGCTTGGTCGCCACGGCAACAGGGGCCGCAACTGTTTTGGTTTGAGGTACAAGAGGAGCGACAGGGGCAGATTGACCAGGCGACTCTCCGGCCCCTGAAACGTCTTGGGGAACATGGGTAGGGCCGGTGTCGGTTCTCGGAGCCTGGGCGACTGCCCCTGTCGCGGGGTCGCCTCTCGGAGCCGGCGTGGCCGCATCCACCGCGGGAGGCGCGGGAGGGGCGGGAGCCGCCGGGGTTTCGCCGCCTTCGGCCTTGCGGGCACGGAACCGTGCCGCCTTCGCGCGGCCCTCAGCCACAGGCGGCGAGGAGCCCTTTGCCTGTTCTTCAGCCAGGATTCGCTCGTAAACTTGGTCGGGCGTTTCAGCCATTACGGATCCTCATAGCGGTCCCGAAATGCCGCCGTCCTTGCGGACTCTCCAAAAGTGGACCGACATCTGGAGAAGTATGACGAAAGGAAGCGCCAGAACGTGCAACG
>CAZCSK010000024.1:0-35547 GCA_964501265.1 uncultured Actinomycetes bacterium
GCCCCCTTAGGTACGGACTCGCGCGCGCCAGAAGCTGCGAACCCCCCGAAGACAACATAATGTCGAAGGTCGCTGTGCTTTGTTGGGAGGAAAGCAGATCCTGGGTGAGCACGCTCAGGCAGAAGGGGTACAGCGTGCCCTGGGTCGAGGAGCCCAAAGGCGACGTTCATTTGTCGATCCCAGGCCTCGAGGCGGATCTGCTGATTGTCGATCTCACTCGTCTGCCGGAGCAGGGCAAGGAGATGGTCGCCGAACTGGCGGGCAAAGGCGCGCTGAAAAACCTTCCGGTTATTTTGGTGAGTTCGAAGCCAAACGCTTCCCATGGTTTGAAGGGCAAGGTTCGGGCCCTAACGGTTACTACCCCCGCAAAGATTATTTCGGCTGTACGTTCCGCGCTCCCGGCGAAATAGCTCTAACCGGCTCCCTAGTCGAGATCGCCGGCCTTAATTCGTTTTAGGCGTCGGGTGCGAACGAGTTCCGTTTCGCTAAGGCTTTGATCTTCGGGCTCGTTGAGGAGTTGAGCGAGGAATCCGGCAAGGTCGCGCTGGGAGACCATGCCGTGGACTTTGTCGCCCTCGACAACCGGAAGGTGGCGTATCCATTTTGCGGCCATGACTTCGGCAGCTTCGTGAAGGGTCGAGTTGGGGGAGATGGTAACAATGTTTGTCGTCATGATGTCTTTGAGTAACACGGAATTGGGGTCCTGGCCGCTTGCTACGGATTTGACCAGATCTCGCTCGGTGAAGATACCGAGCAGCCGGTCACCGTCCATGATGAGAAGTGAACCAGTCTGTTGCTCGCGCATTTTCGCCGCGGCTTGCGCAAGCGTATCTTCGGCGGCATCGGAGACGATGGCCTGGGTCATGATGTCCGAGACTTTCATGTGGGAAGAAGTCTACTCGGAGCCGATGAGTTAGGAAAGAGTCAATTGCCGCTGGTCGCGCTTGCGGGCAATCACGTGAAAAACATGCCAATGCTTCGGCCGTTGGGTGGCATTCTCGCCGCCCTTGTCGTCTTCCTCGAAGCCAGGAAGTGACCGGGAAAAATCCTGCGAGGTCGCACGGCGGCACTCACTCGAGGCCAGAATGATCCAAATTCGGCTGGAGGGAGGAAGAAAAGGCTCATGCATGCCACCACGACGTCGTATTCAGACAGAGTGAGGTCCTGAAATGGCGCGCAAACGATGTCGACGTTCGCTCCGGCCGGGAGCCTTGAGCGGAGCATCTCCAGGGCATCCGCCGACACATCCGTGGCCGTCACGTTGAGGCCACGCGAAAGCACCCGAAGTGTGCCCCGGCCCACTCCGCATCCCAGGTCCAAAGCGCTGCCGTCTGCCGGAAGATGCGGATCGAGAAGGTCAAAGATCCGGTGGGGCGGGCCTATAAAAATGCGCCTTCCTGTGCCTGAAACTAACATCAATTGAAAACAGGGGTTTACTCTTGGCCCAAAGGGTGGGAAAATCCCTTTCCGCCTAAAATGGCTTTTCCAATCCCAGGAGCGACGATGACAATGAACTTCCCCACCCCTGATCACCAACGGAGTCGGTTCAGTTGAGCAAGCGGCCGGGATCGGCCCCTCCTACAAGGGCGTCAAAGGCGCAGCTTGAGTCCCTGAAAGAATCCGCAAGGCAGGCCGGCAGACAGTTGGATCGTGAGCAGGAGGTTTCGGTACTCAATGTGGCAAAGACTTTGGATGAGATAAACGAGGGCGAGGCCTTTGCGCATATAGACACGCGGCTGTCCTTTATGGAACGTCAAGTCGAGCGGCTGACGGCGCGCCGTGACGAAGCCGACCGCGGTCTCGACGCCGAACTCAAAGTCATGCGAGCGCGCATCGAGGATGCACTCGAGGCAGTCGGGGCAACGGGTGTGGACCAACGCATCGCTGCTGCCGAGACCGAGAGCCGCCTTGGTCAGCTTGTTACCGACGAGGAACGTCGCGCCACGGAAGCACTTGACGAATTTCGTGGGGACTTGGTAGGGGAAGTTCAGAAGACGCTCGGAAAACTGGAGAAGACAGAGGCGCGCCTGAAGGGCGAGATGCGGGCGTTTCAAGAGGGGATGCAAGAGCAGTCGCGGTCGCTAACCGAAACCGTGAGTGCGGGCCAGGCGGACTTTGAAGATTCCCTAACCTCAGTCTCCGAGAAAGTTGAAACGCAACTCGCGGCAGCGGAGGCCGAGCAGAAAGACCAGTTCCGACGCACACTCGAAGATTTCGAAACCGCGCGAGCCGAATTGATTGAAACCGTTCAAGCGGCGGCATCGGCGGTCGAAGCTGGTTCCGCGACCATCATGCCCATGGTCGAGTCCCGTTTGGACAACGAGCGTCGTGAAGTTGAGGCTGGCTTGAACGAGATGAAGGCTGAAGTGCGACTTCAAATTAATGAGGCGTTTAGCCGCATTAGTAGTTCGTTCGAGAAGCTCTCGACGCTGCTCGACGGGGCACGCCAGGAACTGGTCGAGCGTCTGTCGACTTCCGAAGCGAAGTTTGTGAGTTCCGCGACCAGGCTCGAGTCGAAGATGGGAGAGCAGGCTCGGCAGATGGCGGCCTCCGAACAGGAATGGTCGAGCGGGATCGGGGAGCTCGACCAGACTTTTGCTGATCTCAAAGACCGAGTCGAAGAATTCTCCGACAAACTCTTGGCGGCCGAATCGAGGCGAGTCGGCGATGCGGGCTCGTCTGCGACGGCAATTCAGGAGTTGGCGTCACGAGTCACTCTTGCGGAAACCAGGCTCCGCGATGTCGCGGGAGAGGCAACCGGCCGACTCGCGACTCGCGTGGAAATGCTGGCAAGCCAGGTTGCATCGATCTCGGAGAAGGAGGCCGGAGCCGAGGAGAGTTCCGGGGCGGTCGAGTATCTGTCACGACGAGTAGGAGAATTGGCCGAGCGCAGTGACGAGTTTCTTGTGAAGATCAATGCGATCGGCAGGGCCCTCACGAAGGGTCACCCGATTCCAGAAATCGCCGTTTCCGAGTCCATGCCGGCCGCCTTGGCGGACAGGATGGAAGCCCTGGAACAGAGCATTGCGGCTGCAAAGCAGAGTGCGCAGAATGCGCCGGCACAGACTGCGGACCCGGCCCTCACGGCCCGCCTGGAGCAGATAGAGCAGGTAATCACGCAGCTCGCCGCCCAGCCTCAGATCGAAGACGGCATCGGCGCGCGAATCGACAGTCTAGAGATCGCTCTTCAGCGAATTGCCGAGACTCCCGCGCCGGCGCCGGGACCCGCGCCGCTGCCGGATAGAGAGAGTGAACCTTCTGCTCTGGTGGCCCGAATCGAGGCTTTGGAGCGAGCTCTGACGAACGTACCGGCCACCCTTTCGAGTCGGCAGGCGGAAATCACCGAACGAGTCTCGGAACTCGAGCGCCAGTCTGATCTCTGGGGGTCCGCAGCTTCTGGCGCGCCAGGATCCTTACGCAGGGCGGCTGCTACCCCCCCGAACCCCCCGTCGGTGGGACCGTCTGTCACGATCCTTCCGGAGAAGAAAAAGCGGGGTTTCTTCTAGAGGTTTCCTCGCCGGGCCTGCTCGCGCTCAATCGCCTCGAACAAGGCTTTGAAGTTGCCGACCCCAAATCCCCGTGAACCATGACGTTCGATGACTTCGAAGAAGACTGTCGGACGGTCTTGCACGGGTTTGGTGAAGATCTGCAATAAGTATCCTTCGTCGTCGCGATCCACCAGGATTCCCAAGCGTTTCAAATCCTTGTAGTCCTGATCGATGGTCCCTACTCGCTCGACTGCTTCTTCGTAATAATTTCCAGGCACCCAAAGGAAATTGACTCCCCGCGCTCTTAGCGAGTCGACCGTCTTTACGATGTCTTCGCTGGCGAGAGCGATGTGCTGTACCCCCGGGCCTCCGTAGTAATCGAGATACTCTTCGATCTGGGACTTGCGCTTTCCGTCCGCGGGTTCGTTGATGGGCAATTTGACTCGGCCCGACCCGTCGACGCAAACCTTCGACATGAGGGCCGAGTACTCGGTTGAAATTGCCTTGTCGGTGAAATGGATCATCTCGGTCATTCCGAAGACCTCTTCGTAGAAACCGACCCACTTTTCCATTTTTCCGAGTTCGACGTTCGCCACGACGTGATCGATTTCGCGGATCCCGGCTTCGTCGGGAACCGGATCAAAAGCCTTGAAGCCGGGAGCAAACGTGCCCTTGTAGTCCTTACGATCTATGAAGTAATGCAACGTTTCACCGTAAGCCTTGATAGCGGAGGTTCGCAGAACGCCATGTTCGTCCGAGACTTCAACTGGTTCTAGAAACGACTCCGCCCCTCTTTTCGTGGCCTCCGTCCAAGCTTGCTGTGCATCGGGGACGGCGAAGTTGACCGACTTCACTCCGTCGCCGTGCAAATGGTGATGTTCTGCCACCAAAGAATCCGAAGTCAGGGCTCCAGTCACGACGAAGGTAACGTCGCCCTGTTTCAGCACGTAGGACGTGCGATCGCGAGATCCGGTTTCCAATCCGCTGTACGCTGCGACCCGGAATCCCAGAGTCTTCGAGAAATAATAGGCCGACTGCTTGGCGTTGCCCACCCAGAATTCGAGGTGGTCGATTCCGAGTAGGGGCATGAAGTCGTTCATCTACGTTAGCGTAACTCACGGGAGGTAAGAGATGGAAACCAGGAATATTGGCGATCTGAGGGTCTCGCTTGCTGGGCTTGGGTGTAACAATTTTGGGCGTCGGTGCGACGAAGCGCAAACCAAGGCCGTTGTGGATGCGGCATTGGAGTCAGGCATCAACTTTTTCGACACGGCCGACGTTTACGGCCGGGGGCTGTCGGAGCAGTTTCTGGGCAAAGCACTGGGCAACAGGCGAGACGAAGTTCTGATTGCGACCAAATTCGGTCATGGCAGCGAGGAAAAGCGCGGTGGCAGCGCTAGGTGGATCGCGGAGGCGGTCGAGGCCAGTCTTGGGCGCCTTGGGACGGACCGTATTGACCTGTATCAAATGCACGTCCCCGACGACGACGTTCCGATCGAGGAGACGCTCGAGGCCCTCACCCGGTTGGTGAAGGATGGGAAGGTCATAGAAGTCGGCTGCTCAAACTTCACTGGGGACCAAATTTCTAAGGCGACCGAGACTGCAAGTTCAAGCGGGTTTCATAGGTTTGTTTCCGCACAGAATCACTACAGCCTTCTGGAGCGCGAGGTCGAAAAGGAAGTGCTTCCGGCGTGCGCGACGCACGGCCTTGGAATGCTTCCTTACTTTCCTCTGGCCAATGGGTTTCTGACGGGCAAGTACCGCAAGGGTGAGCCGGCCCCCGAAGGAACCCGGCTCGGAGCCCTTCCCGCGGCCAGGGTGAGCAGCGTCTTCAGCGAAGAGAACTTTGGGAAGATCGAGCGACTCGAGGACTTCGCAACCGCGAACGGGCGTACCATCCTAGAGGTGGCCCTGTGCTGGCTCGCTTGCCAGCCAACTGTCGTATCCGTTATCGCAGGCGCAACCAAACCGGAACAAGTCAAAGCCAACGCGAGTGCGATCGACTGGAAGCTGAGCCCCGAGGCGCTAAGCGCCATAAACGACCTCGTCCAGTAGCCCGCCGTGTTTCGTTGACATGTGAGCAGCGACCACGTAGAATGAGCGCGGTTCACTATTCGTGGTTAGGAATCCAACAACCTGGGTAGATGACTAGTTATCGGGAGGATCATCTCGCCTAAGAGTTGGTCCCACAAAGATGGAGGGGAAATGCAATTCTCGACTAATCGGATTTCAGTCAGCCGCCCACTTGCTGTCTTCGTCATGAGCATGATGTTGATGGTGTCGCCGCTGGGCCGCCCCGCGCTCGCGGGACACTATCCGGGCGCCATCTCTTTGACCAGCGGCACCTACAATTCATCCAACAACACCACCACGTATACGTGGACGCTGACCGGACAAGGCGGTAGCGCCAGTCACGTAGTAATAAACACGTGTCTGGGAAATACCGCGATCTCAACCGGGGGCTCACCCGATTCTCAAGCTACTTATACAAACCCAGATTCCACAACCGGCAAGACCGGTTATAAGTGGGAATCTGGAAGCGATTTGGTCACGGGCGACACCTTCATCCTGACCTTCTCCGGCAATACGGGCACCTCGGGGACGGCCACTTGGACAATAAAGAAAGGCTCGGATTCAGCGCACTTCAATTCCGGCAATACGGGTGGGCCGAGCTGCTCGACGCCGCCTCCTCCCACCTCCGTGACGGCTTCGGCGTCACCGGGTGCTTGCGTGTTCACCAACGGGGTCTCCTTTACGCCGGTTACGGCATCGATCAACCCAGCGGGCGGAGCGACGGTCGCACTATCAAAGGCCGGAGTCTTGGTACACACCTTCCCGACGAGCGGCACGTCTTACAACGCTTCTCCGGGCACTTACACATGGGTGGCGACCGCGGCAAGCGGGTACGTCTTGAGCGGCACCTCGACCGGCGGGTTCACGGCCTTGGCGTGCGCGTCTTCGGACCTGGTACCGGTTTCTGTCTCGGTCTCACCGGGTGCTTGCGTGTTCACCAACGGGGTCTCCTTTACGCCGGTTACGGCATCGATCAACCCAGCGGGCGGAGCGACGGTCGCACTATCAAAGGCCGGAGTCTTGGTACACACCTTCCCGACGAGCGGCACGTCTTACAACGCTTCTCCGGGCACTTACACATGGGTGGCGACCGCGGCAAGCGGGTACGTCTTGAGCGGCACCTCGACCGGCGGGTTCACGGCCTTGGCGTGCGCGTCTTCGGACCTGGTACCGGTTTCTGTCTCGGTCTCACCGGGTGCTTGCGTGCTCGCCAATGGGGTCTCCTCTACGCCGGTTACGGCATCGATCAACCCAGCGGGCGGAGCGACGGTCGAGCTAATCAAGGACGGAACCGGCTTGGTCCACACCTTCCCCACCAGCGGCGCGACCTACAACGCCTCTCCGGGTAACTACCTCTGGAGGCCGATCGTGGCAAGCGGGTACGTCTTGAGCGGCACCTCGGGCGGCGGGTTTGTCGCAGCCTCGTGCACGCTTGTACTTTCCCAAACATTTACTTCGCAGCCCGTGTCGGTTCTCGGAGTGAAAGTAGTCAAGGGCCAAGCAGTCAAGGGTCAGACTTTGCCGAACACTGGTCCTGGAGTTCCGGTTGACAACAGCTTGGCACTTGCATTTGCCTCGATCCTTGTCGGACTGTTGCTGTCCTATGCCGGTCGCCGCAAGGCTGTCGCCGCAAGGCAGTAGCTTTCTAGCAAGGCATTCTCAAAGAAAAATCAGGGCCCCTCGGGGGCCCTGATTTTTTAGACCTGCTTGAACTGCTCGAAAGGGTTGCGGCAACTGCGGCAATAGCAGGTTGCTCGACAAGCGGTCGGGCCGAACGGCGATTCGAGAATCGTGTCGGTCGATTTGCAGTACGGGCATTTGCCGGAAGCCATCAGAGTTAGGGCGACGGCGTTGCCCTGGGGGGCCGGCGGGGCAAGGCCGTATGCCTGCAATTTGCGTTTTCCTTCTTCTGAGATCCGGTCTGATGTCCACGGGGGTTGAAAGACGAACTTCACTTCCGACGTGGCCCCGATCCTCGTAAGGGCCGACTCGATGTCCTCCCGGATCATGTCCAAGGCGGGGCAGCCGACAAAAGTCGGCAGGCAAGTGACCGTTACATTCGTCCCCTCGATTAGAACGTTCTCGACTATTCCAAGATCAAGGACGGAAACTGCTGGTATTTCGGGGTCCTTAACCCCCTCCAGGGCCTTCATGACTTGGGCCGTCGAAATCGCGGTGATCGTCACCATGTCGCAGCCGGCGCCTCTCGGTAGGTGCGGGTGAGGTCGTCCCATAGCGCAGTGAAATCGTCGGAGTGCACGCCCCGGCGGCCCCCAAATCCGGGAAGACTCGTGTCGAGTACCCAGTGCCCGTCCTGAAGCTCGATCGAAGACTGCGCGACGTCGGGCGTGCCCTGCGCCAATTCGCCCGACGAAGTCGGAAGCAACTCAGCTGCGTCGTTCGATGAAAAGTCGAGCGTTATACCGGCGGACTCAATTCGCTTCGTGACCTCAGTGAGCCACTGCTGCACGAGTTTCTCGGATGCGTTTGGCATGACTTTGTCTGCGAGAGCGTCCTCCTCGTTCTCGATCGGCTCAAAAAGGCCCACTGCATCGGGCAATGCTCTCTGGAGCGCGGCGGTGATTTGGTGGCGTCCCTCAACGGGTCCGTTTGCGAGGCGCTCAAGCCAAGCTTCCGCGTGTAGACGGTGATACCTCTCCTCGCGGAGCAGCTTTTCGGAAACATCGGCCAATGGTGAGTATGAGGACTCGGCGAATGCCTCCAGCCTTACCTGCTCGGCGCTGTCGTATAGAAAGTGGCGCGCAAGCGTGAATGCCCATTCGCGATTGGGCCGTTCGCAAACAATGGCGTGGCGATATTCGTTGGGTTGCCGGGCGAGTGCAATTTCGTCGGGGGTCTGACCGTCGATTTCGGACAACAGCTTGTAGAAGAGGTTGGCGTGACCAATCTCGTCTTGCGCGATCGAGCTGAACGCGATGTCCTCTTCGATGTGCGGGGCCCAGCCTGTCCATTCCGAATGGCGGTGCCCGATGATCAGCTCGTCGTCGGCAGCAGCGAGAAGCAGCGACCGAAGACCGGCCCCCCCACCCGAATCGTTCGACATGACTAGTAGTCGTCGCCTGCCACTGCGGTTGCGTGCCGCGGGGCCGACGCTGGCGCGAACTTTGCTCGGGCAATTTCTCGTTTTCCTACGACGCCTCGGTAGGCCTCGGGGTACCTGTAGGACTTGTCAGTTATTTGCTCGAGAAGACCGTGGTCGGCTGATTGATGGACGTCTGCGCGTCGCACAACCCAAAGACCCATTCCTTCTTTGCGGCGGAAGAAGCACTCCTTGGCGTATGACATCGCCATCTCAGGGTCGGGGGCGAGAACACTGCCCACGTGTGCGTACGCGTCGGCGTGGCCCTTCTGCTGAAAGACTTCCCACACCTGCATCAGGAAGCCGCACTCCAAAGGGGCTCGCTCAGCGCCTCGCGGACCCAGCGGTGGTGGTCCCAAACTTTGCGCCGCATCGAAAGGCGTGCCTGCGTCGATGGACCCTCGCCCTTCACGATCTTCCAGAAAATCGTCCAATCGATCTCGCCGGGCACCCAGTGCCCCGTTGAATCGTCGAAATGCAGCCCCTTATCCGGGAGCGTAAAACCGAGGTCGAGGATTCTTGGAACGTAGTGATCGAGGAACTCGCCACGCAACTCCTCGTTGTTCTTGGACTTGATTCCCCACCGCAGGAGCACGTCCTTGGCCGGATTCGATGGGGGGCCGAAGAAATGCATGATCGCTTCCCACCATCTGTCGAGACCGTCCTGGAACATCCATCGCTGGTGCTCGGTTCCATTAGCAAGTTCAAGGGTGATGTCTTCGCCATGCCTAAGGTGAAGCTGCTCCTCCGAGCAGATCCTTCGCATAACGCGCGTGTAGGGCGCATATGAGCAGTCGAGCAAGGCGCGTTGCGTGACAAGTGCGGCTCCATCGATAAGCCAGCCAATGATCGCCACGTCGCCCCAGTGCTCGGTGGGGTAGTGAAACACATTGTGGAACTTGGTCCGCCCGTTGATCAGATCTTCGAACATAGAGTCACGACTCTTGCCCAAGTCTTCGGCGACTCGATAGAGCAACTGCGCGTGCCCCACTTCGTCTTGCACTTTTGCGGTCAGTGACATCTTGCGGCGAAGGCTTGGCGCGCGCGGAATCCATTCTCGCTCGGGCAGGGCACCCATGATCTCTGAGTTAGCGTGCATCTCGATAAACTTGAGAACCGCGTTGCGGTATTCGTCGGGCATCCAATCGCTGGTCTCGATCTTGTCCTTCGAATCGATTCGGGCCTTGAACTGCGCCAACTTGTCTTCGTATGTCATCGTCTACGCTCCCTTTCTAAATCCCTCTAGGATCATTTCACTAAACTGGTTCGCAATTTCCCGAGGAGACATATGACCTTTGGGGTCGTACCACTGGTATACCCAGTTGGCGGAGGACAGTACGAAAAGCGTTGCGAACTTTGGGTCAAGGCCCTTGCGGAATTCGCCCGCGCGGATCCCTTCATCGACGATTTGCCTGATAAGAGCCTGATACTGATTCCGCTTCGCCACAATGAGTCGGCGTCTTTTAGCGGAGAGAAATTTCCAGTCATTGAGGAAGACCGTTGCGGCTTCCATATGCTCGGCGACAGTTTCCACGTGGGCCTGCAGCGCGGATCTGAGCTTGGTGGGGGCCGGCGCATCCTCTGAAGCGACCGCTCTCAGCCGATTGATAAAGCGATCCGCCCCGCGGTCGACGATCTCAAATAGCAGATCCTCTTTCGATTCGATATGGGCGTAGATGGACCCCTTGAGAATTCCCAGACCATCCGCCAAGTCCTGCATGGAAGAGCCCCTGTATCCCTGCTCGCTGAATACCTGGGCGGCAACTTCGAGAAGTCGCTCCCGTCGATCGACGGACTGGGTTGATGCCATGGCACAAGCATACCAAACGACCGTTTGTTTGTCACCGGCCTGCGCGCCGATAACGGGGGTATCGGGGTGTCGCGCCCCCGGGGCCGCGCCGGTTTCGCGCTGAAACGTTGGAGCCGCGACCCCAATGCCCGATAAGGCCCGGTGGACGGGGTCGCGGCCCCGAGCAGTGGCCAACGTAGGCCCAAAACCTGGCGTATTCTTCGATCAATCAACGAGGAGAAAAGAGTGGAAGAACCTCCAATGCCGGTATCGAGCGCTGCGACCCAGGAACGCAATTGGGCTACTGGCCTCCATTTCTGCGCTCTCTCGATTTACGTAGGCATTCCGTTGGGAAACATCATCGCCCCGCTGGTCATTTGGCTGATGAAGAAGGACTCGATGCCTTCCGTAGATGTCGCCGGCAAGGCTGTCTTGAACTTCAACATCAGCGTTGCTATCTACTTTTTGGTGGCTATTCCTTTCGTGTTCATTCTCATTGGTATCCCCCTCTTGATTGCGCTCATCGCATTTCATGTGGTATTTACCATTCTTGCCGGGCTCGCCGCCAACAGAGGTGACGCGTTCACTTACCCGCTTGCAATCCGGTTCATACACTGACTCAAAAGGTTTCGCGCCTGGATCCGCCCTCCCAGCGTTTCTCGCTCATTTATCGACGCCTGAGGAAGGCGTATCCGGACGCCCGCTGCGCGCTCACTTTTGCCAACCCACACGAGATGCTCTTTGCGACGATCTTGTCGGCCCAGTGCACCGACGTCATGGTGAACCAAGTGACCGAGAAGTTGTTCAAGAAGTACAAGACTCTGGCCGACTACGCCTCTGCCGACATCGGCGAACTCGAGCAGGCCATTCACTCCACCGGATTTTTTCGTCAGAAGGCCAAGAATCTGCAGGCGACGGCCCGCAAGTTACTTGCCGATTTCGACGGTCAGGTCCCCCGGACGATGGCCGAGCTGACGACCCTTCCGGGGGCAGCCCGCAAGACCTCGAATGTCGTTCTCGGAAATGCATTCGGCAAAACAGAAGGGATTGCAGTGGACACTCACGTGCGGCGACTGTCCCAGAGGCTCGGCCTCACGGATCACGAAGACCCAGTCAAGATCGAGCGCGATCTGATGGACCTGGCCCCCAAGGCCAAATGGTTTCCGCTGAGCTATCTGTTTATCGAGCACGGGCGTGCGGTGTGCAAGGCGCCCACTCCTCGCTGCGAAGAGTGCGTCCTCGCAGACATCTGTCCTTCGTCTAGGGTCTAGAGATGGCGCGCGGAACGCTTTACGTTGGCACCTCCGGTTTTGCCTACAAGGAGTGGAAAGGCGTCTTTTATCCTGAGGGCCTTTCTGACAAGAAGATGCTCGCGCACTATTCGAGCATGCTTGGCACAGTCGAGGTCAACTACACTTTCCGACGGTGGCCATCGGAGTCGGCCATGGAGACTTGGAAGACACAGTCCGCGGACGGATTCAGATTCACCCTCAAGGCCCCGCAGCGGATCACCCACACGAAGCGACTGAAGGATGTGTCCGACGAGACAACCGAATTTGTCAAAAGGGCTCGCTTGCTGGGTGACAAGCTCGGAACGATCCTCTTTCAGTTGCCACCAAACTTGAAGTACGACCGCGAGCGGCTGGCCCCCTTTCTGCAGTCTTTGCCCGAGGGCTCTCTTTACGCGATGGAGTTCCGTCACGAATCGTGGGGCGACAGCGAAGTTGCCGAGCTTTTGTCCGGCGCGCAAGTTGCGCTCTGCGGCGCAGACACCGAGGCGACTCCAGTCAAGGACATCCCCGTGACCGCGCAGCATGTTTATCTGCGGCTTCGGCGAGAGGACTATGCGGACGAGGCCCTCGATGCCTGGGCCGGCAAAGTGAATGCGACTCTTGATGCCGGCCTCGATGTTTATTGTTATTTCAAACACGAAGGTGGGGGAGTCGGCCCGAGGTACGCGCTGCATGTTCGCGATGAAGTGCAAAAGTCCGGTCAGCGTTAGGATCGGTAGGTGGACTTTCGAGATTCACCAGAGCAGGCCGCATTTCGTGACGAATTCCGCACGTGGCTTGCAGCGAATCTGCCCGATGGATGGCTGGACGGCAAGACCAACTACCCCGTAAGGCGCGAAGAGCGCTATGAGTTCATGCGGGCCTGGCAACGCAAGCTCTTCGACGGGGGCTGGATCGGAATGTCCTGGCCGAAGGAGTTCGGGGGCCGAGGGGCGAATCCGTTTGAGCAGATCATCTATTTTTCGGAGTATTCCCGTGTTCGGGCACCTGAAACAGTCGGCGTTATTGGACTCAACATGGCTGGCCCCACAATCATTGTTCACGGAACCGATGAGCAGAAGAATCGGTATCTGAGCAAGATTCTTTCCGGCGAGGAGATCTGGTGCCAGGGGTTCTCCGAGCCCGGCGCGGGCTCCGATCTGGCGGGTGTATCGACGAAGGCCATTCGCGACGGCGATGAGTACGTGGTCACAGGTCAGAAGGTGTGGAGTTCCTACGCGCACATCGCCGATTTCTGCATCTTGGTAACAAGGAGCGACCCGGCGTCCTCGAGTCACGCGGGCCTGTCGTACTTGATTGTTGATATGCGTTCTGCCGGCATCGAAGTCCGACCCATCGTCCAGATCACGGGCGATCCGGAGTTCAACGAAATCTTTTTCGACGAGGTGCGAATACCTGCAGCTAACATCCTGGGCGCAGAAGGAGACGGCTGGCGGGTGGCAATGACCACTTTGATGCACGAACGGGGGACGTTGGGCGTGGTTCTGCAGATGCGCTCGGGCGCGATGCTCGAAGACCTCATAAAGCTGGCGCGCAGCACTACGATCAACGGGGATCGAATGATCGACCGACCCGCGGTCCGCGACACTTTGGCGGAGTTCGAAATCGAAGTTGAAGCCATGCGCATGACAGGCAATCGGAGCATCAGTAACTACGCGCGCTCTGGGGTGCCCGGCCCCGAGGGGTCGATCCTCAAATTGCACTGGTCGGAACTGAACCAACGGATGACAGAGTTTTCGTGGGACTTACTCGGACCCTATTCGCAGGTCGACGCGGGGTCTGCGCATTCCATCCAAGAAGGGAAGTGGCAGTATGAGTTCTTGCGCTCAAGGGGCAACACTCTTGAGGCAGGCACTTCGGAAGTGTTGCGTAACATCATCGCCGAGCGCGTTCTCGGCCTGCCGAGGAGCCGGTAGTGGACTTTGCACTGACGCCGGATCAAGAGTCCCTCAGGTCATCTGTGCGCGACTTCTTGGCTAAAGAGTGCACGTCTGCGGTTGTCCGGAAGGCTTGCGAGTCCGATGAACCCTTCGATGCGGCATTGTGGCGCAAGGCCGCGGATCTGGGCTGGCCTGCGCTTTGTGTTCCTGAAGAGTACGGCGGCGTGGGTCTGGGATGGATCGAAACTGCCCTCCTCGCCGAAGAGATGGGCAGAGCTTTGTTTCCCGGTCCGTACTTTTCAACTTTGCTCGCGGCGACCGCGATCCTTGCCGGAGGAAATGTTGAAACTAAGAAGAAGTATCTGCCTGGATTGGCCGACGGATCCCTAATCGGCGCAGTCGCTCTATTTGAAGGCAGGGGAGACCGGCCCGAAGACATCCGCATGAAAGCGAGGCCCTCAGGCAACGGTTATATCCTCGATGGAGTCAAACTCTTCGTGACCGATGGGAACGCCGCAGACGTAATGGTGGTTGCCGCCTTGGGTGAAGACGGCCTCACCTTTCTGGTTGTCGATGGCGCAGCTAAAGGTGTCGTGGCAGAGGCCTTGCCGGTAGTCGACCGCACCAGACCTCAAGCGTCAGTTACTTTCTCGGAAGTTGAAGTTCCGGCTGCCAACCTACTGGAAGGGGAAACCTTCGAACTCATAAGGGACCGAGCGGCCTTGTTTCTCGCCGCAGAACAAACTGGAGTCGCGCGACGCTGCATGGAAATGAGCATTGAGTATGCGAAAACGCGGCAGCAATTCGGCAAGCCGATAGGTATTTATCAAGCCGTATCGCACAAACTTTCCGACATGTACATGATGGTCGAGCACGCCACCTCGTTGGTGCTGTTCGCAGCATGGGCGGCCGACGAGGACCCCGACTCATCCTCTGCCGCCGCCTGGCGGGCCAAGGTGTGGGCTTCGCGGGCGGCGCGGGCAGCGACCGGCGACGGCATACAGGTTCACGGAGGAATCGGATTCACCTGGGAGCACGACCTGCATCTCTACTTTAAAAGAGCCAAGGCGAATGAGTTTCTGATCTCAGATTCCACGCGCCTTCGGGAACTCATCGCAGATCGAATAGCCGGGTAGGCACCGATTGTTGCAAACCCGGATGCTTCGGCTCGAAGAGCGAGGCAAACTCGTCTTTACTGGATCTAAGGCTCTTTGGTTCCTCGATCAACTCGTCACCAATCAGGTCGAGCACTTGCCGGTTGGCAAGGGGGCCGAAGCTCTTCTTCTGACCCCAAAAGGGCGAATCACTGCGTTGCTTCGGATTCTTTCGACCGACGTGGCGGTGATTGCCGACTTGGATGGAGATGCTCCGAGTCTCGCTGAGTTTTTCCAGGGCAGAGTTTTTTCCACTGAGGTCAAAGTCGAGGAAGTCTCAGAGAAGTTTTCGATTTTCAGATTGCTGGGGAGCCAGGCCGGCGATGTCGTTTCGAAGGTTGCGGAACGACCCATTCTACCGGAGGAGGAGCACGACATCGTCTCGTCCCGTGCCGGTTATATCGTCAGGGTGGTCCGTCCGACCGAGGGTTTTGACATTTGGGTGAGACGAGATTTCGCCGACGGAACCTTCGAAGACCTCATCAAAGCTGGCATTGCCGAAATGAACGCAGAAGATTACGAGTCGCTCAGAGTCACTGCGGGGGTGCCCCTTTATGGGGTCGATTTCGGCGACGGTTACCTTCCGCAAGAGGCGGCGTTGGAGCGTACCGTCCACTTCAACAAAGGCTGCTATCTCGGCCAAGAATCGGTGGCGATGGCTCAGAGGGGCTCGGTAAAAAGGCGTTTGCGGCACCTTTATTTCGACACATCGCCCATAGTCGGCGAAGTGCGATTTGAGGATAAGGAAGTTGGTCGGGTTACTAGCATCGACCGTTCGCACTTAGGTATAGCGACCGTCAAGACTGAAGTTCAGGTTGGGTCGGTGGTGCAAGTGATCGGGAAGGCCGACTCGTTCGCTGCTGAGGTCCGAGAACTTCCGGACACCAACTACGGCCCGAGTGTCCCAAGTGCGCGGGAGCTGCGCGAGCGCCTCCAATGAAACCATCTGATCCGGAGGGTTCGCAGCTTCTGGCGCGCACGAATCCGTCCGTAAGGGGGCTGCTACCCCCCCGGACCCCCCGGGCATTTATTAGTGGCGCCGTTGCCGCGGCGGTGGCATTGCTGGCCCTGTACACGGCTGCGAGCCTGTTGCCGATCATCACTTACCCGCCGGCGCGCATCGCTTCGTTGTTCATTGCTCTAACCCCCGGCGACTTTGCGACAGCGATGATTGAGCGACTCGGCCACGGAGCGATCCGAGGGCTTTCCATCGCGATGAACATTGGGGCAGTCGCGCTAGGAGGGGTTGGGGGGTTGTTTACCGGGAAGGCACAAGGGGCCAAGGCCAAAGCCAAACGCGCGCTCGAGGCAGGCGCCGTGCTGTTAGCTCTATCTGTAGTCCTAAATATCGCCTCGCCGGAGGGATGGTCGTTCGCTGCCACGGGAGCGTACGCCCTGGCGGCGTACTTCTTTGCTCGCACAATTGCTGGAGCTCCACTCACGGTTGCTCTTGAACCGGAGCTAAATGGCCCAGAGACTCCGCTAGATGCAATACAGAGGTCGCGACGAAAGTTCATCATCCGGGCTGCGACGCTAGTTGGCGGAATCGTTGTGGGCGGCGGCGCATTTCTTAGGACGGCGAGTCGAAGGACCGGTGAGCTGCTAGGAATTGTCTCTGCAGACAGGCCGTTCGTACCCCCTGCTGACGACGTTGACTTTCCGAAAGTCGAAGGCCACTCTTTAGAAATCACGCCGAACGACTCATTCTACAACGTAGACATCAATATCGTTAAGCCGAGTGTCGATTCGATGAGTTGGCGCCTGAAGATTCACGGCCTGGTTACCTCGCCCTTTGAACTCGACTACAAACAACTTCAGACGGACTTCGAAGTTGTCGAGATGGCTCACACCCTCACGTGCATCTCCAATGAAGTTGGCGGCGATCTGATCTCCACCGCGGTTTGGAGAGGCGTGCGCCTGAAAGATGTTCTGGCCCGTGCGGGCCTCAAAGAGGAGACCGTCGATCTTGTTTTTCGCGCAGTGGAGGGCTATTCCGACTCCATTCCTCTCGCCAAAGGGTTAGAGGAGACGACTCTCGTTGTCTTTGGGATGAACGGTGTGGCACTTCCGCGCGAGCACGGGTTTCCTGCGCGCATAATCGTGCCCGGGATCTACGGGATGAAGAACGTGAAATGGCTGACTGAGATTGAGGCCGTTGATACTGACTATCAGGGCTACTGGATGGTGCGAGGGTGGAGCGATGTTGCCAGAATCAAAACCGAGTCGCGCATCGACGTCCCATCCCATTCGTCTCGAGTCGAACTGCCGGCCATGTTGGCAGGCGTGTCTTGGGCGGGGGATCGCGGAGTTCTGCGAGTAGAAGTCTCCGAGGACCAAAAGAAATGGAAGCCGGCGCTCTTGAAGAGAGAACTTTCCCCGGTGGCTTGGAGACTGTGGGCGGTCGACATCGAACCCGGCTCGGGTTCGAAGCAGGTGTATGTCCGGGCAGTTGATGGGGACGGCGATGTTCAAACATCGAGGATCACCAAGCCCCATCCAGACGGGGCATCTGGTTACGACTTCGTGGTATTCGATCTGGGGGGGTCGGGGGGGTAGCAGCTCCCCTACGGAAAAGACCCGAGGGCGCCAGAAGCTGCGAACCCCCAAAGTCAGCTGGAGGCGGGTGCTCGGTTAGACTCAATGCACAAATGTCAACTTCAGATGTAGCGATTCTTGGCGGCGGAAACGCCGGTTACGCGGCGGCCCTGCGGGCCGCGCAACTCGGCCTTTCGGTGACGCTGGTTGAGCGTGACAAGGTTGGCGGAACGTGCCTTCACCGCGGTTGCATTCCCACTAAGGCGCTTCTTCACTCCGCGGACCTCATGGACACTTTCAAACGGGCCGGGGACTTTGGGATCGTGGCGGCCGAACCCACCGTCGATTGGGTGAAGGTGCTGTCCTACAAGGATTCCGTAGTCACTCGGCTTTACAAAGGTTTGCAAGGAGTACTCAAGAGCCGCAAGGTGAACATAGTCGAGGGCGACGCAAAGCTGGGCAAGGGAAACACGCTGGTCGTTGACGGGAAAGACACGATCAGCGCGGGTGCCGTCGTGCTGGCCAGCGGTTCTTACGCCCGATCGTTGCCTTTCATCCCCATTGACGGAAAGACCTTTATCACGTCGGATCAGGCGCTGGCACTTGACGACATACCGTCTTCGGTGATCATCATCGGCGCCGGGGCCATCGGATTGGAATTTGCCAGTGTTTACTCGGGATTTGGCTCGGAGGTCACTCTTATTGAGGCTCTCCCGGTCTTGGCCCCCGGTGAGGACGAAGAAGTATCCAAGGAGTTGACGCGCCAATTCGGTAAACGCGGCATTAAGAGTTTTACTGGAGTAAAAGTTACCCGAGCTGAGGCCGCCTCGGCCGGGGCAGTCGTTACGTTCGAAGCTGCCGACGGGAAGTTAGAGACTGCAATCGCGGATCGCTGTTTGGTAGCAGTTGGGCGCGGACCGGTGTCTGAAAAACTTGGTTACGAGGAAGCCGGAGTGAAGTTAGACCGGGGTTTTGTCGTAACCGACGGTTGGTGCAAGACCGGCGTTGAAGGCTTATGGGCCATCGGCGATTTGATCACGCAGCCCAGTCTCGAGCTGCCCTTTCCTCATTTTCAGCTTGCCCACGTTGCCTTTGCGGAAGGAATTTCTGTTGCCGAGCAGATCGCGGGCGTGGAGACCTCACCCGTCAATTACTTGGGAGTGCCGCGGGCGACCTACTGCTCTCCCGAGATCTCATCGGTCGGCTTGACCGAGGCGCAAGCCAAAGATGCAGGACACGAAGTCAAGACCGCTAAATACAACTGGGCGGCCTCGGGCAAGGCGACGATCCTTGGCGAAACTTCGGGGTTCGTGAAGGTGGTTGCAGCCGTTGACGGTCCGGTCCTGGGCGTCCACATGATCGGTCCGCGCGTTACCGAGCTGATTGCCGAAGCGCAATTGATAACAAACTGGGAGGCTGTTCCCACCGAGGTGGCGGCGTTGATCCATCCTCATCCCACTTTGTCCGAAGCTCTCGGAGAGTCGATGCTGCATTTGGCCGGCAAGCAACTACATGGGTGAACTCCCGGTTATCTCCGCCGAAGCGGCGAAGATTTTCGAGAGGTTCATCACCACGGAATACGCGTACTTCACTCCTAAGGGCGAGCCGCTTTGCTGGCCGGTCAGTCCTTACTGGTACCCAGAGCGCGGCGTACTTGCGATCGCAACAGGGCTCGGTTATCCGAACAAGGCCATCTACGCGAAGCGGAACCGCAAAATCGCGATGTACTTCTCGGATCCAAAGGGCTCAGGCCTCTCCGATCCGCCGCCGGTGCTGGTGCAGGGCGACGCCGTGGTTCTGGATGACGACATTCAGGCCAACACCGATCGTTACGTAACCGAATTGCGCAAAAAGTTTGCTGCAGCAAGAGTCGCCGTGAATCCGCTGACGGTCAAGTTCTTGGACTTCTACCTGCCGCGCCTATGGGTCGAAGTGACGCCCCGACGAATTCTGATGGACGGTGAAATTCCGGCGACGGCTCAAATGCTTGGTTCCGGTCCTCTGGCCTCACGCAGGGACCTCGAGGCAATCAAGAAATTGGCCCCCCAGTTCTCTTCCGCCGTGGCGGTCGTGAAGGACGAAGTGGGATATCCATTTGCTTGTCGGACTCCTGTGGAGTTCAAGGACGATCGACTCGTTGGGGCGCCGCCGACTCTTTCGGGCCCGGGCGCTGTTGTGTTTCATCGCCACACTCTTCGCGGAACGAGGTTCCAGGCGTACATGGTCCGAGGAACGTTTGAAGGAGAAGGAGTTTTCGTCCCTTCAAGGCTCGTCGGCTTCTTTGGAAACGGACTGTTTCCCCTTTCGGTGCTGGGCAACGTCACCAGGCTGCGCAAGAGGATCCGGGAGGAACTGAGCCGCAGAGATCAACCGATGCCCAAGCTCCGGGTGCCGTAATGCCGCAGCCATCTGGTTTGGGCCGCCCCTTGACGTAGTGTAGCTGGGCATTAGAGTTCGATGCTTGAACGAAAGTCGAAAGGGGACAGGATGAAGACCGCGAGATCCACCGTTGCCGCCGGGTTGGGACTGTTGCTCGTTCTATCGGGATGTGCTAAGCAAAGCCCTACAGTCACACCACCCGAGAAGACTAAAGTCCAGACCGTTTCCTTAGGAGAATGCGTAACGTCCCCCGATGCCAATGTGGCGCCGGCCGCTGCCAAGGGCGTGGACTTCAAAACTCAGTTGAAGACTCAAGGCAAACTGACATTCGGTTCAGATATCGCCTTCCCGCCGTTCGAGTCGGTCAACGCATCGACCAACCAGCCGGAAGGGTTCGACATCGATGTGGCCACCGAGATCGCGAAACGACTCAGCCTTCAGGCCGAATTCATCAACACCGGCTTCGATGCCCTCTTCACGCAATCGATTCCTCAAGGGCAATTCGACGCCGCCGTTTCCGCGATCACCGTGAAGGCCGAACGACAGGGAAGCGTCGACTTCACCGTCCCCTACTTCAAGGCCGACCTCTCTTTTGCGGCATCGAAAACCGACAAGTTCAACGAGATCGAGGATCTCAAGGGCAAGTTGATCGGAGTTCAGGCGGGCACCACCGGCGAGGATTGCGCAAAGGTGATCAAGGACAAAGTTGGAGCGACAGATGTGCGCACGTTTGAAACGGCGCTCCAGGCCTTCGACGACCTGGGCGCGGACAGAGTGGCCGGTGTGATCAACGACCTGCCCTCGAGCAAGCAGATCATCAAGGAGCGCCCAGGACTCGAGATCGCCCAGATCATCGAAACTAAAGAGGTCTACGCCATCGCGATCGGCAAGCAGAAACCCGATCTGCGGGTCGCGATGAACGGAGCGCTCAAAGGTATGTTCACCGACGGAACCTTCGCCACGATTTACAAGAAGTGGTTCAAGGTCGAGCCTCCCTTCCCCTTACCGCCGGCAGACTTTCCCAACTGATCCAGAAGGCTAGCCCGGCGTAGTGTCGTCCTCGGCCGGGCCCTACGCACTTGAACAAGGACAGCTAAGCCGTGCCGCCGCGTCGGGACTGATCCTCGGCGCGGTTGCGGCAGCGGGGATCAGCCAGCCGTCTTTCGCCGTACCGGTAGGTCTGCTTGCGGCGGCAGTTTCTTTGCGGGGTCTGTATGAGGCGTCGACTCGCTCGCGCAAGGGCGGCGCCCTAGCGAAGTGGGGCATAGCCGCCGGGATACTGGCCGCCACCGCCTCATTCCTGTGGGCGGCGCAGCGGCGGGGCGAGATCGACCTGTCGGGTCTGGGGCAGGCATATTTCCGCAGAGACATCATCGCGATCATGTGGCCCGCCTTCTTGAGGGGCGCGCTGCGAACGATCCAGTTGGCAGCACTTTCGGAAGTACTGGGTGTCGTGCTCGGGTTGGTGGTCGCCGTCTTCGGCTTGTCTAAGAGCGCAGGGCTTCGAATGCCTGCAAAGGCTTATGTCGACTTTTTCCGCGGCACTCCACTGCTGATGCAATTGCTGGTCATCTCGTTTGGACTGCCATTTATCGGAATCAGGCTCGATCCTTTCCCCGCGGGCATCATTGGGCTGACTCTCAACAGCGGCGCCTACGTGGCGGAGATCTTTCGGGCGGGGATCCAGTCCGTCGAGAGAGGACAGATGGATGCCGCGCGCAGCTTGGGAATGCCGTACGCGACTGCGATGCTGTTTGTGATCATCCCGCAAGCCGTGCGCCGGGTGATTCCCCCTTTGATGAACGAATTCATTGCCCTTTTGAAGGACTCTTCTTTGGTGGCCGTGCTGGGGGCCACCATTGCCGAGCGCGAGTTGCTGAAGGTAGCCCGAGACGGCGCGGCGGCTTTCGTTAGCGCGACCCCTTACGTGATGGCGTCCATCTCTTACCTCTTGATGACCATCCCGCTGACACGCGTCGTCGGCCGTCTAGAAACGCGCCTTAGGGAAGGGCAAGCGTGAATAACGATCCTGTTGACGTCATCCGTCTGGAAGGGCTCCGCAAGACTTTCGGGAATGTCGACGTGCTTCGGGGAGTGTCGCTGAGAGTTGCGGAAGGTGAGGTGCTCTGTGTGTTGGGCCCATCGGGTTCGGGCAAGAGCACCATGCTGAAGTGCATCACCCGACTCGAAGAGCCGTCCGCCGGCCGGGTTTTCATTTCCGGAGTCGACATCACCCAACCCGGCGTCGACATCAACAAGGTACGGCGCGATGTCGGAATGGTCTTTCAACAGTTCAACCTGTTTCCTCATAAGACCGCGCTTGGCAACATCACGCTGGCTCTCGAGAAGGTATTGAGCATCTCCAAGGAAGAGGCTGAGCGCCGAGCCAGAGAAGAACTTGCGCATGTGGGGCTGGCGCAAAAAGCCGATAGTTACCCGTCGCAGTTATCTGGCGGACAGCAACAACGAGTGGCGATCGCGCGAGCCCTGGCCATGCGCCCGAAGGCGATGCTCTTCGACGAAGTCACGAGCGCGCTCGACCCGGAACTGGTGAAGGAAGTCCTGGAAGTCATGCGCCGCCTGGCTTCGGAGGGGATCACGATGATCGTTGTTACGCACGAGATGGGGTTCGCCCGAGAAGTTGCCGACCACGTGGTGTTCATGGACGAAGGGCTTGTCGTCGAAGAGGGCCCTCCAGGCGAGATACTCACCAACCCCAAGCAACCTCGAATGAAAGAGTTTCTGGCGAAGGTCTTGTAAGCCGTAGCATTGGACGCCTAGCCGCTTTCGCAAGCTCCCCAGAGCCCTCGATTGTTTGCCATGGCTTCAGCTTGCGCTTGTCGCATCAGATCGATGTGGAGGTCGTTCGGCGCAACAAGGACGGCTCTTGCGAACCCCAAACGCACGGCCCTGTGGTTGTAAAATTCACCGTTCTGTTTCCATATGTATCGCAGGAAGCGATCGAAGCGGTCCCTGTCTTCCTTGTCTGAGAGGAGAAAGACGGTCGATCCAACCCCAATCTCCCGCTTCGCGAAGGCACTTGCCTCCGGGCCATAACACTGAGCGGACGAGCCGCGGACCTCTGGGTTTTTAACCTCGGGGCTGTTGATCTCGAGAAGGCGGATCTTGTGGGCCACCCCGGCGGTAAGGGTGCCGCTCTCGAGAGGTTCGGCCCAGATGGTGTCGCCGTCCACATTCTTGGATACCCGTGCCCTCTGGACGCCGGCGGGGATGACGGCGGGCCCCACGGCGGTGTCCGCGGTCTGCGGTGTGGATGTGGGCAGCTCGCGTGAGTTCGGCACAGAGTCGGGATTCGTGCAGGAGACAAGCAACGCGAGCGCAAGGAAAGAAAGGGCTCCTCACGCCACATCTAGTGCGATGAGTTTCGGTTGTCATCACTCAATTCAGGGGTCACCGACTACCTTTCTATTCTCGCGGAGTCTCGGAGACCGCAACAGCGTTTCCGTCGGGGTCTCGATAGGTTGCCTGCATGCCCCAAGGCCTAGGTGACGGCGGCTCAATTACAATTTGTCCGGCGCGAACTACCTCGGCGTGGACTGCGTTGAGATCTCTGACGCTAAACCCAATAGAGCAAGAACTCTTCGGGTGCTCCGCGTCGGCAGGGTAAATCAGGAACCCGTCATTAGGCTTCCCCTTGCTTACCCTCGACTCCGCACAAGTTCAGTCAGGACAGAGAAACCGACCTTATCTAGAGCTTCGGCGTCGCGGCTGTTCGCAAGTAAGGCTATGCCCGTTCTTGTGGGACCGTGAAGTGCAACGAATGAGTGGAAGCCGCCCGTGCCTCCGTTGTGCCAGTGACCGCCCCCTTCGTGAAGCCACCCGAGACCCATCACCGGTGGACCTTCAGCGTGGTCACGAAGAGAAAGTTCAATGGCCTGAGTCATCGAGTCGGGAGGAGCTAGATGCACAGCGACATACCGAGACAGATCTTTGATTCCCATGGCGATGCCGCCTGCGCCTGGCAGCTGGCTGGTCCACCAAGGCGTTTGTGAAGACCCTTCGTAACCGGGAAGACGTTCTTGTTCCGGGGGAGTACCGCACAGGGCATTGGTCATTCCGATCGTATCGAAGACGCGCGCTTTGACCAGCTCTGGGTAGGTACTGTCAGTGATGCGCGCGAGCAACAAACCGAGCAGCATGAACCCAAAGTTGGAGTAACCGTAGCCTCGGCTGGGCTCATCGACGATTCGCAGGGCCTCGATAAGGTTGGCTTCCGTGTAGGAAGCGTACGGATCCTTGCGATCGACCTTTTCAACCTGAAGATTTGGGGGAAGGCGAGGGAGGCCACTGTGCTGTGTGACTAGGTCTAGCAGGGTGACCTTTGCACAGTTGCCAGCAGAGTCGGCGAGGATAGAACCCACCGACGCATCAAGGGAGATTTCACCCCTCACGACAGCATCGGCGACCAACAGGCCAGTCATGGTCTTTGTCACTGATCCGATCTGAAAGTAGGAATCCTCGTCGAATTTGTCCTCACCAAAATCAAGAAGGAGTTTAGTCTCGTCGCCGGCTAGGACAGCGACGGCCAATCCCCATGGCTGCGATCGAAGGTGATTGACCGCGGATGCTGCGGCATCAGAAGCCGTGAGTGTCATCCGCGTTCCGGAAGATGGTTTGGGTTCTGAGTTTTCAGCTGGGACATGACCGATTCCAGTTCGGACCTATGCTCGGCCTCATGTTGGGCGAGATGATGTAACACCCATGCAGGAGAAACGTCGTAATCGGGCAGACTCCGGGTGCGATGGAAGTCCTCTCGACTCATACTCCTAAGCATCTGCAGGAAGGTCTCGCGGATCGTGCTCAGCAGATTGATGTGTTCTTCGAGTGACCGATCCCGGATCGATGTCAGGACGCCTCCCTCGTCTCGATCCTCCTCTGGCATCAAGCTCTTGAGGTTGTCTGGGATTGGTTGTTCTAGGATTTCGGCGTAAAGCCAATCAGCTTCGATCAGCGCCACATGGTAAAGGATCGTGCCGACGCTGTCGCCCTCGGTTTCCTGTTCGACGATGTCGGCGGGCACGTCCCGCAGAAGCCGGAGCGTTCTTCTCCTAGCGTCCTGCAATCTCCATAGCGCGGCCCCAATCTCGGGTTCGTAATCCGGAAGTTGTTGGGCCACGAGCTTTGGCTTTTCAGGCATCAAGGAATCCTACTTTCTCCATCGAACCGCTTCGCTCATGCCGAGGGTGTTCGATCTACGATCTACTCTCCAATGTGTCTTTCCAAGAGTTCGATCCGGTTACCGAAGGGATCCAAGACGTACACGCGGTCAAAGCCCTGCAGGGGCTCGTCTGTTGTCGGTTCAAACCCTGCAGATTGGCAACGGGCAACAATTTCTTGTAGCCCTCGTACCAAGAGCGCGGGATGTGCTTTTCTGGCCGGCTGAAAGTCCTTATCAATCCCGAGATGGAGCCGAAGCTCGCCGCGTTTGAACCAGACTCCTCCTCGACGAGCGAGACTGGCCGGTTTTGCTTCCTCCTCCAAACCGAGGACCCCACAGTAGAACGATCGGGCCGTGTCCTCCTGCCCCGCAGGCATGGCTAGCTGTACGTGATCCAGTCCAAAGATGCCACCCAAGGTCTCGGGGAAACCTGCTGCCAGGCTAGCCCCCTTTGGATCCGCTATTACGCCTCGTGTGGTTCACTCGTCTCTCACGCGACTTCGGGGTTCAGCAAAAACAGACCGCTTATTTTGCCATCCGCATCAATACTGACTCGAAACTTGAGCTGTCCCCGCTCGAATTCGAGCGGAATATCCACGACTACATGCTCTCCGGAGGCTCTTGTCGATGGTTCCCCGCTAGAGACCAGTTCGCCGACCTGGTTGCTCATCGACGCTGCGGTTTGAGCCAACATTTCCTCCGACAAGCCCGCAAGCATGCGGTCGTCAAATTCCTTCCTTATTGTCTCCCATTCTTTTGCTGCGTAGGCAGTCAGAAGCTCCTTGGCCTTCGCTTCAGCCTGTTCACTTGCTAGTTCCATCTCTTCCTCCCTAGGTCCGAGTCGACCAAATCGTTGGTATGAGGCCTGGCGCGTTGTTTGCATGACGTTGGCGATCTGCTGCCACGTCGAACCTGCCTCGCGAGTCTCGATGACGAGCGCCTGCAGAACATCGCCAACCAATTGGTCCAGCATCCTTGCGGCGGTCAAGGCGTCGAGAGCCGATCCGGACTCGCCGCGCAATACAGACACAACTGCAGTGGAGTTCGCCTCGATGAGTCTCGCTAGGACCTCTCGATGAGCCGCCGACATGATGTAAGTCTAAGGTTTACAACTAGGCTCTGTCAAGATCGAATTTACAAAGTCCAGAAAATGAGGCCCGTCAACGAGTTAAGTGCGTAGTTAGCCTGCTGCCCATATGTTCGCAAAACGGTTTCGCCTTCGAAAGCTAGCTCGCTTCGCCCATAGAGGCCTGCACGCCTGAGGTACGCTTCGAGGATGCCCTACGACGTTTTCAAGGATCAGCTTCCCGATCCCTATCCCGACGAAACGGCCGAGTGGCTCTCGGCCCTGGACGACATCATCGACAATCAGGGCAAAGCTCGAGCTCGCCATCTACTTCATCGAGTGCTGAATCACGCGAGAGAGCGTCAGATTGGCCTGCCCCCGATGGTGCAGACCGACTACCACAACACGATCCCGCCGGAGCAGGAGCCCTACTATCCGGGCGATGAAGCGCTGGAGTTTCGAATTCGCCAACTCATCCGCTGGAACGCCGCAGTAATGGTGCTTCGCGCCAACAAGCTCCACGTCGGCATCGGAGGCCATCTCGCCACCTACGCATCGGCTGCGGGTCTTTACGAGGTGGGCTTCAATCATTTCTTCAGGGGCAAGGATCATCCTGGCGGCGGCGATCAAATTTGGTTTCAGGGCCACGCCGCGCCGGGCATTTATGCCCGCGCCTATTTGGAGGGCCGCATCAACGAGCAGCAGCTCGACCACTTTCGCCGCGAGGCGGTCTTCGAGGGCGGCCTGTCGTCGTACCCGCATCCTCGACTTATGCCTGCCTTCTGGGAGTTTCCTTCGGTATCAATGGGCTTGGCCGGCTTGTCCGCAATCTATCAAGCACGTTTCAACCGCTACCTCGATCACCGAGGGATTAAGGACACGTCCGAGCAGCGCGTTTGGGCGTTTTTGGGCGACGGCGAGATGGACGAACCCGAAAGCGTCGGGGCTCTGCATCTTGCAGCGCACGAAGAGTTGGATAATTTGATTTTCGTAGTCAACTGCAACTTGCAGCGGCTCGATGGTCCCGTCCGAGGTAACGGCAAGATCATGCAGGAACTCGAGTCGCTGTTTCGTGGCGCGGGCTGGCATGTGATCAAAGCGGTGTGGGGACGGGAGTGGGATGCTCTTCTGGCGGCGGACTCCGAAGGAGTGCTCGTCAACAAGATGAACACGACAGTCGACGGCGAATTCCAACGTTACTCGATCGAGTCCGGTGCTTACATCAGAGAGCATTTCTTCGGACCGGACCCACGTCTGAAAAAAATGGTCCAGCACTTGACCGACGATGATCTTTGGCGCTTGAAGCGCGGCGGCCACGATTATCGAAAGGTGTTCGCGGCCTACCAGGTGGCCACCGAACTCAAGGACCGTCCGGTAGTCATCCTTGCCAAGACTGTAAAGGGATGGGCGCTTGGACCCGAGTTTGAGGCGCGCAACGCAACGCATCAAATCAAGAAGATGACCGAGGACGAGTTGAGCAGGTTCGCAGAACGGCTGAATATCGAAGTTTCAGACAAGAAACTCTCCGGAGAGGAACCGCCTTTCTTCCATCCGGGCGTCGACTCTGATGAATTCCTATATCTGGCCGAGCACCGCAATCGCCTCGGAGGATTTCTTCCCGAGCGCCGGGTGCGCCCCAAGCCTCTGGTCTTGCCGGGCGATAAGGTCTACCAAGTCTTCGACTCGGGGACAGAAGAAAAAAAGCGAGAAGTGTCGACGACGATGGCTTTCGTCGGTCTGCTACGCGACCTCATGCGCGATAGCCAAATCGGACGTCGGGTTGTCCCCATCATCCCCGACGAAGGGCGCACTTTCGGGCTCGAGTCGCTGTTCAAGGATTTCAAGATCTACTCGCCGTCAGGACAGCTCTACGAGCCGGTGGACTACAACATGCTCCTTTCTTACCGCGAGGCGCGCGACGGTCAGATACTCGAAGAAGGCATCACGGAAGCCGGGAGCATGGGCAGTTTTACTGCCGCGGGGACGTCTTACTCAACCCACGGCGAGCACATGATTCCCTTCTTCCTTTTCTACTCGATGTTCGGTTTCCAACGAATCGGTGACCTCATTTGGGCCTTTGGAGACGCGAGGGGACGCGGATTTCTGCTTGGGTGTACTGCCGGGAGAACTACCCTTAACGGCGAAGGGCTTCAGCATGCGGATGGCCACTCGTTGCTGGTTGCGTCGACTGTCCCTAACTGCCGTTCGTACGATCCGGCGTTTGCATACGAGACGGCGACCATCGTGCGAGAGGGTCTTGCACGAATGATTGACGGGGGCGAAGACATCTTCTATTACCTGACCCTCTACAACGAGAACTACTTGATGCCCCGCAAGCCGAAGGAGGTCGATCAAGGAATCCTGAAGGGTCTGTACCGTTTTAGAAAGGGGACCGAGAAGGCTAAGTACAGGGCCCAATTGTTTGGCAGCGGATCAATTCTGGCAACGCAGGTTTTGCGCGCCCAAGAAATGTTGGCACAAGAGTACGAAGTGTCCGCTGACGTTTGGAGCGCGACGAGTTACAACTTGCTCAGGCAAGACGCGCTCGGCGCCGAGCGTTGGAACAGGCTCAATCCGACTGCGGCCCCCAAGATCCCTTACCTGCATGAAGCATTGAACGGCGCCGATGGGCCGGTCGTGGCGTCGTCCGACTGGATCAAGTCGGTGCCCGATCAGATTGCACGGTGGGTCCCAGGTCACTTCACTTCGCTGGGCACCGACGGATTCGGCCGCAGCGACACGCGAGAGAATCTGCGTCGCCACTTCGAAGTCGACGCGGAACATATCGTCGTGGCGACCCTGGCGGCCTTGGCCCAAGTTGGAGATTGCAAGCCAGAGAAAGTATCCTCCGCCATTGAGCGATATGGAATCGATTCAGAAAAGGCCGACCCACTGCTCACCTGAGCAGATTTGACTGACGTCGATGCGACGCCGCTGGTCGAGCTAGTCGAGGTCGACTTCAACTACGGCCTCATCCAGATCCTCTTTGACGTTTCGCTGAAAGTTCACCCCGGAGAGATCCTTGCCCTTTTGGGCACCAATGGCGCCGGAAAGTCGACTGTTCTGAGGGTCCTCTGCGGATTGGCGCCACCGCGTTCTGGAAAAGTGCTCTTCGACGGACAAGACGTAACCGGCATACCGGCCGAAGAGATGGCGGGTTTGGGTTTGGTCCAGGTTCCTGGGGGCAAAGCCGTTTTTCCGGACTTGACCGTCAAGGAGAACCTCGAAGTAGGGGGCTACTTGCTGCGACGGGACAAGCAATTGCTTGAGGAGCGTATTGCGGAGGTTCTCGACACCTTCCCGCGCCTCAAAGAGCGAATCAGTAATACAGCGTCGACATTGTCTGGTGGCGAGCAACAGCAACTTGCGATTGCCAAAGCGATGTTGCTAAAGCCTAGATTCCTGTGCATCGATGAACTGTCGTTGGGGCTTGCTCCAATAATCGTGGAGGGGCTCCTCGAAACCGTCCGCGCCATTCATGCCTCGGGAACAACGCTTGTCATAGTCGAGCAGTCCTTGAACGTCGCGGTCTCGCTCTGCGACCGCGCGGTGTTCCTCGAGAAAGGCTCTGTACGTTTCGAAGGCAAGCCTGCTGAGTTGCTCGAACGGGGCGATCTTGCGCGCTCAGTATTCCTGGGGGCGCCGGCGTAAATGGGAACCTCGATCGGCGTACTTGTCCTTGGGATCGTCACCGGCTTGCAGTACGCCCTTCTCGGTGTCGGAATAGTTCTGACCTACAAGTCCGCGCGATTCGTCAACTTCGCGCATGGCCAATTGGGCGTCATATCGGCTGTCCTTCTGGCGAAGCTGGGTGTGGAGGCGGGCCTTTCGTACTGGGTGGCGTTGCCTGTGGCGATTCTGGCCGCGGCATTGGTCGGAGGACTTGTTGAAAGACTCGTCATTCGGCGGCTGTTCGACGCCTCTCGCCTAATCATTACTATCGCAACGATCGGTGTCGCGCAGATACTTTTCGTATCGACCCTTGTGGGTCCTCTAAAGGTGGACGCAGGAAGAATCTTGCGCGAGGGATACCCTGTCCCATTCCAGGGGCAATGGCAATTGGGCGCAGTGATCATTCGCTCTTCGCAACTTCTAACTCTTGGCGTGGCCCCGCTCATCGCCGCTGGCCTCTACTTCTTTTTTGCGAGGACCTCGATAGGCAAAGCGATCCGTGGGGCCGCGTCGAATCCAGAGGCCGCGCGGCTTGCCGGTATTTCCGTGCGTCGTATCTCGCTTGTCGTCTGGATCTTGGCGGGCGTGCTGTCGGGTCTCACAGCCGTGCTCCTGGCGCCGACACAACCGACTCTTGATATTGCGTCCTTAGGACCGAGTCTTCTACTCCGTGGATTCGCCGCAGCTCTGATCGGCAAGATGACAGATCTGCCTACGGCTTTTGCAGGAGGCGTGGTACTCGGCGTGGTCGAACAGGTGGCGTACTGGAACATTCCACGTGGCGGAACATCTGACATCGCTGTGCTTATTGTGATTCTGATTGCCATCCTGCTTCGGGCCCGCGGGCTTTCTGCCACTTCCCGCCGGGGCGACGAGCAGCTCACCGTAGAGCGATCAAGGCCAAAGCTGGATGAACGGCTGCAGAAGATGCATATCGCCCGCAACCTCGATCGTTATGGATGGGCCCTCTTCGGATTGCTCGGACTCGCCTTCCCGTTCCTTCCGGGAATGCGGAGCGAAGGTCAAGCCCTCCTCCTTGGACTGATCGTCACCTACGCGATGGTTGGTCTTTCGCTAACCGTTCTGACGGGCTGGGCCGGGCAGGCATCGCTTGGACACTTCGCTCTGTTGGGGGTGGGCGCTTACGCCGCGGCGGCCGCCGACCGGGCTGGCTTCGCCGTTCCGGCAGTGCTGTTAGTCGCAGCCGTGGTGGCAGCGGGGACCGCTGTCCTGATCTGTCTGCCAGCTCTTCGTTTCCGCGGCCTCTTTCTTGGTGTTACCTCGCTGGCATTCGCTCTTGCCGCGCAATCTTGGCTATTCACTCAGAGCTGGGTGGGGGAGGACTCTGCCGGAAATGCGTCGGTTGTAAATACGCATCTTCCTCTGATGGGTCCCATTCGCACGCAGAAGGCCCTCTACTATCTTGCGATAGTTGTGCTCGCATTGATTGTCGTCGGATTGCGCAACCTGAGGCGGACGTCCATTGGCCGCGCTCTTATTAGTGTCAGAGACAACGATCGGGCCGCATCTGCCCACGGGCTGAATGCGACGGCCATCAAAATCACGGGGCTCGTTTTGTCCGGGATGATCGCGGGAATCGCCGGAGGGATGTGGGGGATGGTTGAGCACCGGTGGACATCCCTGCAGTTCGACGGCACCTTGTCGCTTGTGATGTTAAGCGTTGCCATCGTAGGGGGGCTTAACACTTTGCATGGTCCGATACTGGGCGCTCTTGCCGTTTTCGCTTGGCCCTACCTTGTTCCGGACGCGAACACGTTCATCGTGCGTTCGATATCGTCGGGCGCGCTGCTGCTGGGAATAGTCCTCTTCCTCCCGGGAGGCATTGCCTCACTTGTCGATAGGGCCCGCACGAAGATTCTCGATCTGCTCTCAGGCCGAGTTGCCAAGGAACAGCCGGTTGAGGTCGGTAGCGAGCCAATGCCTCAGCCTTCAATCTCTGGCAACTTCGAGTTTGCTAAGGGCAACGGGTTTGATGGGAGCGGAAAGCTCCCGCTTGTTGTCAACGAGGTTTCAATCTCGTTTGGAGGACTTAAGGCGTTGCAGAGCGTGAGCCTGCGTGTCGGGGCGGGGGAGATTGTCGGGTTGATCGGTGGCAACGGCGCGGGCAAGACAACCTTGATGAATTGCATTTCGGGATACCTGGCGCCGACGGGCATGGTGGAGATCTTTGGTAGCGAGGCCAGCGGCCAACCGTCGCACTCCCGCCCGGCTCTTGGCGCGGCGAGATCGTTCCAGGATGCCCATTTGTTCCCCGGTCTAACGGTGGGTGAAACCGTTTTGGTCGCACTGGATCGAACCGACCCGGCCGGGATTCTGGGTTCGGCCGTTTCGACTCCTTGGGCAGATCTAGTTGAGAAGAACAAGAGATCAAAAGCTCAGTCGGTGCTTTCTGTATTTGGTTTGGGCGACCGAGAGCGGAACCTCACCGGTGAACTGTCGACAGGTATGAGGCGGCTTTGTGATCTTGCAACCGTAACCGCGGAGAATCCGAGACTCGTGCTGCTTGACGAGCCGACCGCGGGTATCGCGCAACGCGAAGTGGAAGCCTTCGGACCCTTACTTCGCAGGCTTCGAGATGAACTTGGATGGTCGATTCTCATCGTGGAACACGACATGCCGCTTTTGATGTCGCTCTGCGACAGGGTGTACGCGCTCGAGAGCGGAGAAGTGATTGCTTCTGGAACGCCAGAAGAAGTGCGATCAGATCCGCGTGTAATCGCAAGCTACCTGGGCACCGACGTTGCTGCTATTGAACGTTCCGGCGGGGGCGCGGCCCCAACCGCGGCCGGCCTCAAGTCTGAGCCACCAAGCGCCCCCAAGCCCATGTCGCTACGCGCCCCCAAGTCACCCAACACTCGTACACGCAAGCCACCCGCAACGGCGACCCCAAAGCGCCGCAGCGCTCCCAAACCACCAACAACCCCCAAGTTGGTAATTGCCGCCAAGCAACGCCCAGCCCCCAAGTTGGTTATCGCCTCCAAGCGCGCCTCCTCCAAGCCGGGCACAGCCCGGTCGCGCGCGGCGCATAATGGGGGTCGAGCAAGGAAGGTGCGCAGTTGAAGATTTCAATCCCCGGTTTCGCATCCAAGCGGTGGGGGCACGGTGCTGTGGCGGCGTGGATCCGAGTTGCGTCCCGACAAAGGATTCTTTCAACCGGCCTTGGACTTGCTCTCACCGTTTTGCTGATAGGCATTTCGTTCGTGCCGTCCGCGCGACGTCTCCAAGCAGGACAACCAGGCGAGAATTCATCGGAGGCCACCGCCGAAGAGATTGCATTAGAGGCAGGGACCCCCGGAGGAAACGCAGAGCAAGTTGGCGCTGGCGCCACTGGGACCGCGACCATTCTCGGCACTTCGAAACCGGGCTCGCCAGGCTCGCCAGGTGGGCCCCCCGGACCATCGGGCCCTGAGGGATCCGTCGTTCTTACTGCATCTGACATCGGCGTAACCGCCAAGAGTGTGAGAATCGGTTTTACGACGCTGAATCCCGCCGGGCTGCAGGGTACCGGAATCGGCTTGCCGCTTCGAAGTGACATTGACAAAGTGATCGAGGCATTCGTTGACTACGTCAACGACACCGGAGGAATCCACGGCCGGCAAGTTGTTGCAGACATTATCAAGGTCGATCCGCTGGAAGAGTCGAGTCAGCTGAAGGCGTGTACGGATTTAAAGGGCAGGGCTTTCGGCGTGGTTGACACCGCGACCTTCATCTTGCAGTCAACCCAAAAGTGCTTCTCGGGGGACGGCGTTCCCTTCACGCACAGTTATCCCCTGTCCGCATCCTTTCAGGCCGAGGCCCGAGGCTACGATGTCGCGGCCAACCGCAACCTCGACCGAATCGCCAAAGAATGGGCTGCGGAATCGAAGAGCCTTGGATTCATAACTCCGGGCGTGAAGGCTGGAGTGGTTACCGAAAATTGCGAGCCGTCGATCACCGTCGTTAAGACCCACCTGATTCCCGGCATCCGAGCGGCGGGAGCGCAGCCTGACGTGGCTCTCAAGGTGACCGACTGCGACCCGAAGTCGCAGCAGACGCAAATTCCGAGCATTGTCACCCAGATGGTGTCTGAAAACGTGACTCACGTTTTTATGGCCGTCAACTATGTAGCTGTAAGAAACTTCCTCGAAAATGCGCGGCCCTACGGCAGGCCGTTTAAATACTCCGCATCCGACTACAACGGACTTACCGACGACTTCTTCACGAAGGATTGGGACCCCGATCAATGGGACGGAGTGTTGGCCCCATCGGTCCTTCTGTTCGGTGGAAAGGCCGCCGGTAAGCCCCCTGCAGAGGGAACGCAGTTTTGCTCCAAGATCCTGACCGACCGCGGAGTACGCGGGCTCGACAACATTGAGAATGAAGACGCCGAGGCAGGAGGGTTCTGTGACGAGTTCTTTATCACCGTCGGCGCAGCCCAAGCGGTCGGTCCGAACCTTAAGCGCACGGCGTGGGCTCAAGCTGCGCAGCGGCTTGGTACGGTCAAGACCGCGACCGTGCACAGTGTCACGTTTTCACCGGGCAAGTTCTCCGGCGGCGACACTATCGTGACGCTCCAATGGGGAAAGGCCTGTAAGTGTTACAAGCAGATCTCTGACTACAGGCCGGGCCGCTTCTAGTCCGATGAAACTTGGAATGGTCGGGCTCGGCCGAATGGGCGGCAACATGCGCGAGCGCCTTCGTCGGGCCGGGCATGAGGTAATCGGCTACACGCGCGATCCGACTCGCTCCGATGTCCCTTCGCTCGCGGCTCTCGTCGAGTCACTGTCGTCCCCAAGAATCGCGTGGCTGATGATTCCAGCGGGGGCTCCCACGGATGAGATGGCGGCGCAGCTGTCAGGGTTGTTGCAAGCGGGAGACATCCTCATCGACGGAGGTAACTCGCGATACACGGATTCAATGCGACGCGGCGAAGAACTCGGCGCAAAGGGAATCGGTTTCGTCGATGCAGGAGTGAGCGGGGGAGTGTGGGGCCTCGAGAACGGCTACTGCCTAATGGTCGGCGGTGAGGACAATCACATCAAGACTCTGCAACCGATCTTCGACTCGCTGGCACCGACCGGTGGGTTTGTTCATGCCGGCCCGGTTGGGGCGGGTCACTTCACCAAGATGGTGCATAACGGAGTCGAGTACGGAATGATGCAAGCGTTCGCCGAGGGTTATGAGTTACTTCGGGCAAGCGAATTGGGAATCGATGTTGAGGGCGCTCTTTCCGCGTGGCGAAACGGAAGTGTCGTGCGATCGTGGCTTCTGGAATTGCTAGTCTCCGCCCTCCAGGCGGACCCAGGACTTGAAAAGATCAAGGGTTGGGCCGAAGACTCGGGTGAAGGCAGGTGGACCGTCGATGAAGCCGTGAGACTAGGTGTACCCCTGCACGCCATCTCGGCTGCTCTTTTCGCGCGGTTCGCATCACGACAGGATGAATCGGATGCAATGAAGGTTGTCGCCGCGCTCCGCGGCCAATTCGGGGGCCATTCCATAAAATCCTGACCTGCGGGTCGCGGCCGGAGTACATCACTTCCGACAGCGTCCGTTAGGATGAGGGTCCTAAAGGAGTCCAACTTATGCCGCAGTTCAAGATGCCGCAGCTCGGTGAAACAGTCGCCGAGGGCACAATCACGCGATGGCTGAAGAAGGTCGGAGACAAAGTGGCCATCGACGACGACATCGTGGAGGTGTCCACCGACAAAGTAGACAGCGCGATTCCGTCGCCCTTTGAGGGCACGCTGACCCAGATCGTGGCCCAGGAGGGCGAAACGATTGCAGTGGGTGCGGTCATGGCCGAGATAGGCGAGGCAGACGCCGAAGCCCCCGCGGCCGACGCCCCCGCGGCCGACGCCCCCGCGGCCGAAGCCCCCGCGGCCGACGCCCCCGCGGCCGAAGCCCCCGCGGCCGACGCCGACGCCCCCGCGGCCGACGCCG
>CAZCSK010000025.1:0-33351 GCA_964501265.1 uncultured Actinomycetes bacterium
GCATGTGGAGCGGTAAGCTCTGGCCAGGGCTGCAAGGCCCTGGTGAAACTAGCCGTGATGAAGCATGAACCGGACCGCGAAGCTCGTGAGAGATTTGCATAGGTTCCGGAGAACGGTAGGCTTTCCCCCAATGGTTCTTGAAGCTCAACTGAAAGAGGCCCACGAGAAGATGCGCAAAGCCCTAGCGGCTGCTCGTGAGTCGTTCACCGGCGTGCGGACGGGACGCGCGACTCCTCACATGGTCGAATCATTGGACGTCGACTACTACGGGAGCAAAACGCCCCTCAATCAGATCGCCGGGATATCGGTTCCCGACGCGCGGCTTTTGGTGATCTCTCCGTACGACAAGAACGCGCTGAGCGCGATCGAAAAGGCAATCCAGGCTTCAGATTTGGGGATCAATCCGTCCAACGACGGCATCGTGATCCGGCTGAGTATTCCGCCCCTCACCGAGGAACGGCGCAAGGAGATGATCAAGGTCATCCACCAACTGGCTGAAGAAGGCAGAGTTGCGGTCCGAAACGTGCGCCGTCACTCCAAAGACGAAATGGAGCGGCTTCAAAAGGATGGTCAAATGTCCGAGGACGACTTGAAGCGGTCGGAGAAGGAGCTTCAGAAGCTGACGGATCAGCACGTGGCAGAGATCGACGGGATGATCCTTCACAAGGAGAAAGAACTTCTCGAGATCTGACGAACAGAAGGAATTCCCAGTTTCCGGCGCGTCGTTCAGCCCCCCGCCCCCTGGCCGAAACCTCAAGCTTGCCATCGCGACCGGACTCACTTTGGCCGGCTTGGCCATTGGCCTTCTTTATCTCGGACCCACGCCGTTCTTCGTCCTGATGTTCATCATCATCATTTTCGCCCAGGCCGAGTTCTACGCAGCGGCGCGAAAGGCAGGCCATCATCCGGCAACGGCCCTGTGTTTGGTGGGTGGAGCCGTGTTGTTGATCGCCGTCTTTTCCCGCGGCGAGGCGGCCGCAGCCCTGGTTTTGTTTCTCACCCTCGTTGCTTGTTTTGGGTGGTATTTGTCTGGAGGGACCCACGAAAAAGCGCTGACGAACATTGCAGTCAGCATGCTCGGTATGGTCTACATTCCACTGCTTGGATCGTTCGTCGGACTGCTGATTTCTCGCCCCGACGGCGCGGGTGTGACGATCGTTGCGCTGGGGTCGGCCGCCATCTACGACGTGTACGCCTACGCCGCAGGCTCTAGGTGGGGCAAGACGCCGTTGGCCCCGTCTATCTCTCCGAAGAAAACCCGCGAAGGAGCGGCGGTCGCCACTATCGGCATCATCGTGACGGCGGTTGTCGTGGCGCCGCTGCTGGGTCCGTGGAGTCACGTCCAAGCTCTTCTGGTAGGAGTCCTCGCGTCAATTTTCTCGCCGCTCGGTGATCTGGCCGAGTCGATGCTCAAGCGCGATCTCGGTATCAAAGATTCCGGAACGATCATTCCAGGACACGGCGGTGCGCTCGACCGCATCGACGCGATTCTTTTCACTGCTCCCGCCGTGTATATGTCCTTAAGAATCTTCGGACTGTGACCCGAGTCGCGATCCTGGGATCCACGGGGTCCATTGGACGACAGGCCCTCGAGGTCGTTAGAAGGAATGAAGAAAGACTTGAAGTGGTTGCCCTCTGCGCGGGTTCCAATGCCGGTGAGCTCACGGAGCAAGTCAGAGAATTCAGACCCGGCCTCGCTGGAATAGTTTTCGGGACCTTGGATGTCGCCGAAGGGACCAAAGTACTGACCGGACCCGACGTCGCTGAGCAGATCGTAAATGAGTCCGACTGCGATGTCGTGCTGAACGCGCTCGTTGGCGCGGCGGGCCTGAAAGCGACACTTGCGACGCTGCAGTCCGGAAGGATCTTGGCGCTCGCAAACAAAGAGAGTCTTGTTGCGGCCGGAGAATTGGTGATGGGCAAAGCCCGGCCAGGTCAAATCCGCCCGGTCGACAGCGAGCACTCTGCCCTGTGGCAGCTGCTCGAGGGACTCGCTCCGGAATCGGTGCGTCGTGTCCATCTAACCGGAAGTGGGGGACCGTTCCTAGGCCGCACCGCCCCCCAGCTAGGGAAAGTGACCGTTTCCGAGGCGCTAAATCATCCCGTCTGGGACATGGGCCCGAAAATAACAGTCGACTCTGCAACGCTAATGAATAAGGGCCTGGAAGTTATCGAAGCGCACTTTCTTTTCGGATTGACCTACGATGAGATTGAAGTGGTGATCCATCCTCAGGGACTTGTGCATGCAATGGCGTCTACCGTCGACGGCGCGACGTTCATGCATGCCGCCATCCCCGATATGGGTCTGCCTATCCGGCTCGCCCTGTGCGGGTCCGACACTGCGAGCGCCCTCCTTGACTCCGGGGGGTTCGCAGCTTCTGGCGCGCGCGAGTCCGTACTTATGGGGGCTGCTACCCCCCCGAGCCCCCCGCCTCTGCGGTTTGAGCCGTCGGAGCACCCCCAACTCAATTTCAGCAAGCCCGATACCGATACATTTAGGTGTCTTCCATTGGCGTATGAGGCGGGTCGTCGAGGCGATACGTACCCAGCCGCGTTGAACGCCGCAAACGAGATTGCCGTCAGTGCATTTCTGGACGGGCGACTTCCTTTCTTGGCGATCTCGCAAATAGTCGAAACCGTCCTTGACCGCCATACCCCCCAGCCACCCGACCTCGACGGGGTCCTTGCCGCCGATGAATGGGCGCGAGAGGCAGCAATGGAGGTCATGAAAAGCCTATGAGTCCGAACGCCATAGGAGTGATTGCCTTCATTTTGGGTCTGATCGTGATGATCGTGTTCCACGAGTTTGGGCACTTCTGGACGGCACGTCGGTTTGGAATAAGAGTCGAGGAGTTCTTCCTCGGTTTTGGGCCGAAGCTCTTTTCGCGCCGGCGCGGCGAGACAGAGTTCGGCGTCAAAGCCATCTTGCTCGGAGGTTATGTGCGCATTGCTGGCATGAACCCCTTTCAGAAGATCCCCGACGACGAGTACTCGAGGACCTTTCCAGCAAAGCCCCCGTGGCAAAGGGCAATCGTTTTGGTTGCCGGTTCGGCAACACACATGATCCTGGCGACTTTGATGTTTTCCTCTGTTTACATGTTTGTCGGGACGCCCAATCGAGCGAAGCCGCAGATTGACTCAGTCGAAATCACCGTAGACGGAGCAGTAGGACCGGCGAAGACCGCAGGATTGCAGAAGGGTGATCGAGTTGTTGCCATAGACGGCACTGCGTTACAGTCGTGGGAGAAGGGGATTGTACTCATCCGGGCCAGTGCTGGACGAGAACTTAGGTTCACCGTACAACGTGAGGGACGAAGCCTTGTGATTCCCGTCACTCCTATTGAGACCGACGCCGAAGACCTTCGCGATCCAAAAAAGACTGTGCGGGCGGGGCAGATCGGTATTCAGCCCGGTCACGTCATGGACCGAAAGGCGCCCCACGTCGCCTTGGCACGAGGCGCCGGTCAAACTGGAGCCTCCTTGAAGGTCAGCGTTGTCGGCATTAAGCAGATCTTTTCGCCGCGGGGCCTGGGCGGAGTTTTCGCCGCGCTTAGGAGTAAAGGCGATCGCGTAATCGGTGACGAACAACCGATTGGTCTCGTCGGGGGCGGCCGGCTTGCAGGTCAAGCCGTAAAGGCTTTCGGAATTGGCGGGCTCATCGATTTTCTGGCGCTTTTCGTCGTTTTTGTCGGGGTAGCGAACTTGTTGCCGCTTCCGCCTCTGGACGGCGGGCACCTTGCGGTGCTCGCCATAGAGAAAGTGACTCGCCGCAAGGTAGATATGCGCAAAGTGGTGCCGGTTGCCACGGCGGTACTCGGTTTTCTCATAGTGCTTAACCTCGCCATTTTGTATTTGGACATATTTCGTCCCCTCGCAAATCCGTTCCAGTAGTCGCCAGCGTCTAAAATAGTTTTATGTCCCTTCCCAAACGCGAAGAGAACTTTCCTGCCTGGTATCAGGAGGTGGTCAAGGGGGCGGAGCTGGCTGAGAACTCTCTTGCGAAAGGGAGCATGGTCATCCGCCCCTATGGTTACGCGATCTGGGAGGCCATGGTTGCGGGGCTCGATCGCCGGATCAAGGAGACTGGACACGAGAACCTGTACTTCCCGCTGCTCATTCCCTACAGCTTGCTCGAGAAGGAGAAGGAGCACGTTGCGGGATTCAGCCCCCAGGTGGCGGTCGTTACTCACGCGGGAGGTGCCAAACTCGAGGAGCCGCTGATGATTCGCCCGACTTCCGAGACCATCATCTGGGAGCACTACAGGCGCTGGATTCAAAGTCACCGCGACCTTCCGCTTCTTTACAACCAATGGGCCAACGTCGTTCGCTGGGAAATGCGTACGCGACTGTTCCTTCGAACCACTGAATTTCTGTGGCAAGAGGGGCACACGGCACATGCAACTTCGGAAGAAGCAATGGCGGAGACCTTTATGGTGTTGAAGGATGTTTACAGAGCGGCGGCCGAGGAAGACATGGCCATGCCGGTCTTGATGGGGCGAAAGAGCGCGTCTGAGCGGTTCCCCGGAGCACAGGAAAGCTATTCGATCGAAGCGCTCATGGGTGACGGAAAGGCTCTTCAGGCCGGAACCTCTCACTACTTTGGGCAGAACTTCTCGCGCGCCTATGACGTGAAGTTCCAGTCCCAAGATGGGTCGCAGCAGCACCCTTACTCAACCTCATGGGGAGTGTCCTCGCGCCTCATCGGGGGACTCATCATGTGTCACGGCGACAACAAGGGGCTCCGGCTGCCTCCGAAACTGGCCCCCGTGCAGGTTGTAATCGTACCAATCTACGGGGCCGACGAACGGGCCGAAGTCCTCGAGGCTTGCGATAAGATCGCCGCCGCGTTGTCGGGGATCAGAGTGAAAATCGACCATCGCGAACATCATCGTCCCGGGTACAAGTACAACGAGTGGGAGTTAAAGGGTGTACCAATCCGCCTCGACGTGGGAGCCAGGGAATTGGAAGCGAAACAGGTTTCCGTGTTTCGTCGTGACACCTTGACGAAGTCCGCGTGTGCGCTTAACGATTTGGAATCGGTCGTGCCTTCCCTGCTCGAGGAAATTCAAGTGAGCCTGCTCGACCAGGCGGTTGCTCGTCGCGCCGCTTCGACGGTTGAGTTGTCTGACTACTCGCAGATGCGCGACTTTCTTGCCGCGGCTGAAGGTTTTGCGGTCACCGGGTGGTGTGGGGACCCCGGCTGCGAAGAAAAAGTCAAGGCCGACGCCAGGGCGACAATTCGCGTTTTGCCAATCATTCAAGAGGATCCAGGAGGAATGTGCATCGTGTGCGGCAACAAGTCCACTGAGCGAGCCACCTGGGCCCAATCGTACTAAGCGTTTAAGGTCTCGCTGTTGCTGGGCGCGCTGCTCGGCCATATACTTGGCTAGGAACCATCAAAAGAGCGCCCTAAGGGGGCGAGCAAGTACCGACCAGAAGTGGGCTATGAGCCCACTTTCTTTTTCGGCGAAGGGGAGGTAAATGGCCGTGACCAGCACCGATGCGCTAGAGATGGTGCGCGCTATCTGCGAGCCCATTGTTGTCAAGCGCGCCCTGGAACTGGTTGAAGTACGTCTGGGCTCCGGCACGGGCGGCCGAACGCTCACTCTGACCGTCGATCGGGCCGAAAGTCCCGTCACTCTTGGCGAAATCGCCGATGTGTCTAAGGAAGTATCCAGAGCTCTGGATATCGACGATCCCATCGAGGGTCGCTACACGCTCGAGGTTTCATCGGCAGGAATCGAGCGCCCCCTGGTCAAACCCTCTGACTACGAACGATTCACCGGCCGCGAAATTACGGTTCGGTGTCTTGACGGAATCGAGGGTCGACGTAACTTCAAGGGCCGCATCAAGTCGGCGGGAGCCGAGACCTTTCTGCTCGGCGAAGAAGACGAGACCGTTGTGGAGATTCCGTACGAACACGTCGACAGAGCAAAACTCGTTGTCGATTGGGACGCCGAGCTAAAGGGGCTAAACGCGTGAACCACGTCGAACTGGATGCGCTTCGCTTGATTGAGCGCGAGAAGGGAATCTCGTTCGCGAGCGTCGTGGAGGCTCTCGAACAAGCTCTTGCTGCTGCCTACAAACGCTCGCCCCAATCGGTTGCCGACGAAGCCAGAGTCAGTATCGACCGGAAAACGGGCGAATTCACCGTCTATGCGCAAGAAGTGGAGCGCTTCGACGACACGGAAGAGTACAAAGTGTTGCGCGAGTGGGAAGCGACACCGCCCGACTTCGGGCGTATTGCCGCACAGACGGCCAAGCAAGTCATTCTTCAGCGTCTGCGTGATGCAGAACGCGAAGTGACCTACGGAGAATATTCGGGCCGTGAAGGAAATCTGGTCACGGCCATCGTTCAGCAAGCCGATCCACGTTACGTGTTGCTCGACCTGGGCAAAGGTGTGGAAGCACTTCTTCCTCAAGCCGAGCAAGTTCCGGGGGAGAGGTACGATCACGGCTCGCGTGTAAAGGCATACATCGTCGAGGTACGCAGGTCGCCGCGCGGCCCACAGATCATTTGTTCGAGAACGCACCCGAACCTCATCCTTCGTCTTTTCGAACTGGAAGTGCCGGAGATTCTCGATGGAACGGTTGAAATCAAACAAGTCGCCCGTGAGGCGGGGCATCGCTCCAAGATCGCGGTCGCGTCCAACGATCCCAACGTCGATCCGAGAGGGGCTTGCGTCGGGCCGAAAGGCGCTCGCGTAAGGATGGTTGTGAACGAACTACGAGGCGAGAAGGTCGACATCATTGAATGGTCGGCCGAGGCCGAGGCATTTGTCGCCAATGCGCTGTCCCCGGCCAAGGTCAAGGAAGTTGTGATCAACACGGAAACTCAGACCGCGGCTGTTACCGTGCCTGACTTTCAACTGTCTCTTGCCATCGGCAAGGAGGGCCAGAATGCTCGACTCGCCGCCCGCCTCACCGGATGGCGAATTGACATAAAGAGCGAAAGCCAGCTGGCTGGAACCCCAACCTAGACCGCTACCCCCCGCTCTTCGCGCCCGGTAGGCGACGACGTGGGATATCTTGAAGACTGAAATGTCGAAAATAAGAGTCAGCGCGCTTGCCAAGGAGTTAGGGATTTCCTCGAAGGAGGCGATCTCTAAGCTCGACGCGATCGGAATCGTAGTAAAGAGCCACTCATCGTCGATCGAGCCCGATCAAGCCGACCAACTCCGAAAATCCCTAGCCGCTCCCACCAAAGCCGCCAATCCGACCCCCACGGCGCTAAAACGGGGAGGCGCGACCCCTGCTCCCGAATCGGCATCGACGACGGGGTCGCGCAGGTCCGAGCACGTCGACGCGCCGAGCAAAGAACCGCCCGCGCCCGTCGCGGAACCCGTCGCGGGACCGGCCGCGGAACCCATCGCGGAATCCATAGCGGAAACCCCGGCTGAGCCCCCCGAGAAAAGTACCGAATCGATCCACGTACCCCGGGGGGTCACCGTCGAGGAGTTTGCTCGAAAACTCGGCCACCCTCCCGCCGAAATAATCAAGATGCTGCTGGCTCTGGGGGAAATGAAGACGATCAACCAGTCTTTGTCCGACGAAGCCGTCGAGCTGCTGGCTCACGAGCTCGGCGCCGATGTGCAAGTCGTGTCTGTTGAGGAAGACGAAGCCGAGGGCGCCGAAGTTGAAATTGACGATCCCGCAACTCTCAAACCCCGGGCCCCAATCGTGACGGTCATGGGTCACGTCGATCACGGGAAAAGCTCCATCCTCCAGCAGTTTCGGAAAAAAGAAATGCTTTCGCTTGAAGCCGGAGGAATCACTCAGGCCATTGGCGCTTACCAGGTGCACGGCTCTGACAACCGTGTGGTTACGTTCATCGATACGCCAGGCCATGAGGCCTTCACTCAGATGCGCGCACGTGGAGCCCAGGTCACCGACATCGCGATTCTGGTGGTGGCCGCGGACGACGGCGTACAACCCCAGACCACGGAGGCCCTTGATCACGCGAAGGCCGCGGGGGTACCGGTGATTGTTGCCGTCAACAAAATCGACAAGCCCGAGGCCGATCCAATGCGCGTCCGGCAACAACTCGCCGAAAAGGGCCTTCAGCCCGAGGAATGGGGCGGCGACACGATTTTCGTCGATGTCTCCGCCAAACAAGGAACGAACCTCGACGATCTGCTAGACATGATCCATCTTGTTTCCGACATGCAAGAACTCAAAGCCAATCCGGACGCTAAAGCCCGAGGCGTTGCTATCGAAGCCCACCTCGATAAAGGAAGGGGTGCCGTGGCCACTCTGATCGTTCAGAGAGGGACCCTGAAAGTTGGCGATCCAGTTGTTTGTGGTACCGCGTGGTGCAAAGTAAGAGCGCTGGTGGACGAGGCGGGCAAACATATCCAAGAAGCGACTCCTTCACAGCCCGTGCTCGTGACGGGATGGTCCAAGGTTCCATCTGCCGGCGACGAATTCAAAGTTGTTGCTGACGACCGGGAGTCCCGGCGAATGACCGAAGGGCGGGAGGCCAAGCTCCGTCAGGCGGAGTATGCCGCGGCTGGCAAAAGCATGAGCCTCGAGGAACTTCTTACAAAAACCCGCGCGGGTGAACAGCCTGAACTGAAGTTGATCCTCAAGGCCGACACTCAAGGCGCGATCGAGGCCTTGAGCGATTCCATCGAGAAGATAGATCAGGCAGGTGTCCGCATTACGATTTTGAGAAAAGCCGCGGGCGCCATTACCGAGAATGAAGTCAATCTCGCCGAAGCTTCCGGTGCGATCGTCGTCGGGTTCAATGTTCGGCCCGATGCCGGCGCCAGGCAACTGGCCGAGAAGAGAGGCGTTGATGTACGTCTTTATGAGGTGATCTATCAGCTGCTCGAGGACATTGAAAAGGCCACAAGGGGTCTGCTGGCGCCGGAGGAAGAAGAAATTGTCACCTCTACCGTTGAAGTGCGCCAACTATTCCGCGGACCCCGCGGCGTGGCCGCGGGCTGTTACGTAACCGAAGGGAAGGTGGAACGGGGTGCTCGAGCTCGTCTCGTCAGGGACGGCGCCGTCATCTACACTGGAGAGGTTTCCACGCTTCGTCGCTTCAGGGACGATGTCCGCGAGGTTTCAGCGGGCTTCGAATGCGGCATCATGATCTCTGGATACAACGATCTGAAGGAAGGCGACGTGATCGAAACATTCGAGGTGCGTGAGGTCGCCCGGGTATAGATGTTCGTTGGGATGGCCCGGTATGACTTCCTGGTGCGCAGTTCTACTTCGCTGAAGGACAAGCGGCGGGTCGTGAAACATATTTTGGGGACGATGCGAACTCGATTCAATGTGGCGGGGGCGGAGGTAGATCATGAAGACCTTCGGCAGAGGGTTACGATCGGGGTGTCTTGCGTGTCTAACTCTTCTTTTCATGTGAAGAAAATGCTTCAGGAGGTCGAAAGATTTGTGCGAAGTCAGGATGCCATTGAAGTTGTCGGCGCAACGATGGAAGTGGTGACGCCGGATGCCTAAGAACTTTCCACGGGCGGAGCGCGTGGAACAATTGGCGCGCGAGGTACTCGGCGAAGCTATCCAGCACCTGACCGATCCACGCCTTGGGTTCGTGACTCTGACCAGCGTGAAAATTACGCCCGACATGCGCCAAGCTCGTGGTTATGTGAGCGCGCTCGGGGGCCCAGATGAAAGGGAGGCGACGATGGAGGCGATCCACAGCGCAACTCCTCATCTCCGATCGATCCTTGGTCGTGAGGTGCGACTGCGGTATCTTCCCCAGTTGGAATTTGTTGAAGACACGACCGCGGAGCACTCCGAACGTATCGAGCAGCTTCTGCGCGGGCTAGGAGTTTCCAAGCCACCCGACGTGGAACCCCTCGCAGACCGAGCGGCAGAGTCTGAAGACGGGCAGCCGAAGTGATATCGGATGACCAGTGGGAGAGCGCGGCCAGCGCTCTTAACGGGGCCGAGAGTGTCGCGATCTTTTGTCATGTCTCACCCGACGGAGACGCCCTCGGTTCGATGCTCGGGCTGGGCCTTTATCTCCGAAGGCAGGGCAAGCAGGTTTGGATGAGCTGGGGCAGCGAGGGTGGCGATGTCCCCCCCCAGTACGAATTCCTGCCCGGCGTCGGCAGCGTATCGCCTCCTAGCGATGTTCCGGCAAGTTTGGAAATGTGTGTGGCGACCGACTGCGCGGACATCCAACGGCTCGGTCTGCTAGCGGAACGGTTCACTTCAGCTACCGCGTCGATCAATATCGATCATCACAAGACGAACGAGGGCTTTGGAAAGATCAATCTCGTCGAGCCTTCGGTTTCATCTTCGTCAGAACTCATGTACCGGCTCCTGGACGCAATGGGGGCCGTCCTAAATTCCGACGAAGCCACATGCCTGTACACGGGCATCGTCACCGACACCGGCAGGTTTCAGTACTCGAACACGACTTCCGAGACGCTGCGGACGGCCGCTAGTCTTCGTGAGACTGGCGTGGATCATGAACTCGTGGCGCGCAGCGTGTTCGAGTCGGCTTCGTTTGAGTACCTTCAGTTGGTTGGAGTAGTCATGTCGCGGGCACAGGTCAATGACGGCGTCGTGTCCAGCTGGCTCGCTCAGGCCGACTTGAACGGTGTGGGGCTCGATGAGACCGAACACCTCATCGATGTTCTGCGAGCCATTCGAAACGTGCGCATGGCAATTCTTATCAAAGAAAAACCAGAAGGGGGATGGAAGGCGTCGCTGCGTGCGTCGGGCGGCGAGGTGGACGTGGCGGTTATCGCCAAGTCCTTTGGGGGCGGAGGACACGCCAGGGCTGCTGGGTTCGATGCCAGCGGGACCCCTGAAGAGATCATCCCCGCGATCATGCAGCGTCTTCCGAAACACCTCGACGCTCAAGCGCCCTCCGGCTAACTAGTGACCTTAACTGACCTCTCGGGGCTCGTTGTTATTGATAAGCCTTCTGGTCTCACTTCGCACGACGTAGTCGATCGCGTGAGACGCGTTTACGAGATGACTAAGGTCGGTCATGCTGGCACGCTCGACCCTTCGGCGACCGGCGTGATGCTCCTGGGCCTTGGCAGGGCCACACGGCTGCTCGCATTCCTCCAGGGGTTGTCTAAGTCGTACCGCGCCGTCGCCAAGTTCGGTGTGAGCACAACGACCCAGGATGCCGAGGGCGAAGTCACGGCCACGGTCCCTTCGAGGTTATCGGTTCAGGACGTCGAGAAGGCGGCCGCCGCATTCCGAGGGGAGATCCGCCAAGTGCCTCCTATGGTGTCGGCCGTGAAAGTTGGTGGCGAACCATTGTACAAAGCCGCGCGCAGGGGTGAAGTTATCGAACGCGAGGCGCGCCGCGTTCGGATCTACGACTTTGACATCGAAGATTTCGATGCCGATGCCCAGACCGCCAAGGTCTTCGTGCGATGTTCCAGCGGTACGTACATTCGTACGCTGGCATCCGACCTCGGCGATGCTCTCAACTGCGGCGCACATCTGATCAGTTTGCGGCGGATGAGTGTCGGTTCCTTTGGCGAGGACGATTGCGTGGTGCTCGAAGAACTGGAAAAGATGGGGCTCAAGGCCAGTGTTCAGCGCATTCTTTCCATGAGAGAAATGATGCGCGATTTTCCGCAGATAACTGTTGACGGGAAGGGCCTCGATGCGGTCGTTCATGGAAGAGCGCTCGGACCTGACTTTGTCGTGGACCGGCCGGGGGAGCTACCCATCAATCCTCTCGCGGCAGGAGGGGGTCGGCCTGCCCATGAGGCTGGACTTGCAGCGGGCCTGCCCATCAGCGTGGTTGATGGCGAGGGAAAGTTGCTCGCCGTCTATCGCAGATCAGCAAAGGGCTTTAAAGCTGCAGCGGTTCTTGTGTGAAGCTTTACCGTGGACTGGGTGCGCTCCCCAAGAATCTGGCACCGTCGGCACTTACAATCGGGAACTTCGACGCGGTCCATCGGGGCCACCGGGCGCTGATCGAGCGCGTGAATCGCAGGAGCGAGGCCGAAGGCGCGATTCCAACCCTCGTTACGTTTAATCCTCACCCTCAGAAGGTGTTACACGGCCAGGCGCCACCCGCCCTGGTTAGGCCGGAAGACAAGTTAGAACTTCTTCAAAGAGCGGGGATTAAGCGCGTCCTAGAGATTCCCTTCACGAAGAAGTTGTCCATGCTGGAGCCCGAAGATTTCATCCGGCTCTACCTCCTTCAGGGTTTGCACGCCCGGGTTGTCGTCGTCGGGGCCGGTTTCAGGTTCGGGCGCTTGGCGCGCGGCGACGTGCCGATGCTTAGAAGCTTTTCCCGAACGCTTGGTTTCGTTTTTGAGGCCGTGAGACTGGCCGAGACTAACGGACGCCGGATCTCCAGCACTGCTATCCGTCATGCGCTTGCGGAAGGTGATCTCGAATGGGCCCACAGGGCCCTCGGACGTGAGTACAAGTTGCCGGGAAAGATTGTGAGAGGCGCAGGGCGCGGACGTGATTTGGGCTATCCGACCGCGAACTTGAAGCCGCACCCCGGTTTGGTCGTTCCGGGCCCAGGGGTCTATGCAGGAAGCGTGGCGATCGGGAAACGGTCATTGCCTGCGGCTATCAGCATCGGAACCAACCCGACTTTCGGAGCCGGCCCGCTGTCCGTGGAAGCCTTTCTCATAGACTACACAGGCGACCTCTACGGTCGAGCAGTCGAATTCGAATTCGCCGCGCGGATCCGCGACCACGTCGCTTTTGACGGACCGGACTCCTTGCGCGAAGCCATAGCCCAGGACGTGAAGATCGTTCGCCGCCTAGTCTCAGGCGCATCGCCCCCACTGCCGATAAGGTAGGGCCAAGATGTTTAAGCATTGTCCGAGCTGTGAGTCCAAAAACGTTGTCATCTACGAGCGTGGCGAAGATGACTCCTACTGCCTTGACTGCGCCTTCACCTGGCGTCAAACCCCAGAAAAGATCACGGTCTCTCGAAAGGTGCTCAACCAGCTAGCCGGCCTAAGAGGCCGCCCCCGCAAGGAAAACCTGTAGTGCGTGCTAGTATCGACTCTAACAACTGACATGACTCTAGACACCCAATCCAAAAGCAAGATTATCGCGGACTTTTCCCGAGGCGAGACCGATACGGGCTCCCCGGAGGTTCAGATTGCCATCTTCACGAAGAGAATCGAGGAGTTGACGGAGCACCTCAGAGCCCATTCCGCCGATCATCATTCACGACGTGGACTTCGAATCTTGGTAGGAAAGCGTACGCGATTGGGAAATTACCTTAAGCGTGAGAACGTAGAACGATACCGAGCCTTGATAGCCAAGCTCGGCATCAGGGGCTAGAAAGGAGCAAACAAAGAAACCCAGGGGAGGCTGTCGTCAGTTTCCAGTTGCGAGCGCTTGACTTTAAGAACTCGAGCCCTCACAACTGAAAACTGGCACAAAGGATATGGCCTCTTAAGAGATTCACGGGGGGTTCGGGGGGGGGTAGCAGCCCCCCGGAGGTATAACCAGGATTCGCCAGAAGCTGCGAACCCCCCGAAGACAAATGGAGGTACATAAATGGAAAGCAACAATGTTCATACCGTCGAACGCAAGATCGGCGAGCCAGTCATCAGCTTTGAAACCGGCCGCCTTGCCCTTTTGGCAGACGGCGCGGTTCTTGCCCAGATGGGTGAGACCAGTCTTCTCGTCGCGGCAACCGCGTCGAAAAAGCCGCGTGAAGGGACGAACTTCTTCCCGTTGACCGTTGATTTCGAGGAGCGGTTGTACGCAGTCGGCAAGATTCCAGGAAGCGTGTTTCGCAGGGAGGGTCGTGCGGGAGAGAAGGCAATCCTTACCGCCCGTCTGATCGACCGGCCACTGCGGCCTTGCTTCCCTAGCGGTTTCCGCAACGACGTTCACATCGTGAGCATCGTCCAATCGGTTGACCTAATCAATCCTCCTGACGTGCTTGCGATTAACGCGGCTTCCTGCGCGCTCATGCTGTCGGGCGTCCCCTTCGAGGGCCCGGTCGGAGCGTGCCGCATGTCGCACATCAACGGGGCATGGGTCGCCAACGCCTCGTATCAACAATCCGAGCAGGCGACCTTCGAGATGATCGTGGCAGGACGACGCAATGAAACAGGCGCGGCCGACATCTTGATGGTCGAGGCTTCTGCCACCGAACTTTCGCTCGATCTGGTGGAGGAAGGCGCACCCGAGGTGACCGAGGAGATCGTCGCAGAGGGCATCGAACAAGCCACACTCGTGATCCTCGAAGTTGTCGGCGCCCAAGAAGAGCTTGTAGCCAAGGCAGGCGTCAAGCACCAGAACAAGGAATGGGTGATTGAATCCGAGGGTGGCGCAGACGTGATCTCTAGAGTCCGCCAGCTTGCCGGCGAAAGCCTCGGCAACGCCATCGTGATAGCCGACAAGTCCGCCCGGGAGCAAGCTATCGACGAAATCTACGCGACCTTGACCGAGACGACCGGCGGAGAGTTCCCTGACCAAACCAAAGAGGTCTCGGCGGCTTACGAAAAACTGACCAAGTCTTTGGTGCGCGACAGAGTCATCAAAGAAGGCGTCCGCATTGACGGGCGGGGAATTAAGGACATTAGGCAGATCTCTTGCGAAGTGGACGTGATCCCGCGCGTGCACGGAACGGGCCTGTTCACTCGAGGCCAGACGCAGGTGCTATCGACGATCACGCTCGGCATGCTCAAGATGGAGCAGATACACGGCGTTGACGAACTGGGAATCGTGGAAACCAAGCGCTACATGCACCATTACAACGACCCACCGTTTTCTTACGGTGAGGCAGGGTTCATGCGCGGGCCGGGCCGTAGAGCCATCGGCCACGGTTCTCTTGCCGAGCGTGCGTTGCTACCGGTCATCCCGAGAGAAGACGACTTCCCCTATGCGATAAGGGTCGTGAGCGAGATTCTTTCTTCGAACGGATCAACTTCGATGGCAAGCGTTTGTGGCTCGACGCTATGCCTTATGGACGCAGGTGTGCCGATCAAGGCGCCGGTTGCTGGCATAGCCATGGGGCTTATCAAAGAAGGCGACAACTTTGTCACTTTGACCGACATCATTGGGGCTGAAGACGCCTTCGGTGACATGGACTTCAAAGTAGCGGGGACGGCCACCATGGTGACGGCCCTCCAGCTTGACACCAAGATCACCGGCGTCCCCTCATCCGTACTTAGGGGAGCCCTTCAGCAGGCACATGAGGCCAGGCTGTTCATCCTCGGAAAGATCACTGAAACGCTGCCGGCTCCGCGTTCGGAGCTGAACCCCAACGCACCGCGCATTATCTCGTTCATGATTCCCGTAGATAAGATCGGCGAGGTCATCGGCCCGAAGGGCAAGAGAATCAACGAGATCATTGCCGACACAGGGGTCGAGATCGACATCGAGGACGACGGCTCCGTACGCATCGGAGCGCGTGAGCAAGGCGATGCCGACGAGGCCAGGCGACGAATCGACGAGCTTGCCAACCCCAGGATCCCCCAGGTTGGCGAGAAGTTCATGGGAAAGGTCGTGAAGATCGTCGAATTCGGCGCCTTCGTGAACCTCAGCGGTGGCACCGATGGCTTGGTTCACATCTCAAAGCTCGGCGGGGAAATCCGACTTGCGCGAGTTGAAGATGTATTGAGCGAAGGCGATGACCTCGAGGTTGAGGTTACCGAGATTGATGTCCGCGGCAAGATTTCGCTGACCCCCGTCACCCTTCCGCCGCGGGTGGCGGAGCTGCCGGCCGATTACGCGGCGAAGAACCCCCGGGTCGAACGACCGCGCCGGGACTCGGGCGGAGACCGCGGCCGCGACCGGGGTGGACGCGACCGTGATCGCGGGCCCAGGCCCCCTCGCCGTGACCGCGACGACCGGCCGCCGCGCGACTAACGTTTGCTTATCGAGAGAACTTTAGGGGACGGCAGGGCGGCGATTCTCACCGAACGCATGCCCGAAGTGCATTCCGTCGCCCTGGCTTTCTGGCTCGGGTCCGGTTCTCGCGACGAGGGAGTGGGCGAGGAAGGGGCATGTCACTTTCTCGAGCATCTCATCTTCAAGGGAACCGACCAAATGTCGGCGGCTGATATAGCTCAGGCTTTCGACTCGGTCGGGGGCGAGGCTAATGCATTTTCGACGAAAGAATACACGTGCTTTTATGCGCGCGTTCTCGGCAAGGATCTGAAGTTCGCAGTGCAAATCCTCGCCGACATCATCGAGCGGCCTGCGATCCGGCCCGATGAGTTGGAAGGGGAACGCAACGTGATTTTGGAGGAGATCGCCATGCACGGAGATACGCCGGAGGATCTCGTCCACGATCTTTTCATAGAAACGCTGTATCCGGATCACCCCCTTGGACGTGAAGTGATGGGCACTATCTCCACTGTTCGTGCGATGACGCCGGAGGGCCTCAGGCAGTTTCACGCACGCCACTACCGGCAGAACAACATTGTATTTTCGGCTGCGGGCGACGTCGATCACGCTGAGGTGGTGGAGTTGCTGAGCTCAGCCACGCCTCCTGGAACAAGCAACTCAGATCCTTCCGGGCGGTCGGAGCCGCCGGCCAGGGCCATCGAACGTTTGCGCGTTCTCACGCGTCCTACCGAGCAGGTCCATCTTGTCGTTGGAGGGATTGGATATCCGCAGGGTAATGACAGGCGTTTCGCATGGGCCATTCTTGATGTCCTCCTTGGGGGCGGGATGTCTTCCCGGCTTTTCCAGGAAGTGCGCGAGACGCGCGGGCTTGCTTACTCGATCTATTCCTATCGAAACACGTATCGCGACACCGGGCTATGGGCCGTTTACGCGGGCTGCGCGCCCGGCAATGTTAAAGAAGTCTTGAAAGTGATCTCAGGCGACCTCGACGCCATGTGTTCTTCCGGGATAACTGAGGAGGAGCTAAAGCGGGCAAAGGGTCACTTGATTGGCGGTTTCGTGATCGGACTCGAGGATCCGGTCTCACGGATGACGCGCCTCGGTAGATCCGAGTTGGGGAGCGGAGAGATCCTTAGTATCGACGAAAACATCACCCGAATCGAAGCGGTGACACTCGAGGATGTAGCCGCGGTTGCTCGCGACTTACTCGCGCCTTCCGGGCGAGTCCTTACCCTCATCGGGCCCACTTCCGTAGAGGACTTCTCCTTCTGGGCCGATGCTGGGTAACTGAGAGGCCATCCCACCATCAGCAGCACAGACTTCGCTATTCCGCCGGGACGGTCGTACAGGCCGCCAACTTTGCCACCCGCGCCAATCGCCATCCACCCGAGAAAAGTGAGTCGCCATCCGAGGAGTCGTTCGGCGAGTTTGATCTTTTCGATTTCCTGCTGCACGGGGCGGGCCCCCTCGATCGCGGCGATGTACGCGCCGGATCTGCGCTCCGCGCACTGAGTGCAACCGGATACGTAAGATGAATGAAGGGAATCGTGACAGAGTGGGCACTGAAGAGGCCCTCGTACTTTCGGAGGAACAAGTTGCCCGCCCGCGACCTTTCCCGGTTCGATCACATGAAACGTCGTGTGACAGCCCTCACAGCCTGGATGGTCCGTTGTGTGCCCGTTGAAACATCTCTGCATAGTCAAAAGAGTAAGCTCTGCAACGACCTTTGGTCGCAATTGGTTGCCTAGCAACCCGTATCGACCAAAGGTCGGTCACAATCTTGCGATGAGGGTATCCAGGTGATCAAGGTTGGAGTTTTCGGCGCCGGAGGCCGGATGGGGGCCGAGGTTTGCCGCGCGGTCTTTGCGGAAACGGACATGCAGCTCGTCGCCGCGGTGGACCCAGTCTGCGCGGGGACGGCCCTGTCTTCGGTGGCAGGCGTCGCAGTTGACTTCAGGGGGTTCGCAGCTTCTGGAGCGCCCAAGTCATCCCTGCGGGCGGCTGCTACCCCCCCGAACCCCCCGACGGAATTGATAATCGGCGCCGGGCCGGAGGCCCTGCGGGATGCGGGGGCCGAGGTGGCCGTGGATTTCACGGTCGCATCCTCCGCGCTCGCCAACATCAAGTCGTGCATCGACTCGGGTATTCACGTGATAGTCGGCACAACAGGCCTTCTTTCGGCCGACTTGGAGGGGCTGGGCGCTCAGGCGCAAGCCCGAGGAACCGGTCTGTTTGTCGCTCCCAACTTCGCAATCGGCGCGGTTCTGATGATGAAATTCGCAGAAATGGCGGCCAGGTGGCTTCCAGACGCAGAGATCATCGAGCTTCATCACCCCGGCAAGCTCGATTCTCCATCAGGTACCGCGATCAAGACAATGGAGGGGATCGTAGGTGGGCGCCAACAGGCTCCTGACATCGATACCCGTTCGACATCGCAGATCTTGCCGGGCGCCCGGGGGGCGGAAAGTGATGGCGTGCATATTCACAGCGTGAGGTTGCCCGGCCTTGTCGCACATCAGGAAGTGATCTTCGGGGGCCCGGGACAGACGCTGACGATCCGTCACGATTCGATGGACCGAACGTCATTCATGCCCGGTGTCCTTCTGGCTATTCGAGAAATCTCGAAACACCCAGGGCTCACGATCGGCCTGGAGCACCTGTTGGGCCTGTGAAGAAAGTTAACTATTGTTACAATGGGAGGCTGAGGCAACGGCCTGAAAGGGGAATGTGAGAGTGCAGGGGCATTTTGGGAATCTAATTACTGCAATGGTTACGCCCTTCGACGACGAAGGCAAGGTCGACCTCAAAGAAGCCGCGAACCTTGCCAATTGGCTCGTCGATCATGGCTCCGACGGGTTGGTGGTCACTGGTTCGACCGGTGAGGCCTCCACTCTCACCGAGGACGAAAAGGTGGATCTTTGGCGCACCATCGCCGCCGAGGTGGGGGATCGCGCCAAAGTGATTGCCGGCACAGGAACCTACGATACTGCTCACTCGATCCATCTGACCCACAAGGCCGAAAAGGCTGGAGTCCATGCGGCGCTCGTCGTGACGCCTTATTACAATCGTCCACCCCAAAGCGGCCTCTTGGCGCACTTCACGGCAATTGCGAACTCGACCGATCTGCCGGTGATCTTGTACGACATCCCCATTCGCAGTTCGCGCAAGATCGAACACGACACGATCATGGAATTGGCGCAGGTAAAAAACATTGTTGCGGTGAAGGACGCCTGCGGCGACGCCCAGGGCGCGGCCCGCCTCGTGGCAGACGCACCTGTCGGATTTCAGGTTTATTCAGGTAACGATGGCGACACACTGCCATGGCTTTCTGTCGGCGCCGTAGGCGTTATCGCCGTGGCGTCGCACGTGGCTGGCCCCCAGATGGCTCAGATGATTCAACTCTTTCATGCGGGAGACTCGGCGGCCGCGCGCAAGATCCACCTGAGCCTCATGCCGGTGTTCGACGCGATGAGCATTACGACCAACCCCATTCCGGTGAAGGCCTCCTTGGAACTGATGGGCTTTAACGTAGGCAGCCCGAGATTGCCGCTAGTGCCCGCAACCGATGACCAGAAAGCTCAGCTGAAGACGATTCTCGGACAAGCGGGGATTATTTGAGTAAGGGCGCTACGCGCACGCCGTTAAAGGAGGCCACCGCCGGAGCGACACGAATCGTTTTTCTAGGGGGCGCCGGAGAAATCGGCCGAAACATGACCCTGTTCGAGCACGACGGCAAAATTCTGATCGTGGACGTGGGCTTGATGTTTCCCACGGAGGAAATGCTTGGGGTCGATCTCGTGTTGCCGGACTTTCAGTACGTTCGTGACCGAGCCAAACAGGTCATCGGAGTCTTTCTCACGCACGGCCACGAGGATCACATCGGCGGACTCGCCTACCTTCTAAGAGACATCGACGTGCCCATCTACGGCGCAGCGCTCACCCTTGGGATTCTTCGGGCGAAACTCGAGGAGCATCGTCTTGCGGATCGAACGCGTTTGAAAGTTGTGAGCGTTCCGGGGCGGCTGACCCTTGGTCCTTTTCGCCTTCAGTTCTTCAACATGGTCCATTCGATCCCCGACACTGTCGGGACGATAATCACCACTTCAGCTGGGAAGATCCTCTACACGAGCGATTTCAAGATCGACGAAGACCCGATCGGTGGTAGGCCCACCGATTTTGCGGGTCTTAGGAAGGCCGCATCGCAGGGCATCGACCTCATGATGGCCGATTCCACCAACGCCGACAAGCCTGGCCATACACCTTCAGAGCGAACCGTCGGCAAACCAATTGCCGATGCGATTCGCACATCGAAAGGCCGCGTGATCGTTGCGTGCTTTGCCTCGAACATTCATAGGGTGCAGCAAATCGTCGATGGGGCCCAGCAGTGCGGCAGGTTCGTCGCGTTTCTCGGTCGCAGCATGGTCAACAACGTCCGAGTTGCCCAGGAACTGGGATACCTGACAGTTCCGAAGGAAATGGTCGTGTCGATCGAGGACATCGACGATCTTCCCCCTGAGAAAGTGGCTGTAGCTTGCACCGGGTCACAGGGAGAGCCACTGGCGGCCCTTTCTCTGATGGCAGCCCGCGACCACAAGTGGATCAAGCTCACAGCCGGGGACACGGTTGTTCTTTCAGCCACTCCCATCCCAGGCAACGAATCGGCTGTGCGTCGCGTCATCGACGGGCTCTTTCGTATAGGAGTGCACGTTGTAGCGCCGCCTGCCTATAACGTGCACGTGTCGGGCCACGGGTGCGCCGGCGATCTGACTACGATGCTCGAGCTCATCCGTCCGAAGTGGTTCGTTCCCGTGCATGGGGAGTACCGCCACATGGTTCTGCACGCGGAGCTCGCGCAGAAATCGGGTTTGAAGAAGGCCCGAACCATCCTGGTTGAAGATGGCGATGTGTTGGAACTTGCCGACGGCCACGTTCGCAAGACGGGGCGCATCCCGGCCGGCTACGTCTTGGTGGATGGGCTTGGGATCGGGGACGTTCAGGATGTTGTGCTTCGCGACCGAAGACTATTGGCCGACGACGGCATCATCGTTTGTGTCGTTACCATCGATTCTCAAAATGGAGAACTACTAGCCGGACCCGATGTCATCTCTCGAGGATTCGTCTTTGAGGACCATGCGGCGGAATTTCTAGAGCAGGCGAGGGCGGAAATTCGCGATTCTTTGGCCACTTTGGCGCAAGATGAGATAACAGACTGGGCTGCCGTGCGCAGAACAGTCCGCAAATCGCTGGGCAAGTTTGTTTTTAAGCAGACCGGCCGCAGGCCGATCGTTCTGCCGGTAGTGATGGAGGTTTAGGAGTGGCAGCAACAAAAGTGGGAAGTAGACGGCTCGCGAAGCGGAGGAAACCTTCCGCCGCGGGCGCTGGCGCCCGCGGCCATTCAAGAGCCCGCGGCGCTCACTTGGGCAAGCACCGGCGGGACCTCGTGGGCATCGGCTTACTTTTCTTGGGGATTCTTACTGGCTTGGGCATCTATGCGGATATGGCGGGGCCCGCGGGACGCGGCCTCGAGTGGCTCGGGCGATTTATTTTGGGGTCCTCTGCCGTCGCTATTCCTCCCGCGCTGGCTGCTATTGGGTTTACCGTTCTCAGCGACAGGGACCCGCTGGCTCCGGGGCGGATAGCAATTGGATCTACTCTTGCCGCGGCGGGTGTTGGAGCGATGCGACATCTCTTGCAAGCAGATGACACCGCGGGACTTCGCCTTGACGAGATTCCCCGTCTCGGGGGCGCCGTAGGGGCAGCCGTGGCCTGGCCCCTCGAACGTCTGCTTTCGGTTTGGGGGGCAGGTTCGCTTATCGTAGTCATGACGTTCATGGGCCTTCTCATCACCACCAGGACCCCGATTTCGCGCGTACTCGGATGGATCCGGGCAGGACTCAAGGGGCTCGGTTCCGGGATTGCCCTTTTTGCCGCGAGAGCGAAACCTGGATTTGCTGCTCTCGCGGCGAAGCTGAAGAGTTTGCGGCCTCCGTCACGCGAACGGCAAGAGAGCGCACCGCCCATCGACAAACAGGTCCGCCAAAGAAGAAGTCGCAAGAAGCGACCTGTGGCCGAAGGCGCTCAGAGTGACGAACCCGATGAATCCGAGGCCGAACCGGTTACAGCGCCCCCGCCTACGGCCTCTGGTGGGGCGGGTGGGTATCGGATCCCCCCCCTGGATCTGCTGAAGACCAGTTCCTCCGCCGAGATTTCGCAGAAGGCGATCGACGACACGATAGCCATCCTCGAGCGCACGCTCCAAGAGTTTCTGGTCGATGCTCGCGTTACCGGCTTTACGTCGGGGCCGACGGTCACTCGCTATGAAGTGGAAGTCGGCGCCGGGGTCAAAGTAAATCGCGTCGTCGGCCTGCAGAACGAGATCCGTTACGCGCTGGCCTCGGGAGAAATACGTATCCTCGCCCCCATCCCCGGCCGTTCCGCCATCGGCATCGAAGTCCCGAACCGCGATCGCCACCAGGTCACCTTGGGAGACGTTCTTCGGTCCGAAGAGGCTCGAAATGCAAAGCATCCGCTCACGGTAGGGCTCGGCAAGAGCATCTCCGGTCAGCCCGTTATGGTCGATCTTTCAGAGATGCCGCACCTTCTCATCGCGGGCGCGACCGGGTCGGGCAAGTCAACCTGCATCAACGCCATGCTGATATCGATTCTTGCGAGGACCCGACCCGATCAGGTCCGGCTGCTCCTAATCGATCCTAAGCTCGTAGAGCTGTCGAACTACAACGGCGTGCCTCATCTGCTTACACCTGTTGTGACCTCGGCGAAGAAAGCGGCCGAGGCTCTCGGCTGGGTCGCGCGTGAGATGGATGCTCGCTACGAGGTTCTTGCCACGGTCGGGATGAGAAACTCCGATCTCTACAACGAAGCCTGCCGGGCGGGAGCCCTAGGAGATTTCGACGACGGGACGCCTCGCAGTCCTTTTCCCTACTACGTCGTCGTCATTGACGAGCTGGCCGATCTCATGATGGTTGCCCCCCGCGAGGTCGAAGATTACATATGTCGCATCGCGCAGAAGGCGCGCGCCGTGGGGATTCATCTGGTAGTTGCGACTCAACGGCCGTCGGTGGACGTTGTGACCGGAGTGATCAAGGCAAACATCCCGTCAAGACTCGCTTTCTCGACTGCGAGCATGCAGGACAGCCGGGTGATCCTTGACGAAGGCGGCGCCGATCGCCTGATCGGCAAGGGCGACATGCTCTACCGCCATGCTTCGGCGGGAAGGCCACAGCGACTTCAGGGAGCCCTGGTGTCTGAGAGCGAAGTGAATGCTCTTGTCGGGTGGTGCCGCCGCCAGAGAGAGGTCAACTACGTGGAGGGCATTGTTTCGGAGAAAGGCCAGACGTCGCTAAGCCTCTATAACGACGAAGACGACGATGAGACATTGCTCGTGCAGGCGATGGAGTTGATCGTGAGATCGCAGCTGGGTTCGACTTCCATGCTGCAGCGCAAATTGAGGGTCGGCTTTGCCCGGGCAGGCCGTTTGATGGACCTCCTGGAGCAGCGCGGTGTAGTTGGGCCCTCTCACGGATCCAAGCCTCGTGAGGTGCTGATGGGTATCGATGAATACGACTTGCTATCGGAGCCGGCCAGAAGCGGAGCCCCGGACTAACTGCGTTTTTGAGGAATATTGAGCCTCGAGGCAGACGATGCGCGTGGCGTTTTTACGCAGCCCTTCTGGCGTCCCAGTAGCTTAAAACCTGCAAGATCCCCGGCTCCCCACTGTACTGGAGTGGAGTCGGGAAAGGCTGTGTTGGGGCCGTACATGACTTGAAGAGGGTCATCGACGTGATCCAACCCGATTGCGTGCCCCAATTCGTGCATCACGACGAGTCCCCACGTCGTCCCGTGACCCATCACCATCGGCAGAACTGCATCTCTATTTAGCGCCGCCATTCCCGAGACGTAGGCGCGCGGGTCGCCGGCAACGGCGATCGAGGTCGGTCCGCCGTAGCCGAGAGCGTCGGGTTGAACGAAGACGTCTGTTGTGGTGCTGTATGCCCATGCGATAAGAAGAGGTGCCCAGTCGTCGCCGTAGCGGCGAGGTTGGTATGGCTCGCGATCGCGCGTTGGGAGCTCCGATGTTGAACCCTCGTTCTTAAACGAAATGCCAGTGGCCGCCGAAACTTGGTCCAGACTCTGCTCGACAATGAGCGCGGCCCCAGAGGGAGAAAAGTCCAGGTTCGTGACGTAGCGAATCGGCGTGCAGGGGTCCCATCGCACCGGGCGACCGTCTCCGCGCACGGTGATGAAACTGTAACTGGACGAAACCTCCGCGGCTACCCGCCCCCGACCGGTCGTCGGGGCCTCGAACGAATAACTTAGCGGCGGATCAGGGGGTGGGATCAGGAGGCGTAGCCCGAGAAAAATAGCGAACGTGGGAACCACCAGAATCACGGCCCACTTCAGGGACCCTTTCCAAGAGTCTTGCGGATCGGCCACGACACTAGTCTCCGGCGCTGGCCTTGGCGGGCTCCACATCCACCTCGTCGTTCAAGAAACGCGTGACCTCGGCATTGATCATCGTCGGATCCTCAATCGGCAGAGTGTGGGCACCGCCCTTAACTTTGATGAGTTGTGCCCCGGGAATCCTTCTCTCCATTTCTTCGGCCAACGCGACCGGTGTCATAACATCTGCGGTCCCGTGGATGATGAGAACGGGTATGCGGATAGAGTCCAGCAGGTCTTCAGCCGAATGCTCCTGGCCGGCGCGAAACATCTCCAACAGGCGCGCGGGATCCAGCTTCCGAAGGTGGTCGAAGTACAGAGACATCTCTGCAGCCGGGGCATGACCGATGAGGCCCCCAAGCCTGCCGACAGGGTCGGCGATGCGTGCATCGGTAATGAATCTCCAAAAGGACGCAAACTTATCGGGGCTCGCGCGAGCGGCCGATTCCAACAGCGATAGAAGGTATCCGCCCGCGGTTGTCCCGTAAAGGCTGCCCACCGTCTTGCCATAAGGGCCGGCAATCGCAACCAAAGCAGAGACTCTTTCTGGGGCGAGTCTCACCGCCTCGAACGCAACCTGAACTCCCATGGAGTGGCCCATGAAAACCGCCCTAGTTGATTTCGGGGGGTTCGCAGCTTCTGGCGCGCGCGGGTCCGTACGCAGGGGGGCTGCTACCCCCCCGAACCCCCCAATTGCTAAGTGGTCCATAAGCGCTACGGCGTGCTGTGCCAACGACGGGATCGTTATCTCGGCGGGGTCCCCGGCCGCACTTGACTGACCGTGGTGTGGGTAGTCCCACGTGATGACTTGGCGTTCTTGGGCAAGGTGTGGCGCCAGGTGAGTCCAATGGGTGTCGTCGCAGGCGATGCCCGAGCAACAAACGACGGGCGTCATAGAAGTCGGCTTGCCCCAAATTCGATAAGCGATGGATGTCGCGTCGAAAGAAGTGAATGTTCCGTGCCGAGGTTTCACTGGGGGGTTCGGGGGGGTAGCAGCCCCCCTGCGTACGGACCCGCGCGCGCCAGAAGCTGCGAACCCCCCGAGATCGGACGGGGTTCTCGGATGGCAATCGTTGCTGTTGAAAAGGCCGTCGGCCTTCCATCGTCATCGGACATTCTGATCTCCCACACAGCGATTGACCTACTGGTATGTATCGGCATACCCACGCCGGTCACCCACCCTTTAGTGGCAGGTCGCAGGTGATTGACCTTTATCTCGATTCCCATGGTGACTTTAGAGGTGTCATGCAGCCACGCCCCGATTGAAGCGATCGTCTCGGCAAGAGCAGCGGATGCTCCTCCGTGGAACATGCCCATGGGCTGGGTGTTGCCGTCAACGGGTATCCGGGCAACGAGGCGGTCAGCGCTTGCCTCTAGGAATTCGAGACCCATTTTTTCCATAAGGGCCCCTGGGCCGCTGGCCATGAGTTGTTTCGCTAGGCTGTCGTCCATTAATAAAAGCCTACCGCTTCGCTTCAACCGATCCTTCGAGCGCTCCTTCGATGCGAGCCACTTCAGTCTTGGGAGCGATTCGCCAGAAGTTCCGCGCCTGGGCCGCCCAGTCCGCAAGGATCGCAGCCGCGCGCTCAGAACCCGTAAGGTTTGCGTGGCGAGACACAAGCTCGTGAAGGGGCTTCAGGAAATCGTCCGTTAACCTCTGCAGTTCAACAAGGTCGGGATTTACTCTCGCGGGCAGCCGGACTTGCGGATCCCAAACGAATGCTTCGCCTCCGGTCATACCGGCTCCCATGTTCCAGCCCACCGGTCCCAGGATGACTACGCGACCGCCTGTCATGTATTCGCATGCGTGATCCCCAGCTCCCTCGACTACAGCGGTAGCCCCCGAGTTCCTCACGCACAACCGCTCGCCGACTCGCCCGGCGATGAAGATCTCACCTGCGGTGGCGCCGTATGCGATCGTGTTCCCACCCAGAAAGGGATCGCCGGCATCGTCGTCTGGTGGCTCAACGATGATCAGCCCGCCGCCCATTGCCTTGCCTACATAATCGTTGCATTCGCCCTTCAAATGCAGAGTCACGCCATGGGAAAGAAAGGCGCCGAAACTCTGACCCGCTTCGCCTTTGAGTTGTACCGTCACGCGCCCAGGCGGCGCTTCGGTGCCGAATCGTTCGGCAACCGCGCCACCGAGTCTCGCCCCGACGGCACGGTCGGAGTTGGTGATCGAGTAATTCAAAACCAGTTCGCCGGCAGACGTGATCGTCTCGAAGGCATCGTCGAATAATCGGTCGCCGAGTTCGGACCGAGGTTTCTGGATTACATGCGTTGCATGGAATCGGCGCGGTCCGTCGCTAAAGGCGATCAAAGAACTCAGATCAAGGGACCGGGCCCTTTCGTTCAAGGCGACCTTAGGCCGCAGCAGGTCGGTCCTGCCGATAGCCTCGTCGACTGAGCGGAGACCGAGGGCCGCAAGGTTTCTGCGAACGTCCTCGGCTACAAATGTTAGATATCGGGCAACCATCTCGGGAGTACCCGCGAACTTGGCGCGAAGATCCAGCCTCTGCGTGGCAATACCTACGGGACAAGTGTCGCGGTGACAAGCGCGCACCATGATGCACCCCTCGGCCAACAGCACCGATGTGCCGAATGAGAACTCATCCGCGCCCAAAAGGGCGGCCATTAGGACGTCGCGGCCCGACTTCATTCCACCGTCGACGCGAAGTTTCACGCGATCGCGCAGGCCATTACTCATAAGCGTTTGCTGCGCTTCGGCCAGGCCGATTTCCCAGGGCAACCCCGCGTTCTTGATGCTCGAAAGGGGGCTTGCGCCGGTGCCGCCATCCCATCCGGCGATGTGGACGACATCCGCCAAAGCCTTGGCGACTCCCGCTGCAATCGTTCCGACGCCGGCTTCCGAGACCAATTTCACTGAGACGGCGGCCGACGGGTTGACTTGCTTTAAATCGAAGATCAATTGCGCAAGGTCCTCGATCGAGTAGATGTCGTGGTGGGGCGGGGGAGAGATGAGGGCGACTCCGGGCCGGGTGTGGCGAAGGCGTGCGATCTCGTCGGTGACCTTGTGACCGGGAAGTTGTCCACCCTCGCCGGGCTTTGACCCCTGGGCCATCTTGATCTGCAGCTCCTCCGCGAAAACTGCGTACTCAGGGGTCACGCCGAAACGGCCGGATGCCACCTGTTTGATTTTGCAATTGCGATCGGTGCGATAGCGGGAAGGGTCCTCTCCGCCTTCACCTGTGTTTGCTTTGCCGCCGATGCTGTTCAGCGCGACGGCCAGGGTCTCGTGCGCCTCCGCGCCTATAGCGCCGTGGCTTATCGCACCGGTGGAAAAGCGTTTGGTTATTGCCTCGACCGGCTCGACTTCTTCTATGGCAATCGGCGTCACCGCGGGGAGAAACTCCAAAAGATCTCGGATCTCCGTCTCCGGGCGATCCTCCACCAAGGCGGCGAAGCGGTGATAGTCGGCCCACTCCCCGGATTTGACGGCGAGATGAAGCGAATTCACGACAGCCGGGTTGGTCGCGTGATATTCACCCTTCGTGTGATGCTTGAAGTAGCCGGGGTTTTCCATGCGCGGCTCGGCTCGATATGCGGCAAGGTGCCGGCCGATCACGTCCTCGGCGATCTCTACGAATCCGATTCCAGAAACAGGCGACGGCGTGCCGGTGAAACACAGGTCGATCAATTCGTTTGATATCCCCACGGCGTCGAAAATCTGAGCGCCGCGATATGAGTCCGTCGTGGAAATCCCCATCTTCGAAAGAACCTTCAAGACGCCTTCTTCTATGCCCGAGCGGTACAAATCAGCGGCTTCGGAGACCGGAATGCTCTCTCCCAGCCGGCCCCTCTTAACGAGGTCGGCGATAGAGGCAAGTGCGAGCCGCGGATGGATCGCTTCCGCCCCGTACCCCAATAGGCAGGCAAAATGATGCACTTCGCGAGCTTCGTCGGTCTCCACGACAATGCTGGTACGGGTTCTGTGTCCCACCCTCAATAGCTGCTGATGCACCGCGCCTACGGCGAGAAGCATGGGAACAGGCGCCCGCTCACCAGAGACCCCTGTGTCGGAGATGAGAAGAATCCCACTGCCGATGCGAGCAGCCTGCTCGGCCTCTTCGCACATGCCCACGATCGCGTTGCGCAGTCCTCGCGCGCCTTCGTCGACCGCAAAAGTTGCGTCGAGCAAATAACCTCCGAGTGGTTTGTAAAGAAAAAAGGAATCCAGTTCGAGCAGAGCAGCGCCCTCTGGTCTTTCCCATAGGATTGGATCGTGAGGGCCGATGAGGGTTCTAATGCTCATTACCGCGCGTTCACGGAGATGATCGATTGGTGGATTCGTAACCTGCGCAAATCGCTGTTTGAAGTAGTTGTAAAGGGGCCGGGACCGCTGCCCCATTACCGCAGGAGCGGTGTCGTCGCCCATTGAGGATGTCGGTTCGTGCCCAGTCGTGGCCATTGGGCGAATAACGGTTGTGAACTCCTCTTTCGTGTATCCAAATGCGACTTGGCGCTGAACAAGGTCTTCAGGAATTGGCGGGTCCGGATGCATCAATGGCCCCGGTCTAGCGTGTTCGGAGAGCCACTGGCCGTAGGGTCTGCGCTTAGCCAACCGGCTGCGGACCGGATCTTCGTCGAGTCCGCCCGCGGTCGGATCCAACCAAATCATTTCGCCAGGGCCAAGTTTTCCGCGCTTTACTTTTCCGTGACCCTCGACTCGCACGGCCCCAGCCTCGGATGAACACGCGATGAATCCGTCGTCGCAAACGTAGTAGCGCAGCGGCCTGAGGCCGTTTCGATCGAGCGCCGCCCCGACCCGGGTTCCATCGGAAAAGACCAGGCCGGCGGGCCCGTCCCATGCCTCCACTAGGCAGGAATGGAAGCGATAAAAGTCGCGAACTTCGTTGTCGATCTCGTATGACGACTCCCAGGCTTTTGGGACGAGCATTGCAATCGCATGAGATAAGTCGCGCCCTTCGCTTACCAACAGCTCAACAACGTTATCGAGCATCGCCGAATCGGACCCTGTTTCGTCGATGATCGGACGCAGCAGTTCCTCTTCGAGTAGGTTGCGCTTACCGAGCCTGCCCTCCCTTGCCCGCATCCGGTTTACATTGCCCTGAATCGTGTTGATCTCGCCGTTGTGACACAGCATGCGGAATGGCTGGGCGCGCTCCCATGTGGGCGCGGTATTGGTCGAGAAGCGCTGGTGGAAAATAGCGAACGGAGCGGTGAACTGCGAGTCGGACAGGTCAGTGTAGAAACTGGCCAACTGATCCGCTACACAAAGCGCCTTGTAGGTGATCGTCAAGAATGAAAACGAAGGAAAGTAGATTCTCACTCCGAATTCTCTGCACTCTTTCTCACTTCGCTTGCGTGCACGGATCGTCCGCCGCTCGGCCTCGGCGGCATCCACGCCGACCGGCCTCAAAAGGATGGCCTGCTCGATCGAGGGCATCGCTCGAGCGGCACGTTCTCCAAGAGCGCTTTCGTCAACGGGCACCTCGCGCCAGCCGACAACATCAATACCCTCATTGCGGCAGGACGCCTCGACTACTGCCCTGTGTCGCGTCTCTCCAAGAGGCCAAACAAACATGGCTGCAACCCCGATGAAAGCTGGATCCACGTCCGGCTGATCGTGGGCATTGGCTGGTACGCCTGCGAACTCTCGCACCTGTGCTGCGAAGAATGCGGCGGGAAGCGGAAGGAGCAGGCCCGCACCATCGCCTGTCTTGGAGTCGTCAGCCACCGCTCCGCGATGGCGAACCCGGCACAGCGAATCGAGCGCCTCGTCGACGATAAACCGCGAAGTTCGGCCCTCGACGTCGGCGACAAAGCCGATGCCGCACGCATCTCGTTCTCCCTTGGGGTCGTAGGCCAGTTTTCTTCCTTTCTTCAGCATAAATGCGCACAAAAAAGGCGCCCTGCGCACCTGTCGGTGTCGCGAGCGCCATTGCTCTTGCTTCGTTGCAACTGTCATTGTGCCCGGACTGGCCGTCCGTGTCAAAGACCCGGGAATTGACTCTGGTGGTCAGGCCGAGCGAAGGTCAGGTGGTGCCGGTTAGTCAGACGAGAGGTTCTGCGTCACTACCGATATCTTGGGCAGCGAACTCGGTTTCCTGAAGAAGAAAAAGCCGGTGACTAGCAAGTAACCGGCCCACACCGCGACCTCAGTGAGCGCGGGGTCGGCGTTGTATCCGACGAGTGATTTGAGAAGTCCCCCCACGCCTGAGTCGTCGGGCAGGAAAGACTTCAGGCTCCAGACGTGATCGACGCCAGAAGGAACGAGGCCCGCCTCGATCAGTTCGTGAACTCCGTGCGCAGCAAGCCCTGCGGCCACGACCAACAAGATAATCCCGGTGATTCGGAAGAACGCCGAAAGATTGAGACGTAGGCCACCTTGATAGATCGCGGCCCCCAAGACAACGGCAGTACCGAGGCCTGCAATCGCACCCAACGTTCCTGCCCCGGTCCCGACCTGGCGAAACGTGGCAAACAAGAAAAGGGCAGTCTCGATTCCTTCTCGCACCACCATCACAAATGCGATCATGACGAGGCCCAGGCGCCCCGGAGAACGCAAAGCTTCGTCGACGCTTTGCTGAAGGCTGCGCTTGATATTGATTGCGTTTCTTCGCATCCAGAAGATCATCCAAGTGAGGGCCCCGACCGCGACCAAAGACGTGACTCCTTCAAAAGTCTCTTCGGCTACCCCTTCAAACTTGCTGGCGGTGACGAAGAGCACGATCCCCGCGGCGATGCTCACCAGAACCGCTGCACCGACCCCAGCCCACACACTGATGGCATGGTCCTTGCGGCCTATCGCGACCAGGTAGGCAAGCAAGATTCCGACTATAAGTGATGCCTCGAGACCTTCTCTCAGCATCAGGACGAACGTTGGGCCCATTCGGGTTTACCTTCCGATGATTCGGTTTACGTCAACCGAAGATACAGGACGAAGCGGTTTACGGCAACCAGAGATATGCGACGCCCGGATGACGCCGGAGCCCGAATTCTTCCTTGACGCCAGCCAGAGCATTGCGGTCGAAGAACTTTGACGCAACTCCCAGAAAGTCGCTGAATCCCTGGGTGGTGCTGTAGCGAACTAGGGAAGCATTGGGTGCGCGAGCCAAATTCTTGGCCCTTCCGAACGCCGTGTTTCGGTCGCCGAGGTGGTCCACGAGGCCGAGCCCTTTCGCCTGTAGCCCCGAATAGACGCGCCCATCGGCGAGTTCGCGCACCCTGGAAGGATCGAGCGAGCGTCCCTTGGCCACCGCTTGCACGAATTGCTCATAGGACTCATCGATAAGGATCTGAAAGAGGTTTTTTTCGTCCTCCGTCATCGTTCTGAAGGGCGAACCCGCATCCTTAAAGGCACCGCTTTTGAGCACCGTTACTGCCACGCCCAACTTCTCGGCGGCCTTCTCGAAGTTCGGAAGAAACGCTATCACGCCAATCGAGCCGGTCATCGTGGCAGGGTGCGCCACGATTTCCTTCGCACCGGCGGCGATGTAGTACCCGCCGGACGCAGCCACGTCACCCATCAATGCAACCACGGGTTTTCCCTGCGCACTGACTTCGAGAGCCCTTCTGTAGATCGCATCGCTAGCTACGACGCCGCCGCCGGGAGTCTCTAGGTTCAATATGACGGCGACTACGTTCGTATCGTCGATCGCCTGATCGAGTTGGCGGATGATGTTTGTGTCGGAGGCCCCCTCCGCAAAGCCGTCGGGGTCCGAGAAGATCTCACCAACGACATTGATTAGGGCGACTTTTTGATCGGAATCGCCCTCGGTGACGAACTCCTCCTCATAGTCACCGGCGATACCCGCGCCTCCGAACGTGCCCCCTAGAGTGAAAGCGGCCGCGTAAAGACCCCCGATTACCAGTACGAGAAGGGACACGATCAGCACCCACTTGGTGCGCTTTGAAGCCATTGAGATTTACTATACAAGTTAAGATGGCTCGCGATGCTCCGACTAGTCATCCCCAAAGGCAGTTTCGAGGCCAAGACTTTGGCACTGTTTGACGCCGCCGACATACGCCTTGTACGAGGCAGCGATCGCGACTATCACGGGATCGTCGACGACCCCCGGGTCGACAAGTTCTCTCTTCTCCGCCCTCAAGAAATACCAGGTTATGTCGAGGACGGTTTCTTCGACTTTGGTCTAACCGGCCTTGACTGGGTGGAGGAGACGGGCGCTAAGGTCGAGACCTTCGCCCGGCTTCCCTACGCAAAATCGTTTGTCGGCAGCGTCGTCAAGATCGTACTTGCCGTGTCGGAAGGATCGGGGATTACAGAGGCAGCTCAGATTAAACCCGACAGCCGCATATCGACCGAGTATCCGAACCTCACCAAGAGGTTCTTTGACGAATTGGGGATACCCGTGAAGATCTTTACGTCTTACGGAGCCACCGAAGCCAAGGTGCCGGAGATCGTCGACGGGATCGTCGAACTCACAGAGACAGGTTCGACGCTGCGCCGTCACGGGCTGCGGGTAATTCACACGCTGCTTGAATCTCCAGCGCTGTTGATTGCCAATCAAGCCGCCTGGGCCGACGGGGCGAAGCGGCAGGCGATGGAGGAAATCAAGATTCTGTTGATGGGGGTCATCGACGCCCAGGGCAAGGTTCTCGTGAAGTTGAACGTGGCCTCGGCAGACCTTGCCTCGGTCCTTGACCTATTGCCTGCGCTCAAAGCCCCGACCGTGTCCAAATTGGCAGACGAGTCTTTCTACGCCGTTGAGACTGTGGTCGCCAAGGGCCAGATCAACCTGCTCATCCCACAACTCAAGGCCAAGGGCGCGACAGACATCCTGGAACTGCCCATCACCAAGATTGTCGATTAAGGCTTTACTCCTACCGCGGCAAGTGCCCGGGAGCGCGACCCCCATCCTTCGGACCCGCAGCGCGCAAGTCTTTGCCCTTTTGCGGTTGCATGCCCGGATTGCGCGACCCCCGTCCTCCGGACTCGTAGCGCGGTGGGGGGTCACGCCTCCCACGTTTCAGCGTGGGGAAGGGCTCTTGCCCTTCCCCATATAAAGGTGTTACCGTTTCCCCTAGCAACTTGAGGTGTTTCTTGCGTCGGGGTACCCGCGTTCAAAGCCTCACAGAGTGAAAGGCAGCACGAAGTGGCAC
>CAZCSK010000026.1:0-32883 GCA_964501265.1 uncultured Actinomycetes bacterium
CTTCGGGTTCCGTCATCAGGTAATCGGTCCATGACCGACCCTTCTTGAGGTCTCCGGAAAACATCCACAAGGATAGTGAAAAGTACGCGGTTCTCTGGCTGAGTAAAATGATCCTCGTTTAAGACCTCCGAGGCTGCTGCGAGCTGATGTTCCGAGCCGATCAGGATGGCCAAGGCCTCGCGTTCGACTTTGACGTGCCCAGGGCGCCTCGCAGCCTGTGCAGTCGACGGCCGCCCGGCGGACTCACCCGACTCCGCGATTTCGAGTTGGACCTGTTCCGGGGCAACTCCGATTCGGCGGGCCACCCAGAAACCATGCTCGCTTCGTGCAACGCGGTTCGGAACCCACCGAAGCACCTCGACGGCAGCCTTCACTGCGCGCGACTTTCCCTCTGCGGTGTCAATAGCGTGTCGTGAAATCACGCGCTCAAGCACAAACTGCTCCAAAGGAATCGCCTGCTCGAGTATCAGGTCGAACGCTTCCGCTCCCTCGGTTGTGGCAACGTCGGCGGGGTCCTTGCCAGCCGGGATCGGAGCGACGAGAACTTCCAATCCCACTCGCGCGTGGATGCCGAATCCGCGTTCGGAGGCCACTGCACCGGCCGCGTCCGCGTCGAAGGCAAGGACAACTCGGTCGCAAAATCGCTTAATCAAACTGAAGTGCTCTTCACCAAGGGCCGTCCCACAGGTCGCCACCGCCGCGCCCACGCCGATTCGGTGAAGGGATATGACATCGGTGTATCCCTCAGTGACGACCGACGTGCCGGACTTCACCATTTGGGCCTTGGCGTGATCGAGGCCGTAGAGGATCTTGGCCTTTCTGTATATGGCGGTTTCGGGAGAGTTCAGATATTTGGGTTGCTCGGCCCCCAGCGCCCGAGCTCCGAAGCCGACTACCTGGCCCGATAAATCGCTCACTGGAAACATGACCCGGCTGCGAAACCGGTCGAAATGCTCCCCCGATTCTTTGACAATGGCAAGACCAGCGTCGACGATCTGCTTGGCCGTGAACTTCGCGGCGAGAAGGTGGCGAAAGAGAACGTCGGACCCCGATGGGGAAAACCCCATTCGCCATACCTTTGCATCTTCTGGAGGAAATCCACGCGCCTTCAAATAACGGCGAGCGCCCTCTGCCTCCGGCGCTTTCATTAGAAGTTCAGAGAAGTACTTAGCTGCGGCTTCGTTTGCGGCCAGCAGTGGGCTTTTTGTTCCACCGGATACACCAGATTTGTCGTATCGGAGCGTCAAGCCGTAGCGCCCGGCGAGGCGCTCGGCCGTCTCGCCAAAGGTCAGACCTTCCACTTTTTGCAGAAACGTGAAGATATCGCCACCCTCTCCGCAGCCGTGGCAGTAGAAAAGCTGCTTTTCAGGATCGACGGTAAACGAAGGAGTCTTCTCCTGATGGAAGCAGCAGAGCCCTTTGAACACGCGGCCGGCCTTCTTCAGTTGCATCTGACCCGAAACGACCTCGACGATGTCCGCGCGATCACGAATATCGGCCACATCCTCGGGAACTATTCTGCCTGCCACTCGTCTCCTCGAGACTGGGGGGGCGGGCGGCGCCCGCGCCGGGGGAAGCAAAACGACTGTACACCGAGTTTGCTCATCGGACGGTCCTAGGAGAAGTAAGCAGCGTGCTCTCGCAGCGCGAACCGGTCGGTCATGCCAGCCACGTAATCCGTAAGTCGAGTTTCGAAGTCGTCGCCGGATTGGCCCTCTTCCGGCACCCGATCTGGATGCTCAGACAAGTAAGACAATAATTCCCGCAACTGTGCGGATACGCGATGCTGTTCTTCGGCTAACTCGGCCCGGTTGTATACCTGCTCGAACATGAACTCCCGAGTCTCGATCAGGGCTTCGAAGACATCGGCCCCCATAGCGATCTTTCCGGCGCCGGCGCTTGCTTCTACAAGCGAACCGACCATCGCGTCGACGCGTGCCGACGGTGTAGTGCCCAGGACTTTGTTGGTAACTTCCGGCAGGTCGTTCAAGGCTAGAATCCCGGCACGCAGAGCATCGTCAATATCGTGGCTGAGGTACGCGATTCGATCTGCGTAACGCGCGACCTGGGCTTCCAGCGTATCGGGCAAAGGCATCGACCAAGTGTGATTCAGGATCCCGTCCCTTACTTCCCAGGTGAGGTTGAGCCCCCGGCCCGAGTTCTCCAGCCGCTCGACGATTCGGAGCGATTGTTCGTTGTGGCGAAAAGTGCGACCGAGAAACTCCGACAGTACTTCCTCGCCGAGATGCCCAAACGGGGTGTGACCCAAATCATGGCCGAGGCATATCGCCTCGGTGAGGTCCTCGTTGAGCAGCAACACCCGCGCAATCGTTCGCGCCACCTGAGTGACTTCAAGAGTGTGGGTTAGGCGCTCACGGTAGTGGTCGCCCTGGGGGTCCATAAACACCTGCGTCTTGTGCGCCAGGCGTCGAAAGGCCTTGCAGTGAAGGATGCGGTCGCGGTCGCGCATGAATGCGGTGCGATAGGGGTGGGGCAACTCGGGGGTATCGCGACCCTTCGACTCGGCCGCCCGGGCGGCCTCGGGCGCAAGCGCCTTACCCTCAGCTTGTTCGATTCTTTCCCGGATTGTCGCCATCCCAAGTCATTGTATTGACCCGCGCCGACAAGGGCCCTCGGGCGCTAGGTCTCGACCGACCCAAACCTCACGGGCAGCAGAAATCTTCAGTGGTCCAGAGGTGATGTCCTTCGCGAGCGGCCAGGGCAGCTATCACAAGACCTGCCGCGGGGTCTGCCCACCACCATCCCAATAGTGCATTGGCCCCAAGCCCAACAAGCAGAAATGCGGAAATGTAAGTGCAGAGCGAGGTCTGCGATGCATCGGCCTTTAGTGCCTTGCTGTCTAACGTCCTTGCCATCCGATTCTTCTTGCGCGCAAGAACAGGCATGACCACCAGGGAAACGGCCGCCAGGATTATCCCGGCGACACTCTCATCGGGCTTGTGTTGGGTGACCAGATCGAACGCAGACCTCCCTCCGACATAAAGGGCCAGGGCAAAAAACGCCAGGGCAACAAGCCGGATCGCGCGGCGTTCGACGGACTCCGCGGTCCAATGCCCACGTCCTTCGCTTCGAAGCCGCCACACGAGAATCGAGGCCGAAGTCGACTCAACCACCGAGTCGAGCGCAAACCCAACCAATGCAACAGAGCCGGCCGCGATTCCGGCCGCCATCCCAACCACCGTTTCCACGACGTTCCAGACGAGCGAGAAGTATTCGAGACGAAGCCCCCGGCGCAGAAGAACGCTGCGAATTGCGGGATCCATGTCGGCGTGGTGTTCGTGAGTGATCGCCATTGACTTCTATTTTCGCACGGCCCGCGGTAGCTTGCAGGTGTCATCTAGGATAAGGGCGACGCGTCAGGGAAGGAGGCAACAGGTTGGTCGCCAAATCGTACGAGGGGCTCGGCACTTTCTATCTCGGGCGCATCTTCGACCTCAAGAAGAAGAAGAGCACTGACGATCTGGTTCTCTACGATTCGAAGGATCTCGTGACCCACGCCGTGTGCGTTGGCATGACGGGCAGCGGCAAAACTGGCTTGTGCCTCGCCATTCTCGAAGAAGCCGCGCTCGACGGCATTCCGGCAATCGTCATCGACCCCAAGGGCGACTTGCCCAATCTGCTGCTGACGTTCCCCGATCTCAAACCCGAGGACTTCGAGCCTTGGGTCAACACCGACGACGCGGCCAAGGAGGGCAAGACTCCCGCAGAGTTCGCAAAGGATCAGGCAGTGCTCTGGCGCAAAGGTCTCGCAGATTGGGGCCAGGACGGCGACCGGATCAAACGCCTGCGCGAGGCCGTCGACATGGCCGTTTACACGCCGGGCAGCAGCGCCGGATTGCCGGTTTCGATTCTCAAATCCTTCGACGCTCCCCCGCCCGAACTGATGGAAGATCCAGAACTGTTTGCCGAACGCATCAGCACAACTGCAACGAGTCTGCTCGGTCTGCTCGGCATCGAAGCCGACCCGATCAAGAGTCGGGAGCACATCCTCCTATCAACGATCCTTGCGTCAAATTGGTCGGCCGGCACATCGCCTGCCCTTGCCGACCTCATCCGGCAAATTCAAGAACCCCCGGTGGAGAAGGTCGGCGTGATGGATGTCGAGTCTTTCTTCCCATCCTCTGGCCGCCGCGAATTCGCCATGTCGATGAATAACCTGTTGGCCGCGCCAGGATTCGAGGCGTGGATGGAAGGCGAGCCTCTGGACATCGCAGCCATGCTCCATACCCCTGAAGGCAAACCACGCATCTCGATCTTTTCTTTTCCCCACCTAAACGACTCCGAGAGAATGTTCTTCGTCTCTTTGCTCTTGAACCAGATGCTCGGATGGACGCGCGCGCAATCGGGCACCACGACTCTTCGAGCGATCCTTTATATGGACGAGATTTTTGGCTACTTTCCTCCGGTCGCGATGCCACCGTCCAAAGCGCCCCTGCTGACTTTGTTGAAGCAGGCACGTGCTTTCGGAGTCGGCATTCTGCTGGCGACGCAGAACCCCGTTGACCTCGACTACAAGGGCCTCTCCAACACGGGTACCTGGCTTATCGGCCGGTTGCAGACCGAGCGCGACAAAGCTCGCGTCATGGAAGGCCTGGAAGGTGCAGCGGCGGGGACAGGCATTGCGTTCGACCGCAACAGAATGGACCAGATCCTCGCAGGACTTTCCAAGCGCGTCTTTCTGATCAACAACGTTCACGAAGACGGACCCGAGGTATTCGAGTCGCGCTGGGCGATGTCTTATATGCGCGGCCCCCTCACGCGAACACAAATCAAGACGCTGATGGACCCCGTTCGCGCAAAGACTCCCAAGGCGGCGACGGCCCAACGACCGAGCGCTGCCGCCGATCAGAACCAGAGCACCGATCAACCTCTGCTTCCCGCTGGTGTTTCGCAATTCTTCATTCCGGTCAGAGGTCAGGCGCCGGATGGCTCCGATGTGGTTTATCAACCAATGATTTTTGGCGCCGCAAAGGTCGACTACGTCGACACAAAGGCGGGCGTGGATTCATCATCCGAATTGAATATGCTGGCGCCCATAACAAGCCAGGCGATTCCAGTAGATTGGGACGAGGCCACCACGACTGAACTGACTCCCGACGAGTTGGAGTCCGACCCCGAGGGCGGAGCCTCTTTCGCGGATTTGCCCCCATCTGCCACCAAGCCCGCGAATTATGAGAAGTGGGGGAAGGACTTTGCCAAGTGGATTTACGGCTCTCAGAAGGTGGAACTCTTCAAGAGTCCAACATCCAAGGTATTTTCCTCGCCCGGAGAATCCGAACGAGATTTCAGGGCCCGGATCCAACTTTCTACTCGCGAATCGCGCGACGGCGAGGCTGAAAGACTGCGAAAGAAATACGCAGTCAAGACGAGGACAATCGAGGATCGCCTGCGGCGCGCACAACTCGCCCAAGAGCGAGAGTCGACGGAGGCCAAGGAGGCGAAGTTGCAGACCGCGGTATCGATAGGGGCAACCGTGCTCGGGGCATTTCTCGGCCGGAAGAGAGTGAGCGTAGGGACGATCGGCCGGGCCACAACTGCGGCTCGCGGCGTTGGGCGTTCGGTGAAGCAGAGTCAGGACATCGGGCGTGCCCGCGAGAACGTCGCCGCGCTGCAACAACAGCTCGCGGATCTAAACGCGGAGTTCGAGGGCGAGGCCCTTCTGATGCAGACAGGATCCGATCCAGAAGGCGAAAAACTGGAGGTGATTTCCATAAAGCCAAAGAAGACGAATATCTCGGTCGAACTGTCGGCTCTCGCCTGGGCGCCATTTTTCAAGGACTCGGCAGGGACAACGCAAGCAGCATGGTAGAACGCCTTGCGGTATTTATCCCCTCTGCACGCAAAATCGACGCGGTGGTGCAGCGCGCGCAACTTGCCGAATCGTTGGGATATGACTCCGGGTGGGTCATCCAGGTAGCAGACCGCGAGGCAACGATCGTCGCAGCCGCGATTGCCACAGCAACATCAAAGATCGGAGTCGGAACCGGTGTGCTTCCCACTTACCCGAGGACCCCCGCAGTCATGGCGCAGACCGCTGCGACGCTTGATGAGCTCTCGGGTGGTCGCTTCATTTTGGGGCTCGGTCCCTCGCATCGAGTCACAATCGAGATGTGGCACGGCATGGAACTGTCAAAGCCCGTGGAGTCGGTAAAGGAGTACGTGGGCGCGATCCGCGCGATCTTTGCAGGGGAGCCGTTCGACGGCGACATTTATCGAACCGCCTTCTCATTCATGGGATACAAGCCAGAGAGGGCTAATATCCCGATCTATCTCTCCTGTCTTTCGCCCCGCATGTGCCAGCTGGCTGGTGAAGTCGCCGACGGGGCGGTGCTGTGGATGTGCGCACCTGAATACATTCGCTCAACCGTCGTACCTAACATCGCAAAGGGCCGCGCCAAGGCGGGAAAGACGCTGGAGGGGTTCGAAGTCGTTGCGGCAGTGCCCTTGTCGATGACCGAAGATCGCAGCGCCGGGATGGAATCCTTTCGCAAGATGACCGCGGTGTACTGGAATCTCCCGTTTTACCGCAAGGCAGTGGAGGGGGCCGGGCTCGGCGACGCGCTTGCGCAGTTCGATGCAGGGGGGCCATCGACAATTCCCCCGGAAGCTGTCGAGACCTTTGCCGGAATAGGAGACACCGATGCTTGCGCCTCAACGATCCAGTCGTATCGCGACGCCGGAGTCACGCTGCCAGCCTTGTCGACGTTGCCGTCCCATGAAGGTTCGTTCGACTGGGATAAAACGATGGAGGAACTGAAGCCAGGTTAGGCGGCTTTGACTTTTGCAGACTTTTCCAGTTCTTTGCGAATCAACTCGAAATCCACTTTCGGGATCTCGTGAACATTGCCTTGGAAAGCGAGGCGCCAGTGCGGTGCCGGCCACTTCGAAACGTATTTCATCTTTCGAGCCAAAGGCTCGACGGCAATCCACTTTGCCTCCGGTAGAACGACTTCCTTTTTGATTGGAACGCGCCAGGGATAGTCTTCGTCGGGCTTCTTCGAGGATCCCCACAACGGTGAGTGGTCCTCGAAGTACTCACCCGTGATCGAGGCATATCCAGAGAACGCTTGGCTACCAGTGATGTACCAGATTAGTTTGTCGCCCTTCGCCATCTTCTCAGCCTTGCGCCGATGACGCGACTTCATACCCTGAATCTTGAACCCCAACTCCTTGGTCTTGGCAAAGTTGCCGGGGCTGCCGACGATGATCCAGTAGCTAGCCATTTTGTTCCTCCTTGCCGGGTTCGGTGCGGCCTCCCAGGTGGGTCGCAAGAAATTGTTCTGCTCTCCTGTAAAACTCGAGGCGGTTGTGCTGCTTCGTGAAGCCGTGCCCCTCGTCGGGGAACAGTAGATATTCGTAGGGTAGGCCACGCTCTTTCATCGCTGCCACGATCTGCTCCGACTCCGATTGCGGAACTCTGACATCGTTTGCTCCTTGCACGATGAGCAGTGGTACGCGTATTTCATCGATTTTGGAAAGAGGTGAGCGCGACCACAAGAAATCCGGCTCGGTTTCCGGGTTGCCAACGCGTGCGAACCACTGCGTAGAGCGAAGTTTCCAGTACGGGGGCGGATTCTGCAGGGAAGTGATCAGGTTCGCAAAACCGCACACGGCGATGATGCAGCTAAAGAGGTCCGGGGTGAAAGTGGCCGCCACAAGCGACGCGTAACCGCCGTACGATGCTCCGTAGCAGGCGAGGCGCTTTGGGTTCGCTATGCCTTGGTCCACCGCCCACTGGACTCCGTCCACGAGATCGTCGTGCATCTTGGCACCCCACTCCCGGTTTCCGGCATTGAGAAAGTCCTTTCCGTAACCGGTCGAACCTCGAAAGTTGATCTGCAGGCACGCATATCCCCTGTCGGCAAGCCATTGCGGCACGGGGCCGAGCCCCCACATGTCCCGGCCCCAGGGCCCTCCGTGAGGATTAAGCACAAGGGGTAAGTTCTTTGGCTCAGCGTCGCGGGGCAAAGTGAGGTAGCCATGAATCGTCAGTCCGTCGCGCGACTTGAAACTGATTGGCTCCATGGGCGACAACTGATAATCCTTCACACGCGGACGCGTCTCGAACAGTAAGTCAGCTTTACCTTTTTCTCTGTCGTAAATGTAATAGGTTGTCGGTGACACATCATTCGTGAAGGCCACTAACCACTTGTTGTCCGAGCCGTCGCGGCTTTCGACTGCGAAGTCTCCGCGCTGGATTGCCGCTATCGCCTCGAAATCGTCCTTCAGTTCCGGATCGATGATTAACCACTCGGAACGGGATCTGTATATGCCCGCCGCCAGAGGGGCTCGCGAAAGAGGATCCACGAACACTGTCCTTACGTCGTATTGGGGATCCTCCGCAAGCACCTCGATCGCGCCGGATGATGGGTCCATTCGGATTAGCCTTCCGGCGTTTGATTCGTGGGAATCCACAATGTAAAGAGCGCCATCCGAGTCGAAACCATGCACGAAACTGTTGCGGGAGTCCTCAAGGTCCCAGTGGCGAATCTTGCGCCACTGGCCGGCGGGCGTGTCCCGGTACATCACGTCGACATCTGAGTTCGGCAGGGTCATCGTGCAGGCGCGGATGTTCCCGTCGAGATCGGCGATCCAGGGAGATCGAGTGGGAGCGGGACTAGAGACATTTCCGGGATTTTTTTCAACTAGATTCACTTCACCCGTGGAGACCTTTATCTTGTAAACGTCGTGCAGCCTCGGATCGTCTTTATTTATGGAGACAAGGATCTCGTCGCTACAATTGTTAAGACCGGACCCGAGCAACTCAACGCGCACATTGCCGAAGGGAGTAAGGTCGCGGACCTCACCGCTCGCAACATCGAGCGAGAAAAGGTGGTTGTTCTCGTCACCTTGATTGTCCTGGATGTAGAGAACGCGGGAACCGTCGCGCGTCCAAAAGCAGTTAGTGATTCCCTGGTCGGTGGATTTGGTGATCGGTTTAAAGTCGCGCTTTGCAACGTCGCCAACCCAGATGTTCATGACGTCGTCGACGGGAGCAATATAGGCGATCGATGTTCCGTCGTATGAGATTTGAGGAGAGAATCTCTCGGGGTTACCGAGTAGCACCTCCATGGGGATCAGTTGGCTCATCGTGAATCCGACCCCTTGACTCCCTTTTCGGCCAGGGCTGCCTGCGCGGCCGCCAGGCGCGCCACAGGCACCCGAAATGGCGAGCACGACACGTAGTCGAGCCCGGCCTGATGGCAGAACTCAACAGATGGGGGGTCTCCTCCATGCTCTCCGCAAATTCCCACCTTGAGCTCCGGCCGAGCCTTGCGCCCTTCCTTCACCGCGATCTTGATCAGCCTTCCGACGCCGTCAATGTCGATCGATTCAAATGGATTCACCTTCAGCAGCCCCCGCTCCAAATACTTGGGGAGGAACTTTCCTTCGATGTCATCGCGCGAGAAACCGAACGTCGTTTGTGTTAGGTCATTTGTGCCAAACGAAAAGAAATCGGCAGTCTCGGCGATCTCGGCGGCAACCAGCGCAGCCCTGGGCAATTCGATCATCGTCCCAATTAGGTAGTTCACTTTCATACCCCGCTCGGCCAGGACCGATGAGATAACCACCTCTGCTTCCACACGCATCACCTCAAACTCCTCGCGCACGGCAACCAATGGAATCATGATTTCGATGACAGGTTTGTGACCAGCCTTTAGTACGTCGCAGGCCGCTTCCATGATCGCTCGCACTTGCATCGCGTAAAGTCCCGGCTTGACGATGCCAAGACGCACTCCCCGCATGCCGAGCATCGGATTTGCTTCCTCGAGCCGGGTTACGTTGCCCAACAGATCTTTAAGAGATTCGATCTCCTTGTTGAGACGCGATTTCTCCAAGGTGTCGGCCGAGATAAACTCGAATCCGAGCGCTTGAATCTCGAGTTCCAGCTCTTTGGATGATGGAAGAAACTCGTGGAGCGGCGGGTCGAGCAATCGAATCGTGACCGGCAATCCGCTCATCGCTTCAAAGATGCCCGCGAAGTCGGCCCGCTGGACGTCAAGCAATTCGTCCAGAGCCGACTGTTCCTCCGCAGGGGTGTCGGCGAGGATCATTCGTTGAACAATGGGTAAACGATCTCCCAAGAACATGTGCTCCGTGCGGGCTAGCCCGATGCCCTCGGCCCCAAAGTCACGCGCTTTGACGGAGTCCTCGGGGGTATCCGAGTTAGCCCGTACCTTCAACCTTCTGAACCCGTCGGCCCATTTCAGAATCTTTAGAAGATCGCTCGACAGTTTCGGCTCGACGAGGGGAACTTCGCCGAGAGCGACCTCGCCGGTCGTCCCGTTGATGGCGATGACGTCGCCCTGCTTTACGACTTTTCCGCCCACGGAGAACTGCCGCTTATCAACATCGATCTTCAGCGACTCAGCACCGCAAACACATGGCTTCCCCGCACCGCGCGCCACGACCGCGGCGTGCGAGGTTTTTCCGCCCCGGGACGTGAGGATTCCCTGCGCCGCGTACATCCCACCGACATCGTCGGGTTCGGTCATCGGCCGGACCAGGATGACGTTCTCGCCTGCCCCTGCCCATTCTTCCGCCGTGTGGGCATCGAAGACCGCCTTACCCACCGCCGCGCCGGGAGACGCGTTTAGGCCCTTCGCAAGAACCTTGATCTCGTGAGACGGGTCGAACTGGGGATGAAGCAGTTGATCCAACGATGCGGGCTCTACTCGCAGGACCGCCTCCTTCTTGGTGATCTTTCCTTCGCGCTCCAGATCGACGGCGATCTTCACCGCGGCGGCGGCCGTGCGCTTGCCGATGCGCGTCTGAAGCATCCACAGTTTGCCCTTCTCGACGGTGAACTCGATGTCACACATGTCGCGATAGTGCTTCTCGAGGCCCGCCATGATCTTGGTTAGTTCGCCGTATGACTTTGGATCGCGCGACTTGAGTTCGTCGAGAGGAAGTGGCGTGCGGGCCCCAGATACAACGTCCTCGCCCTGCGCATTGGGCAGATACTCGGCGAGATAAGCCTTCTGCCCAGTGGAGGCATCACGCGTGAAGGCAACTCCACTTCCCGAGTCGTTGCCCATATTGCCAAACACGATCGCTTGGACGTTTACGGCGGTGCCAAGGTCGTCGGAGATCTTGTTCTGCCTTCTATAGATACGGGCACGTTCTCCGCTCCACGACTGAAAGACCGCCTCGATGGCCATCTTGAGTTGCAGGATGGGATCTTCAGGGACTTCGGCATTTGTGTGTTTGCGCACGATTTGCTTAAAGGTCCGTATCAATTTCGCCAAGTCGGCGGCCTTCAGCCCGGTGTCCGCCTTGACCCTAGCGGCTTTTTTGGCTCGCTCCATCGCATCTTCGAACGCGTCGCCAGGAACGCCCATCACGATCTTGCCGAACATTTGGATAAAACGGCGATGGGCGTCGTTGGCGAATCTTTCGCTCCGAGACACCTTCACGAGACCCTTACGGCTGGCGTTGTTAAGCCCCAGGTTTAAGACAGTGTCCATCATTCCCGGCATCGAGAACTTGGCCCCAGATCGCACGGAAACCAGAAGCGGGTTGGAGGGGTCCCCCAACCCGCGGCCCATCTTCTTTTCAAGCCGATTCAGGTGCAACCCAACTTCATCCATTAGCCCTGAAGGAAGTTTTCCAGTACGCATGAATTCGCGGCAGGCCGCAGTTGTGATCGTGAAACCGGGGGGCACGGGCAGCCCAAGGTTCGTCATCTCAGCAAGATTGGCGCCTTTGCCACCTAAAAGATCCTTTTTCTCCTTGTTGCCTTGCTCAAAGTCGAAAACGTAGCGTTTCAAGCCTCATCACCCCACATGAATTTGTCTCCCAAGTAAGCGGTCAGTTCACTAATTGGCAGGCGCTCTTGCTGCATCGAGTCTCTCTCTCTAACCGTAACCGCCTTATCGTCGAGCGACTCGAAATCTACGGTGACTGCGAAAGGAGTTCCGATTTCATCTTGTCGGCGATAGCGACGGCCGATCGCGCCAGCGTCGTCGTAATCGATTCGAAAGTGTGTCCGCAGTGCGGCGGCTACTTCCTTCGCCAGAGGAACGAGAGTGTCGTGGCGTGAGAGCGGCAAGACCGCCACCTTGATGGGGGCCAACTGACGATGAAGACGCAGAACCGTGCGCTTCTCTTTCGCCCCCGAGGCCGTGGGGGCCTCGTCTTCGGTGTAAGCGTCCACAAGAAAAGCAAGGAGCGCGCGAGTTGCCCCAGCGGCAGGCTCGATCACATACGGAACATAGCGTTCGTTTGTTTCGGCCTCGAAGAAAGAGAGATCCTGCCCCGCAACCTCTTGATGTCGGGTGAGGTCATAGTCGGTGCGATTGGCGATGCCTTCGAGCTCCCCCCAACCCCATGGAAAGTTGTACTCAATATCTACCGTTCGCTTGGAGTAGTGCGCTAACTCTGACGCCTCGTGCTCCCTTAACCGAAGATTCTCCGGTTTTAGTCCGAGATCGTGGTACCACTTGAGGCGCGCGTCGATCCAAGTTTGATGGTGAATAGGATCGGTTCCCGGTTTAACGAAATACTCCATTTCCATCTGTTCAAACTCACGAGTACGAAATATGAAGTTGCCAGGTGTTATTTCGTTGCGAAAGACCTTGCCCAATTGGGCAATCCCAAATGGAATTTTCTTTCGCGACGAGGCCAGAACCATCCCGAAGTTGATAAAAATACCCTGGGCTGTTTCCGGGCGCAGCCAAACCGTGGAGCCCTCATCAGCAACCGGTCCGGCATTGCTGCGAAACATGGTGTTGAAGTTGCGAGGGTCGGTGAGCTTGTCGTGCCCGCAATCGGGGCATTTATCGCGGATATCTTCCGCTTTGAACCGATGGTTGCACTTGAGGCACTCGACTAGCGCATCGTTGAACACTTCCAGGTGCCTTGACGCCTCCCAGGTCTTGGTTGGAAGGATCACCGAAGAGTCAAGACCCACCACGTCGTCCCGCAATTGCACAACGGTGCGCCACCAGGCCCGCTTGATGTTCTCCTTTAATTCCACTCCCAAAGGACCGTAGTCCCATCCGGACCTCAAACCTCCATATATCTCGCCTGATGGGTAAACAAACCCGCGGCGCTTGGCGAGGTTCACTATGGTCTCTAAAGACGGGGCATTTGACATAAGACTGTAATCTTACGAGAGATGCGCAACGCTCCGCTTTACTAGGCCCCGATGGTCCGTTTTTTAGCCGTCGTTCTGTTCGTGGCCGCCAACGCCTTCTTTGTGGCAGCCGAGTTCGGCCTGATCGCGGTCAGACGCACTCGCATCGAGGAATTAGCAGCCAGCGGAAGCCGCCGGGCTGCAACGGTTCAAAAGGCGCTTGCCGACCTCAACCTGATGCTCTCGGGTTGCCAGTTGGGAATCACATTTTCGAGCTTGGGGCTTGGCGCCATCGGCGAGCCCGTGTTGGCAGCCATCTTCGAAAGGTGGTTCACATTCTTGCCTCGTCCTGCAGGCCTCATCGCAACGCACGGCGCGGCGGTTGCGTTGGCGTTCACGCTAATCACTTTCCTGCATGTTGTTCTGGGCGAACTCGTTCCTAAGAACCTGGCGATCGCCCTACCTGAGGCCACCGCGCTTTGGGTGGCCGCCCCGATGCGGGCATTCACTTACGCGTTTCGCCCTCTCATATGGATTTTCAACGAAACGGCAAACTTGATCCTCACCAAAGTGCTCCGCGTCATGCCCAAGCACGAGTTGTCTTCTATTCACACTCCCGAAGAGATCGCCATCATCATCGAAGAGTCTCGGCGGGGCGGCACCATCCTCATGGGGCAATCGCGGATGCTCACGCGCACCTTGGACTTCCCCGACCTTAAGGCCGTAGAAGCCATGGTCCCAAGAGTCGTCGCCCGCTCGATCAAGTCCGATGGACGAATCGATGACGTTCTGGATCTGGCCGAAGAAACCGGCTATTCACGCTTCCCGGTGTGGCATGAACGGCCCGACGAATTCGTCGGCGTGGTTCATCTAAAGGACATGTTGCGCGAGTCGAGACGCAACCCACAAGCGAGCGCTCTAGATGTGATGAGAGATGCACTGCTCGTCCCCGAATCGCTGACTCTGGATGAAGTTCTTCTTCAAATGCGCCGCAAGCGTACGCACTTCGCCATAGTGCTGGACGAGTTCGGCTCTACCTCCGGGATGCTTACCCTCGAAGACATCATCGAGGAATTGGTCGGCGATATTCAGGATGAGTCCGACGGACCCGACAGCCAAGTGCGTAAGGTGGACGGGGGTCTACGGGTCCCCGGCACGATGAGGCCCGACGAATTGGAGGAAGCTACCGGCCTTCGATTGCCCGAAGGCGACTATGAGACCGTTGCGGGATTCATTTTGGAACGTCTGGGTCGCCTAGCACGCCGGGGAGATGAAGTCCTGGTTGGCAAAACCTCAATAAGGGTGGCCAACGTCCGCAAACGACGGATCATGGCGGTGGACATCCGAACTCCCGATTAGCTTTCATCGGATAAATCAGGATGGTAAATTCTTCAGACAGCGCCCCCCGCTAGCGTGCCATGGCGTCGGCCGTGGTCGCAGACTTCAGGCGCCGTTCCAAATGAAACTCCGTGTAGTAGCGGGACAGTCTGACCGCAGTCTGCTCCACCGATGGATCGGTACTCATCCAAACACCTTCTTTGGACACGTCGCTCATCAACTCCAGCACTCCAGTTCCGACTTCCTCGGAGTCGATGGTCCTGCAGGACGAACACACAGCGCCCCCTTGTACTGGAGAGAACCAAGCCGCCGGAGCACCACATTCTGCACATCTTTGAAGCGATGGAGCGAACCCGGCGATCGCCGACAGTCGCAACAGGAATCCGGCCAAAACCAATGGCGACGCCTTATTGGAGAGACCATGCAGTCCATCCACGAGCAAACGAAACGTTCTGGGTGATGGTGCTCTGTCAACGACCACGCGGTCGCAGGCTTCGAGCATGATCTCGCCCAACGCAAAACGGTCGAGATCTTCTCGCACGATCCGAAACGGCTCAATAACCGAAACCTGCGTCACTGTGTCCAAGTCGGACCGCCCCTTCCAAACCACGAGTGAGACTTGGCTAAAAGGCTCAAGGCGTCCGCCGAACCGGCTCTTGGTCTTGCGGATACCTTTGGCGACGGCCCGGATCTTGCCCTGCTCACGGCCTAGGAACGTGACGATCTTGTCGGCCTCGCCGAGCCGCATCGTCCGAAGAACCACAGCTTCGTCTTTGTAGAGCATGAAACGAATATAGGTCGGAGCAGGGTTCTGTGGTCGGATTATTGACGTACAGCCTTAGAGGATGAACTTCGTGAAGGTTCGAGCCAGGCCTATGTAGATGAACAAGCTGACTATGTCCATCGCGGATCCCAGAAGCGGGCCGCTGGCGATTCCGGGATCTAGTCGCATGCCTTTGAGCACGATAGGCAGCGAGGCACCAAGTGCCGCCCCGGCCGCAACCGTCAACCCCACAGCGGGAGACACGACCGCAGCAAACTCCAGACCACGCCCAAAGGCGACCAGAAGTGGAAACGTCAAGATAGCGGCTAGCACGGCGAGCACGAGCCCAGCCTGCATCTCGCGTCGGGCTTGGACCCACGGACTCCATGTCTCCGTTCGCTCGCTCTGCAGGCCAACCAGTACGCGCGCAGCCGCCTGGACGGCCGTATTTCCGCCGATAAAAACAAGCAAAGGGATATAGACGATCGTTACGATTAGCAGATCTCTGGGAAGTGGGCGCAGAAGCACGTAAGCAAGCGCCAGCTCGATGATCGTCGCCGCAGCAAGCCACGGCAGCCTCCGCCTCACTGCGGGCCAAGTTTGCTTGCTTCCCGGATTTTTCTCTTCGAAGGAGCCTGCGAATCTCAAAACGTCTTGTTCGGACCCCTCTTGAATCGCCTCCATCACGTCGTCAACCGTGACGATGCCCAACATGCGTCCAAGCTCATCCGTCACCGGCACCGCGAGCAGGTTGTATCGCTGAGTCAGATCGACGACCGACTCCACGTCGTCGCTGGGTAGGACGCGCACGATGTCTGCCTCCATCAGCGAAGTCATGGTCGTCTGCGGCTGGGAGGCGATGAGTTTTCGAAGCGATACGACTCCCTTCAGCTGCTCGCTTCCGCCAAGAACGTAAACATAGTAGATCAGCTCCACGTCTTCGGGAACGGCCCGCAATATCTCGATGACCTCGTCGGCAGTGGCCTCCTCGGATACTCCGACAAAGTCCTGCGACATCCGCCGGCCCGCCGAGTCTTCCGGATAGTCCAGCAATTCCGCAACATCCGATGCCTCCTCGCGCTCCATTCGCCCGATGAGGCCGGCGCGACGTTCGGGGTCGACCTCCTCGAGAAAATCGGCCGCCTCGTCGGAAGGCATGGCATCGAGAATGTCGGCAAGCCTCTCGGATGGGATGCGCTCCGCGAGGGCCGCGCGCCGATCCGGCTCAAGCTCTCCAAGCGCCTTGGCCGCGCCTTGCGGATCCCATTTCTGGACGATGAGAGCAAGGGCGTCGTCGTCCAAGTGCTCCAGAAGATCCGCCGCGTCGGCGGGGCGGACAGAATCCAGCAGGGCAAGTGCCTCTGCGAAATTAGCCTCAGTAAGAAGGAGATTTAACCTGCCGGCCAACTCCTCGGCGGTAGCCTCCATGAGGGCCCTAGGCGACGCCGATTCTCAGATTGCGGGCTCGCGTAACACCATCTTCGTCGATCAGATCAAAAGTGACCCGCTGTCCGGTCCGGAAAAACCTGAACATGCCGGTTTCCATGGCGATCGGATCGATCTGCCACTGGGTCAAACCGTCATCGCTCACAATAGTCCCAGTCTTGCGGTCTACGTCATATTCCTTAACCGAACCCTGCGGCACGTTCACCTCTCCTTCCTAAACTGGATTCATCCTACCCGCGGGAGCATCCAGAGGACCGCGGGTTGTTACCGCCCCCAGGGCAGCGACGCCGACAGTTCTGACCCACTTCTCCAAAGCTCCCATGCTGTAACGAGGAGCCAGCGCCGTTGAATTCTGTCAGCGATCGGCGAGACCTGCCTCGTCGACCTTCAGGTCAGGCGGCGAATAGCTGTCCGCGACGGTGGGCTCGTCTGTCCTTAACAGGGCCGTGGGGCCCCCCCTTACATTCGCCAAGAGCTGCACCCTTGGGGAGGTCCCTCCTCTATAATTCCTATTCTCCGAATTACGGGCACATCGGACAATGGGTCTAAGGGGTGGGTTATCGCTCAAGCAATCCTGTTGGCAGACCTTTACCGGCGTCATCGCGACGGGTTGCTCAAGCGCGCACTTCGGCAGGTCCGCGATCCCGCCGCGGCCGAGGACGCCGTCCACGAAGCCCTGACTGACTTTCTTGAGAAGGTTGACCCAACGGGGATCGATAACCTGGGGGCCTATCTCGGCCGAATGGTTGACAACAGGATTCGCCAAGAGCACCGAAAGGTGGGTCGGGAGGTTGCCCAGGAGGCCCTCCCGGAGGCGGGCGGCGCCTCCGATCTAAGCGACGACCTCGATGCTCACGAGGGACGCCGCATCATTCAGGAATCGCTAGTCAGTTTGAAACCTCGCCAGCGTAAAGCGCTTCTGCTGGACTCCGAAAGTTTGAGCGTTCCCGAGATTGCCAGAATTCTGGGAATGACGTCCCACAATTGCAGCGCATTGCTACATCGCGCTCGATGCAACCTGAGAAGGGAGGCATTCAAGAAGGGATTGCTCCCGGCTCTTGTCCCGATGCTGATCATGAGAACCCGGGCGCGTCTTCGCGATTGTCTCAACGTCCTCCGCCGACATGCCGAAGTTGGCGGGGCGGGCTTGCTCCAGGCAGTCGTGTTGGCCGCCATGGTCGCCGCACCTATCAGTTCGCCGGCTCTTCCTGGGGCCGAATTCCTCCCCGATGTCACCGTCGAACTTTTGTCTGACAAGCAAATCGAAGCTCGCGCGACTGCCCTGGCAGGCAGTGTCCGAAACCGTTCGCCCGAATCGATCCGTCAGGCGACTTTATCGCCATCGCCGACGCTGAATGTCCAGATTCCTGGGAACCATGCTGGGATAGGACCCGGCAAAGAACGTGAATCCCCTGAACCTAGTCCTGAGGATCAGCTGATTGCTATGGTCCGTGATCCAGGGTCGATCCCATTGCCTCGATGCGAAGGAAAGGCCTGCCCGAGCCTTCCTTAGACAAATTCTGCAACTTTTTTCGTGATTCTCGGCCCTTTCGTGCATCTAAAGGGGCATGAAACTCTTTATCCGCTTCCTCCTCGTTGCCCTTATCAACGCTAGCGCTCTTTTGGTGCCCGAGAGAGTCTCTGCCGTGGAGATGTGCGAGAGCGCTGGCTACGGGGTAGATGGCTACGATGCCACCTGGACCCAATGCTCGCCCTACCGGCCTTCCTCTACTACCTGCTACGACTTCTGGAACACGAACACCGCGACCGGGTACACCATCGGGATTTGGGGGACTGCCTGCTACCCTACCCAGCCTTAGTGACCGAGGTGCGCCAGGAGCGCCGACCGCAAGATATGTAGTCCAAATCGAATGATGGGAGGCGGGGATGCTGCTCTTAGATACGACGGTCTTGCTTGTCGCAGGGATCTTCGGTTCCGCTGGTGCGATCAAAGTTCTGCGGCCAACGGTCACTGCGGAAGCGATGCGGCGTCTCGCCGAGAACCTGCCCGATCCGCTCAAAAGGCTGCACCCTAGCTTCGGCTACAGTTACAGTGCGCGTGCCCTAGGTTTTCTTGAAATAGCTGCTGCGCTACTCATGGTCGGGGTCGGAGGTCCCAATCTCAATGGCGTGGGAATTCTAGCAACGTCAGCATTGAGCGTGGCCTTCGTGCCGCTCGTGGGTTTGGCGGTTCGGGCAAAGACGCCTTGCGGTTGTGCGGCGAGCAGAAAGGTTGCTACGCGTTTGGATCTTGTCAGATCCGTTATCCTCGCCTTCACTTCCGTTGGCCTTCTCGCCGCGGTCGCCCTTACGGATGTCCGCGTTTCCCCGATGCGGTGGTCAGCGGCTGGACTTGCGTCTTTGTTGCTGCTTGTCGCCGTCGCGAGTCTGTATCTACGACGCAGTCCTGCGGCGTTGGGATCCATGGTCGCGGACTTACCAGCCGCAGAGAGCGCACCAGCTCACCCCACGAGGAGAACCTTCCTTAGGGGGGTGGCGACCACAGCTGTCGGCACGTTCGTCGGCGTGGTCGGCTCACCGCTGAGTCGGGCAGCCGCGCTGAGCAACTTTGATTCGTCCCCCGATAGTTCGGCGTCCGTCCTGACCAGCCCCCCGCCGTTCCAACGTCTCCGACACTCATTCAAACCGATTCCGGTACAGTCCCTCTTGTCAGAAGGTCGACGTTCGCGAGCCATGGCTCGGCTTGCCGACTTGATCCCCGAAGTGGCCTCAAGCATTCGGACCGATCCACGTGGCCTTGCCGCTTACGAACTCGACAGCAGCATCCGAATGCTGTCGAGTATCAATGGCGTGGAACAGTTCGAGGACCATGACGTGAGCGGGCGAATACTTTATCTTGATTGGGGATCTAATCTGCGCGTCTTCTACTCTCCCGATTTCTCGCCGGTCAGTGAACCGTCGGCGGGTGCGCTCATCAGAGAGGAGTGGATCAGTGTAACAAACTCAGGCAGGGTGTCGCGGCAGAGCGCCCTCAACGTGGCACCTTGTTATGAATGCGCTGGGGAAGCCGGGGAGTGCGGCGGTTGTGCGGCCTCGGTCGGCTGGTTCTGCGGGCAATGTGTTTATGCTGGCTTTCCAGGCGGTCTATTTTGCGCGGCCGCTGTTTGTGGTGGCGGACTCCTTGTTTGTCACGGCCTATGCGAAGACAACTACGAGGATTGCCAGGCTGAATGCGAATGCACCGAATTGCGGAGGAGCTGCGTCACCCAAAAAATCGGCTGCAACAAGGGCGGTTGCGACTGCCGATACATATCGTGGGAGGATTGCTACGACATCGAGACGGGTCAATACTGTGGCTGCTATAACCATCGCGATGTAGGTCCGTGCGAACCCGGATATTATGGATGCGGCTGTGGAAGTTGTCCGATCTGCGATAGTTGTGTCTGATGCTACCGGCGAAAGCGCCGAAAGGGCGCAGAATCCAAATCTTGTCTGCGATTGTATTTTTCTGCTCTACGGCATCCATGCTGGGATCTCTCATCCTTGACTCCGTGCCTGCCTATACTCTCGGCCTCGCCACCTTCGCCACAATGGCATCGGCTGCCGCAATCTATTCGACCGCAGCCGCTCCTGGTCGAGCCTACGCTCATCAAGAACATAAGCTGTTCATAGCTGCCCTCGGTTTCTCCACCTTGCTGCTGATCGAAATCGGGCGTCTCGTGCTGCGGAGTTGACATTTCCAACCAGAATGAGGTCGGCGAAGCGGACAGGATCAAACGTTGAGGGGGAAAGGCCATGCCGGACCGAGTAAAGATCGATCCTTGATACGGCCCTCTGCGATGGCAGTAGTCGCCTGGGGTAAACCTCTCGTCCAAAGAAGGTCGGAGACCGAGATCAGACCGAAGGCACCAGAGACATCGGATACCCTCAGGCCGGATTCTGTCTGACGATCACCTTGTCGATCCGTCGGCCCTTGACGCGCTCCACTTCAAACTCGACCCCCTGATGTTTCACGATGTCGCCCACCTCGGCGACCCGTCCAAGCGTTCCGCCAACGAGCCCACCCACGGAATCCCACTCTTCGTTAGGAAACCGCATGCCGAGCAGCTCGTTGAGCGCATCGATCCCAAGTCGCGCGCTAACCCGAAGGGTGCCGTCGGCGTTTTCCACAACGCTAGGCTCCTCGCGATCGTACTCGTCCGAGATTTCTCCAACGATCTCCTCGAGCAAATCTTCGAGGGTCGCAAGGCCCGCCGTTCCTCCGTACTCGTCAACGACGATCACCATATGGGCTTTGTTGTGCTGCATATCGCGTAGGAGTTCAGCTACCTTCTTCGTCTCAGGTACGAAGACTGCTTCTCGGGCAATGTCGGAAGCTACCCGTATCCGCGCCCGTGATCCACCATGAATCCTTTTGATGACGTCCTTCGCATATGCGATCCCAACGACGTTGTCGATGTTGCCGGACGTGACGGGAATCCTCGAGTAACCCTTTTTCATCGCCAGATCCAACACATCTTCCATGGTGGCCGCGCCATCGACGCACACCATGTCCGGCCGAGGGACCATCACTTCGCGCACAACTGTATCGGTGAATTCAAAGATCGAGTGGATCATCTCGCGCTCTTCAGCCTCGATAACATCCTCCGATTGTGCGAAGTCAAGCATGGATTTGATCTCCTCTTCAGAGGAAAGCGGCCCTCTCGGAAGCCCGCGGCCCGGCAGGATCAACAAGAACAAACGGCTTACCTGGAGGAGAACAAGTGCAAGGGGGCGCAGAGCCTGCCCAATCACATAAACGGGCACCGCTGAGAAGATCAGAACACGATCTAGACGCTCAAGGACCCATGTTCGAGGGGCGATCTCTCCCAACTGGAACAAGACAAAACTCACAACGAGAATCGAGATGAGTTCGGCAGCCGGCACTGTAGAGCGGACGATAAGACCGGTTACGAGAACCGCGGCCGAAACTTGCGAAAGTAGCATTACGAGTACAGCGCTGGTCAGAAACGGGGGCGGGTCTTCGGCGATCTTGACCAGCAGGCGTCCCTGTTTGGGGTGGGTCCTTTCCAAGTCACGCGCTCGGCCCTTTGACAGGCGGCTTATCGCGTTCACCCAGGTGGAGGAGATGAAGGAAAGGGCAATCGCGAGGACGGCCAGGAGCATTTGCGTCAAGTTGCGCTCGCGCCCGATCTTCCCGTTATTTCGAACTCATATTTTCTCATCTGTCGAGCACTCTGCTCGCTCTCGTGATCAAAACCCAAGAGATGAAGGACGCCGTGGGCAACCAAGAGATCGAGTTCATCATCCAGGCCCTCGGGTTCGCTATTACGCGCAATCTCGGGGCACAACACGACTTCCCCTATCACTACAGGGGGGCGCTCAACGTCCCCGTCGCTGACTCGGGCGACGAATCCATCGACTGGAAACGAGAGGACGTCGGTGGGGCCGTCTTCTCCCATCCAAACCTTATTGAGACGAGCTATGCGCTTGCGGTCGACCAGCGTGATTGAAATCTCGCCCTCCACCCGTTGAGCGATAGCAGTACGCCGCGCAACATCAGCGATTCGACGCGAATCGACCCTCACGTCCTGCTCGTTGAGAACACTTATTTGGATATGCGAATCGTCGATTTGCGAACCCCTCGAAATCAACGGGTCGACTCTCCGAAAAGTCTGTACGCCTCTACTATTTGTTGGACGATCTTGTGGCGAACGACGTCTTTGGAGTCAAGATGGCAGAAGGCCACTCCCTCGATCCCCTTTAGGATTTCCTGGACCAGCATGAGGCCCGAGACCTGTCCCTTCGGAAGGTCAATCTGGGTCACGTCACCGGTGATTACGGCCCGCGACCCAAGGCCGAGTCGGGTCAGAAACATCTTCATTTGCTCGGCCGTTGTGTTTTGCGCTTCGTCGAGGATGATGAAGGAATCATTAAGACTCCGGCCCCTCATGAAAGCGAGCGGTGCTACTTCGATAGTGCCTCGCTCCATCGCGCGTTCGTAGGCCTCGGGTTCCAGCATTTCGTACAGCGCGTCGTAGAGCGGTTTCAAGTATGGATCGACCTTGGCGGCGATATCACCGGGCAAGAACCCCAAGCGTTCTCCCGCTTCGATTGCTGGGCGCGTCAGAATGATCCGTTGGACTTCTTTGTTTTGAAGCGCGTGGATGGCGGCCGCCACCGCAAGATACGTCTTGCCCGTGCCCGCAGGGCCAATCGCAAAAACGATCGTGTTCTTACGGATCCCGTCGACGTAGCGCTTCTGTCCGACGGTCTTGGCACGAATGATACGCGTGCGGGTCGCGAGGAGCGTATCGGTCAGCACTTGCGAGGGCCTGTCATTCCCGCTCTTCACCATGTCTATTGACCGACCAACCGAGTCCGCCGTTAGGACGTGGCCGCGCCCCAACAACTCGATCAACTCATCGAACAGACGAGCGACACGCTTGGACTCGTCGGACGTGCCCGTGATGGTGATCTCGTTGCCGCGCACAATGATGGACGAATCAAATCCACGCTCGACCAGTTTGAGGAGTTCGTCCCGAACTCCAACTAGACCCACCATCTCGTGGTCGGAGGGCACCAGAACTTTGACTTCATTTATCTCGGCCATCAAGGAACTTAGTTTAAGCCGTTGCCCTAACTCCCATTTGGTCGATCTTGGCCGTGAGCATCTCGACGGAAAGGTCAAGCACACTCGCGATCGCCTTTAGGTCGTCGCCGCGGATGGTAAGCACTTTGCCGTTGAAATCGCCCCGCTGCATCTGCACAAGGTTCAGATAGCGGTGAATCACACCTTTCTCGGGCCCAGCCACCAGATCGAGCCGTTGCAAGTCAATGCGGATCTTGTCCGGGGACGCCCCCGCCCCGGAGGCGGGCTCGGCCTCGTCCGGGTCTCTGGGAAGCAATTGGTCGACCGGCACATGGTAGAAGCGTGCGAGCCTTTGAAGGCGAGGCACGGAAATGCTGCGCTCGCCACGCTCGTAGGCACCGAGTACCGATGCTTTGAACTCAGATTCCGAAGCGGATTCGACCTGATGCAGCGACAGGCCCTTTTGGAGGCGTATATTGCGCAGCTTCTCGCCTACTAGGGTGGCATAACTCACTTTGGACGTTTCCTTCCTACTCATAGGGTCTTCGGGAAAAAACTGGGAGATGGCCCAGGCACGTTTGCGCCCGGAAACCACCCTGAGTGGCCATTCTACACAACCTTAGGCCGTTGGGAAGGGAAGTCGGCATTCTTTTTTAGCCCAACCGGCCGGTGGCGAACAGCGCCGCGGAGGCTATAGCGACAACTGCGGTCTCCGTGCGAAGAATCTGGCTCCCCAGGCTTACGGGCGTCGCGCCACCAGCTTCAAATGCAGCGACCTCATCGGGGCCCAAACCCCCTTCCGGCCCCACTACCAAAACCAGGTCTTCCGACCCTGTCGCCAACCCTTGGGACAGTGAAGCACTCGCACCTACTACTGCCACGAGAGCGTGCCCCTTGCAGGCGACCACTGCCTCGGTCAGATTCAAGGGCCCTCGCACCTCTGGCAGATACGCTCGATGCGACTGCTTGGCAGCTTCTAGGGCAATCTTCCGCCATCTCTGCAGAGCAGCACTTGCCTTGCGTTCGTCCCAGCGCGGCACACTTCGGCCGGCCATGAAGATGACGATCTCATCGACTCCCAACTCCACTAGCTTGGGCACGGCACTGTCCACCTTCTCCCCTTTGGCCAGACCATGTATGACCGTTATTCGGGGCGATGGCCGCTGAAAAGTGGATTCTTCAACGATCTTGACCAAGACACCAATATCCGATATCGAATCGATGCGGCCCTGGTAGACGTGCCCGGCCCCGTCGCCCGCACGGATCATGTCGCCGGGAGCCGCGCGCCGCACCAGTGTCAGATGGCGCGCGTCGTCGCCGGAGATGAGCAGTTCGTCGCCCTTGGGCGGGTCGACGAAGTATTGGGGTGCGTGCTCTCTGGAACGACTCAAGCTCTGAACCGGCTCTTCAGCCGGTCCATGAATCCGTGAGACTCCGCAACCTCCTCGCCGCGCGCAGCGGCGAATCCACGAAGCATCTCTTCTTGCTCCCCAGTCAAATCTTCAGGAACTTCAACATTGAGGCGGACCAAGAGATCGCCCCGCGAGAAACGGCCCACATGCGGCAAGCCCCGTCCCCTCAGCCTCAGCACTTCGCCGGGTTGAGTGGCCGGGTGAACGCTTAGTTCAGCCGGCCCATCAAAGGCGGCAATCTGCAAGTCCGCACCCAGGGCGGCCTGAGTGAACGCAATAGGAACGGTCATCACCAAATCGCGGCCGTGTCGCTCGATACCTTCGTGAGGACTAACGCGGATCCGTGCGTAGAGATCGCCCGCGCTGGCCCCTCGGGGGCCGGCCTCCCCGCGCCCGGTTACCCGAAGTTGCATTCCATCTTCAACTCCAGAGGGAATCTCCACTTCGACGGACTGGCGCGAGTCCGTTCGACCATCCCCCCGACATTGCGGGCAGGGCGATTCCAGGTGCTCGCCCGCGCCCTGGCATTCCGGACATGTAAAGGAGGTCATCACATTGCCGATGATGCTGCGCTGTACGCTGCGGACCGCGCCCGCTCCTTCGCAGCGCGAACACTTGGTCGCCGCAGTCCCTGGCGCCGCGCCCGACCCGTCGCAAGCCGCACATTGCGCAAGACTGCGATACGTCACGGATCTTTTGACGCCCGTTAGGACCTCAGCAAGAGTCAGCTCCACATCGACGGCAAGATCGCTGCCGCGCGCTGGCCCTCGTCGTCCCGAGAAGGTATCGAACGGATCGGCTCCGAAGAAGGATCTGAACACGTCGAACGGATCGAAGGAAATCGACGGCCCCGTACTGCCGAATCTGTCGTAATTGCTGCGCTTTTCCCCATCACTTAGAACCGCGAAAGCCTCTGCCACCTCCTTGAACTTCTCCTCGGAAGCTTTGTCGCCTGCGTTGTTGTCGGGGTGATGTTCACGGGCCAGCCGTCGGTAAGCCTTCTTGATCTCATCTTCTGTAGCGTCGCGGCCCACGCCGAGCGTCGCGTAATAGTCGACTGACATTCAGTCGATCGGTTCCAGAAGGCGCGTTAGCGAACGCGCCACCGCCTCGACGGCGGCGATCGTGTGCGGATAATCCATGCGGGTAGGTCCAACCACGCCGACACTTCCGGTCCTGTCGCCTCCGGCGCCGTAGGGTGCAAACACAACCGTGCAGGTTTTCATCTGCTCCACCGGCACTTCCCGCCCTATAAAGACAAGAACGGTGCCGGAACTTCTCGCCGTGTCCATGAGGTGCGAAACGATTTCTGGGTGCTCTAGAGCTTCGATGATCTCGTGGGCCGTCGACATATCGGCAAACTTGTCGACTGAAAGGATGTTGGCGGTACCACCACGAAAGACTCTCTCTCCGGCTTGGTGCGTCACCAGGTTCTTGATAGCGGCCGACACAGCGGCGCGTGATTCTTGAGTTGCCTTCGGCTTCTCGATCTTTGCACACAAGTCCTCGAAGGCGAGTCCGGCGAGTTCCGCGTTAAGGGACTGCTCGATACGGGCGAGATCCGCCTCAGTCGTGTCCTTTGGGAACTCAACAACACCTTGCTCAACCTCGCCCGAATGTGCGATCAACAACAAGGTCGCGCGCCGTGCGTCACGTCGAACGAGTTCGAGTCGCTTGAGGGTGTTACGCCGCGGCGCTGGCGCAAGCGCCACAGCTGTTGAAGTCGTGAGCTCGGAAAGAATATGAGAAGTTGAATCGAGCGCTTCCTCGATCCCTCGAAAGTCGTTCTGAAAAACCTCATCGATAGCATCTTGGGAGCGCTTGGGCAGGTTCGGCCATGCTGGCCCCGGCCAGTTGTCAACGAACCATCGATATCCAAGGTCGGTGGGGATCCGGCCGGCTGACGCATGCGGCTGGGTCAGATAACCCAGCTCTTCGAGCAACGACATGTCGTTTCGGATCGTCGCCGACGACGCTTTAATGCGATAGCGCTCGGCCAGAGTCTGCGAGCCGATAGGCTGACCGGAGAGGACGTACTCGCGGATCACTGCACGCAAAATAGCCGCCCGCCGACGGTCCAAGCCGGGTCTTTTCGGTTCGAGAGTCATAAAAGCAGGTTAGCACTCAGGCCTTTTGACTGCTAATACTTGACCTAAAAGCCCTACTTAGTGCGAGGACACTAGGGCCGCGGCCACTCGCCCCGACAGGAAGAAAGCGTCGTCTCGGATGCGGACCCCGCCACCGACCATCTCGACCAGTTGCGCTATCGAAGGATCCGAAAACTCCAACTTCCACCGTTCGATCGGATCCACTCCCCAACGCTCAAGGAAGTCAGTTCTATCCAGACCCTCGGCCAACCTGAGACCCAGAACGGCCGCCTCCTCTGTTCGCGCCCGTTGATCCAGCAACTCAAAGGAGTCTTCGGCGTGCGGGACGCGGTCGATGTAAGCCTGCAAGGATCGAACGTTCCACGAACGCCGCCCGGCGAAATGCGAGTGTGCGCCAGCCCCGAAACCAAAGTAGTCTCCGCCCGACCAATAGATCATGTTGTGTTGGCAACGCGCTCCCCCGCGGGACCAGTTGGATACTTCGTACCGTTCAAAACCAGCTTCGCTCAGCGTGGCACGAGCGATCTCGTACTTGTCGGCCTGGTCGTCTTCATCCGGAGCCCTAGCCTCGCCGCGATCTATCCAGGTTGCCAGCGGCGTGCCCTGTTCAATCGTCAATGCGTAAGCGGACACATGATCGACTCCTGTCGAGATCACGTCCTCGAGACTTTGCCGCCAGTCTTCACCTGACTCGCCGGGAGTGCCGAAAATCAGGTCGGCATTCACGTGGGCGAATCCAGCGGCTCGGGCGTCCCGAAGAGCCGCCATTGCCTTTTGGGCGGAATGCACCCGGCCCAGGCTTTTCAGGACATGTGGAGCCGTCGACTGGACACCGAGGCTGACGCGGTTGAAGCCTGCCTCAAGAAGTTGCTCGAACACCCGTGAGTCCACCGACTCGGGATTCGCTTCCGTCGTGATTTCGGCATCGGGTTCCAAGTCAAATGAGTCCTTGATGAGCATGACCAAGTCGCGCAATTGTCCGGGATCCAACTCGGTCGGGGTCCCACCGCCGAAAAACACAGTCGCGACTTTGCCGCCGTCCGCTCGCGCTGCTATCTCCTTCCTGAGCGCGGCGACGTAGACGTCCTTTAGGTGACCCGCATCCGCGTAGGCGTTGAAATCGCAATAGGCGCAACGTACGATGCAAAACGGGATGTGGACATAAACGCCTCTTGATTTCAGGGGGTTCGTGGGCATCACTTCTTGTCCTCCCATCGAAGTGCCGCCATAAATGCCTCTTGAGGGACCTCGACCGAACCAACTTGCTTCATGCGAGCCTTGCCCTTCTTCTGCTTCTCAAGGAGTTTGCGCTTGCGAGTGACGTCGCCTCCGTAGCACTTGGCGAGGACATCTTTGCGACGGGCCTTGATGGTTTCACGAGCGACGATGCGCGCGCCTATGGCGGCCTGTACAGCGACATCGAATTGCTGCCGTGGAATCAACTCGATCAGCCTTTCGGTCATTCGACGCCCATAGTTCGCCGACTTGTCCTTGTGAATGATCGCACTGAAGGCATCGACTGGATTGCCATGCAGAAGGATGTCGACCTTTACTAGATCGCCTCCAACGTACCCGATGGGCTCGTAGTCCAGCGACCCGTAGCCGCGAGTGCGACTCTTCAATTGATCGAAGAAGTCGACGATGATCTCGGCAAGGGGAACGTGGTACCTCATCTCCACGCGTTGCTCTGACAAGTAGTGCATCTCCTTCAATTCCCCCCGGCGCTCCTGGCATAACTCCATCAGTGTTCCGACGAACTCTCTGGGGGCAATGATCATTAGCGCCGAGAACGGTTCGCGTATCTCGGAAATAGAGCCTGCATCGGGCATCTCGGCAGGATTGTGGATCGACATAACCTCCCCCGAGTCGGTTAGGACTTCGTACGCGACGCTCGGCATGGTCACGAGTAGGTCGAGGTCGAACTCTCGCTCAAGACGCTCTCGCACGATCTCCATGTGCAGCAGCCCCAGAAACCCGCACCGAAATCCGAACCCCAAAGCTTGTGACGTCTCCGGCTCATAGATAAAGGCGGCGTCGTTCAACTTGAGCTTCTCCAGCGCATCACGCAGATCCGGGTACTGGTCGCCGTCGGTGGGGAAGAGTCCGGCCCAAACCATCGGCTTGGGTTCGCGGTAGCCGGGCAGGGCTTGGGTCGCCGGGCGGTTGAAATCGGTGATCGTGTCGCCCACGGTCGCCTCTCGCACATTTTTGACGCCGGGAATCACATAGCCAACATCGCCGGCGACGAGTCGGTCGACTGGGGTCATGTCCGGTGCAAACACTCCAATTTCCTCGACAGAGGTGATCGCGCGCGTGGCCATCATCCTTATCTTCTGCCCGGTCCTGAGTTCTCCTTCGACTACCCGGACAAACGCGACGACGCCGCGGTAGTTGTCGTACGTGGAGTCGAAGATGAGCGCTCGAGTAAGGGCATTGACATCCCCCTTCGGGGAGGGAATCCGCCTTACTATTTCTTCCAGGAGCTCGGGTACCCCGTCGCCGGTTTTGCCCGAGATCCGCAGGATCGAGGATGCGGGAACCCCGATCAAGGTCGACATCTCAGCTCCGACTCGATCCGCCTCGGCTGCCGGAAGATCGATCTTGTTCAACACGGGGATGATCTCAAGTCCGGCCTCGAGCGCAAGATAAAGATTGGCGAGCGTCTGAGCCTCGACACCCTGGGCGCAATCGACCAACAGGATCACTCCGTCGCAAGCGGCAAGCGATCGGGAGACTTCGTAGGAAAAGTCCACATGGCCGGGGGTGTCGATCAGGTTGAAGTAGTAGAGGTTGCCGTCCTGCGATGGATATTTCAGCCGGATGGCCTGCGCTTTGATGGTGATCCCACGTTCTCGTTCAAGGTCCATCTTGTCGAGGTACTGCTCGCGCATGTCGCGATCGGGCACCGCACTGCAAAGCTGCAGGATGCGATCAGCAAGCGTGGACTTGCCGTGGTCTACGTGCGCTATGAGGCTGAAGGCACGCACCAGCGAGCGATCAACAACTTCGGGCTCCATCTGGGGCAGAGTAACAGGCCGCTGGGGGTGGACTCGGGGATCGAGTGCTACACTCGGCGTTCACATGGCAAACATCAAATCTCAGAAGAAGCGCATTCTCACGAATGAGAAGCGGCGCGTTCGCAATAAGGACGACAAAACGGAAGTGAAGACCGCTATCAAGAACTTCCAAAAGGCTGTCGACTCGGGCGACATAGGGGCAGCAGAGACCGCGCTCGGCAAAGCTTCAGGGCAACTGGACCGCGCTGCATCCAAGGGAGTGACCCACCCCAACAACGCCGCCAATCGCAAGTCCGCCCTAGCGAAACGTCTGAACGCCGCTCGATAGGCCTGAAGCTCCAACCGGGAGTTATCTCTCGGCTATTGCGACAACCGCGCGTTCGAGCGCTAACTCATCCGGCTCGGCACTTGTTTTCATTTTTCGATCCGCTTCGGCCAGCGCCTTGTAGGCCGCTACCAGATCGGCGGGCCTAAAGCCCCGCGCTTGCCGCACTAGTTTTTCCGCCCTCCACGGCTGAATCCCCAGAATTTGCGCGGCCTCCTGGGGCCGCTTTCCCCCAGACACAAGAAGCATTCGAAAGTGCCGAGCGAGATTCCAAAACAGCATCTGAGCAGCCTCCCCTTGCCCCAGAAGCTGGTGCAGCAAATTGAGAGCCGGGCCCTTCTGCCGATTTGCCACTGCATCGATGAATCCGAAAAGTCTCACGTCGGACTTCGCCCGGAATTGACGGCTAACTTCGTCTGGGCCTACGCGCGCTCCCTTCCCGCCTGCGATGGCAAGTTCGTCGAGGGCCCCCGAAAGAGCCACACGGTCCTCGCCCACGGCCTCCATCAGAGCGCTGGACGCCTCGCCTTCAAACTTGAGGCCACGCTCTTTCGCTGCAGCGTTTAACCAATTGAAAAGGTCGGTTCTCTTGCCTTTGGTCACCTCAGTCACCCGACCGACCTTCTTGACGGCAGCGGCAATCTTGGCGAGCGGCTTTGAGGAAACCATGATCAAACTGGCGTCGGGCGCTGGATCATCTAGATAGGAGATCAGTTGCCTGGCCGCCTCGGCCGGCAGATCTTCGGCACGTCTTATCAAAACGATTCGGCAGTCGTCGAACATGGGAGGTGTCGACAAGCTCTGCAGAATCAGCGTCGGGTCCGCCACGGATTCGAACTCCGATACCGACAACTCTCCAATACCTTCGAGCAGCCGATCGACTTCTTGGCCCACCAAAAAGGCATCGTCACCGATGATCAGATGCGCTGACAGCCGAGAGGTCACTTCATCATCTTACGGTCTGACGACACCGCGCCCGTCAATAACCAGAACGATGTCGCCCAAGCGGTCTGTTCGAAGAAGCCGGGCCCCCGCACGCTCGAAAAGCTCAAGCGCCGTTTTCGTCGGGTGCCCGTAGTCGTTGGGGCCAACCGAAACCGACACCCATTCAGGATCCACCGCATCGACGAACTCTCCGACAAGACGCGCCGACCCGTGATGCGGCGCCTTCAAGATGGTGCAATCGATTTGACTTCTGTGTTTGTCGACTAACTCCTGCTGCCCGGCTTCCTCGATATCACCGGTGAAAAGAGCGCAGGCCTTCCCGTATGAAACTCGCAATACAACGGATGCGTCGTTCAGCGTCGTGCCCTCGCTCTGATCATCCAGGCCGAGTCCAGCCTCAGCCGCCTCTCGCAAAGATGCGGTCGGACCCAAAGTTTGCAGACGGATATCTCCGACAGACATGGTGTCGCCATCGGATGAGACTTCCAAGGTTCCCGCGCGGCGAAGCAGCGGGTCTTCTATTCCTGGGTGCAGGAGCACTCGAACGTCGAAACGGTCGATCACTTCGAACAGACCGTTTGCGTGATCGAAGTGCGCATGAGAAAAGACAACGACATCGATTCGGTCGTAACCTCGGCGGGCCAATGTTCTCGCAAGCAGCAATGGGGCGGGGCCCCCGTCTATCAGGATGCGGGCGCCCGAAGGATCTTCAATCAAGGCGGCGTCCCCCTGGCCCACGTCAAAGAAGGTGATACGCATGCCGGCGGGCGCGGCAGACGTTGCGATTGGAACAAGCCCCGCTAAAACGAACACGAACAATGCAATCACCGCCGGCCAGCGCGCCCATCTGGGGCGCGGCCCCAAACGCAGAACGATCGCCGCGATCGCCGCGTATGCGGCAATCAGGGCCCCGACACCGAAGTTCGGCAGTTGCACCTCGGAGAGCCGACTTCCTCCGAACAGATGCGAGATGCCTTCAAGAACCATCACGCAAAGCACAGCGGGCTTCATGACGATCGCACCGGCTGCGATCGACAGCAAACTAACCAATCCTCCGGCGAACCCGATCACGGTGGCAGGAGCAATCAATGCAAAGGCCGCCAGGTTCGCCGGCAAGGCGACCAACGACAAACGACCGAAGTGGGCGGCCAGCAGTGGCAATACGGCTATCTGCGCGGATGCCCCCACGGCCAAGGCTTGGGCCAGGAGACTCGGCAGGCGCTCAAGCCGCTTGAGGATAAGCGGCCCAATAACAAGGATCCCTGCCGTGGCTGCGAACGACAACTGAAAGCCGACCGACCACAGCGAGTTCGGATCGATCGCCGCAAGGGCGATGAAGGCAAGCCCTAGACCATGAATCGCCGTGGCTCGTCGTCCGAACAAAAATGCAGCTAGGGCGATCGAAGCCATCAGTGCGGCTCGCAGAACCGAAGGCTCCCATCGGGTAATGACCGTGAACATACCAACAGCTAGCAGCCCTCCGGCTATCCTGCCGCGCCGCCCAATACCAAGGGCCGACAGCACCACCATGATGAAGCCGAGCACCATCGCAACATTGGCGCCCGAAACAGCCGTCAGATGCGACAACCCTGAGGCCCTGAAGTCCTCCTTGAAGGAATCGGAAATCTTGCTCTCATCGCCGATAACAACACCAAGTAATAGGCCAGCATGAGTTCCGGCAGTACGTACCGCAGCCTCCGTCATCCGGAGCCGAAAGTAGTTGGACGCGCGAATGATGGGATTGGAGGAGGGGCCCAGTCTTCGGAGGTCTCCGGCCACGGTAGCTTCCGCCGCCACCGAGCGCCTGATCAGCCTGGAATCAAATTCGTCGTTTTCATCGAGACGAGCGATCTTTGCTTCGAAGCGGACTCGGTCGC
>CAZCSK010000027.1:0-32535 GCA_964501265.1 uncultured Actinomycetes bacterium
GCATGTGGAGCGGTAAGCTCTGGCCAGGGCTGCAAGGCCCTGGTGAAACTAGCCGCGACGAAGCATGAACCGGACAGCGAAGCTCGTGAGAGATTTGCATAGGTTCCGGGGAACGGTACGCCCTACTTGAGGCGCCGAAGCGCAGCGATTGCCTCTCCGAGGGTAGAAACTCCGATCACTTTCATATCTTTATCGGCGGCAGCGCGGGCTCCCTCAAGGTTTCGAATGGGAGACAGAAAGATGTCGGCGCCTAGAATCTTTGCTCCGATTACTTTTTGCTCAATCCCACCGATTTCACCCACGGCGCCGGTCTCGCCGTTGATCGTACCCGTACCTGCGATCTTGTGACCCTTGGTTAGGTCGTCGGGCGTGAGCGCATCGTAGATCGCCAGCGCGAACATCAACCCGGCGGAGGGCCCCCCTATGTCGCGTTCGCCTATTTTCACCCTGAAGGGTAGGTGCCGACTTTGGCGAACGGTTACGCCAATTATCGACTTGCCAGCTTCCTTGGTTGATTCGATAGTTTGCACGGAAGCATCACTTAACTTTCCGTCACGACGGATGGTGACCGTCAATGAATCCCCTGGCTTAGCTCCCGACACAAGTGGCGCGAGATCCGTCACCATGACGACCGGCTTTCGGTTTACAGCCACGATTACGTCGCCGCCCTTCAAGCTCCTGCTTGCAGGCGACTTGCGGACGGTGTTCTCGATGAGCGCGCCGTCGTCTATGGGCGGCATACCCAATTCTGTCAGCGCGGCCAACACGGCCGCCTCCTGACTCTCGGTCATCTGGGCAACGTGCTGAGCGTCGGCCTCTTCGCGAGTCTGATTTTTCGGAAAGACGAACTCGCGGGGAATCAAATCCCGCTGCGGATCGAGCCAAGTGACAATCGCCGATGGTAGGGCGACCCCATCCGGATATTCGATCAGAACGGTGGTCATGTGAAAGGAGCCCTTCGACACATACGTTGTTGCCTCAATCTTTGTGAGCTTGCCGACATCGCGCGTCGGTCCTGCCGCGAGGGCCACGTAGCTAAAGTGAATTCCCGACAAGGCCCCAAGGAAGGTAATGACCGCCGCGGCCGCAGTGAATCGCTTCAAGGAGGAGTGGAGATGGTGTGACGGATCATGCAGGCCGCGCAACAAGCTCCCCGGCATCTTCGGCAGGGTCGCCATGGTTCGGCCGATTTGGTTCACAATTGAGCCCAAATGCTGACGATTCTTGTTTTGACGATCTTATCGATCGCGTTCGGGATTATCTCGACCAGAATCATCGGCTTCCCGATGGCATCCCCGAAGGCTCCCCGAAGGGCCCGGGGGCCGAGGGCCGCGTCTTCGCGCCTGCTGATGGGCCTATTGCTCTTTGGATCCGGTCTAGCGATAGCCGTTATCTTGGCGCTGCGTTGGATGGTTCGGTTCATTGAACGCGCGCTTTCGTAGTTAGTCAACCGATCTGCGCCGGAGGAATCCGATCACCAGGCCAGCCACTACTGCCAAGGCGAGGATGGCCTCGGGCAATCCCGGCCCCCTCCGCTTCACAGCGGGCTTGACCGCTATTGCCGCGGGGCTAATTGACTCTTCGGGGAACGTCGCCTCCGAAACTTGATCTGCCTTGGGTGATGAACTCGCAACTGGCCGTGGTCCACTCGAGCCCGCCTGGCTTTGAGGCTTCGCCGTGCCCGGTTTCGTTACTGGGGGCGCCACTACTGCCCCCGTCGATGACGCCGTCGACCTGCAAGAACCCTTCCCGGCGACGGCAGCCGCCAGGTTCAATCTCCCGCTGCCGTACTCTAGATCCTTGCCGCTGAGTCCGAGGTCGTCTGCGGTTGCCAAAAGACGATCAACGGTTTGCTGCTTAGTGAGACCCAGGCATCGCAGCACCGCCGCCGCGCCTGCAACGTGGGGCGCCGCCATGGACGTCCCAGACAGAGATGCAAATCTATTGCCTGGAAGAGTTGAAAGGATGCTCACTCCCGGGGCAGAAATCCCCCACTTGGCATCGCCCACTCCATTAGAAAAACTGGCCTTTGCATCGTTGCGGTCCGTCGCGGCAACAATCAGAGCGTTGGTCATACGGTAACCGGACGGGAAAAGGGTGTCGTTCCCTCCGGCCACAACAGCAATCACGCCTTTGCCCCAGGCATATTCAACGGCGCTCTCGATACTTCCTCCCAAGACGTTGCGAAACACAACATTGTCACTCAGGGACAGATTAATCACGTGAGCACCACGATCAGCCGCCCAGCGAATTCCCGCGTCAACGTCATCCAAATTTCCACAGCCGTGCTTTCCAAGGACGCGCACCGGCATGATTCGTGCATCCGGAGCAACGCCGGCGATGCCGAACCCGTTGTCGAAAACCGCGGCGGCGATGCCGGATACGTGCGTGCCGTGACCGGGGTTCCCGCCGCAATTCGGGTCATCGGGGTCGACCCCCGCGACCTCGTCGCGGGGGTCGTCGTCGTTGTCAACGAAGTCGTAACCGGCCACAACGTTCTTGACCAGGTCTTTGTGGACAAGGTCCGTGCCAGTGTCGACTACGGCGATAGTTATCCCCGTACCGATGGAAGATGCCCAAGCCACCTCCGCCGCGATCTTTTGAAGGCCGTACTGTTCGCCGAAGCGGGTGTCATTGGATGCGAGGGCCGGCCCGGCAATAAAGGCAGTCGCCACCAAGGCTGGGATCATGGTTGAACGAATTGTTTTGCGCATATCTCATTATCGGGTCAAACCGGGAATTAGGCTCCGGGCATCTAGATTTCGCTGATGAACAGTTCCTTTACCGACGCGTATGCCTCCAGGCACTTGCCCGCACCCAGCACAACGCACTCGAGGGGGCGCTCCGTCAGGTGCACAGGCACGTCGCATTCCTCGGCTAGCCTTTGATCGAGTCCCCGCAACATACCGCTGCCGCCGGTTAGTGCGATGCCTCGGGACAAAATGTCTTGACCCAATTCAGGCGGTGTCTCGGCCAGGGCCGAAACAACCGCCTGGATAATCTGGCTTAGTTGATCGGCGATGCCTCCCCGGATCTCCTCGGACGAAATCTGAACTACCTTCGGCAACCCAGTGGCCAGGTCACGCCCGCGGATCTCGGCCTTCTCCTCTTCCGGAAGAGGAAAGGCGGAGCCAATAGCGATCTTGATCTGCTCAGCCGTTCTCTCGCCGACTACGATCGCGTACTCGCGCCGGATGTATTTCGAGATGGCGTCGTCGAGATCAAAGCCCCCAACGCGCACGGACTTGTTTACTACCAGGCCCCCCATCGCGAGCACACCTACCTCGCTGGTTCCGCCGCCAATATCGACAACGAGATTTCCAGTCGGCTCGTGAATAGGAAGACCGGCGCCAATGGCAGCGGCTATTGGCTCTTCGATCAGTGCGGCCGATCTGGCTCCGGCCGCAATTGCGGCCTCCTGAACAGCGCGACGTTCCACTCCGGTGATGGCGGAGGGAATGCATATCAAAACGCGCGGACGCGGAAACCTCCGTCGTACACCTGCTCTTTGCATCAACAGACGAATGTAGCGTTCCGTCACATCAAAGTCGCTGATCGCACCGCGCCGCAGCGGTCGCTCGGCAACGATGTATCCGGGAGTTCTGCCAATCATGCGAAAGGCCTCGTGACCCATCGCCAGTACTTCGCCGTTTTCCCTGTTTAGGGCAATAACCGTTGGTTCATTCAGTACGATGCCTTCTCCAGCCGCATAGATCAGGGTGTTTGCCGTACCGAGATCGATCGCGATATCCCGGCTCACCTGCGACCCCCTCTTACCTTCCTTTCAGGGTTCAGCGCGTTGATCGCGCGCTTGAAAGAATCCACCGACTTCGTCGGATCGTTGGAAGGACGGTTGCGCAACGCAACAATTCCGATGACGACGGCAGCGAAAAGGACCGAAAAAACAAGATAACCCATAGCTCGTGAGTATAGTCCGGCGGCTAGGGGTGATTCACCCACGTTGATTCGCCATCGCTGAATTGCTCTTTCTTCCAGATAGCCGCACTCTGCTTCAGCTCCTCTATGCAGTACTCGCACGCCTCGAAGGCCGCGCGGCGATGCGGAGCAGCCGCTGCAACGAGCACTGAAATCTCGCCTGGCACCAGCGATCCCGTGCGATGGACGAGCAAAATGTCTGCCCCGTGGCTCCCGGCCGCCTTAAGACCGATCTCATGCATTTGGCGGTATGCCAATTCCTCGTAAGCCTCGTACTCGAGGCCCGTCACGGCGCGGCCCATAGTCGTGTCTCGCACATATCCGACAAAAACCACCATCGCGCCCTGCGATGACATAACCAAAGCCTCGCTGCGCGCGATCGAGATTGGATCTCGAGTGATGTCAACCGTGACTTCGGACGAGGGGTTCGGGGGGGTAGCAGCCCCCTTAGGTACGGAACCGCGCGCGCCAGCAGCTGCGAACCCCCCGAGATCAGACATTGCAACAGGATAATCCAGGAGCGTTGATGGTAAAGTGAATAAACGCTGTCCGCGTTTAAAAATCTTGAGTCGAGGAGCAATTACTTGAACGTAGCAAGCACCGTAGCGTGGGAGGGCAGGTTCGGTGAAGCCGAACTAAAGATCGAGATTCCTCCGTCAGGCCGCATACACGCTGAATGGAAAACCAAAGCCGGTGTGCGCAACAAAGTCGTTGACTCAATCGAGCAATTGGAGCGCGGCGTTTTATTTCAGCTAATGATTGGAGCTCAGGTCGAAGAGGGGATGCGAGATCAAGTTGCCGATGCCGTTGCCCTCTCGTTGGCCAATCGACGGCCCGTTACCGGCCGAGATCCTTCACTCCCGGCGAGGTCGGCCCGCAAAAAGAACAGCGCCCGTCCCGGGGCAAGGCGCCCTGGAGCCTGGCAAAGACCTCGTCGCCGCCGCTAGCGACTTTTCGCGGCAGGTTTGCTGCAGGTGGCGCAATTTGGATCACGACGCACTTTTAGTTCACCAAAGGTAGTCGTCTGCGCGTCGAAGGTCAGGAACCGCCCGAGCAGCGGTTCCCCATAGCCCACAAGAATCTTCAAAGCCTCGTTGGCCTGAATCGTTCCAATCACTCCCGGGAGCACGCCCAGGACACCGGCTTCCCCTCAGGTGGGGGCCAGTTCCGGCGGCGGCGCCTCCGGATGCAGGCACCTGTAACAGGGCCCCTTTTCCGCCGGCCAGAAAACACTCGCGTAACCTTCGAACCGAAAGATCGATCCGTAGACGTAAGGCTTGGAGTGGTTATAGGCAGCTTCGTTGATCAGATAGCGCGTCGCGAAGTTATCGGTCGCGTCAATGACAACATCGAACCCTTCGACTATTTTGTCGACGTTGTCCGGAGTTAGTCTCTCGGTCCAAGTCTTGACCTCAACATCCGAGTTCAGGGCCTTGATAGTCTCGGCAGCGCTCGCGGCCTTGTTCGTTCCAATCCGCGAGGTTGAATGGATGATCTGCCGCTGAAGGTTGTTTTCCTCCACATCGTCGAAGTCGACGATCCCCAAAGTTCCAACGCCGGCGGCGGCGAGGTAGTAAAGAGCCGGCGAACCGAGCCCGCCTGCGCCAACAACAAGTACGCGGCCGTCGGAGATGCGCTGCTGTCCAGGCTCTCCCACCTCGGGCAGAACAAAGTGGCGTGAGTATCTGTCCAACTGAGCAGGTGTCCATGCCCGAGGCGCCACCACTTGCAAGCCGGAGTCTCTCCAGGCGGTGAAACCCCCCGCCATGTGACGAACATCGGTGTAGCCAAGTTGTTTCAGAGTGACCGTCGCGAGAGCCGATCGTGTGCCGCCTCCGCAGTAGACGATGATCGGCTGGCTCCGATCGGGCAACTTAGCCTCTGCCTGAATCTCCAGAAAACCGCGCGGAAGGTGAATGGCGTTCGGAACATGGCCGGCGCGCCACTCGTCGCCCTCGCGCACATCCACGGCGACGATTTCGCCTTCGTCGAGCAGCTTTTTGGCAACGTCGGGCCCTAGTGCGGTAGCCTCGCTATGCGCTCGCTTGAGTAGTTCCTTGCCGGTCGTCGGAGTTTCCATTTACTTTCATCTTCCCTCAACGTTCCAGTAAACGAGTATAACCTTGGGAAATGCTGATCATCATGCACAAAGATGCGACCGCAGAACAGGTCGCGCACGTCCTCGAGAAGATCCACTCCACCGGCGCGGCCGAAGGCTTCGTTTCCCGCGGCGAGCTTCACACGGTGATCGGGGTTGTTGGCGATCCCGGGCAGGTGGCGGAACTTCCCATTGCGGCCATGGAGGGCGTCGAACGCGTGGCGAGGGTGAGCAAGCCGTACAAGCTCGTGTCGCACACGGGACACGCGGGTACTTCCACAATCCCGGTCGGCTCGACATCAATAGGACCAGAGACATTCACGATCATTGCGGGTCCCTGCGCGGTCGAAAGCGAGGAGCAGACCCTCGCGGCGGCCCACGCCGCAAAGGATTCCGGCGCCCACATGCTGCGCGGCGGCGCTTACAAACCACGTACGTCTCCGTACTCGTTTCAAGGATTGGAGCAGGAGGGCCTGAGGATTCTTGATCTGGCCCGCTCGGAAACAGGGCTCCCGATCGTCACTGAAGTCATGGACTCCAGAGATGTGGAGCGCGTCGCGGCCGTGGCGGACATGCTGCAGATAGGCACTCGCAACATGTCCAACTTCACTCTCCTGAAAGAAGTGAGTCTTGCGGCTAAGCCGATCCTTCTAAAGAGAGGCATGAACGCAACAATCGAAGAATGGTTAATGGCTGCGGAACACATTGCCAAGAACGGCAACTCGAAGATCGTCCTTTGCGAACGCGGCATACGCACCTTCGAAACTGCAACTCGCAACACTCTCGACATTTCGTCCATACCGGTGGTGCGCGAAGAGTCTCACCTGCCGGTGATCATCGATCCCTCCCACGCGGCCGGCCGAAAGACACTGGTAGGTCCGCTATCGCTGGCCGCCGTCGCCGTCGGCGCGGACGGTGTGATGCTAGATGTGCACTGCGAACCGGAGAAGGCGCTGGTAGACGGGCCCCAGGCATTGATCCCAAGTGAGTTGAAGGAACTTGCCGGCGACATTCGGGCCCTCGCAGACCACGTGGGCCGGAGGTACTAGTCGCTAGTCCTCCGAGGGCTTCTCGGTTGCCTCGTCCTTTGTCGGTTCTTCGTCTAGCCCCTTCTTGAACTCTCCTTTGGCTTTGCCAAGCGAGCGCGCGAACTCGGGCAGTTTCTTGGCGCCGAAGAGCAGGACGATCACTCCAAGAATCAGAAGCAACTCAGGTCCTCCAAAACCAGCCGGTCCCATTTCTAGCCTCCAGTCAGTTGACCAGCGGGACTACTTCCCGCATGAAGTCTTCCACCGCAACGGGGTCGCAAATCTGAAACGGTAAAAGTCCAAAACTAAGGATAACCTCCTCGACGCCCAACGCTTCGAACTGACTTACTCGGGCTGCAATCTCGTCGGGCAACCCGCCTAGTTTGTTCTGCCTCCAGTCATCGAAATCCGGAGCCCCGGCCCCCCGCGGCCCCGCCTCCACGTACGCCTTCCACCGGGAGGCCAGTTGAGATGCGTCGAGTCCCAGGCAGCAATACAGGCCAACGGACTTGGAGATCTTGTCAGGATCGCGCCCGGCCGCGGCCGCGGCCCGATTGAGCAACTCGATCCTGCCGCGAAGATCCTCGGGCTTCCACGCCCAGACAGTGTTGAATCCATCAGCATGCCTGGCAGCCAGCCTGACGACGCGGTCGCCCTTTCCTCCGACAATGATTGGAACGGCGGCGTTCATCCTTTTGATGGTTTTGATTGAATCAGCAAGCTTGTTTATCCGGACCCCGGCCCGCTCGAAGGCAATACCGGCCGCCTGGTATTCGGGTTCATACCAGCCGGCCCCCATGCCCAGGACCAAACGCCCCCCGGAAATGGCGTTGATCGTTTCGGCCATCTTCGCCAGGACCGCGGGGTGCCGAAGATCGTTGCACGCAACGAGCGAACCGATCCCCACTCGCCGAGTGGACGCAGCCAGGGCGGCCAGCGTCGTGAAACATTCCATCGCGTTTTGCCTGGTTTCCGCGCCGCCGTAGCGCCCAAGATCCAAGAACAGATGGTCGGATAACCAAACCGAGTCAAATCCCAGGTCTTCGGCTTTCTGGGCCCAATCCTTGATGGGCCCCCAGTCGATAGGCCCCGAGCCGGGAAGGCTGAAGTCGTACTGAGGAAGAGCCAACCCGAACTTCAAGGTTGCTCCAGCGCGCGGGCGGCTTCTTCGAAGGCGGCCTGAAGGGCCTGCTTGGCAGTCTCGGCAGTCACATCGCCTGCGCTCCATCCCTCAAGACCTTGCGTCGGATCGAGCCCCGCGATAACAGTGCTCCCTTCGTCTTCGTAAACTACGACGTTTAGAGCGAGGTGGTCGCCGACATCGAGCCCCTCACCCCCAAGGTTGGCGGCGGCAATTAAGCGCTCCCAAACTCCCATGAACAGATGCTGGCGGCCCTTCCCGGCCCCCATCTGGGGCGCGGGCATCTCGGAGAGGATTCGTATTCCGTGTGCACGAAGCGCCACGCGTGTCATCGTCACGGCTTGATCGAACGGCGCCGAAACGCGAAGCCCAAGCCCATAGTCTTCTTCCATCTGCGACCTATGCTAAACGGGTGAAAGGACTTTAATGCTCGTGTGCGTTCCGAACTTCTCGTTCGGCCCCGGCCCCACCCGATTCGGGGGGTTCGCAGCTTCTGACGCGCCGGAATCAAATCAAATGGCCGCTGCTACACCCCCCGGCCCCCCATCCTCGCTCGCCGACCACGTTTCTTCGGTGGCCAGGCGTCGTGGGGCCAGCATCCTCGACGTTCATTCAGATCCCGATCACAACCGCACCGTAATCACCCTTGCCCAACAGGCCGAGGGAATAGTTGAATCGGTGGTGGCGGCCGCCGAGGTAGCCTTTGAATTTGTTGACATCAACACCCACGTCGGCGTGCATCCCCGATTGGGGGTCGCCGACGTAATCCCTTTCGTTCCGGTCGGCGACGCCTCAATGGACGATGCGATCAAAGCCGCCCTGGACTGCGCCGAGCGCCTTCACGCCGAGACAGGTATCCCCTGCTTTCTTTATGAAGCCGCTGCGCGGCCCGGCCGTCCAAGAGATCTTCCTGCAATTAGGAAGGCCGCATTCAAGGGGCTTGTCCCAGATATTGGCGAACCCCGGCCTCACCCGACGCTCGGCGTGACGGTCGTCGGAGCAAGAACGCCACTCGTCGCCTACAACGTCCGCCTCGAGTCTCGCGATTTTTCAGTTGCCCGCCGGATTGCCCGCGCCATCCGTGGGCCACACGTTCGCGCCCTCGGTTTCGAATTGGCAAGCAAAGAGTCGGTCCAGGTTTCATGCAATCTAACGTCACCCGGAGAGACAACAATCGGCGACGTCCACGACGCCATCCGGGCGATGGCCTCCGAACTGGGTGTCGCGATCGCGGACGCGGAGGTGGTCGGCCTCGTAACATTCAATTCGATCACCGGACGCGACTACGCCTCGTTGGGACTCTCCGCAGCGCCAAAGATTTTGGAGGACGAGGTGAGGCAAAGAAAAGACCGAGCGCGACACCCGATTTGATCGGCGGCCGTGCTCGGCCTTTAGAAACGTCATGCGGTGCAAACAAGTTACTTCTTCTTCTTTGAAGTCTTCTTCTTGGCGGGTTTGCGTGCTGCGGTCTTCTTCTTAGCCGCCTTTTTCTTAGCTGCCATCTAGTCACCCCCTCCCATCACGTATGGAATGGTTGAGCCCGAAAGCTAGGACGCCAGTTTGCGAAGCCTGCGCCGCTCCCGCTCACTCGTTCCGCCCCAAATCCCGAATTGCTCTCGGTTTGCCAGGGCGTAACGCAGACACTCCGTCTTGACAGAACAATCCCGGCAAACTGCCCGCGCTGCCTTGGAGGATCCCCCGCGCTCGGGAAAGAAAATTTCAGGATCGACTTGAAGGCAGCGCGCGCCAACTTGCCACGTAAGACCCGTTTGAATGATCGGCATGTTCGTTCTCCGTGAACTCCCTCGGCCTTCCCCAACCGGTTAAAGCCAGGCTGAGAATTACAACCCGGTAATTCTAGCACTGTAGTTCGCGTCTAAGTCAAGAAGTTTTTTTCCGTTGGCAAAAGGTGGATCAGCCCTCCAGAACCCTATCCACAGCTTCAGTCAGAGCAGTAGGGTCCGTCAACGGCTTGATTAGGACCTGGGCGGCACCCGCCTGTTGGCACAGCCAAACATCCTGCGTCCGTTCGCACAACATCAAAATGCGAGTTACCGCCGAGGTGGGACTCTCTTGGAGCAGGCGAGCCAGGGAGAAGCCTCCAGGATGAAGGTCGATAACGGCGACATCGAAGTGGGTTGTCTGCACGGCGCGCTGCGCGTCCCGCGTGTTGGCCGATACATGAATTTCAAATCGGCCCTCGGGCAGCGCGAGCGCGGCCTGGTGAATCTGGGTATCCCCCGAAGCGATATGAACCGAAACAAGCCTGCCCGACGTCACGGGTTGAATCCTGACCAAAAACTTGTCCGCGAGCAAACCGTAACTTTTGGATGCTCCCAAACGTTTCCCTTAATACGATGGGAGAAAATCGATGATTTCAGTGAAAACCCGCTGCGATTCATGCGGAACGGTTGCGGTCGATCCGGCAAACCTTCAGATTCATCTCGAAGACGAACCGATGAGCTTTTACTCGGGCGCCTGCCCATCGTGCGGCAGGGTCCTGGGCGGAACTGTCGGAACGCCGGATGCCTTTAGGCTATGCGGTTACGGCGCTGCGATCTCACCCGTTGGGTTTTCTAATGAGCTTCTGGAACACCCAACTGGACGAAGGTTCACGCCCGACGACCTGATCGACTTTCACCAGCTGCTGGGGTCCGACGACTGGTTCGTTCGACTAGAGGAAACTGTTAGTCCTTAGTGAAACGACTCCCCGCACGCGCAACTGCCCTGGGCGTTCGGGTTGTTGATCGTAAAACCTGACTGCTCAAGCCCTTCCATCCAGTCGAGTTCGGCCCCCTTTAGATATGGGGCGGACATACGATCTACTCGAACTTCCACACCTTCAAGAGCGGTGATGACGTCACCGTCCATCTTGCGGTCGTCGAAGTAGAGAGCGTATCGAAGACCGGAGCAGCCACCAGGCTGCACGGCGATCCGCAAGGAAAAGTCTGCGTTGTCCTCCTTCGCCAGCAACTCGGCCACTTTGGTGGCAGCAGTGGCGCTTAGCCCTATGGAAGAAGCGGGTGCCTCGGTTACAACCTCGGTGATCGTTTCCATTGCTTCTTCCTTCCTGCCGATTTAGGTCGAATTAAAGGATACCGCGATTCCCTTTCAAGCGTGTCATCTACAGGTGGTGGATCAACCAGTCGGCCCCCAATCCGGCTGCCGCACCGGCAGCCAGGAGTAACGAAGTCTTAAACGCCGGCAATTTGAGTCCCATTGGGTCTCCCAGAAGCGGACGGATCAGGCCAAGGAACGCCACCGCTATCGCCGGCAGGAAAAGCAGCAGGGCCAATACGTGAAAGATCTGGTGCATCAAAACAAGTGAACGGAAACATGCGCGCCGGCTTCGAGTACTTCTACGTTTTCCTCAATCTCAATGAAGCCGTCCGCTTCACTGAGCGCAGTAATAGAGGAAGACCCCTTTCCAATGGGCATGGCCTGGCCACCTTCAAGTTTGACTGGAAGAAACTCGTACCTTCCGATGGCCGACGGGTGTTTGCGCGACAGTTTGGCTCCCACGGACCGATCTATGCTCGTCACGTTCATCGCCCGTTTCAAGTACGGCCTGATGAAGACGTAGTAGTCGGAAAGCGCCGACATCGGATAACCCGGAAGGCCGATCATCATCCGCTCGTGTCCCTCCTTGCCTGCAACGCCAAGAACGAGAGGTTTGCCGGGCTTGACCGCGACGCCGTGAATCAGGAGTTTGCCCACCGCCGAAAAGGCTTCCACGACCAAGTCACCGCGGCCAAGACTCGATCCTCCCGACAATATGACCAGATCGGATTCGACTGCAGCCCGGCGCAAAACATCGACCAGCGCGTCCAAGTCGTCGGCCACCACGCCCAAACGTTTAACAACGCATCCATCGGAGATCAACGCAGCACGCAATGTGGACGAGTTGATGTCGAAGACCTTGCCCTCGGTAAGAGCGGACCCATCGGCGATGAGTTCGGGGCCGGTTGAAAAGAGAGTGACTCTGGGCTTTGCAAAAACTTTCGCTGTCCTCATGCCGATTGCGGCGAGTGCTCCCAAGTGACGAGGCTCCAATACCGTACCTGCCCTCAGAACGCGATCTCCCTTCCTAATGTCGGATCCAACGCCAATCGTGTTTTCGCCGGGCGAAACGGGCTTACGAACCAACACATTTTCGCCGGCAGGATCCGTGTTTTCGACCATCACGACCGCGTCGGCACCCTCGGGCAACGCCGCGCCGGTCGCAATCTCAACACAACGGCTCTCGCCTGCGCGCGCGGTGGAAGGCTGGCCCGGAGTGACTGCGTCCGCTACATCAAGTGGGATGGGGCTTAAGTCCTTTGCGCCGAAAGTGTCGGCGGCGACAACGGCATACCCGTCCATCGCGGCTTTTACGAAATGGGGAACGTCGATCGCTGAAGTCACATCGACGGCGAGGACGCGTCCCAATGCCTGATCCAGGTCCACTTCCTCAGGGCCAAGTTGGGGAAGATGCGCGAACAAAACGTCCAATGCTTCGCCCATGTCTGCGAGTCGGCCGAACCCTTGCTTCAACCCTCGCCCTTCGCGAACCATTGTTCGAGTTCCTCGGCGGTGGGGGCTTCGGTGGGCGCCTCTGGGGCACCCCTTAGATTCAGACTCTTGGGGTACCCGACGACTGCGGCGTCGTAATGTGGAATAGCGAGCTTTTTGCAAAAGGCGCTGGCCTGGCCAGGGTCTGCGACGGCAGCCCGGGCCCAATTGCCCAGTCGATCAACCAGCAAGAGCGACGGAGACTTAGTCGTCGTTTTCGGTTCCAGGTATCCCTCGACGCCAACATGCGTCTCCGCAAATTCCTGCAGCACACGCAGATCCGCACGCTTGAACTTATCGAAGATCGCCATCCGTCCAATCTTAGTGCTTGCCCGAACATCGGTACCCTTCCACGCTCCTAGCTTGTCATCTGCCCGTGGATCCGGGCAAAAATTGCCGGGGGTGGGGCCCAGTGCGTCTTTGGGCTTTCTGTCAGTGACCGATTGTACGATTCGGAGTTGAGATTTGTTCGCGCACTTACTTTCGAGTCGCTGGCGGTCTTGCTACGCTTACTCTGCGCTTCCCCGCTGACGCTATATGTGAGGTGACTGATGCGGGGCGGTTTCCGGGCGATCGGGGTGATCGTTTCGGCTGCGATCATCTCTACCGTCATCCCGTCCTTTCGTGGGGTCTGCGCCGCCGCGGCTGCGGGCAAATGGCTCGAGCCGGTGCAAGGCCCGATCGTTCGAAGGTTCGAAGCGCCGCTGGGGCCCTATGCCGCCGGACACCGCGGCATCGACTTCTCGGTGCCGCTGGGAACGGAGGTGATCGCCTCCGGCCAGGGAACGGTGAAGTTCGCCCGACCGGTGGCCGATGACGGGATTTTTGTCACGATTGCACACGACGCCGAGCTGGAGACAACCTATTCCTTCATGGCAACGATGACTGCGGTCGCGGGCCAAAAGGTTGGCCGGGGCGAGGCCATCGGGGCCTCGGGCAACGGCCATCCCGAATCGCCCGCCCCGGTCTTGCACTTTGGGGTGAAACTGGCGGGGGTATACATCGACCCGGAAATCCTGCTCTACGCCGACCCCCTCGACATCTCCAACGTCATCTCGCTGGCACCCTTCGAAGACTCGAGTACCGTCGATAATCCGCTGGTACAAAACGAGGGCTCGCTGCTGCGACGGATCGACTTTGAATCTCCCAAGACTCCCGATAGAGGTTTTTTCGCCGGTGTGGGCGCGGGGATAAGCAAGGGGTTCGGCACGGCGCTCAATTGGATCAAGCAAGCCCCGGGCAACTTTTTCGATTGGCTCAAGACAACCGGCTCCAGCATCAAAGACGGAATAGTCGATGGGAGCCGCAAGGCGGGTGAGATCCTGGGGGCCGGGATGAGCAGGATCGGGAACTCGCTTGTCGGAGCGGCCAAGGGACTTTGGAAGGCGATCAAGTGGCTGGCCGGTGGAGCGTGGACCGGGGTCAAGGCCGCGGGAAATTGGGGCCTCGAGACAATCAAGTCGTTGTCTGGATGGGTATGGGCCGGCGTTAAAGCGTCGGTTGGCTGGCTGGACCGGATCACTCAAGCCGCGGCGATGGCGATCGACAGGGCGGCGCGAAGCCTGGCAAAGGGCTTGCGCGATCTATGGAGGTACGTAAAGAATCTTCCATCGCGGTTGCGACAATGGCTCGGCGGCAAAGCCCACGATTTGGCAGATGCATTCAACGGCCTGATCGAAGTCCTCCGAGACCCGTTAACGGGCCGGAGGCTGCTCGCCAGCAAAGTGCTGGGGCTGATGCAGGGGGTGGCACGGGAAGGCGCATGCCGCCTTGAGGGCGGAGCGCCCCCACCCAAACTCCCGACTATCAAGGCTCTGGACAATGGAGCCCCTCCCCCGCCGCCACCCAACGACAACATCGTGATCGCGGTGGCGGGCATCGCTCGAGCACTTCCGCAACGGTCAATGGAGGCAAACCCAGCGCCTCGATCTACGAAGGAGACTGGGCCCAGCTGGGATACAAGAAGGGGAACGTTTATCACTTCTCCTACAAAGGAATTGAAAATCGGGCCACAAACGACGAGTACGCCCTGCACGCGGCCTACTCGAAAGAAGACACCTTCAAATCGATCGAAGACTCAGCATTTCAACTTCTCACGCAAATCCAAACTATCCACCGCCGGGATCCCGCAAGGAGAATTGACATCGTCGCCCATAGCCAGGGTGGATTGGTAGCCCAGCATTACCTGACGTTTCTCTACGAGCCGGGGAACGACATCGGAAACGGTCATCGACAGATCGACCGGCCCAGAAACTCGGTCAGGACGATGAAAGGAAGCATCGCCGCGCTGACTGCCGTTGTAGTTTTGGCGTCGGGATCGCTCGCCAGCTCCGGGGACTGGGCAATGATCCAAAAGGACTCCAGTCACACCGGTTTCTCGGAGCAAGGGCCTAAACCACCGCTCAGAAAAGGCCTGGTTCGTCACGGCTGGGGATGCGAAGACGAATTTCACAACTTGGCCAGCTGCGTTCAAGGGAGCGGTCTACGCGAGTGTCGGACGGGGGGTGATATCTGTTGACGCCTCGACCGGGAAACTAATTTGGCACCACAAGCCCAAAGGTGGTCAACGAATCGCGGGGCCAGCGGTGGACGAAAGGGCAGTTTATGTCCCCGTGCCGCCTAATTATGTTATTGCTCTTGATAGACAAACAGGGAATGAGCTCTGGAGATTCGAAGGCGAAAGTGAAATTGATATCTCTCCAACTCTTCACGAGCGCAGACTCTATGTTGGCTCGCTCCGCGGAAACACCTTCAACGCTCTGGACTCGCGGGATGGCACTTTGGCTTGGAAAATCAATACGGAGTTCCATCCAGATGCGATTCTGGTAGTAAGCCAGGGTCTTGTGATCTTCTCAACTGAGGACATTGGTTCGCGTGAGGTGCGTATCCTCGCTCTCGACGCGGTGACTGGGCAGGAAGTGTGGCGCGTTTCTCAAAAGGAGGCCAACAGTTCGCCGTCCATTCTCGAGGACAAGGTGATCATCGGAGGGGGCGACTTTTTCGCTTATGCCCTTGACGTCAAAACCGGCAAGGAGATCTGGAAGTCTCCGGTGAAAGACAAGTTCAGCGTGCGAAACTCCCCCGCGATCGCCTTTGGCGATGTCTTTTTGGTGGATCGCATCGGCAATGCTTACCGTCTCGATGGGAGGACCGGGGCGCGCAAGTGGTTCCTGCCCGACCTGGAAGCGACCTACGAGCAATCGTTCCCGGTCATCGCTGGCAAAACTCTTTTCATCGGAGGCGGCTCCGGCCGCATAAATGCGATCGATACGGACACCGGCAAGCTTGTTTGGTCCGAAGACGTCGGCGGGCGCGTCTATTCCGGCGCCGCCGACTCGGAGCGGTTCTATTTTGGAGTTCGCAACGAAAACGAGGGCCTCTATGCCTACGAGCACGACCCCGGAGGCAATCTGGTCAAGCCCAAGAACCCAAGCGGCTCGAAGTCGGTGCTTAAGGCCGTCTTGATTGCTCTCGTGATCCTGGGAGCCATCCTGCTCATAGTCCGTCGCGTGAGGAAACCGCCAAAATCCGCCCGCGAGGACAGCTCACTTTAAGCCTCTGGCTTTATTTACCCCTCTAGCATTAGGCTTGTATAGCAGAACACTCTGACCGTGGAGGTGAATTAGCAGTTTGAAAGCGACTCGGCAATCAAGAGTAGTCCCGGCCCTCTATGGGGGAATTGCAGGTGCCTTGCTGCTAGTGATCGCGGCGCTGGCCCTCGTTTTCGTACCGCCTTCTCCGCCCTCTGTATCTGAGTTTGCGCCGACCGCGCAAGAAACCATCGAGGAAGCTTTAGCGAATCAATCAAGCCAGTTTGGTTCCGGCAGCGGCACGTGCGCTGAAGGTCAGCAGGGTTGCGTGGTTGACGCTTCTGGAAATCTGGTGGCCAAGGCCGCCCCCAAGCGGCAAATCGATAAGAGTCGAGTGAGACGCTGCATCGGAGACCCGCCAAGGCAGATTGAGGATCCCCAATCGCCTCCATGCGTCAACTACTTTGAAGGAGATAACGGAGGGTTAACGTACAAGGGCGTTACTCCGAACGAAATCAAAATCGGATTTGCATATAACGCATTGAATCAGGCCGCGACGACTGCGATGGTTTCTTTCTTCAACCGACGATTTGAATTCTACGGCCGACTCATTAGGCCAATTTCGGTTCCGTTTAACAATACCGGCGATCCAGCTGCCTATCCAGGCAACGCAGCGGGCGCGGACGAACTCGGAGTCTTCGCTGTGATTTTGCCTCCCCACACTAGCATGGAGAACTTTATTGTCTACCGTCGAGAGCTCGCACGCAGAGGGATCGTGAGTTTTGCAGGTCTCGATTCAGCTCCGAGTCAACAGCTTGACAAGATTCGCCCTTATAGCTACGACTATCCTCCCGCACTTAGTCAAATGGGGGCCCATCTGGTCGAGTTCACATGCAAGTCCCTCGTCGGCCTGCGAGCTCGATATGCGGGGCCTGCGCTTCAGGCAGTGCAACGCAAAATGGCAATCCTTATCCCAGACAAGGCGAACTTCGATGCCAATTCTGTGGATCCGGTTGCCGACGGAATTGAGAGGTGCGGCGGAGAGGTGTCGATTCACCCCTACAAGGACGAAGTTCCGCCCCTCAACCCGCCCGGTCCTGAGAACCAAGTTTTACTAGTCGATCTGTCACAACAAGACGTGACGACTCTCATCCCCTATGGCGGAAGTGCACCAGTAGCGACTTTAATGAGTCGCGCGTCCCCAATGGGTTACCAGCCGGAGTGGTTGCTCCCCGGAAGTCGGCAGCAGTACTACGAAGTCAATTGGCAAAAAGCTCCGAGCGATCAAACTCAGCATCTTTTCGGTATGGTGACAATGAACAAGTCTTTGCCCCTCAGCGACGAGCCGTGGTACTGGGCGTACAGAGAGTCCGGTTTTACCCACGACCCAGTTAACGACAGTCAGTACTTCCACAACATGGTCTACAAGGAAATCTTGTTGTTGGCCTCGGGCATTCAGGCCGCGGGGCCCCTTCTGAATCCTCAATCAATGGAACGTGGGCTTCAACGCCTCGCATTTCCAAACCCAGGCGCGGCAGGGCCTCCCTACTACCAAGCGACAGTAGGCCTTTCCAAGGATCACTCGATGCTGGATGACGTGGGAATCATGTGGTGGAGCCCCGCGGCTCGCGCCTACGGCAGCCAACACTCCGAAAATGGGGGTGGCTGGTGCTACGTCGGTAAGGGGACGCGCTGGAAGTTGACCGAATGGCCTAAGGGCGAGCCACTCCTTTTTGATCCAAACTTAGACAACTGCCGTTAATCCGTTCACACAGAAAGCTACGAGGAACCGAAGCAAATGACTAATGACGCCCGTAAAACGAGACCGTTGAATCTCGATGATCTTCTAGACCTCCGTACCCTTTCTTCAAATCAGAGAATTGTGGTGTCGGCCGATGGTCGATATCTCTCGTTCTCTACAATCGTCGACCGCACGACGGAACCACCCGGTCCCGATGGGTTCCCAAGTGGCGTGCATCCGCATCTTGCTGGGGTCGAATTGATGCTTGCCGACATGCAAACGAAAGAGTCGAAGTTGTTGATGCCCCCCGGGGCCCGAAGTTGGTGCCCCAGCTGGAGCCCCAAAGAGAACAAACTCGTTTTCTACGCCGACCACACCGGCCGAATAGAGCTCTGGTGCTGGGAGCCCGGGAAGGATCCCTTTGTCCTTTGTGAAGAGTATGTCTACGGCAGCCTATTGGGAATAGACATTCCGAGATGGAGCGAGGACGGCGCAAGGGTCTTTATTCCATTGCGGCTCCCAGGATCGATTCCTTTGGCAGCAAGAGAGAAACCCGCAGAAGAGACTACAGATGCCCCTTCGGTAGATATCTTCGTCTCGGAGCCTACGGCCGCCTCGAATGATGAATCTGGCGACGGGACAATGCCGGGAACGTTGTTGGACGAAGGGCGTGACCTAGGAATAGTCGACGTTCGCACCGGCGAGATCGTCCGGCTGTCAACTAAGTCACCGGCGCAAGGATTTTATCCCTCCCCTGACGGACGCTGGGTGGTCATCAAGTCGACTTACAGGCAGCCGGATATGAGCAAGTTCGAACTTGTGTCTGACTATTCTCTACTTCCTTCAGAAGGCGGGGAAGAGACGGCGATTCTGGAGAGCCACTTGGTTTCGCCGGCAGGATCTCACGACCCTGCTTGGTCTTCGGACTCTAAACGCGTCGCCTTTGTAAAAGACCGCCAGGTGCATGTCCATTCGCCGGAGTCCAAGACGACAGACGTTCTCGCGGTTGATCGTGACTTCGGCGAGCGCATGTTTCTCTGGCACCCTAATGAACCCGCTTTTCTTGCTCAGTCATCTAGAAGGGAGACTGAAGCGACGGCCGGTTCGGGCTCGAAGCTGACCTTCGTCAGATTGACCGATGGGAAACCTGAGGTGGTAGAGATCGATCCACCCGCGGATGCAACGTCGCCAGCCATATTGAGATTGGCGAACAACTGCTGGTTTTTCACGAGCGACAACGCAAGCTTCATCGGATTAGTCAAGGACAACAACTCATCGGATTCCGTTTTCGTGAGGATGCCCTTGGATGGGAGTCCTCCGAAACGGCTGTTTGCGACCCACGATCAACTCACCATTGCCGGCGTGTCGTCCTTGCCCAATGGGGGGGGCCAGGCTGAAATCGCAATCGTCTATCGATCCGAGGATGAACGGAATCCCTCTGACTTTTGGAAGACAGACATCAACATCAAGTCGCACGAAAAAGTCACTCAATTGAACCCCGCTTTGGATGAGGTAGCACTCGGTAGAACGCGCTTAGTGAAATGGAAGAACCTCGAAGGCAATGAGATCAACGGTTGCGTTCTTTTGCCTGCTGATTTTGAAGAAGGAAATCCTGTTCCGATGGTCACCAACGTTTATCCGGGATCGATGCAGTCGGGCGGACACAAGCGCTGGGGTCTCGAACATGGAATTCTCGACTCGCAACTTCTGGCTAGCCGCGGGATCGGAGTTTTCCTTCCGGATCTCCCTCACCGAGAGTCGAAGGGATCGATTGGGCCTGGCCTTACGGAAACGGTGCTTTCGGGACTGAACGAACTCGCTCGTTTGGGTATCGCCGACCTGGATCGACTGGGAGTTATGGGGCAGAGCGCTGGCGGCCTCACCGTTAACAGGTTCATTACGCGCACGACCGCATTCAAAGCCGCGGTTTCGGCGGCAGGACCGAGCGACGGCTCTGGCCTCTTTGGACAGCTGGGCAGGATGCCCAACGGCTCGATCGAGGTATTCGGAGTTGCGAATGCCCACAGTCTCTTTGGAGGAGCCCCGTGGGAGACTCCGCACCAGTACGTAGACGTCTCGCCTGTTTTTCACTTGGACAAAGTCGAGACCCCGTTGCTCGGCATCTATGGAGATGATGATGCCGCCGTGCATCCCGCCCAAGGAGCGGGGATGTTCGTGGGACTTAGAAGCTTGGGGAAAAAAGCGATGTTCCTCAAGTATCACAAGGAGGGGCACGTACCGAGCAGGTATAGCTTTATCAATCGACAACACATGACCGAGCAAGTCATCAAGTGGTTCGAGGAACACCTTCTTGGGCCTCGGTAGCGTCCCCGGGGTGTTCGTGCCCCAAGAACGATCGAACGCCTTTCGTAAACGCTGTCCAGCGGGCTGAGAGGTCGAATGCGGCAAGCACCTCGAAGGGCGCCTAGGCGAGATTCGCGCTTCTGGGGTAAATCTCGTCGGGGTCGGTCAGGATGTTGATAAGAGCTGGGGCATTCGCATCAAAGGCGCGGCGCAGGGCAGGTCCGATGTCCGCGGGATCCGTGACGGTCTCTCCGTAACCTCCGAGTGCCTCGACGACTTTGTCGTATCGAGTCTCTTGCCGCAAAGTCGCGACCACGTCGTATCCGAAGAGAGCTTTCATCGGATGTTTCTCTAGAGCCCAGATCCCGTTGTTGCCCATGATCCCCACGACGTTCAGCTTGTGGCGCACCATGGTGTCGAACTCCATTCCAGAAAATCCGAATGCTCCATCCCCCAAAAGCAGAGCCACCTGCCGGTCCGGATGCAGCAGTTTGGCCGCGATCGCATAGCCGGGCCCGACTCCGAGGCATCCAAAAGGCCCGGGATCCAGCCAGGCGCCTGGAACGAACGATGCCAATTCCCTGCCGGCATATGAAACGAAATCGCCTCCGTCGCATACAACGATGGCGTCGCTGTCGAGAAACTTCTGCAGCTCCCCATAGATTCGCATCGGGTTGATTGGTGTCGTTTCGCTCGCGAGAGGGCCAGCGGCCTCCGCCGCTAACCTGGTTTCTTCGTCTCTCAATTCCTCAAGCCATTGCTTGCTCGAAGAAGGGGAGGCACTCTCGGCGAGCGCTCCAAAAATCAGATCCAAGTCTGCGCCAATCGAAGCTGCGACCCTGAAGTTGCTGGTGATCAATTCGGGGGCCGACTCGATATGAATCACCTTCGTGTCTGCGGCGAACCGGTCGCCGAAAGAGAGTCTGAAATCGAATGGCGTGCCGGCCACTATCGCGACGTCAGCTTCGCGCATCGCCTTTCCACGAGATCGCGCGAACGCTAGTTCGTGATCGGCGGAGATCGTTCCCCGACCCATCCCGTTGGTAAAGACGGCTACGCGGGCAGTCTCGGCAAAGTTGCGCATTGATTCCCACGCGCCGTCTGCGTAGACGTTGGATCCTGCAATGAGAATCGGACGCGTGGCCTCGCCAACCATCTTGGCCACCAGGGCGATTGATTCTGCATCTGGCTCCAACTGAATCCGGGGCGCCACTGCCGGCACAGGGGCATCAGTGGGCGCGTCGAGATCGAGAGGGATATCCAGAAACACCGGTCCCCGAGGTGAGGTCATCGCAAGAGATAGGGCGTCGGACAATTCGGCGCTCAGGGCCCCGGTTGCGGTGAACGCCGCCTTGCACAGCGACGCTGCAACTGGAACATGGTCGACCTCTTGGAGGCTACCCATCCCCCAACGACTCGTGGGGGCCCTGCCGCCAATCACAACCAGGGGAGAATTGTTTTTTTGGGCCGACGCCAGTCCGTTGATCACATTGAAAACACCAGGGCCCGCGGTAACGGCGGCGACTCCCACTTCTCGGCGCAGGCGCCCCCAAGCCTCAGCCGCAAAGGCGGCCGTAGCCTCATGGCGAACATCAAGCAGACGGATGTTCTTTCCTTCCGTCGCGTCATACAGAAAGAAGAGATGCCCGCCCGAAAGCGTGAAGATAGTATCGACGCCGTGCGCCTCAAGTACATCCGCTGCGGGGAGGCCCCAATGGGTCAAACCAGACGACATTCAGCGAGACTATCGCGTTGTTAAACGGCGGGGCTGTCGACTCCCCTGCGTTCCGGCTCTCGGCGGAGCGAATCCTCATTCAGTCGACGCTCCGGGACTTCCCATGTGTCCCCGCCAACAAGCAACTTCGACAAGTCTCCGGGGCCGGACTTCTCATTGGCGGCAACCAGCTGAGCGGACATCATGTCGTCGTAAGTGTCACGCTGGATCGATCTAAAAACGCCCATCGGCGTTGGACCAGACGGGCCATGCGCCAGCCGCGACAATGCAAAAGCCATGCTCGGATCTTCCCGATGGGCGTCGTGCACCGCGATTCGCTCAAGGCCAACATCGGCAACCTCCACGATCTTGGCAGCCCCATCTTCGAAAATGACACCCCTCTGTTGCTGATCGCCGAACAGAATCTTCTCGCCGTGGACCAGCCGAATCTGGAAGTTGGGGCGCCCGCCCTTTTGTGTCAGCAGGTCAAAGGCTCCGTCGTTGAACACATTGCAGTTCTGGTAGATCTCCACGAAGGCCGAGCCCTTGTGTTCAGCCAGTTGACGAAGGATGTCGGTCAGGTATTTGCGGTCCTGATCAATCGCCCTCGCAACGAAGGTCGCCTCGGCCCCCAGAGCCAAAGAAATCGGATTGAAGGGGTAGTCAAGAGACCCCATTGGCGTGGAATATGTAACTTTGCCGACCTCGGAGGTCGGAGAGTACTGCCCCTTGGTCAGGCCGTAGATCTGATTGTTGAAGAGCAGGATTTTGAGGTTGACGTTGCGACGGAGTGCATGGATCAAATGGTTGCCGCCGATTGACAGTCCGTCGCCATCGCCAGTGACCACCCAGACGGAGAGGTCGGGACGCGTCATTGCGAGGCCACTCGCAATCGCCGGCGCTCGGCCGTGGATGCCGTGAAAGCCGTAAGTGTTCATGTAATAAGGAAAACGGCTCGAACAACCGATGCCCGATACAAACACGATGCGTTCGCGCTCGAGCCCCAGCTCCGGCATAAAACTCTGGATAGTTGCCAGGATGGCATAGTCACCGCAACCAGGGCACCAACGTACGTCCTGGTCGGATGTGAAGTCCTTCTTAGTCATTTCGACCGCGAGAGCACCGTTGGCTAGTGAGCCATTTGTACTCACGCCGTTCTGATTCCCGTCCCCCGTTCCTTCAGTCGTCATCGAGCATCTCCAAAAGCTTTACTTCGATCTCAGCGGCCCTGAACGGAACGCCCTGCACCTTGTTGTAACTGGTCGTGTCGGTGAGGTACCTAAAACGAAGGATCTTGGAAAGTTGGCCCATGTTCATCTCTGGGACCAAGACTCGAGAGTAAGACGCAAGCACCTTGCCTAGGTTCTTCGGCATCGGGTTCAGGTGCATCAGGTGCGCCTGCGCGACCTTCTTGCCTCGGGCCCTAACGCGCCTGACTCCGGCGCCTATGGTGCCCCAGGTCGATCCCCAGCCGATCACCAGGACGTCGGCACCGTCGGGGTCGTCTACGTAAACGTCGGGAATATCGTTGGCGATGCCGGCAATCTTGGCCGCCCGAAGGTGAGTCATCTTTTCGTGGTTTTCAGGATCGTAGGAGATGCCGCCAAGACCGTCTGCCTTCTCAAGGCCGCCTATCCGGTGCTCTAGCCCCTTCGTTCCCGGAATCGCCCACGGTCGCGCAAGGGTCTGTTGATCTCGGAGAAACGGCCAGAACTCACCCTCGTGATTTGGCTCGGTCGCGAAGTCCACGGAGATGTCTGGAAGGGAATCAACCGTCGGGATCAGCCAAGGTTCGGAACCGTTAGCTATAAAACCGTCACTCATGACGAAGACGGGAGTTCGGTACTTAAGGGCGATGCGCGCCCCTTCAATGACTGCGTAGAAGCAATGTGCAGGTGAGTAAGCGGCAACGATCGGAACGGGCGCCTCTCCATGCCGGCCAAACATCGCGTGCAGCAAGTCGGATTGCTCGGTCTTGGTCGGCAGACCCGTCGACGGACCTCCCCTCTGCACGTCGATGATTAACATGGGCAACTCGACTGAGACTCCTAAGCCGATCGTCTCGCTCTTCAAATCCAGACCCGGCCCGCTGGTGGTCGTCACTGCCAGACTTCCTCCAAACGCGGCCCCAACCACTGCGCCCATTGCAGCGATTTCATCTTCCGCCTGAAACGTCCTGACACCGAAGTGCTTGAAGTTCGAGAGTTGATGCAAGATGTCCGAGGCGGGCGTGATCGGATATGAGCCCAAAAAGAGCGGCAACTTAGCTTGGTGCGCCGCAGCGATGAGCCCCCAGGCCATGGCCTGGTTGCCAGTGACGTTGCGGTAACGGCCCGGTTTTAGAGATGCCGGTTTGACGGTGAAGGTCGATGCAAACATCTCGGTCGTTTCGCCGAAGTTGTAACCCGCCTTGAAGACCGCGGCGTTTGCCTCCATCACATCGGGCTTCTTAGCAAATTTTTTCTCAAGGAACTCGAGCGTCGGTTCAATGGACCTGTGGAACATGAACGACATCACCCCGAGGGCAAACATGTTCTTCGATTGATCGGCCTGTTTCTTCCCGACTCCCAAATCTTTAAGAGACCCGATGGTCAACGAGGACATTGGAATCTGATAAACGATGTAGCCGTCCAAAGACCCGTCCGTCAAGGGGTTGGCTGCGTATCCGGCCTTCTCGAGGTTGCCCGCGGTGAAGGCATCGGAGTTCACTATAAGGATTCCGCCCTTTACCAGTTCCTTGACGTTTGTCTTGAGCCCAGCGGGATTCATGGCAACCAGGACATTGGGGGCGTCGCCGGGGGTCAGGATGTCGTGGTCGGAGAAATGGACCTGGAAGGAAGAGACCCCGGCCAATGTGCCCGCCGGGGCCCGAATCTCCGCAGGAAAGTCCGGCAGTGTGGAAAGGTCGTTGCCCATTACGGCGGTGGCATCGGTAAAGCGGTTGCCCGTGAGTTGCATTCCATCGCCGGAATCACCGGCAAATCGAACAACAACGCGGTCGAGTTCCTTGACCGGCGCGGCGGGCATGAGTTCCTTTCTTGAATCGCTAGAACCTATGCTAACACCGGACGGAGGAACTAACTTCGTCGTTTGAACGTCAAGAACATGAAATTAGGAGGTCCTGGATGAAGCGTTACTTCATTTCGACTCTACTATTCGCACTGGTGGCAATAGCCTGTTCTCAAACATCCGAACCCGACCCAGGGAAGCGGGAGGAGAGCGGTGGCGGGCCCGTAGCGGCGGGGATGTGCGTCCAGATGTCGCCTGAGGCCCTCAAGGAGCAAGAGTTCGCATTCGACGGGACGGTGAAGTCGATAACGTTGCCCAACGAGAATCTGCCCGAAGGCGACCCCGAGGATTCCGTTTCGGCGACATTCACAGTGCAGACTTGGTTCAAGGGCGGCCCGGGGGCCGGGGGGGCCGATACGGAAGTGACCCTTAACGCGCCGGTGCCGTTCAGCGCCGTTTCGAGCATCGACTTTCCCGAGCTGCGTGAAGGAGATCGCTATCTAGTTTCGGGTGCCGAGAACTTCATGCACGGATGCGGATTCACAAAGGTTCACTCCGAAACCGAAGTCGAAGTTTGGAAAGAAGCTTTCGCAGACTAGTGATTGTTCTCAAGTCGGTCGGCGGGGAATTACTTTTAACCTGGTGATGTCGTCGTCTTTGACTTCCACAACTTCTCCGTTGCGACGCACTATCCGGTAGACAACGTCGCCGGAGACTTGGTCAATTCCATCAAGGACGCCGACTGCCTCGCTGAAAGGATACGAAGGGTCGTCGTGGATTCTAAATTGAAGCGAGACGCGAACTCCTAAGTCCGCTTCGGTAAGCCTATTCGCCGCCGCGCTCCTCGGACGGGGCAAACGGGCTTTCGGCCGCTCCCCCTGACGCGTCGGGATTCGTAGCGAACCAATTGGTGTTCTTGTCGATATATTCCTTCCACTCCGCCGGCACGTTGTCGCCGGGGAATATGGCATCGACGGGACAGGCGGGCAGGCATGCGTCGCAGTCGACGCACTCCTCGGGATGGATGTAGAGCTGGTCTTCGCCTTCATAAATGCAGTCGACGGGGCACTCATCTACGCATGCGCGGTCTTTTACGCCGATGCAAGGCTCTGTGATTATGTAGGTCATTGTTCTGTCGATCCTTTCGGGCCCAAGTATACCGGGGCATTCTAACTTGAGGATCGGTCCGGAGGCCAGCATGCTTCAGCCTCCCGAAGGTGCGCGATACCATCCCAATCGAGGTACAGTCCCCAGATTACCAAGGAGGCCTTGATTGTTGGGTTGGCGCGTAATTCCCCGAATCGGATTCGGCTGGTTTGGCGTTTCACCGCATGGCATCGGAATTGCCGCCGGCGTTTTCGCGGGGGCTTGGTTCATGGCGCGCCGGGCCCGCTCCCGCGGGCAGGATCCCGACTTGGTCTGGTCGGGGGCGTACTTCGGGGTGATCGGTTCCATTCTTGGAGCGCGCATTGCCTATGTGGCCGGCCATTTCAATGAATTCGAGAGCCCGATTGAGTGGCTGAAGATTTGGAAGGGCGGAATTTCACTGGTCGGCGGATTACTCGGTGCCTTTACGGCCGTCTATATCTTCACTCGGCGGCGCAACATCTCGTTCTTTCGTCTCGTTGACCTGGGGGCACCCTGGTTGGGTCTTGGGATTGCGATCGGCCGCATTGGAGACCTGTTGATCGGCGACCACCTGGGCAAGCAAACTTCCGGCTGGTGGGGCTGGCAATACAAGGGCGGGCTCTTGATATCCCCTCCCCCATGCATAACGCCCGCCGGAGAGGCCGTTTACTCGACCTTCGACGGATGCATTGCACCGGGAACAGTGGTCCATCAAACCGCGCTTTACGACTCGATCTGGAGCCTTGTGATTTTCGGGCTACTTCTTCTTCTCGACCGCAAGCCCCACAAGACGGGGTTCATGTTTCTTACCTGGGCTTCGCTTTATGCAGTGGGCCGAATAGGCACCGACTTTGCCCGAGTGGACAAGCATTGGTTTGGACTGGGACTCACGGGCAGCCAGCTGACTTCGATCGCCGCCCTCTTGGTGTGCCTGACGTTGCTCCTGCTCTTCCGGGGTGCGCCCCCTATGGCCACGTCAACGGAACTCCCCCCGCCGGCCCCCGCGCTCGAAGAAGAACCGAGCTCTACCGAGAGCGCCGAAGTGCACAACGCGGGGGCTGAGGCGGAGGCCGAGGCTGAAGAAGGGCGCGCGGCTGAGGTTGAGGGAGAGGCGGCGCAAGAAGAGGGAGAAGCCCCCGCCCAAGAGGTACCCGGGGAGGAAGAGGAACCGATCGGTTCCCCCGCCGTCCAAATTTGAAGCTGTGGTTCCGGAGCTACTTGGCCAATCTGGCCGAAGCCGCCTGGAACTGTTTACCTGCGTGGTAGGACGATCTCACCAACGGCCCGGATTCAACCCATGCAAAACCCATCTCCTCGCCTATTCTCTTGTACTCGGCGAACTCCTCGGGCGTGACCCAGCGGTCGACGGGCACGTGATGATCAAAGGTCGGTGCCAAATACTGGCCGATCGTCATTAGGTCAACTCCGACGCCACGTAGATCACGGAGGCACTCGACTACCTCGTCCATTGTCTCTCCCATGCCGAGAATAATGTTCGACTTCGTCGGTACTAAGGGCTTGAACTCCTTCGCCAGCCGCAGGACTTCGAGAGAACGGTCATAACGAAATCCGGGTCGAATCTTCCGATGCAGGCGCCGCGACGTTTCGAGATTGTGAGCAAACACGTCGGGTTCCGCCGCTAGCACGGTCTCAATTGCCAGGGGGTCCCCTTTAAGATCTCCCGTCAACACCTCGACACCGCATCCGGGCAGTCTTCGACGAATTGCACGAATTGTCTCCGCCCAAATCTCGGCAACTTTCTGAGGCGGCGCATCGTCGCGCTCGACACCAGTTATGACGGCGAAGTTCAGACCCATCTTCTCAATGGCCTCTGCTACCTTCTCGGGTTCACCGAGATCCAGTGCGCCTGGTTTGCCGGTAGCGATGTCGCAAAAGCCGCACCGGCGAGTGCATTTATCGCCGAGGATCAGAAAAGTCGCCTCTCGAGCCTCCCAGCACTCGTAGATATTGGGGCACTTTGCTTCCTCGCAAACAGTATGCAATCCAAGCCCGCGAACAAGTTGCTTCAAATCCGAATAATTGGGACCAGTTTTGAGTTTGGTCTTCAGCCACGGGGGTCTGGGGGCTCGCGCTTGGGGCTGCCCAATGAATACCTTGCTCATGAAAGCGGTGGGAAGCCGGCCGGGTTTCGGTCGGACATTATCGAGTAGGCCGCGCCAACTATGTCCTCAACGTTGGGCTTTGAGAAATATCCCCCGTCGGTACCATAAGGAGATCTATTCGGCTTGGCTGTCAATGTGTGCGGCGCTGAGTCCAGAAGTTCCCAGCCGCCCTGCTCCTCCAAAACTTGCTGAAGAATGAATGCGGACGCTCCGCCGGGAACATCTTCGTCGACAACCAGCAGAGCATTCGTCTTTGTCAGTGACCCTGCTATTGCGTGATCGATGTCGAAGGGACTGAGAGTTTGAATGTCGATCAATTCGACGTCGACACCGAGTTCTGCAAGCGTCGATGAAGCCTCCAACGCTAGCTGGCAACACTCTCCATAGGTGACAAGAGTCAAGTCGCTTCCGGCCCTCAGCACCTCCGGCACACCGAGAGGAATCGTGAAGGTCCCAACATTGTCGGGAACTTTCTCCTTGTCCCGATACCCACTCAAGACTTCAATGACGATCGCCGGGTTGTCAGAACGCAGAAGGGTGTTGTACATCCCGGCCGCCCGCGTCATGTCGCGGGGCACGGCGAGGTAGAGACCTCGGCACGAATGAAGGATCATCGCCATTGGCGACCCTGTATGCCAAATACCATCGAAGCGGTGGCCCTTGGTTCGAATAACTACGGGCGACTTCTGGCCACCCGCGGTTCGATAATGAAGCGTGGCCAGGTCGTCGGAACAAACCTGAATCGCATATAGGAAATAGTCGAGGTATTGAATGTCGACGATCGGCCGCAAGCCTCTCATCGCCGCTCCAATTCCCTGACCGAGGATCGATGCTTCGCGAATACCCGTATCGGTGACCCGTAAGTCTCCGTACTTGGAGTTGAGTCCCTGAAAGACAAGGTTCACGTCGCCCATCTTGCCGACGTCCTCGCCCAGTGAAAAGATCCTAGGATCTCGCGATAAGTTGGCGTCGAAGCATCGCTGCAGGACAACTCGTCCGTCGACAATCTCCGAAGATTGCGAGTAGACCGGGGGTTGAACTTCGACCTCGAGCGGCGACTGCTTCGACTCACTGTGGAGGTGCGAGTTGTAGCGGCGATCGTTGTTCGCGCGATATTCGGACAGGAAGGCCGACAGCTCGGTCTTGACCGCCGGCTCTTTGTCACGAACCGCTCGAAGGGCCCTAACCGCCGAGGACTGAATCAGCCGTCTGTGCAAGCGAAGGGGCTCCTTGAGGTTGGAGAGGATCGAATCGAGTCCGGGAACTGAAGTCGCGGAGGTCAATTTTTCGATCAGCTCTGTTGCCTGAGCCTGCTCGGTTCGAAGAGGCCCCATGTATGCGTCCCAGGCGGCCTTTCGCTCCTGCTCGACAAAGCTGCGGTCTTCCACCTCGAACCCATCGAGGGTTCCAGCGTTCGCAACCCCTTCGGCGATCATCCAAGTCCGCATCCGTAGGAGCGGATCGTTGTCCTCCTCCCATTCAAGGCGTACCTTCGACTTGTATCGTTCATGACTGCCGCTCGTTGAATGCCCTTGAGGCTGGGTCATCTCAATAATGTGAAGAACTGCCGGTATGTGTTCTCGACGAACACGATCGACGGCCTCAAGGTAAGCGCGGCAGAGCGCCGGATAGTCCCAGCCCTTGACGGCGTATATGTCCAGGCCGGAACGCTTACTTTCGTCGTACTGGAATCCTTTTAGCACTTCCGAAATCGACGACTTTGTGGTCTGCAGTTCATTGGGAACCGAGATTCCGTAACCGTCATCCCAAACAGAGACGATCATCGGAACTTGCAAGACCCCGGCAGCATTGATGGTTTCGAAGAAGATTCCCTCGCTCGTACTGGCGTTGCCGATTGTGCCGAATGCCACTTCGTTTCCGTTTACGGAAAAACCATCACGCACGTCCCGGAGTGTTGGTTCGTTTCGGTAAAGTTTGGAGGCGTAAGCGAGACCGAGAAGCCGCGCCATCTGACCTCCGGTCGGCGAAATGTCCGAGGTCGTGTGCTTACCCTCGACTATCCGGAGGAAGTTGCCCTCTTCGTCAAGCATTCGCGTGGCGAAATGCGAAGTCATCTGGCGCCCTCCCGAGGCCGGGTCGTGGCTCAAGTCTGAGTCAGCGTAGAGCTGCGCGAAGAACTCCCGCACGTTCGACATGCCCGCCGCTAGCATGAAAGTTTGGTCCCGGTAATAGCCCGAGCGGATGTCTCCGGGTTTAAACGCTTTGGCCATCGCGAGTTGCGCGACCTCTTTGCCGTCGCCGAAGATCCCGAAGGTCGTCTTTCCCCCGTGGACCTCTTTGCGTCCGATAAGACTGGCCTGACGGCTCTGATAAGCGATGCGGTAGTCGGAGATTATTTCGTCGTAACCCAACTCCACGCCAGGCGACAAACGGAAAACTCCGCTTATCCTTTTCGGGGGGTTTGCCGCTTCTGGCGCGCCCGTCTCGACTTTAGCCATTTCGATAAGCCGTCCCTCTGCGCGGCACCGGGCGTCGTCCCGGCTGCGGAAATTCGATGATCTTGGGCGCTTGATCATCAGAAGGAAGGGTAAGGTCGAGGTCCCCGAGGCTGCTGAGAACGGGCCTCGCGTGAAGAAGCCGACATAGATGTTTTACCAATTCCCGATTCACTTCGGAGACGGTTAGTCCGGCGCTTTGAATCAATTCCAAGGAAGTGACTGATCCCGGCATCCCACAGGGGACCATGCCAGAGAAGTAATCGAGGTCTGTGCACACGTTGACCGCGAGGCCATGCTTTGAAACGCCCCTGCTGATGTTTACTCCGATCGATGCGAGTTTGGCGTCTCCCACCCACACTCCCGTCATCCCTTCGCGACGCGTCGAAACGACTCCGAAATGACGCGCCGTTCTGATGATCGCTTCTTCAAGGGTCCGTAGGTACTTAAGAGAATCCGGAAAGTCCTTGCCCGGACGGCCGAGGTCCAAAATCGGATAGACCACCAGTTGGCCGGGGCCGTGATAGGTGATGCTGCCCCCCCGATCGGCCTCGAAGACTTCAATCGATCGGCGAGTCAGTTCGTCCCGGCTCGTGGGCAGGTGCTCGGGCTTGAACCCACGCCCCAGCGTGTAGACGTGCGGATGCTCGACAAGCAGAACAACGTCTGAGATCTTCTGCTCCACACGGCGTTTGTGCAGATCCCTCTGCCACTCATCCGCGACGGCGTAGGGGACGAGCCCCGCGTCGATCACCTTGATCTCGTGCATCAGCCCTCCGGCAAGTACCCTGCAAGCTCTGAAGCGAAGTCGGCTTCTTCCAAAAGACCTTTGAGATGAGCGAGAAACTGAGATGCTTCTGCTCCATCGATGACTCGGTGATCCCACGACATCGACACGTAAACCATTTGCCGAATCCCGATCGAATCGGCGCCGTTTTCGTCCGTCACTACAACGGGGCGTTTCACGACCGCGTCCAAGGCAAGGATGGCGGCTTGGCCCTTGTTGATGATGGGAACTGACAGGATCGAACCAAAAGGACCCGGGTTGGTAATCGTGAAAGTCCCACCGGCGACGTCGTCGGGGCTGAGCTTCTTGGTTCGAGCGCGGTCAGCAATATCTCGAATTGCGCGAGACAAGCCGACGACGGTCATCTCTTCGGCCCCCTTGACCACGGGAACTATCAGTCCGTTCTCCAGGGCTACTGCGATACCCAGATTCACATAATTCTTCCGCGTGATCGTGCCGTCGCCGTTCCAGGTAGCGTTGACTTGAGGATACTTGCGCAGTGTCTGTGCAACGGCTTTGGCGACAAAAGGTGTCCAGGTGAGCGAGTAGCCTTCCGCGTTCTTGAATGCAGGTCCCGCCTTCGCGCGCAATTGTCCGACACGCGTCAAGTCAACCTCGACCGTGTTCCAGGCCCGGGCCGTTTCTCGCAGTGAAGCGACCATGTGCTCAGCAATCGCCTTGCGCATGGGCGTTACTTGGATGAGTTCCTCATCCCCCGCCGCTACTCCACGGTGCGCAGCCGCGACAGGCGGTTTTTCGGGGGCTTGGGCGGGTGCTTTGTCGGGGGTCGCGCTAGCGGGCGCCTCAGAAGCCGCCTTATCCCCAGGTGCCTGCCCTTTACCATCCGCTGCATCCAGGATGTCCTGCTTGGTAATGCGCCCGCCGGCACCGGTTCCGGAAACGAGCTTCAGGTCAACCTTCATCTCCGAGGCCAGTTTCCTAACGAGAGGCGAAAGCACCGCGCGCCTGGCGTCGGCCGCGGGGGCCTC
>CAZCSK010000028.1:0-32285 GCA_964501265.1 uncultured Actinomycetes bacterium
CGCGATTGTCCGCGATCTCGATCGTGCGGCTGTGCGTCGGATAGTCGGCGATGGCAGATGTGTTGACCTCCCAGAAGGCCGTGTTCTTGGCGGCGTCTTGATGGGGCCAGATCTTGTTCTGGTGAGTGTGGCCGGTGCCCAGAAGAATGACATTCGGGAACCGAAGCAGAAGGTTTTTGACGGCGGTCCCGTTGTGGATGACTCCGGGAGGAACTCCGACTGGAGGGACAGTATTGCTTTGAGTGTCAATGGTGTGGTGCGCGAAAACCACCACCAGGCGGTCGGTCGCGGCTGGGTTCGCCGTCTGCTTTCCATCCGGCTCGAAGTAATTGGTAGACGATGACTTAAGGGTTCGCTCCAGCCATTTGAACTGGCCATCTTCAATGTTGCCGTCTTGCAGGCCCTCCGGCGAATTCGAGTCCAGAGTGATGAACAGGAAAGGGTCTTGCGCGAAAGCGTAGCAAGCGCTTTTCTGCACCGGGACCCCGACAACTGCCGTGGTGCGCTCCAAGAGTTTCCCGGCCGGGTCGGTGCAACGCTGGCTCACTGGAAGGAAGCCGTGTCCAACCGGGGCTCCTGTTGTGTTGGTGTGCTCGGCGATCCAATCGGCCTTGTCGAGCAACCTGCGGTTAAGATCCTCGGGGACCGGACGCGTCAAGGTGGGCGTGGTCATGATCTGAGTGACAAACGCGGCGTTCGAAGCGCCTCCGGCGCATGCGGTCTGTTGCTCGGAGGGATTGAGGGGTTCAAAGACTTTTAAGTTCCCCACAGCGGACGCTCGCACAAACGCGCGCCAGGCGGCGTTGTCATCCGCTATGGTCCCCTGCACTTTCATGTCGTGATTGCCCATCACCGAAAACCAGGGAATTGGACTACCGTCGGAGTTGCGAAGTCCGGACGCCCAAAACGGTTCGTTTGAAAGGTTACGCAGATTGTTGGTCTTGCCCGCAACCAACGGAGTTGGGGCCGGGTTCGTCAGCGCGGGAGTGCCCCCCGTGGGATCCACGTCGGCGACCCCGTCGTAGTCATCGCCCCCCGGAAAATCGTCACCGGCGTCGACGGTGATGTTGCTCTTGTTGCCAGAGTCCGGATCGATAAGCTTGTTTCCATCCATCAGATCCATGAACCATCGAGTCTCGTTGAACTGCTGGTTATCTGCCAGATCCCCGAGCGCGACAGAGAACTCGAATGGGGCCTTCAGAATCGGGCCGCCCGAAGCTGCGATGCGATTTGCGGTCCGGAAGTGGGCATTCATGAGTTGCGGAACCATCACCTCATGCGGCCTGTATGCGGATGACGTTGGAACATCGCCGCACTTGTCGGCCCATTCAGCTCGCAAAGGAGATTCTTCGTCGGCCAGTTGGAAGTCGGCAAAACTAAAGAACGTCTTGATCGGGACCTGCCTGCCAGCGCGGTCGGCAAACGCCTTGAAGATGTCTTCGCGAAGCACAAGGGGTTCTCCTGGACCGCACTCCAGAGTTTTGGAAGTCGCGTTGAGAACCAGACGGCCTTCGATTGTCGTCTTGCCGCAATCGGGAGCGAGGCCTGAGGCACCCTGGAGGGGGACGAGTGAAACAACCGCGAGCAATACAAAAACACCGACTCTGGCCGGTCTTGCCATCAACTCCACCTTTAGGCTTGATCCGTGTGCCCATCATATTGGATGAAGCGGTTGATGATCGACCTTCTAAGTTTTCGTCCTTACTGGACTTGAACTTCGGTACGCAAGAGAATCCAACATTCGGCGGGACGATTCGGCGATTTCTTTGACGGCCTCGTTGAAGGTCTGCTCGTTGGCCGCCGATGGTTGCCGGTAACCGCTTACCTTGCGGACGAATTGGAGCGCTGCTTCTTCGATCTCCTCATCGCTGGCCCGCTGATCGGCCTCCCGCAATCTCTTGATGCTCCTGCACATGTTGGGAGGTTACCGCTTCACCCTCGTCAACCGCCACCGCTGGGGGTAAAGCGCAGGCTCTTTGGCATCGTGAGGGGTGCTATCTGATAGGATAGCGTCATGAGTTCCGACGCATGGGCGGTCTGCCGTGAAATCCGCCGACGTGCAGGAATGAGCCAGCGCATGCTAGCCGCAAACGCGGGTGTCACCCCCGCAACCATTGCCCGCATCGAAAAAGGCCGGATGGAGCCTACCCTTGCTCTGCTCCAACGTATCGGGCGTGGGGCAGGAATCAGCTTGCATCTAACGGTATCCGCTCTTGACCCTGACGAGGCCAAGGCCAAGCGCCAGTCGCAGATGCTTACCGATGAGCAGCGCCTACGACAGAACGACCATCTTTCTCGCTTGCGAATCGCGGGGATTAAACGTGCCTGACCCGTGGTCGAGCGAGCTGCGGCCACTAGACACGGAGACAATCTTCAGAGCCCTTGAAGATCAGGGGGTCCGATACGTGGTTGTAGGAGGCATCGCGGCTGTCTTGCACCGGTGGTCGGGAGCCACAGCTGATCTAGACATAGTTCCGGCCGGGGGCTCTGCCAACTTGAACAAGCTCGGGCGGGCGTTGCGTTTGCTCAATGCGGTCGTTTACGTAGAACCTAACCGGGTGGACTTATTCGCAGACGGCAAACCACCGGAAGCCAACGACTTCGGTTACACCGCGGAGGGTTTGCGCAGACATCCTGTTTGGCATCTCACGAGCGATTCGGGATCCATCGACCTGTCTTTTCGGATCGATGGGGTCGGGGATTACGGGATTCTGATCAGCGGGGCCGAATCTCGCGCGGTCTTTGGTCTCAAGATCATGGTTGCCTCCCTCGAGCACGTGATCACATCGAAACGGGCAGTCGGGCGCCCGAAGGATCTCCGCGTACTTCCTGAACTCGAGGAACTCCACAAGAAGGGGCCTTGAGACCTTCAGCGCATCAGGTGCCGAAGAACTAACCCGGATTCAACGATCGAATTACATCGTTCGTAATTCTTGGTGGTGGGGGAAGGATTCGAACCTCCGAAGCTTGCGCAACCGGTTTACAGCCGGCTCCCTTTGGCCACTTAGGTACCCCACCTTGTGCGCCCCTCCGCAACGCGTGCAGTGGACCCAGACTAGGATAAGGCCGCTCAACGTAAACGTTCAATCGGGAGGGAAAATTGGCACAGTTTTCATTCGACGTTGTCAGCCAGGTGGACGGTCACGAAGTGACCAATGCGCTCGATCAGGCCAGGCGCGAGATCGCGCAGCGGTTCGACTTCAAGAACACGGGAACCGAGGTCAAAGAGGAGAGCGAGACCATCGAAGTTCGATCCAATTCAGAGGGCCGTGTCGAGGCCGCCCTCGACCTCATTAAAGACAAATTAGTGAAACGCAGCGTGTCGCTCAAGGCTTTGTCAGTAGGCAAACTCGAGCCTGCTGGCGGAAGCACGTACAAACAGATCATCACACTGGTCCACGGTGTCAACGACGAAAAGGGCCGCGAGATGAATAAGTTCATCAAGGGATTGGGGCTCAAGGTGCAAAGCCAGGTTCAAGGCGATCAATTACGAGTCAGCGCCAAGGCAAAGGATGATCTTCAGCAGGTGATGCAGGCCCTAAGGGAGCAGGACTTCGGAATCCCCCTGCAGTTCACGAACTACAGGTGACATGAAGTACTGCCCCAGCTGCCGATCGGAGTACTACGACGAATACGACCGCTGCCACGAGTGTGACCTGCCTCTCGTGCAGGAACTTCCTCCGCAGCCGCAGTCCCAGGAACCGGACCACGAGCTGGGCGGCCTACTATCTGTAGTTTTTCGTTCGCCTGATCAAATCCAGGTCCAGTCCATAAGGGCCCTCCTTGTCGGTAGCGACGTCCACGTAAACGTGAATCGTGGTCCCGACGTCTACCGCCTCAACGTGGGCGAAGCCGCGATGGTTGAAGTCTCCGTACCCGCTTCCCAAGCAGAACGGGCTCGAGAGATAATTCGGACGGCCCATGAAGGGAAGCTAGAGTTGGACGAGGTCAATCGAAACTGCATCTTCTGTCAGATCGTTGAAGGCACCGCGCCGTCGGAGAAATTCTACGAAGACGACTACGTAATCGCCTTTATGGACATCTTTCCTGTGACCGACGGACACTGCTTAATCGCAAGTAAAGTGCATGCTGAGAATCTTTTCGACCTACCCGAAGAATCCGCGGTGGCTGCCATGAAGGCAGCTCTCAAGATTGCGCCAGCGGTTGTCCGTGTGATGGAGGCCGACGGGCTAAATATTTTGCAGTCGAACGGAAAGGCGGCGTGGCAATCCGTTGATCACTTTCACATGCATTTGATCCCCCGCTATTCAGACGACGGGTTCCGTCCGCCGTTTAATCCGCAGCCCGGCGATTCATCAGACATGAAAAATATTTCGCAATTAATCAAAAACGCCCTTTAGGCACCCGCTATAGCAAAAACCGGCACCCCGTAAAGCCGTCGTCCGGTAAATGATGCTAGCTTCACCCACGGTGCCTGCACGGCAAGCCGGACGGCGGCAAGATGCTCGTCGGGAGAACTGCCCGAGAGCGCTCCGAGACCTGCCCGGCGCACACCTTCGCGCGCTAGATCGGTCGGGCTAAGAGAGCGAGTAAGAGACACAGGGCTCAGGTCCTGGGGTGACATCGCATCGATCCTGCGGCTGAAGTGCACTTGGCGGGTAAGACCCGCGTACCTTTGCAAGTGGCGCTCGACAAAGGCCTGCGCCTGCTGCTCGGCTTGTCGGAGCCATCCGTCGAGATACGGCTTGGGATCGACGGCGGGTGTGTTGGTCCGCGCGGTGCCATCAAGCCCAGGCGTGACTCCACTGGCTACGATCCTGCCTTTGCGGTCTTTAACGGCGGGATGGATCTCGAAATGAAGGTGGGGAGGCGTTGTGATGGCATTGCCGGAATTGCCGACGTATCCGATCACCGTTCCAGTACCCAAGCGTTCTCCGAATGCAAGTCCTTCGCGGAAAGCAAGCAGATGCGCGTAGTAGTAAGACGTCCCGTCGTCGCTCGCTACCCAAGCCGACAACCCTCCAACCGGAGTCGTTCCAAATGCAATTACGGTCCCCGGTCCCGACGAAACGATAGGCGTTCCGAATTCAGCGAATATGTCCGTCCCTTCATGAAGGTGCGCCACAGGCACAAACCTTGGAAAACCAAAGTCATGAGAAAACCAAGCCTGTCCGGCGACGGGGAAAGGCGGTGCCGCTTGCACGACTGCCTGATCGATTGTCAGTCCGCTGTCGGCGACCGGCCCAAGAATCTCGATCAAACGGGCGGTTGTCCGCGAGGGAGTCCGCAATATATTCGGAACAGTAAGCAGCGGTGCGGCAGGCCCCGCCGGCCCCGGGGGCGCGGACGATGACGCCGCGGGTGAAGTCGAGGCTGGAGTGCGCGGCTGGTCCGGAGGTGGCGTCGACGGGTCCGCGGTTTTCGGCGGCGGCGAAGGTGAAGGCGACGGCGAGGGGGAGGGCACCGGGTCCGTCGGGATGATCGTGGGAATTGGAGTTGGAACCTGGGCCCCGGCGGGAATCAAACCGGCCGATGCAGCCATGGTCACTGCGCAAAGCAGGGCCACGCCGGCCCGCCACAATCTCTTATTCATCCCTAGAATCATCGGCAAGTCCTTGGATTGAGTTCGCATCCTAGTTGAATTTCAGGCAGACCTAAACTTTGCCAACCATTTCCTCAAGCCGGCGGACCCGCTCTTCGGTGGATGGATGCGTCATGAAGAGACGGGCGCCCCGACGTAGCGTACCGCTCAAGGGGTTAATGATGAAAAGAGGCGAAGCGGACGGGTTGACTGGCATAGGAATCTCTTGAGCACCCGCTTCGATACGCTTCAGGGCGCTTGCGAGGTTTTCGGGATGGTGGCACATTTCGGCCCCCCGGCGGTCTGCGGCGAGTTCACGTGACCTAGAAATCGCCATCTGAACGATAAGGGCGGCGATCGGAGCGACGATGCTCGCGACGAGCACTCCGGCGATCCCGGGCCCACCCTCATCGTCATCTCCGCCCCCGAACATTGCGCCCCACCGAGCCATAGTGGCAAGAAAGGAGATGCCGCCGGCGATCGTGGCGGCCACGGAAGTCGTGAGAATGTCACGGTTTTGCACGTGGGCGAGTTCGTGAGCAAGCACACCTTCCAGTTCGGCCGGAGTCAGCGTCTTGAGAATCCCCTCAGTGACCGCCACCGCTGCGTGCGCGGGGTTGCGGCCCGTCGCGAAGGCGTTGGGCTGCTCCGACGGGATAAGGTGAAGCGTCGGCATCGGAAGGTCCGCCTGCCCGGCGAGACGTTCCACCATCCTGAAAAGATCTGGCGCTTCGTCCCTCGAGAGCGGACGCGCTCTGCTCATCTTGAGCGCGATTTTGGCGCTGAACCAGTATGAACCGATGTTCATAGCGACGGCCAGCAATAGTCCAATCATTGCGCCGCCGCGACCTAAAAGGCTGCCGAGCACCACGAGGACTCCGCTCAGCGATGCCAACAGAAACAATGTCTTTGCGTTGTTCTTCATGTCTTCAAGAATAGCGCCATATGACTTCAGGGGGTTCGCAGCTTCTGGCGCACGCGGTTCCGTACGTAGGGGGGCTGCTACCCCCCCGAACCCCCCGAAAGCTTTTAAAAGAGCGTGGAGTAGCTGGCCACTTTGCCGAAGAGATCGGGCAAGACCCCTATGACGAGCACCACCGCTGCGGTCAACGCGACTGCCGTGCCCAGCAAGGGAGTAATCGTCACAGGCTTGGGGTCCGCTGAGGTCTCGAAGAACATCCTCCTGACGACCGCTGCGTAATAGAAGAGGGCGATTACTGTGTTGACCGCCATGATGGCGGCGAGCCAAATGCCTCCCCCGTCTATAACGGCCTTGAACACGAAAAACTTGGCCGCCCAGCCGGCAAACGGCGGGACGCCCGCAAGAGAAAACAGAAATACCCCCATCGCAACTGCCAGAGCAGGCGATCTCGCATTGAGCCCCGAGTAATCACTCACCAGATATCCGACCTTCTTACCCACGACCACGGCGACCGCGAACGCGCCCGTCTCCATAAATGCGTAGATGAGCAGATAGAGGATAGAGGCGGTAAAAGCCCCACGGTTGACAGCGACATTCGTCGCACTTGCGACTCCCAGCGGGAGCAGGATGTAGCCCGCCTGCCCGATCGATGAATAGGCAAGCATTCGGATCAAGTGCTTCTGCTGAATGGCAACAAGGTTGCCGAAGGTCATCGTTAGAACGGCAAGGAGGGCTAGGAAGGGTCGCCACACATCCGCGAGATCGCCGAATGCGATGAAGACGATCAACAAGAGACCAACAAATCCCGCCGTCTTTGAAGCAACGGAAAGGAACGCAGCGATGGGTACCGGAGCGCCCTCATAGGTGTCTGGAACCCACCATTGGAACGGGAACGCGGAAATCTTGAAACCGAAACCCACGATGATAAAGAAGAGAGCCAGCACCGCTATCTCGTGCGAGACCGGCTGAGCCGCAAGGACTGTGGCAATAGAGGCGAGATTCGTCGCTCCGGTGACGCCGTAGATTAAGGACATCCCGAAAAGCATTACCGCGGTCGACAAAACGCCAAATAAGAAAAACTTGAGCGCCGCTTCGTTCGACTTCAAGTCCGACTTGCGAAGTCCCGCCAACACGAATGCAGGGACTGAGATCAACTCGAGTGAGACAAAGATCGTGATCAAGTCGCGACTCGATGCGATTGTCATCATTCCCAAGAGAGAAGACAGAATCAGAACGTAGTACTCCCCCTGGTGGATGTCGTCATCTTTCAAGTAATCATGCGAAATGACGAACACGAGCAACGCGGCTACACAGAAGACAACCTTGAAGATGACCGCAAAATCATCGACAACAAACATGTCGGCCAGCGTGACTCGATTTTTCCCGGCAAGGTTGAGCACGGCAGCCAGGGTCGCAAGAACGCCAGCGAAGGAAAGGGGCATTGCCAGCCACCTCTTGTCCTCGGGCAATACAAGATCAGCTAGCAGGACTCCACAGATGGCCGCCGTCAGTACCAGTTCGGGCAGTATTGCGACAAAGTCGATACGCATCAGCGATGCTCGCCCAGCACCTGATCCGGAGCAGCCCCTCCTCCTACCGTCTCCGTGAGTTGGACGACCGCGGGGTTAGTGACATCGAACATCATCCTGGGGTAGACGCCGAGCACAAGGATCAACAACAGCAAGGGCGCCCAAGCGATCATCTCGAGAGGCTGGACATCGGAGAACTTCTTCTCCTGCCATCTGGATGGGACCGTCCCGAGGTTGACCCTCTGCAACATCCAGAGGAAGTAGCCGGCCGTGAGCACCGTTCCGACTCCACCGATCACCATAAAAGTGCGGAATGCTGAGGTACTGAGGCCCGGCAAAGGGTTATAAGAGGAGAGTAGCGCCAACACCTCTCCCCAGAAGCCCGCGAGCCCTGGTAGCCCGAGCGAGGCTATCGCCGAGTAAGCGAGCAGCCCAGCAAGGATCGGTAGCTTCGTAGACATGCCTCCCAGCTCGGGGATGTCGCGTGTGTGGTAGCGCTCATGAATCGAACCTGCGATGAAGAAGAGCATTCCGGTGATCAAGCCGTGCGAGACCATTCCGTAGACCGCAGCGTTGAAACCAACGTCGGTCATCGTCGCGATGGCCAGCATGACGAAACCCATATGACCGACGGAACTAAACGCAATCATGCGTTTTAGATCCTTTTGCGCGAGGCAGTTGAGGGCACCATAGATGATGGCGATCGCGGCCAGCAGTCCTATCCACGGCGCAAATACTTTCGCCGCCTCAGGAAGGATCGGAATTGCGATCCTCAAAAAGGCATACGTCCCCATCTTCAGTAGAACTGCGGCCAGCAGAACACTGCCGATGGTCGGTGCTTCCGTATGAGCGTCGGGAAGCCAGGTGTGGAAGGGCCACATCGGAACTTTGATTGCGAAGCCAAGCCCCATCCCCGCAAAGATTAGGTTGGCCAGCCTCGGGGTGAGCGCGAGCACACCCGGTTGTTGCAGCGTGAGAATGTCGAATGTGTGAGGGACAGCTTGAAAATAGAGCGCAAGGAATCCCAAAAGCATGAACACACTGCCGAACAAGGTGTAAAGGAAGAACTTGATCGCGGCGTACTGACGGTTTGGGCCGCCCCAAAGACCGATCACAAAGTACATCGGCACCAACACCAGCTCCCAGAAGATGAAGAACAGCACGAGGTCCAAAGCGATGAAGGTCCCAGTCATCCCAGTCTCGAGCAGCAGACAAAACGCGAGGAAGAGTTTGGGGTTGTGCGGCTCGGGCAAATGCCAGAGCCCGTAGATCATGCAGAGAAACGTCACCAACAAACTTAAGATGAACAGAGGCATCGAGATACCGTCCAAACCGACGTGGTACCTCGCACCGATTGAAGGGATCCAAGAGACATTCTTCTCAAACTGGATCCCGGCCACACCGAATTGGAAACGGCCCAAAACCCACAACCCGACCAGCAGCGCGGCTCCAGAAAACGCCACGGAGAAGAACTTGACGATGCCCTCTTTGGCCTTCGGTGTGAGCCCGATGGCAACAGCACCCAGGACGGGCAGAAAGACTGCCACGGTTATTCCCCAATCATCGACCCAGTTCATTTGCCCTCCGTCATCTGATCACGATAAATGCCCATACCATGAGGCCCACCCCAACAAACATCGCTCCGGCGTAAGTCTGCACGTTGCCGGTCTGCCAGAACCGCACGCGCGAACTGATAAGACTTGCCAGCCTGGCGAGCCCATTGACCGCTCCATCGACGATCGGTTGATCGACGTGAGAATAAGTCTTCTTGCCCAGTCCCAGAGTTCCGGCCCCGACAGCATTCACGATTCGATCGAGGATGTTCTGGTTTGTCCAGTACGCAAAGCGCGAGATGGGATCCCGGATCGGCCTGATGATCGCGCCCATGTACAGATCGTCGATGTAGTACTTGTTTTGCAGCAATCGGTAGAACCAGGAATTGCCAACGGCGATCTTGGTCTTGCCGTGTCTGAAGATGGCCCATCCCGTCCAGAACCCTGCTGCCGCAATCAACACTGACAGGACTGCTATACCGAGACTGAACGCGTGTTCCTCTTCTCCAAAGTGCACCCAACGGCCAAAAAGATTTGCTTCGCCGGGGAGTCCTACCCAACCGCCAACTATCGACAGGATCGCAAGAAGGATCAGGGGGACGGTCATCGCAGGGGGACTCTCGTGGGGATGGACATGGGCGGCGTCGTACTTGGCCTCCCCGAAAAACGTCAGCGCAAGCATGCGTGCGACGTAACAGGCAGTCAGAAAAGCGGTGACGAGCATCGTGATGAAAACAAACCACCCAACGGTGCTGCCGTGCTTTCCTGCTTCGAAGGCACCGAGAACCAGTTCGTCTTTGGAGAAGAACCCGGCGAGCGGTGGAATACCGGCGAGAGCGATGCCTCCAATCATGTAAGTCCGGTACGTGATTGGCATCTTCGAGCGAAGGCCGCCCATGTCGCTCATGTTGTTGGAGTGCACCGCATGTATTACGGAGCCCGCCCCGAGGAACAGCAGAGCTTTAAACCATGCATGAGTCCAGATGTGAAAGACACCACCCGTGTAAGCGGAGACGCCGAGCCCGGCCACCATGTACGCGAGTTGCGAGATCGTGGAATAAGCAAGGACGCGTTTGATGTCGTCTTGAACCAGAGCCAGCAGCGCGGCGATCAGCATCGTTATCGCTCCAATGATCGCGACTTCGTTGAGGGCCGCCGGCGAGGCATGAAAGACCGCAAACATCCGGGCGACCAGATAAACACCAGCGACGACCATCGTGGCGGCGTGGATGAGGGCAGACACCGGTGTGGGCCCGGCCATGGCGTCGGGTAACCAGACGTGCAAGGGAACCTGAGCGGACTTTCCGATTGCCCCGCAGAACAGCAGCACTGCGGCAAGCGTGAGAACCCCTTTCGAAATCTCTCCAGCCTCTACGAGCTCGGTGATGTGCCCGATGTTGAAAGTCTTCGCGGCAAAGAAGAGGACGAATATGCCGAACATGAAGCCGACGTCGCCGATTCTGGTTGTGATGAAAGCCTTAATCGCGGCGTTCGAGTTTTCTCTCTCCTCCCAGTGATGCCCGATCAGGAAGTAAGAGCAAAGCCCGACGCCCTCCCATCCGACCATCATCTGTAGAAGGTTGTTGGCTACCACCAGGTTCAGCATCGACCCCGTGAATAAAGAAAGGGCAGCGAAGTAGAAGGTATAGCGAACTTCTCCCTTCATGTAAGCGGTGGAATAGATATGCACCATCAGCGAGACGAAGCAGACGACTAGGAGCATCACTACCGCGAGCCCGTCGATCTTCACACCGAGTTCCAGAACTTCCTGGTCGCCGAACTTGAACCAAGTAAGGCTCTTCTCGTATCCGTGAAATTCTTTACTGCCGTCGCCGATCTTCGCGATGGTCTCAAAGAAGATGGGTATAGAGAGAAGGAGGGACCCCGCCACGGCGGCGATTCCGAGTTCGGCCCCCTTGCCCTTGAGCCTCCGGCCAAAGAAAAGGATCGCAAAGAACGAGATGTAGGGCAGGGCGGCGACCAGCCAGGAGTACTTCACCATTTCATCAAGCTGACTTCATCGATCGAGACCGTGGTTCGATTGCGGTAGACGAGGATCACAATGGCTAGTCCCACTCCAAGCTCGGCGGCCGCGATCGTGATTATGAACAATGCAAACACCTGGCCGATCATGTGCATCTCCTTTAAAAGAGCATTGAACGCGACGAGATTGATGATCACGGCGTTGAGCATCACCTCGATAGACATCAGCACGATCACCGCGTTTCGGCGGGCGAGAACTCCGTAGATGCCGACTGCGAACAAAAATGATGAGAGCAGCAAGACCCACTGGATCGGCATCTAGTCCTTCTTCGCCAGGAACACGGCCCCAACCAGCGCGGCCAGAAGCAAAACGGAAACGATCTCGAAGGGAAGCACAAAGCGACTGAACAGCTCATTACCCAAGTCGGCGGTGCTGAAGAGTTCGGCGCCGAGATCGATCCGCTTTCCTTCAAATGCCCGCCAGAGAACAACCGAGGACACCACGAACAGACCGCCCGCGACCAAGAGAGCAAAGACGCGATTTTCGTTGTCGAGAGCGGTGCGGCCTATGGGGGCGCGGGTGAGCATGAGCCCGAAGAGAAGCAGAACGATCACGGCCCCGACGTAGATCAGGACCTGCACCCAAGCCACAAACTCGGCGAACATAATGAGAAAGAACACGGCCGAACCCAGCAGCGTAACCACCAAATACAAAGCGCCGTGGACAAGATTCTTTGTGGTAACCAAGCGCACAGCTCCCACAGACATCACGGCAGCAAGAACCAGGAAAACGACCTCCATCACTGCGGCCCCTTCGTGCCCTTGATTGCGCGTGCCTCAGCCGACTTGCGCCGCCCTTCAGCAACCCGAGGATCAGACCCCTTAGCCATCTCCGCCTCATAAACCGACTGCCCAATAACCCGAGCCTCCTCAGCAGAAACCCCCACAGCCGGCGTGTCCGGAGTGGCGGGTTCGGGTTCGGCTTCGGGTTGGGCTTCGGCTTCGGGTTGGGTTTGGGCTTCGGGTTGGGTTTGGGCTTCGGGTTGGGTTTGGGCTTCGGGTTCGGTTTGTGGCTCAGAAGGAGCGGCGGATGCAGAGGGCGCAGGCGACTCAACGAGCCCTGAAGCGTCTGCCGGAACATAGGTAGGCGAGTTGTCGGTTCTTGGAGCCAGCGCTGCTGCATCCGCCGCGGGAGCGCTCGGAGCCTGGGCGACGGCCACTGCCGCGGGAGAACCCGCTGTCTTCAGCACGGGTCCGAGAGCCTTTTCGTCGAGGGCCGGCGGCGGCAGCACCGTGTACATCCAGTCATTGAGTCTTTCCATTTCATGTGTCAACTCGGTGATGTCGTACTCCGCATACTCGAATTCCGGGCTCCAGAAGAGCGCATCGTAAGGACAGACCTCGACGCAGATCCCGCAATACATGCATAACGCATAGTCGATGGCGAATCGGTCGAGCACGTTGTAACTCTTCGCGCGCTTGCCGGCGACGGCCGGCTGGCGGCTTTCTTTGTGCCCGTCGATATAGATGCACCAGTCGGGACATTCCTTGGCGCAAAGCATGCACACCGTGCAGTTCTCCGTCTTGAGTGCGATCACACCCCGGCTGCGCGGAGGAAGTGGATCCTGTTCGTCTGGGTACTGGACCGTGACAGTGCGCGACAGCATGTGTCGCAAGGTGATCTGCAGACCTCTGATTAGGCCCGTGCCATAGGTCGTGCGCTTGTGCTTCGAAGGGGATGTCTGGAGGTTGGACTGATCAATCGTCATCATCTAGATCCAGGGGGTCAGTTTCATAGCACCTGTCAAAAAGATATTGACGAGCGCCAGCGGGATGAGAATCTTCCAGGCAAACTTTTGCAACTGGTCTTCGCGCAGCCGCGGAAAAGTCCAGCGGATCCAAATCAAAAGAAACAATATGGTGGCCATCTTTGCAAGAAGCCAGACGATTCCTGGGATGAAATCAAGGGCCGGGATTGGTGGCAGATATCCGCCCATGAAAAGCGTGGCCCCGACGGCAGCCAGTCCGATGAAAGAGATGTACTCCGCGGCAAACAAACTAAAGGCGAAGCGGATCCCGGTGTACTCGGTGAAGGCACCCGTGATCAACTCAGCCTCGGCAACCGGCATGTCGAATGGGGGCCGAGTTAACTCTGCGGTCGCGGCCGTAAGAAAGATGAAGAACCCGATCGGTTGGTACACGATGAACGGCAACCACAGCCCATTGGCGGAATCTGGTCCCTGCGCTTGGACGATATCGACAAGAGACATCGACCCGGCCATCATCGCGATCGCCGCTGCGGTAAGCACCAAAGGAAGTTCGTAGGCAATCAATTGCGCCGCCGCGCGCAGAGCCCCCATGAGCGAATATTTGTTGGCCGAAGACCATCCGGCCATAAGAATCCCGATGACTCCGATCGAAGAGGCAGCCAGGAGATAGAAAACGCCGACATCGAGGTCCTCGATCACGAGCTTGGGACCAGCAGGAATAACCACGAACAGCAAGGCCGCGCCCGTCATCGTGACGTAGGGAACCAGCTTGAACACCGTCCGGTCGGCTGCGCGCGGAATGAGATCCTCCTTCAAAACAAACTTCACACCATCGGCCAGCGTCTGAGCCCATCCGTGAAACCCTCCCGGATACATTGGGCCAAGACGGTGCTGCATGTGCGCACCGAGCTTCAGTTCTACCCATCCCAGAACGAGCGTGGCAGGCAGGAGCACCAGCAACACGCCGATCTTGATGCCGAGGATGACGAAGTCGTTGGCAAGAATGTCTCGCAAGAGATCGGCCATCAGCGGTCGATGTCTCCCACCACGAAGAACATGCTTCCCAGGATCGCGATCATGTCGGGGATATAGATCCCCCGAAGCATGTGCGGCACTACGCTGATGTTAGAAAACGATGGTGTCCTGACCTTCATGCGATAGGGCTTGGCCTCACCGTCGGATACCAGGTAATAGCCGAGCTCTCCCAGCGGGTTCTCCGCCCGCGAGTAAATCTCGCCCTTCGGCAGCGTCAGTTTCTTGGGGACCTGGCCCAGATGCGAGCCCTCCGGAAGGCCCTCCAGCGCCTGTTCGACTATCTTGGCCGACTCCTTCATCTCCTCCATGAGTACGTAATAACGGTCGAAAGCATCGCCCGTCGGCCCCACCGGGATGTTGAAATCGAACTCGTCATAGATAAGGTACGGATCGGCCTTGCGGATGTCGAAAGCGACTCCACTTCCGCGAAGAATCGGCCCGGAAACGCCGTATTCGAGCGCGAGGTCGGGAGGAAGAATGCCGATTCCCACCGTCCGCTGCTTAAAGATCTCGTTGCCCATCATGATGTCTTCGTAGTCCGGAATGAACTTCTGCAGCTGCTTGATCGCCTTTAGCGCCTGCTCGGTGAATCCCCGAGGAACGTCTTCCTTCAGTCCGCCGGGGCGGATGAATCCAAAATGCATACGGCCGCCAGTCACCATCTCCATAGCGGTCGAAAGTTGCTCGCGCTCTCTGAACGCGTACATGACCGGAGTGGTAGCGCCCAACTCCAGACCGAAAGAGCCGACGAACATGAGGTGATTCATGATCCGGTTCATCTCCGCCAGGATCACTCGCAGATATTGCGCGCGTCTGGGAACTTCGATCTCCATGAGCTTCTCGACAGCGATCGACGCCGGTATCTCGTTGTTGATGCCACTCAACCAATCCATACGTGACAGCAAGTTCGTAATCTGCCGAAAGTCGCGCATCTCGAGCAACTTCTCATGGCCGCGATGCATGTAACCAATAACCGGCTCGGCCTCGACGATGCGCTCACCGTCGAGCTTGACAATGACCCTCAGAACTCCGTGGGTTGCGGGGTGCTGGGGGCCGACGTTTAAGACCATCTCCTCAGTTCGCAGAGTCCCCGCGCCGGTGAGGCGTGCCGTCGTGAGATCCGAGGGTCCGTTTCCCATCTACTCGACTCCCCCTCCTGATTTCGGGGGGTTCGCAGCTTCTGGCGCGCCGGAATCGGTGTCTAGGGCGGCTGCTACCCCCCCCAACCCCCCGTCGGTTGCGCCGGGATCGCGATCGCCGGGCCACTGCTTGTACTCGCGGCTTGCCAGTTTGAAATCCTTGAGCAGAGGGTGGCCTACGAAGTCTTCTGCCAGATAGAGCCGCTTAGGGTTTGGGTGACCTTCGAAAGTGATTCCGAACATCTCCGCACATTCGCGCTCGTGCCAGTTGGCGCCACGGTAAACCGACGTAACTGATGGGATGTTTGGGCTGGCCTTATCAACTTTCGTCTTGAGCCCGACGGTGTTTAGGTGCGCAGTCGAAAAAAGAGCGATCATCACTTCGAAGCCTTCCTCACGCCAGTCGATTGCAGAAAGGAACGTGAAGTAATCGCATGCAAGTTGGGGATCGGTCTTCAGTTTCGACAGGACATCGACGAGGCGGCTGCGGTCGACGGAAAGCCAAACCTGGCCATACCGGACCTCGCTGTCGGAAATCGCGTCTCCCAGGATCTGGGAAACGCGGCTCCTAAATGCCTCCGGCTCGACCCGTGCCGACAACTCTGGGAACCTTTGTATCGATTTCACTTCCACGCCATTTCTCCGACATCTTCTCGTCCTGGATCTTGTTTTGAAGCCTGACGATGCCGTGCAACAAGGCCTCGGGCCTGGGCGGGCAACCGGGCACGTAAACGTCGACGGGAAGTATCTGGTCGACGCCCTTGGTTACGGAATAGGAATCCCAATACGGGCCGCCGCAGTTCGAGCAGGATCCCATCGAAATCACATACTTGGGTTCAGGCATCTGTTCGTAAACCCTTCGGATCGCGGGGGCCATCTTGTCGGTCACGGTGCCGGCCACGACCATCAGGTCGGCCTGACGAGGCGATGCAGGAAACGGGATGACGCCCAGACGCATGATGTCGTGCTTGGGCATGGCCGATGCAATGAACTCGATCGAGCAACATGCCAGTCCAAACTGAAACATCCATAGCGAGTACTTGCGGCTCCAGTTGAGGAGCCATGCCACAGACTTGGGAATCGGGATTGGCTGTACTTTCGGCGTGCGGGTGACCATCTAAAGCCAGTCCAGAACCTTCTTACGCCAGGCGTAAACCAGCCCGAGCGCAAGAATAAATATGAAGATCATCATCTCGACGAATGCGAAGAGGCCCAGCTTTTCGAAAACAAGCGCCCACGGAAACAAGAACACAGCTTCGACATCGAAGATCACGAACAGCAAAGCGAAGATGTAATAACGAACAGTCGATTGACTCCACCCGCCGCCCACAGGATCGACTCCGCACTCATACGTTAGGCCCTTCTCATGCCGGGGCACACGGGGGGCCACAAGTCGGTTCAACAACAGCGTCCCACCAACGAGTACCGCGACCGCCCCCGCGTAAATAGCGACGGTCAGATAAGAACCGAAATAGCCTTCAGGCATTACGCCTCGTCACATCCTCTGGGTAGCTGGGCACGCTCGTGAAAAATATCACAAGGACCCGCCCGCCCTCGGCAGTACCGAACCGAATGTTACTCAACTCAACTCACTCCTCGGCCAACCCTGGTCGACACTGCTAAACTGCCGCGTCCCTTGGCCCGAACACGAACTCGCCAGATCTTGCCGGAGCGTATATGATAGACATATACATGGAATGGATCTTCTCCACCTCGAAGACAGCGTTGGCTTTCAATGGGATGCTGGCAACTCCGGCAAGAACCAGGAGAAACACGGCGTCAGTGATGGCGAGTGCGAGGAAATCTTTTTCAACGACGCCTTGCTTGTCGGAGAGGATGCGGGACACTCGCAGGACGAGCCACGAGGCTTCGCGCTGGGCCAAACCAATGCCGGACGGATGCTCCTTTTGGTCTTCACGATTCGCAGTCAGTTGATCCGAGTGATTTCGGCCCGCGACATGACACCTGCGGAAAGGGAGCGGTACGCCCAATGACTAAGAAACCCCCGAAGTTCAAGGATGAGACCGCAGAGCGGAAATTCTGGGACGATCACGACTCGACGGAATACGTCGACTGGGATTCTGCAAAGCGCGTGGTACTTCCCAACCTCAAGCCATCCCAAAAGACGATTTCCCTTCGGTTGCCTGAGATGATGCTTGCTGCGCTGAAGCGTCTAGCGAATAAACGCGACATTCCATACCAATCGTTGCTCAAAATGTTTCTCGCGGAGCGGATCGAAGAAGAAACACGGCGATCGCGAGCGAGCTAGCTGAAACTATATCTAGGCCAGGCTCTCATCATCCGCCGGCGTGACGTTGCCGTAGAGCGCACTCTCCAAACCCTCCTCACGAAGAAGGCTCATACGATAGAGACGGAGGCAGTTGAAGCAGAGTACGAAGTCTGTGTTTCGGCGGAACACCATTCGATCACCGTCGAGAGTTGTCACTTCAGGGTCGTCGAGGCGATCCAGGAGGACTTCGCCGCACAGGCACCGCAGTTGCTTACTCATGACCCGGCCTTGGGGGATTGGCCCAAGACACACGATGCCCAGGGCATACTGGAAGTGCTCTTGCCCGCGTAGACCTCCCCATTTCGATCAACGATTATGAGACCCGCCCGGCCGTCGAGGCGGCGTTCCAGCTGCCGAAGGGACGACTCCGCTGCGTCGGCAACTTTCATCCCCGCGGCATAGCGATCGACCGCTTCGCGGCAAAGCCCGAGCTTGATGATCGGCTCCCCGTGACCGGTCGCGCTCGCGGCCGCGCCCTTCTCGTCATCGGCGAAGACACCAGCGCCCGCGATAGCCGAATCGCCGACGCGCCCAACGCGCTTGTGAAGCATTCCGCCCGTCGACGTCGCTGCCGCGAGTCGCCCATCAACGTCTATTGCCACCGCACCAACGGTTCCCATTCCTGGGGCTGGATTACCTCCTGCCTCAAGGCGCTTCCTTTCCTCCTTTAGCAGTTCGGTGACGCGATCTAGGGTGAGTTCCCAGGGGCCGAGAATTTTGACGCCGCGCTCTCGCGCAAAGGCCGCGGCTCCTTCCCCGACGAGCAGAACATGCTCGCCATCTTTCATGACTTCCAGGGCAAGCTGGATCGCACTCGCAACCGGCGGGCAGGCACCGACGGCGCCAAACCTCATGTCCCCGGTCATGATCGCCGCGTCCAACTCAACGGTTCCATCACGCGTAAGCGTGGATCCGAGTCCGGCGTTGAATGCAGGATCTTCTTCGAGCACTTTCACCGCAGCGACGACGGCGGCAAGAGCACCCTCGTCGAGGAACTTTGACCCAGCTTCGGCGGCTCGTTTGCATCCATCTATGCAGGCCACGAGTCGATCGCCGGTAACACCTCCGGCGCCTCCGTGAACCATGACGATCGCTTCAGTCATCAATACTCCGGTTTGAATGAGCGGGTAACTTCGTTGATCGCATCCCAGAGCTTAGGAAACAGTGGCTCAGTTGCCCCTGCGACAAGCACGTGAGCGGGAACTCCCTTCAAGGATTTCACATCGAGACCGATTTCTCGGCGCGCTAGGTTCAGGTGGTGATAACGGAACTCCTGAAACGACTGGTCGTAGTCGATGATCGCTGAGATCAGTTCATGGAGTTCAGGTTTCCCGTCGGGGTCCATCCAAACATCGAAGACCTCGACTTTGTGTTCTTCGAGCACCCGATCCAGCGCTCTGGCGACGGGAGCCGCTACCTCGGTGAGAAGGAAGCGAAAACCCGGTGACTCGCTCCCGGAACCGCGGCCCAGGCCCATTCGGATCTGCTGGTAATGGGCCGGAGGCATGGTTTCGAGAATTCCAAGCTCGTCCCCAATCAATCGCGCAATCATGGCGCATCGCCTGAACGTAGCAGCCGCGCGGCGGAGCTCGCCCTTGTCCATCACGTCAGCGGCAAACGGGATCTCATGAGCAATGACTTTCATCCACAGTTCGGCCGTCTGGTGAGTTACCTGGAAGAGCCGCTCGTCTTGATTGACAAGTTGGTCTGCGGGCGTGAGCGCCGAAAACAAAATCTCGGTGCCAACGTACGTCTCATACTCGCTCAGTTCCCTGGTCATCGGGCAAGAGCCTAACAAGGGTTTACAGGGAGGAGAAATTAGTCTTATATGGAGACATGGAACTTCTCATAGGTTTCTTGTTAGGGGTCATAACGGTTCTCATTGTGCTCGCTGCATTGGCCACAACTAGACGCCTGACCAGGAAACCGGCCGCACCACCCCGTCCAACGGGGCGGGGTCGCCCCTCAGGTGACCGCGAGCCTCGGCGTCCGTTGGTCCCGGCAGGCTCGGCGGCTGCGGCAGCCGAACCGGAGAAAGAGCAGGAGTTGGATCTGGCGGCCGCGATCCGCGACGCGATCCGCGAAAGGCGAAGGGGAGAACGATCTGTTCCACGAAAGAGCGAACGAGTGCGTGGCCTAACGGAAAAACAGGAGCGAATCGCCGGCCAGTTTCAGCAGGGGACCCGGTAAGACCCCAACAACGACCACCACCGCGCCGGCAACAAGAATGGCGAGTCCCATCGAGAACGCCGCCGACGGCGCAGGTGTCCCATCCCATTCCGACGATTCCTCGAGAAACATCAGGACGATTACACGCAAGTAGAAGAAGGCGGCGACCGCGCTGGCCAAAACGCCCAGCACCACGAGCGGCGTTTGTCCGGCGGACACTGCCGCGGAGAAAACTTCGAACTTGGCCCAGAAGCCTGCCGTCGGCGGAATGCCGGCGAGGGATAACAAGAACAGTGCAAACGCACCCGCTAGGAACGGCTCTCGGGCACCAAGTCCCCGGTAATCGTTCAGCGTAACGCGCTCCTCGCCCGGGCGGCCGATCGCGTAGACGACTGCGAACGCGCCGACGATCGAGAAAGTGTAGGCCAGCAAGTAGAAGAGGGAACCAGAGATGCCCCTCGAGTTCGCCGCCGCAACGCCCGTCAGCAAAAACCCGCTGTGAGCGATGGAGGAATAGGCCAGCATCCTTTTGACGTTGGTCTGGGCGACCGCCACGATGCTTCCGAGCAACATGGTCAGCACTGCCAGGCCGGTGAGGATTGGCCTCCAGTCGGAGACCGCAGAATCGAAGGCCGTCATCAATACGCGGAGCATCGCCGCGAAACCGGCCACTTTGGCGCCGGCGGCCATGAACCCAGACACCGGCGCGGGAGAACCTTGATAAACGTCAGGGGCCCACATGTGAAACGGCACCGCCCCGACCTTGAATGCAAGGCCGACGATCAAAAGCGCAAGACCAGCGACCAAAAGCCCCCGAGGAGCGGTCGACCCTTGGACCGCATCGGCCACTCCGGCAAGGCGGGTGGTGCCTGCGAAACCAAACACCAGAGCTGTCCCATAAAGGAAGAAGGCGCTCGAAAATGACCCTGTAAGGAAATACTTCAGCGCCCCCTCCTGCGCGTCGAGCCTCCTTTTCCTGTACGCAGCTAGGACGTAAAAAGCGAGCGAGAAGGTTTCTAGCGCAATGAAGATAACGATGAGGTCGGCGGCCGAGGCCATCAACATCATCCCCGAGGCAGCGAATAGGACCAGCCCTAAGTACTCACCGGGCGAGCCTGCCTCGGCAGCCAAATAATGCTGTGAGGCCAGCACCGTCACCAGGGCCCCCAGCACGACGGTGACCTTGATGAACGTCGCAAAACCGTCTAGAGCAATGGTTCCGTCGAAAGCTGCGCGGGGATAAGCGTCACTAATGGTGGCCAACACCGCAGCAATTCCGCCGGCAATCAGGAATGCAGCGCTCAGGATTGTTGGGATCGAGCGCGCCCGGGGGCGGAGAAAGGATGCGCTCAGGAGCACGATCATCCCGCCTACAGCCAAGATCACTTCGGGCGCGACCGCCCAAAAGGAAGCCCCCGCTACATAGAGAGGCTTCATCGCGCCGTCACTTCCGCAACCCCTCCGGCGATGTCGAGCATCCTGACGACGGACGGTTCGATACGCGTTAAGAAGGGCTTCGGGTAAAGGCCAATGAACAAAATCAGCGCGATCAGCGGAGCGACAACAACAATCTCGCGCACCGACATGTCGCGCCAAACACTGCGCCGCTGCGATTCCGGCACCTTAGCCGGTCCGGTAAACACACGCTCGTATGCCCACAGCAAGTAAACAGCGGCAAGAACCACGCCGGTGGTTCCGGCTATAGCAAGCCCCCGGTAAACGTCGAACGTTCCATTGAGAATCAGAAACTCGCCGACGAAACCGGAGAGGCCGGGAAGACCTAAAGAGGCAAGGGACGCGAAGAGAAAGACCCCGCCGAAGACCGGCATCATCCGGTTTATTCCCTTCAAGTCCGCAATCTCACGGGTGTGCGCCCGCTCGTACAGCATTCCAACGAGCAGAAACAAGAGCCCCGTGACAAGTCCGTGGCTAAGCATCTGTAGAACGCTGCCCGAAGTGGCACTTGCAGTCAGCGCGGCAATACCCAGGACGACAAACCCCATGTGGGAAACGCTGGAGTAAGCGATGAGACGCTTGAGATCTTTCTGCACTATCGACACAACGCCTCCGTAGACGATGCCGATGACTCCGAGCAATGCCAGCCACGGCGCGAACCTCCTGCTGGCGTCAGGAAACAGCGGAATCGAAAACCGCAAGAAACCGTATGCGCCCATCTTAAGCAGGACTCCCGCCAGTACAACGCTGCCGGCGGTGGGTGCCTCCGTGTGTGCATCGGGAAGCCAGGTGTGCAGCGGAAAGATCGGAACCTTGATTGCAAAGGAGACAAAGAATGCCGCAAACAACCACATCTGAGGGTTGAACGCAATGTTGGCTCGGAAAAGTTCCGTGAGATCGAACGTCCGGCCCCCGATGAAATATAGCGCGACGATCCCGGCCAGCATCAAGAGCGACCCCGCGAGGGTATAGAGGAAAAACTTGACCGCGGCATAGACGCGGCGGCCGTAGCCCCACATTCCGATTAGGAAGTACATGGGGATCAACATCCCCTCCCAGAAGACATAGAACAACAACAGATCCAGGGCGACAAACACTCCAAGGATTCCCGTCTCAAGAACAAGCAGCACTACATGAAACGCCTTTACCCGGTGCCCGACGCGCTGCGACGCGAGAACAGAAATGGGGAACAGCAATGTGGTCAGAAGCACAAGCCAAAGACTGATCCCATCGATGCCGAGTGTGTAGTTGGCGCCTGCCGACGGAACCCATTGATGCCGCTCCACCAGTTGGAAACCAGAATCGGCGGCGTTGAATAGGGCGACAACCACAATCGAAGCTAGGAATGTGGCCGTAGTGATGACCAGCGTGATCGCTCGAATCAACTTGTCCGCCTCCTTAGGAACAAGCGCCAGAAGTAATGCTCCGGCCAGCGGCAAGAAAACTACGATCGAAAGGATCGGGAGATTCATTTAAGGGTCGCCAACATCAGACCCACGATCACAACCGCACCTATGAACATAGCCATCACGTAACGGCGCACGAGTCCGGTCGACAAGCCTCTAAGCCTTGCCGCCGACGCTGTTATCAAACCTCCGGTTCCATTGACGGCCCGGTCGATCACTCCGGTGTCGAACGAGAAGGCCAGGGCGACCGCCAGAGCCTTGCCCGGCGCGACGAATGCGACGTTGTAAAAGTCGTCGACGTAATACTTGTTGCGCACAATGCCGACGAGCGGCTCGAACTTCGCCTTAATAGCTCGGCGTCTCTCCTCCGCTCCAGGGCGGAGATATAGGGAGTAGGCGAACGCAATCGCCCCCAAACTCACAGAAACCACGAAGACCGACACGGCCCATTCGGGCAGTCCGAGCGGCGTCGCGCTGCCAGCCAGCTCATGGGTCGCGGTAAACACCGGCTCGAGAAATCGAGTGAGTCGACCACCGTGCAGAGTCAGGTTGATGAGTCCGCCGGCCGCGGCCAAAAACGCGAGCGATTGGAGGATCGAAGTCATCGAGCTTGGAGACTCATGCGGAGTGACTCCCGGGTCCAGGCGAGAAGCTCCGAAGAAGGTGAGGAACACCTGCCGCGACATGTAGAAGGCCGTCAGCCCGGAAATCAAGACTCCCATAACCCAGACTGCGGGCAAGCCGGCCCCCCAAGCGACGGAAAGGATCGCCTCCTTAGAGAAAAATCCGGCGAGGGGAGGAATCCCCGAGATGGCGAGCCATCCGAATATGAAGGTCGCGCCAGTTATGGGCAGGGACCGCAAGAGGCCCCCCATCTTCTTCATGTCCGTTTCATCGCCGGTCGCATGCATGACCGATCCGGCGCCGAGAAACAAGAGGGCTTTGAAGAACGCATGAGTAACCAGGTGAAAGATGCCAGCAATGTACGCAAGAGGTGATCCAGTCATGGCGCCCACGCCGACGGCGACGAACATGTAACCCAGTTGCGAGATAGTTGAGTAGGCGAGGACGCGCTTGATGTCATCCTGAGCCATTGCGATTGTTGCAGCAAGAAAAGCGGTCAGGATTCCTACGACAACAACCAGTCCGGCTGCTAGTTGCGAGGCTTCAAAGAGCACGTGCGCGCGGGCTATTAGATAGACACCTGCCGTGACCATCGTAGCCGCGTGAATCAAGGCCGACACCGGCGTTGGGCCCTCCATCGCGTCGGGCAACCAAACGTATAGGGGGATTTGTGCGGATTTTCCGGCGGCTCCTACCAACATCAAGATCGGAATCGCGGCGGCGAGGCCGGGGCCGATTGGCTTGACCGCCGTTTGGGCGAAGACGTCCGCCATGCGCAGAGTCCCGTAGGTTTGAAAAATCAAGAAAAGAGCGATCAGAAACCCAAAGTCGCCCACGCGGTTCAACAAGAAGGCCTTCTTCCCCGCGGCCGCGGCTTCCGGGCGATCGTTCCAAAAGGAGATCAACAAGTACGAGCACATGCCCACCAGTTCCCACCCAAGGAACAGCACCAGGAAATTCGCAGCCATGACGAGCACAAGCATCGAGCCCGCAAAGAGATTGAGGTACGCGAAGAAAGTGGATCGACGTTCGTCGGCCGCCATGTAGCCGATCGAGTAGATGTGAATGAGGGTGCCCACGCCCGTCACTACAAGCAGCATCACGAGGGTGAGAGGGTCGACCACGAACTCGAAGTTGACCTTGAAGGAGCCCGCGGAGATCCATTCAAAGAACGAATGACCGAGGAGCTTTTCTCCCAGCAGTTCGCTCAACGCCATCAAGGACAAAGCGAAGGAACTGCCAATCAATGACGACGCGATAACTCCCGATTGGCGCTTCAATTTCTTACCGAACAACAGCAGAACCGCGGCCCCCGCGAAAGGAAGCCCCGGAATCAGGGCTAGGGTGGTTACCACTTCAGCAGGCTCACTTGATCGGCGTCAGTCGAGCCACGCTTTCTAAAAATAGAAACGATAATCGCCAAGCCAACTACCACCTCAGCCGCGGCCACCACCAGGACAAAGAAGACACTCACTTGGCCGTCCAGGCCCAAATTCATGCGATCGAAAGTAACCAGCGTCAGGTTTACTGCATTGAGCATCAGTTCGATGCACATGAACATCACGATCACGTTGCGCCTCACGAGCACGCCGACGGCACCGATCGTAAACAGCAGGGCGGAAAGCAGAAGGTACCAACCGGGTCCAACAGTCATTCGCTTCCCCTTGACTGTTTGGCGAGGACCATCACGCCGACAATCGCGACGGCCAAGAGAACCGAAGTGAACTCGAAGGCGAAGGACCACTTCGTGAACAACACCCGCGCAACGGCTTCCACGTTGCCTTCGCCGGCAACGGCTGTGTTCGCCGCGGTCGCCCTAGGGAGAAGCCCGCTTGCGCCAATCAAGAGGCCCTCGGCCAGCAACAGCGCTCCGAGCCCGATCGCCAGCGGCCGCTGGAAGGAGATCGGCTCGATCATCGCTTCCTTTTGATCGACTCCGAGCAACATGACAACGAAAACGAATAGCACCATGATCGCCCCGGCGTACACGATCACCTGAAGAGCGGCGATGAAAAATGCCCCCTGTAACAAGAATAGGATCGCCAAAGACACTTGGACTCCCACGAGCAACAGCGCTGAATGAACCGCGTTGGGCGCGAGAACCATAGTCAGCGCGGCGGCCAGAGCCCCCAGGGCCACAACGGCGAATACGATCGTCTCAATAATCATCTGCGTCAGGCCCGTAGGGCTCCTCTTCACCTTCGGGAATCTCACCTCGCGCCAGGGCGAGATCGCGTTTGGCCGTCTTGAACTCCCCGACCTCCGCACCTGAAACAAGGTCAACTATGGAAGGTCGCCGTTGCAACGGCGCGTCGACGAGCAGCATGTCCTTTGTGTAGATCATGGATTCGCGCGAATCGCCTGCAAGGTCGTAAGAATTCGACATGACCAACGCCTCGGTGGGACAGGCTTCTACGCAGAGCCCACAGAAGATGCAGCGCAAGTAGTTGATCTCGTAAATCTCGGCGTACCGCTCCCCCGGCGATCGCCGGTCCTCGGCCGTGTTCTCAGCGCCGATGACGAGGATGGCATCGGCAGGACAGGCGCCAGCGCAAAGTTCACAGCCGATGCACTTCTCGAGCCCGTCGACGTGGCGATCAAGGACGTGGCGGCCTTTGAATCGAGGAAACGGCTCGCGACGCTGCTCCGGATAGGCGATGGTGATGGGTCTTCTGCCTAAGTGCTTCAAAGTGATGGTAAGACCCTTGAAGACCGCTAGCACCCCACCCAGAATCTCGAAGATGGGGGCCGAGATTTCCAGGACTTTCGCTTTTTGGGCCGCAATCGTTTCGCGTATTCGACTCATAGCAGCAGCCCGCTGACGATCGTCAGGGTTGCGAACGTCAGTAGCCAGGCGAGCGCGAGCGGTATGAGCACCTTCCAGCCAACGGCCATCAATTTGTCGTAACGCAAGCGCGGCAGGGTCGCCCTTAACCAGATAAACAGGAACACGAAGAAGAACGTCTTGGTGCTGAAAATGATCACCGGCCAAAGCCAGGGCAGGAACGGCGGAGCAGGACCGTCCCCCCCACCGAGAAACATAGTCGTCGCCACGGCCGAGATTGTGATGATGTGGATGTATTCGGCAAGAAAGAACATGGCGAACTTGATTCCGGAGTACTCAGTATGGAAGCCGGCCACCAGCTCGGTCTCAGCCTCGGGAAGGTCAAAGGGGGCACGGTTGGTTTCCGCTATGCCGGCAACAAGAAAAATTAGAAATGCAGGCAATTGAGTGACGATGTTCCATCGTGGAATGACATTTCCCGCCCAACTGATCCAATTCGGTAACCACTCGAAGTTTCCGTAAAACCCGCTCTGAGCTTCAACGATGTCGCGCAACGAAAGTGAACCTGCGCTCATGACGACCGGCACTAACGAGAGTGAAAGCGCGATCTCGTAGGAAATCATCTGCGCACTCGACCTGATTCCCCCCAGGAGTGGATATTTCGAGCCGCTTGACCATCCGGCGAGCACAACCCCATACACGGCCAGCGAACCCATCCCCAAGACCCACAAAAGCCCGATGTTCAAATCGGCGACGTCAAAGGTCACGGTCTGTCCGAAAATAGTCGCACTGTCCCCGAACGGGATAACGGCAAAAGCGAGGAACGCCGGAACCAAGGCAACGATGGGAGCGAGCATGTAGATCGGCCGGTCGACACCGAGAGGAGTCACCGGTTCCTTGAAGAAAAGTTTGACGCCGTCGGCTAGGGGGGTAAACAAACCCATCGGGCCCCAGCGGTTGGGTCCCAACCGGCTCTGCATGAGGGCGACGGCTCTTCGCTCGAACCAAATGATGAAGAGGACAAGACTAAGAATCGCGCCGAAGACCACAAACACTTTGACGATCGAGACGATCACGAAAGGGCTCATTGGGCGACCTCAACGTAAGTCGCCGGTTCGGTCGCGTCCATCAGCGCGTTTGCGTTTGCGCCGGGCTGATCGAACAAAACGAACGCTGCCCCCTTGGGTGTGTCGGCCGACACTCGCAAAACAAGACGCAACGACCCTCTGATTGCCGTTACCGTCACTTCCTCACCTGCCGCGAGCCCGCGAGCCCCGGCTTCCTCCGGATTGAGTTCGACAAACGGCGCGGGCGTCACGTTGCGAAGCTCGGGCGAGTGCGTTGCCATAACACCGCCGTCGTAGAGGGCCCGCGCGGCGAGAAGGATCAGCGGATACCCACTCGGGGGCTGCGCTGCTTCGGGAAGACCACCTGTCGACGTGGGGATTTCGCCCTCACCTTTCCAGACAACACCTTCGCGCTTCGTCGCGTCGACAGCCCTAAGTTCCCACGACAGGGGCCATGCTGGTTCTGCCGTCACCTCGAGCGACTTGACTGACCCATTCACACTGGCCATCGAAACGTCGGAGTGCGTCGGTACTTCATGCACCATGGCGGTCCATACATCCTCGGAGCGGTCGAACCCGAAGCTTGTTCCCATGCGGCCGGCGAGGTCGTCGAAGATCTTCCAGTCCGCCCTAGCGACTCCCGGGGAAGCAACCGCAGATCTCACGCGCTGAATCCGCCTTTCGAAGTTCGTGAACGAGCCCGACTTTTCCGCAAAGGATTGAGCGGGAAGCAAAATCGAAGCAGCGCGGGCAGTGGGAGTTAGAAAAAGATCCGAAGCAACCACAAATGCATCGGAAGCGCAGGCGGCTTCCGCAAGAGTGCGATCCGGGAAGTCGGTAAGCAGATCGGCCCCCATGATCCATAGAAACTTGATCGCTCCGGTAGCCGCTCCGCTAAGAATCTGAATCGCGTTCAGGCCTCCGGCAACGGGCCGGTGGCCGGGTTCGGACCAGGGATTGACGCCCATGTCTATTGCCCCTTGAGAGTTCGCGTTGGGGGATGCGAGCAGCAACTTCGCCCCGGGCCGCGATGCCATTAGGCGCCGAAGGGCCCAAAGGGCGCGGTCCATCGACACACCTGCGAACTGCTGCCCAACACAAACGACCAAATTCTCGGCGGTAATCGTCCGGCGCGCCCTGTTTAGGGCGTCGGTGGCATCTCCAGCATCGCCGCCCGAACTGAGCAATGCAGACACCGCTTCCGCCTCGAACCCCGGCGGTACCCGAAGGTGTGTTCCGAGATCCGAAAGACTGATGCGGCGCGGATGCAGAACTACCAGGTGCGCCCCCTTCTCCACGGCTGCACGAATCCGAAGGTAGAGGACAGGGAGTTCCTCTTTTGGATCCGGACCGGCCCAAAGAATCGTTTCGGCGGAATCGAGATCGGCGATCGTAGCCGTCGAGCCGACGATTCCATCGTTCGCCATCAGATCGTACGAAAAGAAAGCATCGAATGTGCGAAAGTCGATATTAGGTGTACCCACAACCTTACGGAAGAACTTCGATGCAGCGAATAGGTCTTCGTTTGTTAGGTGGGATCCTCCAATCAGACCGACGGACTGCGGTCCACCCGACGAGATCGCGCTTTTGAGTTCATGAGCAATTGCCTCCATCGCTTCATCCCACCCGGTCTCACTGAACCGCCCTTCCCTGCGGATGTGCGGGGCTTTCAGTCGATCGGGATGTGAGACGTAGCGATGGCCAAACCTGCCCTTGTCGCAATTCCAGAACCCGTTCACTTCGCTGTTCGGCAACGCCTGGGCGCGCATCACTTCGCCGTCTCGATGTTCCAAGGAGATCGCGCAGCCGACCGAGCAGTACGAGCAGGTCGTTTCGGTGGCCTCGAGGTCCCACGGCCGCGACAAAAATCTATACGAGGCGGAAGTCAACGCACCAACCGGACAGATCTGAATCGTGTTGCCCGAAAAGTAGGAATCGAAGGGCTTGTCCTTGCCGGTGTTGATCTGAGTGTGGCTGCCCCTGTCCATGAGATCGATGAATGTGTCGCCCGACACTTCCTCGCAGAAGCGGACACATCTCCAACAGAGCACGCAACGCTCTCGATCGAGCACCACGAGGTCGGAGATAGGAAGAGCCTTCGTGAAATGTCTTTTGGGCTCGGTGTAACGGCTGCGGCCGGGGCCAAATTTCAAAGTTTGATCCTGGAGTGGACATTCACCGCCGCGATCGCAAATCGGGCAATCGAGCGGATGGTTGATGAGGAGCAATTCCAGAACGGACTCTTGGGCCAGGGCCGCGGCGGGCGAGTTCGTCTTGACGACCATGCCGTCGGTGATCGTCGTCGCGCAAGCGGGGTCGAGGGGCTTGCGGCTTCCCTCTACCTGAACCAAACACATACGGCAAGCCGCGACCGATTCAAGCCCCGGGTGATAACAAAACCGCGGGACGAAGATGCCCTGTTCCTCGGCCACGTCGATAAGCAAACGCCCCGGCTCGGTCTGAATCTGCTTGTCGTTGATCGTTACGTTGATCGGTTCAGACATCCATAGCCTCCTGCACCGTGGAACTAGCGCCTCGCGCCACGCCCGAGATGCCCGACAGCACCAGAAGCGTCGGGATGCCGGCGACAAACACCGCGACGCCAAAGGGCGTGCGCACTCGGAGAGCCGCCCTAACGGCGTCGGAAAGAGAAGGCGTTTGCGTCGACGCCGCGCTTCGCATGTACGACAGCTGGCCGAGAAAGATGAGTGACACCAGAGCTAGACCGGCGCCGGCCGAGATGAAAGGCCAGACGGGAATCCGTATTCCGGCCGACACCGACGTACCTATCAGCAGCGTAGAAGTTAGCGCCATTAGCAATAACAGCCACGGCGGCATCTTGCCGATGTCCCCCGGGGAGTACTCATTCCTGATGCCGCGGATCAGATACCAGGAGTAGATCCAACCTGTGAACCCTGCGATCATAGCCACCCGCCGAGCGGCGTTCACGATGCACGCACCCCTTGTTTGAAGGAGCAGGCGCGCTCAGCGACGTGCGCGTCGAACTCGTCGCGGAACAACTCGATCGCGCTGCGTACCGCGTAGGCGCACGAGTCGCCCAGCAAACAGAAACACACGCCGCCGGGGACCCACTTGAGGCTCGGAGCGCAGATCTGGTTGCAGACATCGAGCAGCAGGTCGACGTCGCCGGGTTCCCCGCGTCCCGATGCGATTCTTTCGAGGATCTTCAGTCCCCACCAGGTGCCCTCGCGGCACGGCGTACATTTTCCGCACGACTCGTGGTTGAAGAACCGGGCGGTAATGAGGGCCGCATCCACCATGCATGCTCCGCTGTTCATGAACGTCACCGAGCCGGAACCGAGGATCGTTCCCGCTTCGCCCATCGTGTCGAAGTCAAGAGCGATGTCTGCGTCGCGCCGCCACACCGAACTCGCTCCGCCAGGGATTACACCTTTTAGTTCGCCGCCGATCATTCCACCAGCAAGCTCAAGTAACTCCGACATAGAGGTTCCGAGCGGCACCTCGTAGTTGGCCGGATGCGCGACGTGGCCTGAGACCGAGAAGATCTTCGGTCCGGGAGATTTCTCGGTTCCCATAGACCGAAACCAGTCGACGCCGTTAAGCAGGATATGCGGGAGCGTCGCCAGAGTCTCGACGTTGTTCACCACCGTCGGCTGGTGATAAAGACCTTTGAGTGCTGGGAAGAAGGGTGGACGCATCCGCGGCTGGCCGCGGAAACCTTCGAGGGACTCCAATAGCGCTGTCTCCTCCCCGCAGATGTACGAGCCGGCCCCCGGATGCACGTACACCGGGCAAGAGAAATCCGACCCAGCGATGTTGGCGCCGATCAGGCCTTGTGCTTCTGCATCGGCGATCGCTCGCTCGAGTCGCCGTCGGCCGAGCCCAAACTCTCCCCGAACGTAGATGTATACCGCCGCGGCTTGAACCGCAAAGGCGCAAATCAGTGCGCCCTCAAGGATCGCATGGGGGTCGCGCTCCGTCAGTTCCCGGTCTTTGAATGTACAGGGCTCCCCCTCGTCGTCGTTCACAACTACATAACGCGGGAAAACGTCCGCCGGAAGGAGGCCCCACTTTGTGCCAGTGGAGAAACCGGCCCCGCCGCGCCCACGAAGACCGGAAGCTTTGACGATTTCAATCACATCATCTGGTTTGTGATCCGTCACCGCGCGACGAAGACCTTCGTATGCCCCATCCGCAAGGGCTCGCTCAAGTTTGAAGGAGTCGGTTGGATTTTCGGCCCATCGCTTTTTGACGACAAGCGTCTCGCTAATCATTGGCTCTTACCGAATTGAGCAACACCACTGCGGCCTCTCCCGACAGCGGACCATGCATCGCCTGATAATCGATTTGCAACATCGGAGCGAGATCGCAGGCGGCGAGACACTCGACCCTCTCTAGCGTGAACTGACCATCGCTGGTCGTCTGGCCGCATTTGATGCCTAAATGCTTTTCCAGCGAGTCAATCAACTTCTCCGCTCCATTGAGAGAACAAGCGATGTTTTGACACATGCTGACCACATGGCGGCCCTTGGGTTTGAAGTGAAACATCGTGTAAAAGGTGGCAACCGAGCGCACTTGCGCGGACGTGATCCCCAAGATTTCGGCGACCTCAGTCATCCCTTCTTCAGTGACGTATCCGTCGCGCTCCTGCACAAGGTGTAGCAAAGGGACGAGCGCGCTCCTCGAGCGACCCGGCGGATATCGCTCGATGAGTTTGGTTGCCTCAACAGCCAAACTCATCTGTCCACGCCCCCCATTACGGGATCTACGGACGCGATCGCGGCCACAGTGTCGGCGACGAGCGAATCCTTCATCATCACCGGCAACGATTGAAGGTTGACGAATGAGGGATCCCTTACGTGAACCCGATACGGGTTGGTTCCACCGTCGGAAACGATCCAGGCACCTAACTCGCCTCGAGGCGATTCAACAGATACGTAGACCTCCCCGGCCGGAACGGTGTATCCCTGAGTTACGAGCTTGAAGTGATGAATAACGGCCTCCATAGAAGTCGTCAATTGACGTCGGGGCGGGG
>CAZCSK010000029.1:0-31677 GCA_964501265.1 uncultured Actinomycetes bacterium
AGCACCTCCCGGCCCAGCACCTCCCGGCCCAGCACCTCCCGGCCCAGCACCTCCCCGAGCGAGCGAGAGATGCTTGAAGGTATCCGCTTGCAGAAGTGGCTTGCAAATGCCGGCATCGCGTCGAGACGCAAGGCCGAGACATTGATTCGCGCGGGCAGAGTGAGCGTCAACGGCGCCCGCGCGGTACTTGGCCAGCGGGTACAGGCATCCGACGAAATTCGGCTTGATGACAGCCGAATCCAGGGTGACCCTCAAAAGCGATACATCATGTTGAATAAGCCGGCCGGTGTGGTAACAACCGCAAGCGATCCTGGTGGCCGCAAGACGGTCCTCGACCTAATCGGCGAAGACACAAGGTTGTTCCCCGTGGGCCGCCTTGATATCGCGACTGAAGGTCTCATGCTTCTTACGAACGACGGCGAGCTGACGAACCGCCTAACCCACCCGTCTTTTGAAGTGATCAAGACCTATGTCGCCGAGGTAGACGGAGCGGTCGGCCGCGCGACGATCAAGAGCTTTAAGTCGGGGATCGACGTTGGCCCTGGAAGGCCGGCTGTCGCAGACGACGTTCGCATTATCGATTTGCGAAAGGGTCCGAACGCGGCCTCCGTCGTTGAAATTCAGCTACACGAAGGCCGAAATCACGTGGTTAGGTTGATGTTCGAGGCGGCAGGGCATCGAGTCGTGCGCCTCGTTCGAACCGGACTTGGTCCCCTCGGCCTCGGCCGGCTCGCTTCCGGCACTTACCGGTCCCTCAGGCCGCAAGAGGTCAGTGCCTTGTATCGTGAAGCCGGGCTCTAAAAGGAAAGGAAATCAGTTTGCTTGTTCGTGGACTTCGCGGTGCAACGACGGTGGAGGAGGACTCCAAGCAGGAAATCACTTCCGCGACCGCCGAGTTGTTGACCGAAATGATGGAACGTAACGGCCTAGCCAAGGCCGACCTGATCTCCATCATCTTCACGGCGACATCGGATCTCAGGTCTGAGTTTCCCGCAGCGGCGGCAAGGGCGATCGGAATATCCGATATCCCCCTTCTCTGCGCAGCCGAACTGGACGTCACCGGGGCCCTCCCGCGAGTGATTCGTGTCCTGATCCACTTCTCGACCGACAGAGACTACTCGTCGATTCGTCACGTTTATTTGAGAGACGCTAAACCTCTGAGAACGGATCTGAGGCAGTGACCTCTCAGATCGAGACGGTTGCCATCATAGGCACGGGGCTGATGGGGGGTTCGCTCGGCATGGCGATTCTGGAGCGTGGTTTGGCGCGCACGGTGCGGGGTTACGATCGGGACCGCGCAAGCCTGGAGTCCGCTCTCAAGAGCGGAGCCATCACGGAAACCTCGTTTGGTCCCGAGCAGGCAGCAGCGGGGGCCGACCTGGTCGTCCTTGCGACTCCAGTGGGCGTCATCGGTCCGATCTTTGAAGGCTTGCGAACTGCGCTCAAGGAGGGCGCCTACGCCACCGACCTAGGAAGCACCAAGGCCCGTATCGTACGCGGCGTCGGACCTGGCGCTCCGTTCGTCGGTGGCCATCCGATAACCGGTTCCGAGCGATCAGGAATCGCCGCCGCCCGGCCGGATTTGTATACAGGTTCCTTATGGATACTCACTCCCGTAGACGGCACGAGCCGTGAATGCGCCAAAAAGTTCACGCAATTGTTGACGGACCTGTATGTTCGGTGGGTGATGATGGATCCCCAAGCGCACGACGCGACTATGGCCAAGGTGAGTCACCTGCCTCAGTTGATATCGAGCGCACTTGCGGCTTATGTCGGGGATGGGTCGAGGTCCTCGGTTCCTGCAGGCCCAGCCCTGACGGACATGACGAGGATCGCGGCCAGCGACCCGGCAATTTGGCTCGACATTCTTCGCGACAACCCCGGGCCCGTCTTGGACGCGGTCGATGGTTATCGCCGCGTTTTCGATGAACTTCGCAATCTCATCGGCGCAGAAAATTGGGAAGGACTTTCTCAGTTCTTGGAACATGCGCGCGACGTAACCGCGAGCATCGAGACCAAGCCGGGAATCGATCCACTCGATTTGTTTGAGGTTCGTGTGAGAGTTCTTGGCCGTCCGGGATTCGTCGCAGAGGTCACGGCCGCGGTTACAGCGGCAGGTCTCAACATCGAAGATCTTCGAATAGAGCACGGCGCAGACCCGGGGCGCGGGATCCTCTATCTTTATCTAAAGGGCGCCGCCGCGGCCGAGGGAGCCGCCGCGGTCATCCGAACTAGCGGTTTCAAAGCTCACCTTGGCTAACGATCGGGGGTTGGGGGGTAGCAGCGGCCAATCGGCATGACTTTGTCGCGCCAGAAGCTGTGAACCCCAGTTGAACATGGACAAGACATTTGGTGTCATAGATGCAATTTCAGGATTAATAGAGGTTCCGGGGGATAAGGCGATTGCCCATCGTGCGCTGATTCTGGGGGCCATGATGACGGGCTCGTCACGGCTTCATCGCTTTCCGCCGGGCGCGGCCGTGGGTTCGACGATGCACTGCCTAACCACTCTCGGTTTCGACATTCGCCACGCAGGTGATGTCGTTGAAATTACCGGTACCGGTTGGCAAACGCCGGATGTCGCAACCCTTGATGCGGGTAATTCGGGAACGACGATGCGGCTTTTGTGCGGAGCCCTCGCGGGAAGGCCCGGACGCTTCGAATTGACGGGTGATCAGTATCTTTCGCGCCGTCCCATGGAAAGGGTGGCCGAGCCGCTCCGAAAGATGGGTGCCAATGTGTCGACGTCGGATGGACATCCTCCGGTCGTCGTCGAAGGCGGCGGACTCTTGGGGGCCGACCATGAGCTTGAAATCGCGAGCGCTCAGGTGAAGACAGCAATTTTGCTTTCTGGGCTCCAGGCGGGGGGCATCACGCGCGTGACGGAACCTGGCCGATCCCGCGATCACACGGAGAGAATGTTCAAGTGGCTCGGCGCTCGCATCACGACCGGCACAAGTGCAGTGACCGTCGAAGGGGATTCATCTTTTTTTGCAAAGCCCGGCTTCTCACTGGACATTCCCGGTGATTTCTCTTCGGCCGCTTTCTTCATAACGGCCGCATGTCTGGTTGGGAGATCTGATTTAGAGATACGCGGCCTGGGCCTCAACCCTACCCGCACAGGTTTACTGGAGGCCCTTCGCGAAATGGGGGCGGCGATTGAATATCAGGTGGAGTCAGACGACATCGAGCCGGAGGGAGTTGTGGGCGTTCAAACGGCCGCGCTGCACGGCGCAGTTATCGCAGGCGATTTGATTCCTCGATCGATCGACGAGTTGCCCTTGGTTGCCTTGGCGGCAACGCAAGCCGAAGGACAAACAGTTATCGCAGATGCGGCTGAACTCCGAGTCAAAGAAAGCAACCGGCTCGAAGTGATGGCGAAGGGGCTAACTGCCCTAGGTGCGCGAATCGAGCCACAACCCGACGGGCTGGTCATTGAAGGACCAACGCGACTTCATGGAGGCGTGGTGGACGCGGCAGGCGACCATCGCATGGCGCTTCTGTTTGCGCTGGCTGGATGCATCGCGTCGGAACCCGTGACCGTTTCCGGTTGGGAGTGCGTATCGGTGTCATACCCTGGCTTCGAGGCGGATCTAGCACGGTTGGCCTCATGACGTCGATCTCATGACGTCGGTCGTCGCCATCGATGGCCCGTCGGGCTCCGGCAAAAGCACCGTTGCGCGGATGCTTGCGGAGCGGTTGAATGCGGCCCACGTGGATACAGGCGCGATGTATCGTGCTTTTGCATTGAAGGCGATGCGGTCGGGCGTGGCGCCCGCCGACTCCGACGGGATCTTGCTGCTGCTCGGCGAAACTACTATTGAGATAAATGGAGAGCTCGTGACGATGGACGGCAATGATGTCTCCGGCTTTTTGCGAACTCCGGAGGTCACCGAGCAAGCATCCTTGTTTGCCGCTATCTCGGAAGTGAGAGAGTGGATGGTCGCAAAGCAGCGCGGGATTGCCGCTTCGATCCCCGGGGTAACGGTTTTTGAGGGTCGAGATATCGGATCTATCGTGTTTCCCGATGCTGCGCTCAAGGTCTTTGTAACGGCTTCTGCCGAAGAGCGGGCGAAGCGGCGTGCCGCTGAAACGGACCGGCCGCAAAGGGATGTTCGAGAAGAGATCCAGACCCGCGACCAGCGCGATACCGGTCGAACTCACTCGCCCATGATAGTTGCCGAAGGCGCAGTGGTGGTTGATACGACCGGAATCCCGCCGAGAAAAATAGTTGAGCAACTGGCTGCCCTCGCCCAGGATCGTCTGTCGTGAGCGCGCTAGAGGCTGCGGACCCCCCGAACCGCCCAGTTGACTTCGGGGAGTCCGCAGCTTCTGGCGCGCCGGGGTCCGTACCTAAGGGAGCTGCTACCCCCCCGAGCCCCCCGAGGGTCGCAGTTGTGGGCAGACCAAACGTCGGCAAGTCCACGCTCGTGAACAGACTGGCGGAGGGAAGGAGTTCCATCGTGGCCGCGGTTGAAGGACTCACTCGCGACCGGCTGGATCGCACCACTCAATGGCGTGGTAGAGAATTCATCTTGGCCGACACCGGGGGGCTCGTCGCATCCGCTCATCAAGAAGATGCGACGATCTCCGGCAAGGTTGCGGCGAAGGCCGTGGAGGCCATTCGGTCAGCCGATCTAGTCCTGTTTGTTGTGGACGCACCCGCAGGCGTTACGGCGGACGATCTGGTGTTGGTCAAGGGCCTGCGCAAGGTGACCGCGCCGGTGATTGTCGTTGCCAACAAAGTGGACGAAGCGGTCGATGAGGGTGGTTTGAATGAATTCTACAGCTTAGGATTAGGCGAGCCCGCCGCGGTCTCGGCTCTGCACGGGCGCGGGTCCGGAGATCTTCTTGACCGCATCGTTGATTTGCTTCCCGATACCGCTCCTGACGGGGCAGACATCGAAATCGCTTCTATCGCTCTGGTCGGGCGCCCCAATGTCGGCAAGTCTTCGTTGTTTAACCACCTGGTGGGGGAGGACAGATCGATCGTCCATCCCGATCCGGGGACCACGCGGGACTCGGTGGACACCATCGCCACGATCGGTGGCGTTACTTACCGGTTCGTCGATACGGCTGGGGTCCGCAGGAGGGCAAAGACCAAAGGCGTCGAGATTTTCAGCGCCAGCCGTACGCGCGACGCGATCATGAGGGCGGACCTTGCTGTCCTGGTTGTCGACGCGGGGGAGGGAGCAACGTCTCAGGATCAACGCATCGCTCAACAAGTGGCCGACGCAGGCGTTGGGGCTATCGTGTCCCTGAACAAATGGGATCTCATCACCGATGAATACATCGCCGGAGTTACAGAGGCTTCCATTAAGGAGCGACTTCATTTCTTGGCGCATGCTCCGTTGGTCCGGACCTCAGCTTTAACCAAGCGTGGTGTTCAGAGGCTGGTCGATCAGATCGCGCCTGTCCTCGCTGCCCGCAAGCACAGAGTGTCGACGGGTATCTTGAACCGGCTGGTGATGGAAGCCCAGCAGCGGGCGCCGATACCTCGGTCGCGCAGTCGCAACGTGAAAATTCTTTACGCCACTCAGGCTTCGGTCGCGCCGCCGACTTTTGTCTTGTTTGCAACTGGCCGCCCGGCGGTGCCTTGGCTTCGCTTCTTGGAAAGGCGACTGCGGGACGAGTTCGACTTCCACGGAAATCCGATCAGATTGGTGGTACGTGAACGCACCCAGACCAGGGGCGACCGCCGAACCGGGGGCAGGGGGGGTAGCAGCGGCCCGTCGGTATGACGTGGGCGCGCCAAGAGCTGCGAACCCCCCGAATCAAGGAGGGGCGAATCAGGCGGAGCCTGAGCAGCGGTCACGCCGGCAGGCTCGGCCCACAATAGGCGGCCGAGCCTCAGGAGATGGATCGAGATCACGAGAAGCAGCAATGCGGCAGCGATGAACGGGGGCTTGTACACCGCCCCGCGTATTGCTCGGGCGGGGGCAGAAATCAACGGTTCTTCAGCCTGTTGCGCCGCAGCCGCAGCTCTTGCCGGAATGGCCTGGTCGAACGGCAGGACCGGTGCGAATCCGCGGTCCAGGTTAGGTGCCCGCTTAATGGTCGTCGCGAACTCCTCGAGGAGCTGCGGCGCTTCCGATCCGATCTCGGTGGGTTGGCTGCCGGTCCCCGGATCAAGCCTGATGATCGGAGATGTCGGTTTGGTGGGGGGAGAGGTCACTCCCTCGGGTGTGACGACGCTTCGCCGGACCGCGACCAATTGGTAGCGAAGCGAAACTCCCTTCGGTACATCTTTGTCGGTATATCGGGTGCCGGAGGCTAGGCCGATCTGTTTGAACGATGAATCGTCGATGCTTCGATAAACGCGGTAGCCGGTTAAATCCACCTCAGGATTCGCTTTCCACGAAATGGATGCCGTTTCTTCGTCGATGAGAGCGCTAACACCAGAGGGCGTAAGCGGCGGATTGTTGACTTTCAGGTCAGGGATGGTATTTGTCTCTGAATTTGTTCCATGCGACAAAGCAAAAGCAGAGATCTTGTAATAGCCATTGTTTGGCGTAAGGGAGTTGGAATCCCAAGGGATCTGGATAGTGTCCGCAGACTTGGTGTTGATGGCATACGTTCTTGCGACCGTGCCCGTTCCCCCAAGTGGCGGAAGTTGCTGTTCGTCCGGAACGAGCGAAACGCGGAACTCCTTGAGCGATGACGACGCGGTTGCGTCGACAGTAATGTTCCATTTGCCAGAGATAATCGACGCAGGTCGAGGCGTCCATAGGCGCGCTTCATTTTCGGAAGCGTCTTCAGCAGCGTAGCGTGGTGCGACGGTGACGTCGACTCCTGCACCGGCGGGTGCCGAGACCAGCGCAGTTGCGCCCGCAATCAGAGCAATCGCTACACGCTTCATGCCGGCTCCGTTGCAATGAGTTCGGCGCGCGCTACGAGTCTTTCCCGGCTACTGCCTCTGGGATGGCAAGTGGTCAGCGTCAGGACAGATTCATTCGATGGTGCGACAACGGTCCAATCGTCGGGGCGGGTAATCCACGGGTTCGGATGCCCACCGAAGGGGGGAGTTACCTTGTACGTGTGCTTCGCAAATGGGGTAAAGAGCACGACGATGTCTCCGGGCTTCAATCGATCGAGCTGACTAAACGGCTTGCCGTTCATCGTGCGATGACCGGCAATCGCCACATTACCCGGATTTCCAGGCAGAGGCGTTCCTCGATAGTGTCCTGCCCCGGCGGCCAGAGCCTTCAGAGAAGTACCTTCGACGATAATGGTATCGATGGCCAAGCTGGGCACGACCAGGCGCGTCAAGGGCGCTCCTTCCGCTACCTGTCCGGCCTCGAAGTCCTTGCGGGAATCAAGCGAGACGAAAGCTTGCTCTAGGTTGCCTTGCCTGGCGTTGGCTCGAAGGTCGGTGTAGAAGGGATACGCACCGAACCAAAGCGCAGCTACAAGCAGTAACGCAGACGCAGACGTCAGACCGGCGGCTGCGATTCGCCGTGATCTGCGAGTCCTAAGTTTGACGGCCCTTAACCGCACGAGGGCCCTTGGCCTTTAGGATGGAATGCGACGAAACCGGCGGGCGACGAAGAACAGGCTCGCGGCTCCCGCAGCCAGAATCGCCATCATGGCGTAGAAGAGCCAGTTGCGCCCTCCAGTCACAGGAAGCGTAACGGTTTCGCCCAGGACGCCGGCCCCACTGAACGACACGTTGGCAGACGCGAGCCGAAGGATGATACCGCCGTCACAAGTTCCGCACGTAGCACTGGTTCCGCCGGTCGCACCGATGCCCTTTAAAGCGTGGATGCTGACTCCACTCGAGGAAGCGGTGACGCTCTTTCCCGGGGGGGAGACCGACACGGTCGCGAGCTGAAGTGTGGTCTCGAGAACGGTGCCCTTAAGAGGTGCCAGCAGGGAACTGAGATCAGCCGCGGAAATTGTTTGCTGGATGTAATCGCTGTTGGGGACCAGGTCGATAAAGTCGCGGACCTTAATTGTCGCTACGGCGGGGTCGGCGCTTCCGGTCACTACTCCGGTCGCCGCGTTCCAAACAGCCTTTGCTTTGGACGGCGCGACATCGATGATGATTAGGCCGTCCACCAGCGGATCCTGCAAGCCGAGAAAACCGATAGCTGCCGAAGCGCCGCTTGATTCCAGCGTGACTACGTCGCCTTCGGTCGTTACGGACGACGATGATGTCCCAGCCCTGATGGCTCCGGCTTTTGCACCCTGCTTAATCGATTCAAGGGCCTGGCCTATGGCCGACTTTAAGGCGTCCTGTTGGGGCTGGGTCAATGACGCTGCCCCGGGAACTGCACCGAAGACGGTGGTGACTACTCCCTGGACGGTCGTGACGAGTGTGTCCTTGGCGGCCTCAATCGCTGCGTTTAGTCCAGTCAAGTCGAGCGACAACTTGCTAGTGGCTACGCCTGCCTCGTTGGTCCCTGTCAGCTGCCCTCCCGTAGTCGACGCGAAAGACTTCCCACAAGCAGTGTCGAGAATGACCACGTTCACGACGTTTAGGTTGTTGACGCACTTGGCCGTACTGTCGCCGTCGGATTGATTGATACCGGATACGGAAGACTTCTCCATAGAAGTGCCAGTGCATGGCAGGGGCCCGGCTGGGCTTGAGTTCGGCGGCAGAAAGTCGCACTGGCCGCTCGCGAAACCGTTGGCCGTCGGGGCCGAGGTCACGTCGAGAAAAGTGACTCCAAGGCTCAGTCCCTTGAATTGGGCCGCCAGAGTAGGGTTGACGTTCAACGCCGGGATCGAAAGGTCCAAAGCCCTGGCGGATGTGTTGCCGGAGTAAGTGCTGGTAATGGCGGCTGGCGCCGACGCGGCGGGCACGATCGCACCGAGTAGGACGATGACTAGTACCGCGGCCTTAGCAGATCTTTTCATGATGCCTCCCTCTAGGTCATGACTGAAATCGCGCGCCCGCGCCCCGTCAGGTTGATGTCAGGGAAAGGACTAGTTACAAACTGTACAGTCATTAGGCGAAGAACGCCATAGGTTTGACTCACAAAGTTGCCCCAGAGACAAGATTTCTGTCCTGCGACTGGAGGACTGGCCGCGCTCCTGGTATTGGCGGGTAGAATCCCGGAAACGGGCTGTGGCGCAGTTTGGTAGCGCACTTGACTGGGGGTCAAGGGGCCGCAGGTTCAAATCCTGTCAGCCCGACGAAAGAAGTGCAGGTCAGGGCCCGTTCGAGAGAGTTGCGGTTCTCTTGGAAAGGCTCGTTTGTCAATATTTTGTCAACGGGAGCAGCCTTGGAGAGTCCGACACCTATCAACAAGAGGCAGATCGACAAGGTCGCGGCGCACTTGTCGCCGGAGTTGGAGGATCGTTTGCGAGTCCTTGCCGATCGACTGCACGACTTCTCTCTGCACGTTCGGGATCTGGATGATGGCCCCCTTTCCGCGGCGATCGAGGATGCCCTCGACGCGCTCAGGGAGGCGGTCGGAGTTCTGGATAAGGCCGTCGATGCGTTAGAGGTTGCGATCGAGCGCGGGTGATGATTGATTCCAAGCAGCTTCCAGTTACTTGGTTTCATTCCTCGTCGAAGAATTCGACCTCTTTGGGCCGTCCAGCCAAGAACGGGTTCACCCAGGCGGAAGCAACATCCCTTATCGGCCGTGCATCAGTTACCACCAAGTAGGGGGACCCCGCAAAGATCGCCAGGACTGTCGCCGCATCCGAGATCCCCGTCGGAACCTCGACTTTCTTTCCCTTACGACGTCGAGTCCGCGTTTTGAACCCCTTTAGCTGTTTCCCGACCGTAGCGGTCCATTCCTCCCCGTCATGTACGAACTCAATAGAGTAGATGCGTTGGTTCGCAGGCGGGACTTGGGATCGGCTGAAGGCGGCGAGCGCCGCATACAGGGATTCTGTTTCCGCGGCATCGACCTCAGGGACGAAGAATTTCATTCCCTTTTCCCTTGGGTCGTACCCAGGATGATGTCTGTCAGTTTTGCTCCTGCCGCCTCCATCAGCGAGGGGATCGCGTGTTGGTACACGTCCTGAGTTATCGAAACGGAAGAGTGACCGAGCCATCGGCTGACAACTTCCGTAGGGATGCCAGCCTGCAAGGCCAAAGTCGCCGCGGTGTGTCGCGCGTCGTGAAGGCGGATTTTTCGCAATCCGGCCTTGCGGCCTTGCCGCACGAAGTGATCGGAGAAATATTCGGGCCGAACGGGTAAGCCGTCCTCGCGGATGAAGACAAGTCCTGAGTCGGTCCATGCTTCCCCCCAGGCCAACCTTTCCTCGAGCTGCCCGCGGCGGTGAGCCTTGAACGCTCCGACCAAGACGTCGTCAAGCGGGACGGTTCGGACGCCGCTCGCGGTCTTGGGCTCGGAGGTTATCGCTGCTGACCCGTCGAGGACGACGCGAGTGCTGCGAACCGAGAGCCTTCCGTTATCGAGGTCGATGTCCTCCCAACGCATTCCCGCGATCTCACCGCGTCGAAAGCCTCGAGTGAGGAACAGGAGCCAGGCGAGGTAAAGGCGATCGCCTCGAACGTAATCGAGAAAGGTCCTGGCCTCCGGCGCGGTCCACGAGTCCTGCTCTTTTGCCTTACCCCCCGGGCGGTCCACTTGCGCGGCCGGGTTCCTTGGGATGAAGCCGTGCCGGACTCCGTAGCCCAGAGCCATCTTGAGGACCGTGTATGCATACTGGCCGCTTCGGGGGCTGAGGGGGCGGCCCTTCTTCCCGCCCGAGGTCCGGAGCGCCTCGAGTGCCCTCTGGATCTCGCCGGGAGTCAGTGCGGGAAGAGAGACGCCTCCCAGGTACGGGATGAGCCACTTCTCCGCGGTGAGTTTGTAGCTCTGGACCGTCGTGGGGCGCTTGTCCAAAGAGGGGAGCCAGTGCTCCCGAAGGAACTGGCCCACCGTGATTTTTCGCGGCTCTGAATTCGTGCCGTCCTGAATCCGCGCGAGTTTGTCGATTAGGAATTGGCGGCCGTCGCCCTTCGTGCGGAAGCCCCCCTTAGATCGCTGACGGCGGTTTCCCTCGGCGGTAGTCACAAACCAATACGCCGTCCAAGTGTTTCCTCGTTTCCTTACGCTTCCACGTTGCGCCATCAGTTCCCCCTTCTGTCTCTCGGTTGACTACCCTTTTTTGTCGACGCTGGGCCGATTCGTCGAAGTCGAAGTCCCCAGGCACCCCCTCGCTTCTGCCTGTTCATACGACGTGAACGATCTGCGGGGGCTCTACTGGGGCCTCCAGGGCCGCTCGTATCAGTTCCACGATGTAGGCGGTCGCTGCTGGTCCGGCGGTGCTGAAGGTCGCCTGCGTCTGGCAGGCTCCGTGCTCGTCGAAGGCGTAGACCTCGAGGCCGACCCCGGCGTCGCCAGGCATTACTCGCACCGTGCGGTCCGTGTCTGTCTCGAAGTCCAGCCCTGCCCACTCGTTCGGCGCGTGGCGAATCCTCGCTCCGAAGGTCTGCTGGAGTGAATTGCGGATCGCTCTGATGTGCTTCGCGGTCGGCGCCATCTTCATTTCCTCTCCCATCTTTATCGCTTCCTTCTCACGGAGCCTTCTAGCTCCTTGAGCAGTTCTCGTGTGATCCAGCCTCGCCCTGCTGCGGTCGACTTCCCGGCCGTAAGCGCACCGGCCCTATGGTCGCGTTCCTGAGTCAGGCTCCGGCCCCACAAGGCAAACGACGCGAAGGACACCTCGAGCGGGTCCGCCCGCAGTCGAGCCGCCGCTTTGACCTCGGCCTGATTTGTTGAAGCCCGAATAGCGGCTAGCACGGTGTCGGGGTGAGGCACCTTTCCGGAGTGATGATGGCGAGCGATGCCAGCCCACTTCTTGATGAAGTCGATCTGTTCGGGGGCTTTCCGCTGATAGGGAAGAGACCACATTCGCTCCGGGCTCCATTCGTTGACGGTGTCGCCCGCGAGCATCTTGCGGAGAGCCGTCGCTCTCACTTGAGACTCAGGCGTCAGCGGAACCCATTCGTTCCCTTTGAAAAAGTCGGTCGGTTGAACTCCCAATGCGTGCGACAACAGGATCAACTCTTCGACGGCGACACTCTGACGTGATCCAGATTCGAGAGAGACAACCGTTCGTCGAGTCCACGGCAGTCCGACGGACCTCGCCCGAGCAGCGAGGCTGTCCTGAGTCATGCCCTGTTGCTCTCGGAAGTTCTTGAGTCGGTTTCCGAAGAACTGCCCGAAGGTCGCTTTTGCCTGATCCATTGACCGCTAGCATAGCATCTTGGGGAGTTCCGTGACAAGACCCTTGACTTGGGCTATAGTCGGGGGGATGAAGAGTTCGACAAAGGGACCCTCGACGATAACTCGCCTGCGCCGCTGGCGTATCCGGAACGGGTTGACACTGCAGGAAGTCGCGGACCTCACAGGGCTTTCGCCGACCATGTTCTCTCGAGCCGAGAGAGGGGAGCGGCTCTTCGCCTCCCTCACGAAAGTCCGGATAGCGCGCTGCCTGGACGTGGCAGTTGCGGAACTTTTTGAAGTCGAGGAGCACGAGGAAGTCGTCGCGAGATGACACTTGAAGAACTACCGCCCGTCCTGAACGTCGACGAAGTCGCCAGCTTGTATCGAGTCTCAAAGTGGTCGATCTATCAGCGGGTCAAGGCGGGGGAGATTCCTGCTCTTTCTCTGGGGAGGAGTCTGCGCTTCAGCCGAGCGGCGATCGAACGACTACTCGAGGACGGAACCCCTTTGAACGGAAACGCCCCGCTTGTCGAGGACGGGGCGCCGATGGAAAGGATCTCTCATCCCAAGTCTAAACGATGAGGGGGCCGAACTCGAGGAACGCGTAAGCCGCGACTTCGCCGAGGCCCGGATCCCCACCCCCGAGACGGCGGAAGCGGTCAAGGCTGTGCTCGCGACCTTTCCTGGATCGGAACTGGTAACCGCGGAAGAGTGCTGCTGCAGTTGGTGCACCGAGGACCGCGAAGGCAAGAAGTCCAGCCGGGTCAGGGAGACCGGGTAAACGAATGAGCCCCGTATCCGACCCTTCATCGGCCGAACAAAGTCGACCACGCCCGATCGAAGCGGCGAAGGTCCTGCCGTGGAACCGGGATGCGGAGGAGTCTGCGCTCGGTGTCGCTCTGGAGTCTGAAGATGCAGCTCGACTCGTCGTCGCGGAACTATCCGAAGAGGACGTCTGTGACCCGAGGGGCAAGAGGGTTTTCCGTGTCATCGAAGAACTACTCCGCAGCGGCGTGCCGCCCGACACTGTGACCGTTGGTGATCGATTGAAAGCCGACGGAGACAACGGCTTGAAATCGTACCTCTACACTCTTGTGAACCAGGTCCCCACGATCTCGTCAGCGCGGCACTACATCGCGATAGTCCAAAAGAACGCCGCACTGCGGAGATTCATCGCGGCGGCCGATGAGGCTCGAGACGGGGCGATGCGAGGCGAACCGCTGGATGCCTTGCGCGCGACCCTCGTTGAAGCATCCGCCGTTGGGGCCGGTGGAGATGGAGTCGGGACCGTGGAGCGGTACGGTCAGAGCAGGGTGGAGTGGGCTTCCCTGTTCGCGGGACGTACCGATGCGAGCGAGTGGATGGTTGAGCCGATGCTCCCGCGCGGGCGTGCAATTGCTACCTACGCGCCGGCCAAGGCCGGAAAGAGCTTACTGGCGCTGGATGTGAGTGCGTCGCTCGCCACCGGACGACGTGTGCTCGACCGAGCTGGCGGAACACCCGCGACGATCCTGTACATCGATCTGGAGATGACCGAGGACGATCTCAGGGAACGACTCGAAGACATGGGCTACGGCCCCGACGACGATCTCTCCCGTCTGCACTACTACCTCTTGCCGGACCTCCCGCCTCTCGATACGGCTGCGGGTGGCCGGGATCTCAGAGACCTGGCCGCCGCCCACGACGCTGAGGTCGTGGTAATCGACACGACGACGTCGGCGACGACTGGCGCTGAGAACGACGCCGATACCATCCGGGCCTACTGGCAACACTGTGGGCGCCTCCTAAAGGGCGACGGCCGAACCGTCTGGCGGATCGACCACGCTGGCAAGGATTTGAAGCGCGGGCAACGCGGCACCTCCCACAAGGCCGGGGATGTAGATGTCGTGTGGGAGTTAACTGTCCGGGACGGGACCAGCCTACGACTGCAAGCGACACATCGGCGCGTGCGGTGGGTGCCCGACCAGGTGGACCTCGTGCGATTCGACGACCCGCTGCGGCATGAGCTGGCGATCGAGTCGTGGCCGACAGGTACGAGTGAGTGTGCTGCTCTCCTAGATAAGCTCGAGGTCCCGCTTGATCTCGGTGGTCGCCGAGTCCGTCAGGTGTTCCGCGAGGCCGGGCACAGCGCAGGTAACGAGATAATCGCCGCCGCAATTCGCTACCGCCGGAGGACCGCATGACACTGCGGACACGTCTGCGGACACGTTACGGCCGTCAACCTGCGGACACATTCTCGGGACACATCGCTTACAGCCCCCGTTCTAGGTACGAGGACACACCACCCGGACACGTCCGGACACATGCCACAGTCCAGGTGCGGACCGTTGTCCCCCCCTATAAGGGGGACACGTCCACAGGACCGGCTCGTGAGTTCATCATCGAAGCTATCCCGAGGAACTGGCCTGGAGCACAGTTGTTCCTTTCGATGAGGTTCGATCCTCGTTCCTGGCATCCCCCGCTCACCTTCACAGCCGAGACCCCCCTCGAAGCGCGAATCGATGCGCGCGAGAAAACCCCCTGGCCGGTTGACATTTCCTTGACAAGGCCCGCTGACAGCCGCCCTGACCTGCCACTTTGCCGCGCCTACTTGACCAAGCGTCAGGTGGTCCGGTGACTGAGAACCCGCTTGAAGTGCAGTCACCCGCCGAGGGGAATCCAGCACGAGGTTATTCGTGGGCGCCCTTCACCGGGCCCGATGGGGACAATCCCGGATGGCTGGCAAGCCTCAGAAATGGAATCTACAGCGACAAGACCCTCGATCCGCTGGCTGCTGAGGTCGCCGAGATGATCCTCCGGGACGCCCCCGAACTTGCCGCCCCTCGATTTCGGTTCGCCCTCACGTCTTGGGCTCATGCCGAGGCACGAGCCGCGCTGATTCGATTTTGGCTCGGCCAGCTCGATGTGATCGACGTCGGGACGGGGGAGCCCCGAGACAGATGGCTGCGCGAACTGCGTGCGGAAGAGCGGCTCGCTGGCGAGATGCGGAGGGAACTCGGTCTCACTCCTCAGTCCTACGCCCGCCTCGAGAAGGAAGTGTCCGACGCCCTCAAGGGCAAGGTCGACATCGAGAGGCTGGTGCGCGAAGGGGAAGTGATCCGGCTCGAGGCAGAAAAGCGACTGGCCCCACAACGCGCAGCGCGGGCCGCAGCGGTCGAGGCGGAATCCACAGAGGAGCCCCCCGATGCGTGAGTCCGTCGAAGTGAAGGGCAGGCGCTACCTCACCGAAGGTCGGCTGCGGATCCGGTCCGTCCAAGGCGACGAAGTCCAGGCAATCGCTCGAGGGAATGGGCATTTATACCGGCTCGGCCACGATGAGCGGGGCTACTTCTGCGACTGCCCAGCGCGCAGTCGATGCGCTCATCTCGTGGCCCTTCAACTGGTCGTGGCGCCTTGACGTCGGAGAAGACCTTCATCGTGCGAGTGGGTCTGTTGAGCGCGGCCATTCGAGCCGCGCGCTATCCCGGCGTGTCGCAGATCTCGATCAAGCCCGGCGTAGCAAGAACTCTCGAGGTCCGCGTCTCAGGCTCGAAGAGTGCGATCGCAGCGGTGGCCGCGAACTTCGTCACGCAGGCGGCGTGGAAATGAGTCGCTGTGAACCAGTGAGCGCCACGCGCGTCTCTGAGACGACCTACGCTCAACACGCCGCGCATCTGCTCCTTCGCTGCGGCTTCTGTCGCAGGATGATCGTGCCTCGCTTCACTGCGGGTAAATGCAAGACGCGTTTCGTGCTCGCCAACATCTACCACCAGGGCCGCTGGCAACGGCTTGAAGCGTCCCACATCGACTGCTACCGGCAGGCCGGCCAGCCATACGGCCCGACAGAGTTCCGAAGGCCGCGGACGATAACGCAGGGCACCAGGGCGCCGCCAGGACTGTCGCTGATCGCCTTTTCCAATCAAACAACCAAGGAGGAACTACCAATGGCAATCCACAGAAGGTCAGGGCCGGTGAACGGCTTTCAGATCGCGCTACTAGGTCTGATGAAAAGTTCAGACGTCCTCGAAGGCATGGACCTTCGGGAAGAAATCACACACTGGCGTGGCTTCGTGGGCAACGACGGCGCCTTGGACGACATCATTCGAGATCGAATCGACGACCTTCTCGCAGGCACCGTTCTTTGATTGATCCAACCCTGCTGCGAAGGGGCCGCGTGAGCAAGACTTCGCGCGACGAAGCAACTCGGCCACCCTGCGCCGTCTGCGGAGGCGTGATCCCCAAGGCCGCGCTGTCCGACAAAGACGTCGCCAGCGAACGCGCGTACTCGCGCGAGCGCCACGGCAAGATGCGGGACTTCTATTGCTCGAGGAGTTGCTTCGGAGTTGCTCGCGATTCGGAATGCGGATCCGGGACCACGAAGAGGGGCGGAAAGCGCGAGGGGTCCGGCCGCAGGAACGGGTCGCAGGAGCCACTGTTTGAAAAATCAGGCCAGGGGCAGGGGTGAGGAATGCCTGAACGCGACCCCGCCCTCAGACCTCAAGGTGTCGGACTGGTGCCCTCCTGTCCGACGGACGAAGATAGGGGACAACGCTCTGCTGGGAACCCATGGGTGGAGCGTTGCCCCCCTTCGTCTGGCCAGTGAATGCCTGATCCAGCCATGAGCCTCGTCGCTTCACTCATCCTCGAAGATGGCAGAACGTGGGGTGAGTCCGCCACAGACTTCCAGTGGATCGACGTGCAGGCCGTCCTCGATCCCGAGGCCCCGCCTTACCACTTCATCACGCGACCTCGAGGCGCCAGCAAGACAACCGACCTGGCCGCGGTGGCGATCGCTTTCCTGATCGACCGTTTTCCGTCGGGAGCCAAGGCACACGCGGTGGCTAGTGACAGGGATCAATCGAGGCTTTTGCTCGACGCGATCGGAGGGTTTGTCGCGCGGACGCCTGGCCTTGCGGGGGCTCTCCGAGTCGAGGCCTGGCGGGTCGTGAACTCAATCACAGGAGCGAGTCTCGAGATCATCGCCGCCGACGGTCCGAGCGCGTTCGGGCTCTTGCCGCATCTGCTCATCGCCGATGAGATCGCGATCTGGCCGGACACACCTTCGTCGCGGCTCGTGTGGGAAGCGGTTTACTCAGCCGCGGTCAAGGTTCCGGGTGCGCGGCTCGTAATCCTCACCTCAGCAGGCGATCCCTCGCACTGGTCAAAGAAGATCCTCGATCACGCGCGCAGTCACCGCCGCTGGCGCGTAAACGAAACCGCCGGCCCATGTCCTTGGATCGACCCCGCGGCTCTCGAGGACCAGCGCGCGCTACTTACCGAGAGTCAGTACGCGCGCCTTCACCTGAACGAGTGGACCGAAGGCGAGGAGCGACTCACGACCGACGAGGACTTGCGAGCCGCTGTGGTCCTCGATGGCCCCCAAGAATCGAGAAGGGGAGTCAAGTATGTAATCGGTGTCGATGTCGGGCTGAAGAACGATAGGACGGCCGTTGTCGTCGCGCACACTGAGCGTCTCGAGCCTCTTTGGGTGGAGGGTCGCCAAGCCAACCAACTCCGTCGCGTTGTCCTAGACCGCTTGGGGGTATGGCAGGGAAGTCGACTTCGGCCGGTCAAGCTTGCAGAAGTTGAGGAATACATCGCGCAAGCAAGCCGATCCTTTAACAAAGCGCCCGTTATCTTCGACCCCTTTCAGGCCATTGGAAGCATGCAGCGACTACAGGCGATTGGCATCCGCTGCGTCGAGTTCACCTTCTCGAGCGCGTCCGTCGGGCACCTCGCTACAACTCTTCACTTGTTGCTGCGCAATCGGGCCCTCGCACTCCCTGACGATCCTGATCTCATCGAGGAGCTGGCAGCCGTGAGGTTGCGTGAAACTAGTCCCGGCACTTTTCGCATGGACCACGATCCAGGAAAACACGACGACAGAGCGATCGCATTGGCCCTTGCCGCGCAGCATCTTCTGACCAAGCGGCCCCCCGCACGGACTCGCCAAGGTCAGTTGTCTTACTCGACACGCCGCGGCGTGGGATCTATCACGTGGAATGAGCCAGACGAAGATCGACACTACGAGTCCAAAGAGCAGCGGGAAATCTGGCGGGGGATTCAAGCCAGCCGGAGGAACTCTCGCAGCGGCGGGGGTCGATGATCGCTAGGACTTCATCCAAACGACGCCGTGGGAGGCGGCAACCGACGAAGTGCTTTGCACGTAAACCGACGCTACTCAGGAAGGAAGGAAAGTCATGCGGAAGCTGAAGGAAACCGATTTGGAGATTGTGAGAGCGGCCGAACAATTGACGGCGAACGGTCGAGAACCCGACCCGAAAGTTCGCGGGAAGCTTCGCGCCATTCGACAGCGAGCCTCGAGGGAAGAGGCACTTCGGATCACCAGACTCATCCAAGGGAAAGGAACCCGATAATGCACCCGATCATAGAGGCATATCCGGAGTGGAAAAAGTTGCAGAAGGAAAAGGAGAAGCTCGCCACGGCCCGCGGGATATACACCGCTCGGTGGGCGAAGGCGGATGCTGAAAACAGAGCGGCCTTGGCGAACTGGAAGGCAGCTACCGACGAGGCCCTGCTCTCCGGCGACGTCCCGCCGGCGCGCCCGAAGCTAGAAGACCCCCCCGGCAACATGGATCTTTTCGTCAGTCGACAGCGAGAACTCGTCGAAGCCGAGCGAGCATTCCTCGCGGAGCATGCCGAAGAGATCGACTTGGAGATGGTCCGGCTTCACGACAACATCATCGAAGACGCTCGGCCGCGTCTCCTTGAACTCGAGGAGGCTGCGACCGAGCTGCGGGCCCTGGTGGGGGCACTGGCCCAAGTCCGTGGGATCTCTAGGCCTGGGGCACCTACTGGACTACATCGGGGAGGCGATTATCTCGACGTGGGCGAGCTTGCGCGTGTGGTCGTACGCGGGGAGTCCTTCATCCGTCAGGAGCCACGACAAGCGGCCTTGCGAGACTAGATGATCGGCCGCAACGCGCGGGGCATGGGGGAGGCGCCTCGACCGTTGGCCGCGGGGTTGGGGATCGGGGCAGCATCTCTGCTCCCGCCCTCGACCCACGCGCCGAAGCACCCTCGGTCGCAGGCATGCAGCCACCATTTTGGCGCGTCTTTGGGTGAGGGACGAACGGCCAGACCGTCACCGCCGACCTTCTCTCCACAGTTCAGACACTTGGGCTTCGACTTCACGACCGGGGATTGTACGGCGACCCGCCGACAAAGAGTGAAACCTCCGCTCTGCGTTGGCGCATAAGATTCCCATAACGTGAGCAATGAGGCAGCCCTAGAGAAGCGCCAAGAAGGCCATGAGAACCAGGCCCTGATCGCTGGGATCGCGATTGTTGACTAAGGTAGGTCTGGCCGGCTATGTCCGCTCCGGCCCTCCGGTCGGCAGCTTCCTCGCTGCTACCTTTCTCCTTCCGTTCTGGTTGACCAGCGAGATCATCCAGGCCACCTGGCGGGAGTGGACCAAGGCGCTGGCGCTCGTCGCGATGTGGGCGATGATTCTCGGCGGCATCGGTGTGCTAGCGAGTCAAGGGTCCCTACCGCAACAACGTGCCACCGAGAACCCGTCAGCGTCACCATCGGCTGTCCCTCCAACTCCGAACTCGCCGTCGACGCCAGGAGCGACTTCAACCGTTACGGCCGCTCCGTCCGCGTCGACAACAATCGTGACCCCGATGTCCCCTGGCTCATCGAATCCGGAACTGTCGGGCCTAAAGATCGCGCCCGAAGGCTTACGCGAAGGCTACGATCGCGACCTCTTCGATCACTGGATCGATCAGGACGGCGACGGTTGTGATGCTCGTGATGAGGTTTTGATTGAAGAATCTCTCGAACGAGTAACCGTCGGCCCAGAGTGCCAGCTATCAGGCGGGCGCTGGTACAGTGTCTACGACGGCGTGACCACCACAAATCCATCTACCTTTGACGTCGACCACTTCGTCCCGCTTGCCGAGGCATGGGACTCCGGCGCCTCGGGGTGGTCGCCCAGTCTACGTGAGGACTTCGCAAATGATCTCGGCTATGCGGGATCGCTCATCGCCGTCACCGCGTCATCCAACAGAAGCAAGTCCGATTCCGATCCGGCCAGCTGGCAGCCTCCGGAGCGCTCGTACGGCTGCACGTACGCACGGACATGGATCGCCGTCAAGGACCGATGGAAGCTCACTGCGAACTCCGCGGAAGTAGACGCGTTACATACGATGTTGGCTATGTGCTGAAGATTCGCCTTGCAGCACAGTCTGGGGTGTAGGTAGAATGAGCCGATTGAGGGGAGATCGCATGGCTGACACCCGGAGGCTCGGAGCGGTTCGTTTGTTCGCACTCGTCCTCTCAACCCTATGCGTCTTGAGCCTCACCGCAGCTCCTTCGCTCGGACACGGCGGCGGGCTCGACTCAGACGGCGGGCATTACTGCCGAGAAGCTGGCTACAACTCAGGGAAATGTTCGCCCCTCAACTCGTACCACTGCCACCAATCTCCATGCGGGGAACCAGACCCCGCTCCGCCACCTCCACCTCCTTCTCCTTCTCCACCACCAGAACCTTCACCACCACCACCAGAACCTTCACCACCACCACCAGAACCTTCACCACCACCACCAGAACCGACACAGGAACCGACACAGGAACCAACGCAGGACGCCGACGAAACCGCGGAGTCGGCCAGTGGGGCGGGCGGAGTTTTGGGGTTACTCATACTCGGTGGGTTAGGCGGAGGCGCGTGGTATCTCATCCGACGCCGCCGGGCGAATTCGTAACAACTTCTGACGCGTCAGAAGACTCTGAGTGCTGGCTAACTCCGACTTCGGCAGGCCCCAGCAGCTCGCTCATGCGGACTTCGGGATTAGCGGCGGGGCTTGACCAGTTCAAGCGTGTCGGCGTCCATTACCCGGTAGCCGCCCATGCGAGGCTTTGTCAACGCGATGTCAACGTAACTTCACCGAACGAGACTTAACGACGCCTACCGCAGCCCCATATGACGGAAGCCAAAGACTAACCTAACCCGCTGAAACTCAAGGAAACACCTCAGGACTCAACGTCTGGGACCAAACTGGGGGTCAAGGGGCCGCAGGTTCAAATCCTGTCAGCCCGACTACCAGTAGCGATCTCCCACCGTAAGGCCCAGGGAATATCGCTCGCTAGGGGGATGTCCCGGGTCCGTTTGTCCGCCAAAATGGCCGCATGACCCCTTACCCCCCGGGCCCCGGGAGGAACGCGCCATTCAGCCGCGGGCTTTTGATGGCCCTCTTGGGCTGCCTGACGCCCGCCTGCTTGAGCTTCGGCATCCTGGCGTTTCTGGCACCGCTGTTCGGGCCCGACGTGGATTACCGAGAGGTGGCTCTGGTCCTGTTTGCCCCTGCGACCGTCGTCGCGCTGATGGCCTTGGGGCAGGCTTTCTGGCGCAGCCTCCCATTGATCCGAGCTTCGGCCCCGGTTGTTGCCCCGACCATTCTCTGGGGCGATCCCGCAAAAGGATATGGACAGATCGTTCCCGAAGCCGACCTGATGCAGCGCGTTTCTTAGATAGTTTCTTAACCAGAGCGTTTAAGTAAACTCGTCGGGTGAATAACCCGCGACTTGACGGCGTGAATAACCCGCGACTTGACGGCGTGAATAACCCGCGACTTGACGGCGTGAAAAACCCGCCAACTCAAAAGGACGAATCAGCGCGGCTTGTAAACGCCCCCAATCTGATAACGGCCCTCCGCCTGGTTCTGATTCCACTGTTCGCCTTTGTGTTTCTCTCTGGGAAAAGCGACCTCATTGCCTTCGTGCTGCTTGCCCTCATCGGCTGGTCGGATTTCTTGGATGGTTTCATCGCGAGGCGGACCGGGCAGGTAACCGAATTGGGCAAAGTGTTGGATCCTCTCGCGGATCGCGTGGCGGTCATAACGATTCTCGGAGTCTTCGTGTTTCGAGGCGTCATTGCTTGGCAACTGGCCGTAATCATTCTCGCAAGAGATGTTGCCGTGCTCATTATCTTTGGGGTTCTTGAAAAAAAGGGTTATCCGCGTATCCCTGTAAACCGCACAGGAAAGGCCGCTACAGCGGCCATATTCGCCGGGGTAGCGGTTGCCGCTCTGAACCTTGCGATAGGGGACTCGGCTTCCGTTCGTGCGGCCTCAATTACGCTCCTGGCCGCCGGTGCTGGTGCGTATTGGGCCGCCGTTGTGCTCTACGTCGTTGAAATTCGAAAGCTCGGGCGGGCGAGGGACTCCGCGGCGTGATCGGGCCCCGTCGGAAGTATTGGATCGCTGGAGTTGGTCTTTTCGTGGCGGGCGGCATCGCGGTGGCGATGCAGGCCGCATCGGCGGAGGTCGTGATGAAAGGTGTGAGCGTTGGAGGCCTCGATCTATCGGGGCTCACAATCCAGGAAGTGTCGAATAAACTTGCTCCCGCGGCAGCTGCCCTGCATCGCCGCCCACTGGTCCTTGCGGCGGGGGCTCGCTCGATGGAAAGCACAGTGGCGGCTCTGGGGATCGGTTTCGACCTAGAGCGAACAGCGCGGTTGGCATTAGCGGCGGGAAGATCGAGTGCTGCGAGCTGGATTGCGCACACATCGGGGCTCAAGAAGTCTGACATTGAGTGGGTCCTGGAAATCGACAGAACAGCCTTCGCGCGCTCACTTGTAGACATCGCCTCGTTTGCCGGGTCCGAGGTGGTCGCCGGAGAAGTCAGGTTCAACGGAGCTACCGTGGTTTTCACTCCCCCCAAGTCCGGCTCTATCTTGGCCCCGAAGGCGAACGATACTTTGCTGAAGGCGGCAGTTTCCCCGAAGGGGCGAAGGGTGCAGCTTCCGCTGACCGTTACACCCCCGCGATTTGGCCCCGATGAATTTCGGGCTATCGAGGCGCAGGCCAAGCTGATCCTGTCCAAGCCGGCCGAGTTTGTGTTTGAGGGCAGCAGTTTCTCGGTCCCCCCGGAGCGAATTGCCGAGGGTCTGTTCGTACGAGAGGTCGTCGATCCGGAAGCACCCAACGACTCCTCGCTCGTGTTGCAAGCCGATCCACAAGCACTGAAGGCGGCAATCATCGCGACCGCCCCCTTCGTCGTGAGGCCTGCCGCCGACGCTGGCTTTTCAGTAGCGGGGGACAAGGCATCTGTTGTTGCAAGCAAGGATGGCGCCACAATCGACACCACGACTGCGGTGTTGAAAGTTATGGGACTCGGGGGCGGAGCCGCGCCTATCGAACTCGATTCGGTTGTTCAGTCTCCATCCTTCACAACTGCTCAGGCCCAGAGTTTGGGGATCACCACTCGCATCTCATCATTCACAACGAATTTCGATCCCCGCAACGCCCCGCGCGTCGGCAACATCGACAAGATGGCATCGGCCGTCGACGGCCGTATCATCCGGCCGGGAGAGTCGTTCTCGCTCAACGGGGCAACCGGTCCCCGGACGCAAGCGAACGGCTATCAGGAGGCTGGGATCATCGTGGACGGCGAACTGGTTCCCGGCATTGGAGGAGGAGTTTGCCAGGTCGCGACGACGGTATTCAACGCAGTCTTCGTCGCCGGATTGGATGTTGACGAACGCGTGAACCACAGTCTCTACATCTCCAAATACCCGACGGGCAGGGACGCGACGGTCAATTACGGATTTCAGGATCTTCGCTTCACCAACGACACGGAGTTCGGAGTTCTGTTGAAGGCAACTGTCAATGCGAAGTCGCTGACGGTAAGCCTTTTTTCGTCACCGTTGGGACGAGTCGTGGAGCAAACTGCATCTGAAAGGACAAACCCCAGGCCCCCCCCGGTCAAGTACATCGACGACCCGACCTTGCCGATGGGCAAGGAGATCGTGGTCGAAGAGGGAATCCCAGGATTCGATATAACGGTCATTCGGACCGTCATGTCAGGGGACGCCATTGTGCTGCATAAAAATACTTTTGTGTCGAAGTATCGTGCATGGAAAAGGATAATCAGAAGGGGGACAGGCCCGGCCGAGGCTCCAAGCCCAACGCCGTCACCAGCAGCTTAAGTCTTTTTAAGAACTTGACCGCTACGGAAAACCAAACAGGAGGGAATAGATGTCGGAAATACCCCAGGATTTGTCTTACACGAAGGAACACGAGTGGACCCGCCGTGAGCCAGACGGGCGTGTGATGGTGGGCATTACGGACTTCGCGCAGGAACAGCTTGGCGACATTGTCTTCCTGAGCCTCCCGGACGTAGGAACGCAGGTTGAGGGTGGGGAACCGATGGGAGAGGTCGAGTCGACCAAGTCCGTTTCCGACTTGTACGCGCCGGTCAATGGAAAGATCGTGGAAGTAAACACGGAGTGCCGGGACAATCCAGAAAGCGTCAACAGCGACCCTTACGGAGAGGGATGGTTGGTCGTCATCGAACCGTCAGACCCGGCAGAGTTGACGGGTCTGCTTTCGTCCACCGACTATGCAGCATTTCTCGCGCAAGAGGCCGGTGAGGAAGCAGACGTCTAACTTCCGTTTGCTCATAAGCCCCGCCGAAGATGGGCTGAACAATATGGCGTCGGATGGGACGATGTTGACCGCGGCGATCCAGGAGCGCGACAACCGCCCCACGTTGCGGCTATACGGATGGGATCCACCGACTCTGTCGGTTGGAGCGCACGCGATCGTGTCCGGGGAGGTTCAGAAAAGATGCGCTCGGGCCCGAGTCGACATTGTCAGGCGCCCGACCGGAGGAGGAGCCGTATTGCACGACGGCGATGTTACCTATGCGGTTGTTGCCCGGCACGGCCGAATGGGAGTAAATGAGACCTACGCATTCGTGGCCGAAGGCTTGATCGCGTCGTTCGCCCACCTGGGAATTCGGGCCGAGATTGCGGCGCATCCGACGGAACGAATATCTTTGGCCTGCTTTGCTGTTCCCACTGGTGCGGACATTGTGGCCGGCGGTGCCAAGATCGTTGGCAGCGCTCAATTGCGGCGCGAGGGATGGTTCCTGCAGCATGGCTCGATTCCCATCACCGATACGCGGCCTCTGACTGCTCAGCTGCTCGGAAACGACCAACCTGACAGATCCACGTTTCTTAGGGCCTTCTGCCCCGACATCACGTGGCAGGAAGCGGTCCAGGCCCTAATTTCAGGATTCACGGAAATCTGGGGGCACCCGGAAGTAGAGGGACTTTCAGAGCGCCAGGGACGCCTGGCAGACGGGCTTCTTGCCAAAACATAAAGGTTTGGTTTAGATTGAGGCTCAAGGAGGATCGTTATGCATTGTCACAATTGTGGTCATCGCAACCCAAGCGAAGCTAATTTCTGCGCTTCTTGCGGGGTGACATTACAGCCGGCCGACGCCGACAGCACTTTGACGATTGTGCCGGAATCCGAACCGGACACCGGCGAGATCCCGGTGACGATCGACGAACTCGACGAAGGCCAAGCGATCCTCGTCGTAAAGAAAGGCCCGGAGGCAGGAACGAAATTCTCGCTGGATAGAGACGTAATCGTCTGTGGTCGCGACTCGACCAACGATCTCTTTCTCGACGACGTAACTGTTTCGCGTCGACACGCCGAAATCCGGCGGGAGGAATCCGGCTTCTCGATCAAGGACGTTGGCAGCTTGAACGGCACATTCGTGAACAGAGAGCGCGTGGAAACATCTCAGCTTGTCAATGCGGATGAAATACAGATTGGCAAGTTCAAACTGATTTTCTTTGCTCCAGGGGGATCGGGGGGAGTAGCAGCCCCATTACGTACGGACTCTGGCGCGCCAGAAGCTGCGACCCCCCCGAAGTCAGAGAGGATGAAATAGCCATGACCGGGCGCAAGCATCAGACTATCGGGGAGGTTCTAAAGGCGCTTAGGGATGAGTTTCCCGAAACGTCGATATCGAAGATTCGATTCCTAGAATCAGAGGGTCTTGTGGAACCGGAGCGAACGCCATCCGGATACCGGAAGTTCTACCCCCCGGACGTGGCGCGGCTCCGATACATCCTCCGGCTTCAACGTGACAATTTCATGCCCTTGAAGGTAATTCGCAAAAGGCTCGAACAGTTCGAGTTGAGTGGCTCACCAGATCCCGCTCAGGATGGAGAAAACCCGTCTCAGCCTCAGTTGCTGGCCGCGCAATCGGAGGCAGGTGGTGATGAGATCGCCATCGGAGGGCGCGAGGAGGACGAACTGCCCGTCTTAGACGGGGGGCTCAACTTAAGCCCCGAAGAGTTCGTCAATTCCAGCGGACTCTCTTTGGACCAGATCTCAGAGCTAGAAGAGTTTGCTTTGATCGACTCCCACAACCTTGAATCCGGTGAGGTGTACTACGACGAGGAGGACTTGCAGATCGCAAGGATCGCCAAAGATTTTGGCAAGTTCGGGATCGGAGCCCGCCACCTCAAGATGTACAAGAACTTCGCCGAGAAGGAGCTGGGTTTGTTCGACCAAGTTCTATTCCCCCTCACGCGGGGGAGCGGCGCCGACGGCCGGGGTGGCGCGGGTCAGTCTCTGTCCGAGTTGGCCAAACTTTCCCGGCGACTCAAGCACGCCTTGCTGGGGAAGAGTTTGCGTGACCGCCTTCAAGGCTGATTGCTTCTAAACTCTCATCTGACTACGAAGCTGAACCGACCTAAGGTCGGTTCAGGAGAGAGGACTATTTACAAAGACTCTAGAAGGGGTGTGTTGTGCCCTGGCTAACCCATCTGATCAAGACACGTCTTGTTTCCTCCTCGGGGGAGCGGATCGGGCGCGTGCTGGATCTGGTAGCGGCTCGGGGGCGTTACCCTCGAGTCGTTGCGCTCAAGGTCAAATTGACGAATGCCGGCCGTGATCTAATCGGCCGAGACGACCGCGAGATCTCCCTCTCCTGGGAGGGAATTTCCCTCAATTTGACTTCCCGTGCATTTCTCCTCATCGAGCCCCATATCCACGAGGACAACGCCGACGCAGACCTGCATTTGCGGTACGCGTTGCTGGATCGTCAAATTGTGGACATCGATGGCGCCCGTGTTGTCCGAGTGAACGACCTCGCCTTGTCCGAATCCACCGGCGGATTGACGGTAGTCGGGGCTGACGTGGGTTTTTCTGGAGTCCTTCGCCAACTCGGTCTAGAACCTGTTGTCGGCAAGATATTGGGCGCGCTCGGGTATAGCGTGCGAGAGCGTTTGATCTCCTGGAACTACATGGCCCCGGTGGAGCACGGCCCCGAGCAGGTCCGCCTCGTTGTCTCGAACCGGCTGTTGAAGGAACTTCATCCGGGAGAGCTGGCCGACATCCTCGATCAGCTGGAACCCCCGGCGCGGGAGACGATTCTGCAGATGATGTCGGCTGCAGACCTGGCTTTGACACTCCCCGAATCTGAGGAGAAAGTTTCACGCGAAGCAATTGCCTTGTTATCGGAGGAGCGCGTCCGAACCGTAGTCGACCTCATGCCTGAAGACGAAGCGGCGGACCTTCTCGGTGTGATCGGATACGAAAGGAGCGAACGACTGCTGGGAATGATGGGGATCCAGCGCGCTTCGGTGTTGCGATCTCTGCTTGGCTACCCTCCGGATAGTGCCGGGGGCCGTATGACCACCTCCTTCGTGGGGATCGCTGAAGGTTCAACTGTGAGCGAAGCCATCGGTCGAATTCGCGCTAAGGCACAAGAAGCTGAGACCGTGTACTACGCATACGTCCTCGACGGGAACTCAAAGCTCAAAGGCATCCTGTCGCTCAGGGGGCTCCTTCGGGCCGCCCCGGACCGAAGGGTCGAGGAGCTCATGGAAACGGATGTCGTCACGGTTCATCCATTCGACGACCAGCAGGAAGTTGCAAGAGCTATTTCCAGGTACAACCTAATGGCGATGCCGGTGGTTGAAGACGGGGGGTTCGGGGGGGTAGCAGCCAACCCCCCGAGATCAAATGGCCGGATGTTGGGAATTGTCACTGTCGATGACGTGATCGATGTATTCCAAGAGGAGGCCTCTGAGGATTTGGGAGAAGTAGCCGGCGTCTATTTGGGCCAGGGAACGCGCTTTGTTGGAGGACGCCTTGGCGGATTCCTCCTGTCGATCCTTGCAGGGGCCGCGGGGGCAGCGCTTTTAGAAAAGCAACGACCAGAATTATTAGGGATCGCCGCGGTCGCGTGGCTATTGCCAATGTACATTCGAGTTTCCACCGACCTTGGCACCTGGTCGCTAGCACGCGCGTTGGTTGCAAGTGGACTCAGCGCCCAGGCGCGGCTCGACGCGTTCGCCCAGGAACTGTTGGCCGCCCTCGCCGGAGCAGGTTTCACGGGAGCGCTTGTCGGCTTGTTCGCAGGCTTTTGGACTAAGAGCGCGGGCCGCGGTGTCTTTTTGGGTGTTGGCATCTTCGTAGGAAGCTTGGCAGCATCCGCTATGGGGCTCTTGCTACCAACGCTTGTCCGAAGGGCGCGGCTCGACGGACTCTTGGGCGCCCGGGCCCCTGCGATTCTCGTCGGCTTTGCTGGTCTGATCGTTTATGTATGGGCGCTGAGTTCGCTCGCGGGGCGTTTCTAGTCCCTCGGCTCGCCGTGGCGCTTGCCGCATTGGCGGTGCTGGGCGCCGTTCATCCGGGGGCCGTCGCATCGACGGGGGCCGGGGAGGTAGCAGGGGCCGGGGGGGTAGCAGCGAGTTCGGTTCAGGTCGAGACTGCCGAGGCCCCGCTGGCTCCTCCAATACAAGCAGCCGCTGGAATTCTCATCGATGCAGCCGATGGTCGAGTCCTGTGGGAGAGAGCCTCGGGCGAGAAGCGGGCCATCGCCAGTACGACAAAAATCATCACGGGCCTCGTTGTTGTGGAACGCCTCCGGCCAGAGGATCGGGTGACAATCTCAGCACGCGCTGAAGAAATCGGCGCCTCCGATTCCCTCGTTACGGAGTTAGAAGTCGTGGCCGGCGAAACACTGACCGTAGAGCAACTCCTTTACGGACTCCTTCTTACATCCGCCAGCGACGCTGCCGTGGCGCTTGCCGAACATGTCGCCGGCACTCAAGAGGCGTTCGCCGTTTTGATGAACGACCGCGCTCGCCGGGCCGGCGCGATACGGAGTAATTTCGTCAATCCTCACGGTTTTGATCATCCGGATCATTATTCAACGGCGGCCGATCTGGCCCTCGTTTCTCGTGAAGCGATGCGCAATCCTTTGTTCAAACAAATAGTGGGAACCAAGGCGTACGACCTGGTGCGCCCGAGCCATCCAACGCAGCGACTCACCAACCGCAATGAGCTGCTCGGAGCCTTCGACGGCGCCAACGGAGTGAAAACGGGGCGCACTCAAGCCGCCGGCAAGTCCCTCGTTGCATCCGCGCAAAGGAAAGACGAGTTTCGCATCGCCGTCGTACTGGCCAGCCCTGATCCCGCCAAGGAGGCAGCCACAGTTCTGAACTACGGATTTAGCGGGTTCAGAAGGTTCTTCGCAGCGCGAGCGGGCCGGGCATGGGGAAGTGTCACCTATGGCGATGGAACTACGTCGCGTCTGCTGGCGTCTGCTGACTCGTCCATCCTGATCGTCACGTCGGCCCCCGATCCGTCATCACGCTACGTTGAGGCAACCGGGCGGATGCTGGTGGATCTTCCGGGAACCCCATCGGTGCCACTCGTTCGGGAGTGCGGCAAAGCAGCCCCCGCGTCTTGTCGCCCGGATACGGAGGGGCCGAGTTTGGTGGCCCGTTTTCTATCGCTGCTTCGCCCAGTGCTCTCCTACGCGCGCGGTTAAAGTTCGTGGGCGCATATATTCTCTAGATTGTGGCGTCGGCGCAGATCATCTACACGAGAGAGCAGATTCAGGCCCGCGTGGAGGAACTTGCTCGGACACTTCAGGCGGATCTCGGTCGCGAGCGCCCATTGCTTCTTGCTGTGTTGAAAGGCTCGGTGATCTTTCTGGCCGACCTTGTGCGGGCGATGGGGACGGATGATCCAGATGTTGACTTCATGTCGATCTCTTCGTATCCGGGCGGCGCCGCCCACACCGGCGTCGTGAGGATCATCAAAGACAGCGAGATGCCCTTGTACCTAAGGCACGTCGTGCTGATCGAAGACATTGTCGACACAGGTCTAACCTTGGCGTTTTTGTTGAACACGTTGAAAATGCGGCAGCCAGCGTCACTCCGGGTGTGTACGTTTATTAATAAGCGGCAGCGGCGAATCGTAGAGCCGAGAATTGATTATGTGGGATTCGAAACTGAAGATTATGTTGTCGGATACGGTCTTGACTTTAAGGGAAGATACCGAAACCTTCCCCACGTCGTTGCCGTTGAGGATTCGGATGTGCTGGCGTCCTCACCGCGCCTGCTGGACGAGCTGTTCTCCGATGCCGCGCGCTAGGAATCTCCGCGGCTATGCTACGCTCGCTATGAGCGAGGAGAAGCCGTGATCGAATTGACTCTGGTGGGCGTAAAGGTTGAGCTTCCAACCAACCAGCCCATCGTGCTTCTAAAGGAAAAGGACGGCGAAAGATACCTCCCGATTTGGATCGGGGCGGTGGAGGCCACCGCCATAGCCTTTGCGCTGCAGGGGGTTGTGACCCCCAGGCCAATGACCCACGACCTCCTGAAGCTTATTTTGGACGAGACCGGGATAACCTTGGATTCGATCGCCATAACCGAACTTACCGAGGGGGTCTTCTACTCCTCCATCAGGCTCCGACAGGGGGGGGCGCAATTCGAAGTCTCGAGTCGGCCGTCAGACGCGGTGGCGCTCGCAGTCAGGACCGAGGTGCCTATTTTTGCTTCCGACGACGTGATGGAGGAAGTGGGAATTCCCTTGCGGGAGGATGACGACGAAGCTGAGATGGAAAAGTTCCGGGTCTTTCTAGAAGCCGTAAGTCCCGAGGATTTCCGCGGCTAGCCCTCCCGTCCACGTCGGACAGGTACAACTCTAAAGGTCAACTTAAGAATAAGGAAGGCCTTCTATCCTTGACACTGCAAATCATCAGGCTTAACGTGACTTTACTGGAATTACATCGTTGGGAATCATTGGGAGGAGTCTTCAGTGTTAGCAGCAGCCGGTTTCAGGGGACCTCAGGTTTGCAAGATCGTCGGAATCAGCTACAGGCAGCTCGATTACTGGGCCCGTACGCGACTGGTGTCGCCCAGCGTTCAGCCCGCCCAGGGGTCTGGGAGTCAGCGACTTTACGCCTTTGAAGACCTCGTCAACCTAAAGCTCATCAAGAACCTCCTGGACGCGGGCATCAGTCTTCAGAAAGTGCGTGAGGCGATCGAATATTTAGGTGAGTCGGGCGAGGACATGACCGGCATGACGATTGCCAGCGACGGTGTTTCTGTTTATGCGTGTAGGTCGGCCGAGGAAGTTTTCGACCTGCTGCGAAAGGGTCAGGGCGTCTTCAGCATTGCCGTGGATCCTGTGATGAAGGAGCTAAAGGGGTCGATCTCGAAGTTTGAGGCGCGAGAGGCAGAGTCCAAATTAACGGTCGACAGTGCCCCTATCGAGCCGATTCGAAAGGTCCAGGGGAGGGACTGAACATCCCGGAAGAAAATCTTGCGGCTCTAGAAAATCTTCCCTCAAGCGAAACGACAGACTTCGCTCACAACTCAGAGCGCCAATTCGCAAGACTTCTGGACTTCTATCAAATCGAGTGGCAGTACGAGCCGCGATCCTTCGACATCGAATTCGACAAGGAAGGCCGTGCGACTGCGAAGTTCACTCCCGACTT
>CAZCSK010000030.1:0-17162 GCA_964501265.1 uncultured Actinomycetes bacterium
GATCGAACTCGAGAACGGCAAGATTATCCGTGACCAGCACCGCGGTGTTTACGGGCCGGGGAGTGTCGAATGACTTCGCGTTTTAGCTACTTCGTAGGTGAGACAGTCATCAATCTGCGCCGCAACACTCTGCTAACGCTCGCGGCCATCTCGACGGTGACGATCAGCCTGTTACTCGTGGGTTCGGTCATGGTGGGCGGGGAGATTTTGAACAAGGCGTTTTCGACCTGGGAGGGGAAGGTCGAACTCAATGTTTTTTTGAGAGATGAGATAACGCCGGACCAGTTCAAACAACTCAGCGACGACATCTCCAAGATGCCCGAAGTCCAAAGCGTGTTCTACGAATCGAAGGAGGCCGCCTTCAAGGAATATCAACGCATGTTCAAGGATTCGCCTGCCCTGACTGACAACATCGAGCCGGATGCCCTGCCAGCGTCGTTCCGCATCAAGTTGAAGGATCCAATTACGGCCAAAGCGGTCGCCGCGCGAATCAACGGGCGTCCGGGCGTTGATGGAGACGTTCAGTTCGGGGGCGAAACGCTCGAGAGGCTGCTCAAGTTCATCCGTGTCGTCAAGACGGGGCTTTTTGTGGCGATCGGCCTGACGGTCGGAGCGGCCATCTTGTTGATAGCGAACACGATCAGGCTGGGTATTTATGCGCGGCGTCAGGAAATCGCCATTATGAAACTCGTGGGCGCCACCAACTGGTTCATCCGAGTGCCGTTCATCTTCGAGGGCATAACGCACGCGGTCCTTGGGGCCGTCGCCGCCTCGGGCGTGATTTGGGCTGGCAAGGAATTCGGTTTGGACCGCGCCCAGGAGAGCATCCTGTTCCTCCCGATCACTATCGGTGGGGGTTCGATCCTGAAGATCTTCCTGGTTCTGCTCGCCGCGGGCATAGTCATTGGCGCCATCGGCTCAACTCTCGCCCTGCGCCGCTTCCTAGAGGTCTAAAAAGGGGCAAGGATTAGGAGGCTAAGGCCCCGGGGGGGCGCGTGTCTCAGATTCTTCCAGCCCGATTTGTCCGATTCTCGGGTGACGGAAACGTTCGAGACCCGTTGGGCGCAGGCTAAAGCCTCGCGGCGGGGGCGTCGAAAAGGGTATTCTGAGGAATTATCGTTAACTTGTGAGGCGATTGTGGCTTTGAGTAAGTATTTGAGAGTCGGTCCACGTTTACTTGCCGGCGTCATCGCGCTTGTTCTTGTCGCGGTCGCAGCGGCCCCTGCCCTTGGCGCAACCTCCCGCCAAACCCAGATAGAGCAGGAAAAATCCGTCCTTCGGGCAAAGATCCGTCAGGCGGAGCGGGATGCCAAGTCGCTCAGCCAGCAAATCGCCGCCAGCGACATCCGCCGTGCGGACCTGGAACGAGAGATCGCATCGCAGACACGGCAACTACGCGAGGCAGAAGAGCGCCTCGCCGAAGCCGAGGTCAATTTGAGTGGTGCGCGAGACGACGTCTTTGCTCTTGAGAGCAGTTTGACTGTATCGCTGGGCCGCGCGGACGAAGCCCGGACCAGATTGAACGAACGCACTCGCAGCGCTTATCGCAGCGGCGGAGGACTCCCGTATCTCGAAATGCTTCTAGCCTCCGAGGATTTCCGTGACTTTGTGAGCCGCGTGACCTTCTTCCGCAGAGTGATGGATCATGATCGCAGCCGTCTTTCCGCGATCCGGCATCTTTCGTCGCTTCTTGAATCGAACCGGTCGGAGGCGATCCAAAGAAAGGACGAATTCACCGCGCAGAAAACTGCGATCGAACTCGAGAAGGCAAAGATTGCCTCGCTTCAGGCCTCTCTCCGTTCAAGTAGGCAGAAGGTTCTCGACGAAATCGCCAACCGTAAAACGCTGTTGTCCAAGGTAAACGCCGACAAGGCCGGATACCTCCGGCAGATGGCTCTTTTGGAGACCGAGTCTCGAGGCATTGCTGCGCTCCTGAGGTCGATTCAAAAGGGCCAGGTTTACCAAGCCGGGTCCGGCAAGAAGTTGGCATGGCCGACCACGGGGTCGGTGTCTTCCTATTTTGGATATCGAACACATCCAATCTTCGGCGACCGTCGCCTCCACGCGGGCATCGATATCTCCGCCCCGGCAGGACAATCGGTAATCGCATCGGAGAGCGGAAAAGTCGTCCTGGCCGGATATAAGGGCGGCTATGGTTTGGTTGTCCTCATCGACCACGGCAATGCCCTCGCAACTCTCTATGCCCATCTCTCCGCCGTTAACGTCGCGACCGGCGGCACCGTCGGGCGCGCATCAAGGGTTGGCTCGGTTGGATGCAGTGGTTACTGCACGGGGCCCCACTTGCACTTCGAGACCCGGATCAACGGCGAGCCCCGAGATCCGATGCAATTTTTCTAAACTTTTTCGACGGCCGCTTCTATTTCGACTAAAGCGCGACAATCTAATCCAGGATGGATAGACCCGCCGCTGTAGAGGCCCTGGGCCGCATAGTCAGCAATGTCGAAACCGTCATTCGCGGCAAGCGTGCCGTTGTCGAGGCGTCGGTGCTTGCGCTTGCGGCTGACGGACACTTGTTGATCGAGGACGCTCCGGGCGTGGGCAAGACCGTTCTGGCGAAGTCGATTGCCCGGTCGATCGAAGGCTCCTTCAAACGAATTCAGGCGACGCCGGATCTTCTGCCCTCAGACATCACCGGGGTTGCAGTCTACAAGCAAAACACCTCAGAGTTTGAATTCATACCTGGTCCGATATTCGCCAACATAGTTGTCGTCGACGAAGTGAATCGCACAACTCCGCGGACTCAGGCGGCCCTCCTTGAGGCGATGGAAGAAAGGCAAGTGACGGCCGAGGGAATGTCGCGGAGGGTGCCCTCGCCGTTTTTTGTAATCGCGACTCAAAACCCTCTCGAGTATCACGGCACATATCCCTTGCCGGAGGGCCAACTGGACCGCTTTTTGATCGCCACGTCCATCGGTTACCCAGACTCCGCCGGTGAAGCTGCGGTCGTAACGGAACAACTACTAGAGCATCCTTTTCATCGCATTGGGTCGGTCCTGTCGCTGGGTGAAGTGGAGGAAATCCAGGCGCGCGTAAGAGAAACGCGAATCGAACCGCTGTTGATTGATTACATCGTGACCCTGGTCGGTGCCACTCGCAACCACACCGACTTGATTCTCGGCGCTGGCCCGCGCGGATCGTTGAGTCTCACGCGTGCGGCGCAGGCCCGTGCGCTTTTTCTGGGAAGAGATTATGTCCTGCCCGACGACATCAAGGCCCTCGCTGCCATGGTGCTTGGTCACCGCATCGTTCTGAAACCCCAATTGCGAGCTGGACCACTTGCGGGCCGCGGAATAATCTCCGACATCGTCGCCCAAATACCCGTTCCCGTTTCTTGATCTTCCGACCCACCAGAAAAGCGTTTTCGATGACGGTGGGAGCGTTCGTGCTTTTCGCCGCGGGTTCGAACGCGCAAGCTGGCTGGCTCTTTGTGATTGCCGCGGGATTTGTGGGAGTCCTTGTTGCTGGGCTCGTCTTGCCGGGTGCCGCCCTGCGCGGGGTCGGCGCCATTCGAGATGCCCCCTCGTTTACTGCGGTGGGAGTACCCGCAAAAGTCGAACTCGAGATCTCTAGCCGCGGCCGCAACCGGAGGGGACCACTTATAGGGGTTGACCACTTCTTAGGGGAAACGCGCTTTCTGATCAAGCACTTGCCGGCGAAGTCTGCGCTTTCCGTCGCATACGAAGTCACCCCGCCTAGGCGTGGCGTTTACGAGAGCGCCAAGATCACGCTTGAGTCGGGAGCGCCATTTGGTTTTGCGCGTGCCCGACGGACCTTGAATGTGCCCGCCCAAACCGTCGTGCATCCGAAGTGGTTGAACCTGACGTCGTTTCCGCTCCTTGAGGCGGCGAGCACTCCGCAAGAAACACTCCACGAGCGGCCCCGTCGAGGTTCAGGTATGGAATTTTTCGGATTGCGTGAATATCGTTCCGGCGACAGCCCACGTCACATTCACTGGAAGTCGAGCGCGCGAGGCGCCGGCCTTTTTGTTCGCGAGTACGAGGAACATCTGGCCTCGCGCCTTACAGTCATAATCGACGCGACGGAGTCCGTAGGCACCGAACCCTCAACAACTTTCGAGGATTCAGCGAGCATCGCCTCATCCCTCGTGATGTACGCGCTTGATGTGGGTCATCCCGTACAACTCTTTTCTGATTCAGTCTCCGGCCGTAAGCCGCTCTTCGAGCCGGGCAAGATCGATGCCCTGGACTGGCTCTCAAGGATTGAAGCCGATGGGCGTCGTGGACTGGAGCGGTCGGTCACGGACCTGTTATCCGACATCTACAGACGTTCCACGAACGTTTTGATCTTTCCGTCCACGCGCAGGAACGCCGCGCAGGCCCTGAGGGCCGCCGCTATGCTTCAGGAAGTCTCCGCCCGGGTTATTACCGTGATTCTTTCCGCCCGAACCTATGCACTTGGAGCCCTCGACAACGCTCTCACTGTAGAGGAAGAGATGGACTTGATTGCGCGTCTACAGGAGTCGAGAACTTATGTATATCTGGTGGAGCAAGGGAAGGACTTAAGCGAGTGTCTTCGAGAACCATTGCTGGTCTGAGACCTACTCGCCGCACCAACATCTCGGAGGCGTCGATTCCCCTCCGCGCCGTCGTCGCAGTTGCGGTGTTGATCAGCATGATTTCCCTGATCGCACAGGACATCGTTACGACCTCGACCGCCGTGATCGTTCTGATGATCACTCCCATCGGCTTCATAGTCTCGTGGCGGCGAAGGAACTCGAAAAACATCGCCCTCAAGATCATGCTGGCCGCAGCCGCCCTGTTGGCTCTCGCCGACTTCCTGAAGTCGTTGTCGGGCGCGACTTCCGTCGAGACGGCCCGTGCGCCGCTGGCGGAGATCTTCCTTTGGGTGCAGATGATCCACTCGTTCGATCTGCCCCGCCGCCGCGATCTCAGCTTCTCCCTGGCGTCATCAGTCACGCTCATCGCCCTCGGCGGTTCTCTGGCGCTGGACTCTTCGTTTGCTCTCTATTTTCTCCCTTGGGGACTTTGCGTTTTGGTAGCGCTCGGCTTGGGCCACTCCTCCGAACTCGAGGAAGCTTCTTCTGCCGCCGTCAGGCCTCGCGTGGTCCGAGGTCGGGCCGCCTTTCCGGGATTACGTTCAATCGCGATAGTGCTTGCTCTAGTGCTGGTCGCCGGGACCGCCGTCTTTATGTTCGCGCCGCGCTCGGGGAAATCGAGATTCACCTCCCTAGCCTTTCGCATCCCTAACTTCGTTCCGGTTCCGAGGAATCTTGGCGTGATCAACCCGGGACTTCCGAATCAGGATGGGCCCGGCGATTCGCCTTTCGATCCTGGTCCCAACGCCTACTTCGGGTTTGCGAACTTTGTGGACCTTCGGGTTCGTGGCAATCTTTCGGATGAGATCGTGATGCGAGTTCGGGCGGTCAGGCCCGCATTCTGGCGAGGTGGAGTTTTCGATCTCTATTCGAAGTCATCCTGGAGCGATTCAACGCTGCGTCCCAAGACGTTGACGGGTCTTCCCGTATCGGTGCCTCAGGACGTCGGTCAGAGGCTCGTATTCACAGGCAACGAACTGGTTCAAACGTTTTACATAGTGCGTCGGCAGCCGAACATGATCTTTGCCGCCTATCATCCTTCAGAAGTTTGGTTTCCCACGGGTGAGATCGACATAACCGATCATCTGGCGCTACGCGCGGGTTCTCTGCTCGAGCCCGATACGGTTTACAGCGTCGTCTCCCAACTTCCAGCGCCTGGTCCAACGGCGTTGGAGTCCCTTCCCGAAGCGATACCGGCGGAGGTGGTCGATAGGTATACGCAGCTCCCTGCCGACCTTCCCGCTCGTGTGCGAAATCTCGCAACGCAGATCGCCGGCGACGAACCCACGATCTTAGGCAAGGCGAAGGCCATCGAAAATTGGCTTTCAACAAACACTAGGTACCTCATCGATATACCGCCGCAGCCCAAAGGAACGGATGCGGTCGACTACTTCCTATTCGAGGATCGCAGAGGATTTTGCGAACAGATCGCGTCGGCGATGACACTGATGCTTCGATCGCTAGGAATCCCGGCGAGGTTTGCCGTTGGCTATGCGCCCGGTGAGCGCAACGTTCTGTCCGGTTATTTCGAAGTCCGTCAGAGCGACGCGCATTCCTGGGTGGAGGTTTTTGTTCCCGGCGCAGGTTGGCTGGAATTCGACCCCACCCATGAGGTTCCACCGATCGACGCATCTGCCAAAGCGGCGCCGGGATTCAAGTTTCTTGCCAAGCTGCTGAAGCCCCTTCGGGACCTGGTTCCGGATGGACTGCTCACGGGGGCTCTGGACCTGGTGCGCTCGGTTCTGGCCGCTGCAGTTTCGTCGGGCAGGGCGATCGCCTTAACGCTCATCGCGATTGCGGCGGGAATCACCTGTGTGGGATTAGGCCGGAGAATTATTCGGCGATACTTGTGGACCAGGCGGCTGCGCCGTCCGATGAAAGGCCGGCCTCCCGAGCTTGCTTTGGGGGCGTTCCGCCTGCTCGAGGAAGCGGGAGCGGCAGCGGGCTACCCGAGGATCCCCTCGAAGACCCCCTCTGAGTACGGCAGCGAATTAATGCGCGCGGGCACGGGCGTCACTCATCTGGATGTCCGAGCTGTTGTCGAGACCCTGGAGAAGGAGTTGTACGCAGGCGCCGATGTTGATGCGAGCGAGGCGCGGCTGGCGGAAGCTGCCGCCCGCAGGGCGGGTGCGGTTTTGGCGGGCAACAGCCCGAGCGCGCCGGTACGTTAGTCTAAAAACCAAGTGTTCCCGAAGACTTCCTCAAAACTCTTCGCCGTGCTGGCGGCCATCGCGATGCTCACCGCATCCTTTCTCTTCGGCTTCGATACGGGCCGCAGGGCGGGCTCGCCAGATGATTTTGCCGTGCTCGAGGAAGCCGACCGGTTGATACGCCGTTCTGCACTGCGATCCCCCGCGCGGAAGGTTCTGCTGAAAGCGGCGGTCCGCGGAATGTTGCAGGGCCTCGACGATCCCTACTCGGCATATCTCACCCCGGAGGCTTATAGAAACTTGAAAGACGATGAGGCTGAGGGCCAGTTTTCAGGCGTAGGTCTTTGGATGAAAGAGGAAGATGAGATGTTCAAGGTCGTTTCGGTGCTGGACTCCAGCCCGGCTGCGGCGGCTGGTCTGCAGGCAGGCGACCTGATTGTTCAGATCGACTCGGGGCCGGTTGAGGGACTCGATCTCGACGAAGTGTCCGGCAGGATTCAGGGCCGTCCCGGCACCACGGTTAGATTGATCGTCGAAAGGGAGAAGGCGACGCGGGAGTTCGTCATAGTGAGGCGCAAACTCGATTTGCCCACAGTCTCGTCTCGTATGCTCGCCGACGGAGTCGGCTTGATAGAGCTCGTCCTGTTTCATGGCGAGGCAGGACGCAAAGTTCGCGAAGCGGTCACTTCTCTGGAAAAGAGAGGGGCGCGCGGTTTTATTCTGGATTTACGGGGCAATCCCGGAGGGTTCCTGGATGAGGCGGTCGATGTCGCGGCAGTTTTCCTGGAGGGCGGAAAGGTGGTTTCTTATCGCGAGCGCGGTCAAGCGGACGTGGTTTACGACGCTGTGTCCCCAGTGGTCACTAGATTGCCTCTTGTCGTCATAGTTGATGAAGGATCGGCGAGCGCGTCGGAAGTCGTGGCCGGGGCGATTCAAGATCGCCAACGCGGACTCATCGTGGGGACTGAGACATACGGCAAGGGCTCGGTGCAGACCTTTCTGCCATTGTCAGACGGGTCGGCCATCAAACTCACGACGGCGTCTTACTTCACTCCGTCCGGTCGCGCGATCGGGACAAGGGGAGTCATTCCCGATATCAGTGTCCCCGAGAGAGATCGCCAACTGGCCAGGGCCAAGGAAGTGATCACGGGGATCCTGGCTGAGGCCCCGGGCTAGTAGTGGCAAAAAAGAAATCGAAATCCCCGGATTCAAACGTGGCGGCTTCCAATCGCAAGGCCCGTCACAATTACTCCATCCTTGAATCACTCGAGGTCGGCATCGTATTGACCGGCAGCGAGGTCAAATCCCTCCGGCAAGGGCGCGCTTCTCTACAGGAATCTTTCGCGGTAATTCAGGACAACGAGGTCTTCTTGGTAGGGATGCACATCCAGCCCTACGCTCAAGCTGGACATTCACCTCACGACCCGACCCGCAAACGAAAACTTCTCCTGCATGCTGCCGAAATACACCGCCTCGGTTCCAAGACCGCACAGGAGGGACTAACGCTCGTTCCCCTGCAATGCTATTTTCGCAAAGGGCTGGCGAAGATTGAGTTGGGACTTGCGAAAGGCAAGAGACTCTACGACAAGCGTGAGGACCTGAAAGAAAAAGATGCACGCCGCCAAGTGGACCGAGCGATCGGGCGCCGCAGATAGGGGTTACACTAGGAAGGTAACACTGACAACTTAGGGGGCGACTTTGGTTTCGAGACCGGTCGTTCTAGCTGGAGGAAGCGGGCCGAGGACCAGGGCCTCGTTAAAACTTGGAAAAACAATCTGAAACGTCGCAGCTTAACGCGAGTTCCCGCCTAGAGTAGGCGGGCGTTCCACCCGGAAGGGCCTGCGGTTCGGGATGGGGCGTCATGCAGCAGGATTACCTCGAGCCCCTCCGCCGGGCGGGAGATCGAGGGAAACTTAAGACCCGGCTGGTGCCGACGATCCCGCCTGTGGACACCGTCGGCCGAGAACCAATGCAGGCTACGCTCGTAGATGCCCCAGTTGGAAGCCGCGTCGACGCGGGTTCGAATCCCGCCGCCTCCAAGAGGACTTAGGAATCTGAGTCCTGTTGGAGGCGATGCGACGGAAGCCGTGGCCACTGCCCGCGAAACAGGCAATGACAACAGTTTGGCGGATGCGCTGAACACACTGGCGTGGACATGGCATCTTCATGGCAGGGACGGAGAGGCCCGAGCGATGGCCGAGGAAAGCGTGACCATTGAGCGGCGGCTGGGGCATGCACTGCAACTGGCGGGGTCGCTTCATACACTCGGCGAGATCGTGAGATCGCAGGGACAGTTGGAAGAGGCCAATGACCTGTACCGTGAAGGTCTGAGCTGTGGGCCTCCCGGTCTGTTGACCACTCCGCTTCTCGAGGGAATGGCCGCGTTAGCCGGCTCGGAAGGACGATTCGACCGCGCCGCGCGACTCTACGGCGCTGCGCAGCGCATTCGGGAATCAGAAGGGTCGCCGCTCTCCCGTCAAGAGCGGGCTCTCTACGACCGTGACGTGGCCAAAGCACGAGCCGACGACGCCGAGATGTTTGAAGAGGCTTGGAACGAGGGCAGGGAGATGTCATCTGAAGAAGCCATCGGTTATGCCCTCGAGGCTCGGGAAACGACGCCCTGAAGCCCGCGGCCTGCGAGGCTAATGCTGGTGTATCACAAATTTTGTCAGACGTGATACAATGTCCTCATCATGAAGAGCGTCAGGCTAGATCCCGAAACAGAGATAAACCTAGAGTTTGCGGCAAAGGCGCGCGGGATCAGTGAGTCCGAGTTCATTCGGCAGGCCATCCGTCGAGAAACTCAAGCAGTTCTTGGACAGACATTGGACCTTCGTCTGGCAGATGTTCTTGGCAAGATAAAAAGCAAGGGTGGTCGCGCTAGCGATTCGCATGCTAAGTTCCAGCAGCTCGTCGCCAGGGAGCATAAGAAACGGCCACGCTAACTGACACCGGACCACTGGTCGCAATTATCGACTCTGGCGAAAGAGATCATGACCGGTGCCGGAAGGAGCTCAACACACTTACATCTCCTATGGTTACTTCGTGGCCAGTTTTAACGGAGGCGATGTATCTGCTTGGCGACGCGGGCGGATGGCCCGCTCAAGAGGCTCTTTGGTCGTTGCTGTTACGGGGAGATCTTGAGCTGGCGGAGATGCCCTTGGATCTTATCGAACGAAGCCGACTGCTCATGGAGAAATACAGCGACCGTCCGATGAGTATGGCGGATGCGACGCTGCTGGCTATTGCTGAAGTCCGTGGTTTCAAACGCATCTTTACGCTCGATTCGGACTTCGATTTCTACCGCGCTAAGGGTCGGGAGCGGTTGGAGCGCGTTCCGTCGCCTAGTTGATCAAGCAATTGCCCTAACTCGGTCAGGGCCGAAGAGTTCGAATAGTCCGCATCAGTCTCATGGCCCTCCGTCGCTTGGGGTTCAACCCCTGGCGAACTGGGGTGTACAGTTAACTGCATGGATACGCAGATAGCTGAGAGTCCTAGCGACGAGGAGGTTGACCAAGCAGTCGTTGCACTCAAGCTTCTTGCCGACCCGACCCGGCTCCGAATCCTTTGGGCGCTTCTTCATGGGGAGCACTCGGTAAACAGGCTCGCCGAACACCTCGGCGCCCCTCCCGCCGCAGTCTCGCAGCATCTCGCCAAGCTCAGACTCGCTCGTCTTGTGAGGACCCGTCGGGAGGGAACTCACATTTTCTACTTAACCGAAAACGAGCATGTCCGCAGACTCGTTGAAGAGGCGTTGTTCCACGCCGACCACGTCGTGCAGGATCTCCCTGATCACGAGGAACGGCCGCTCCAGGGGCGTTCCAAGAGGGCTGGGCGAGGCGCATGAAGGAGCAACGAGCGCACGATGACCACCCCCACGATGACCACCCCCACGATGACCACCCCCACGATGACCACCCCCACGATGACCACAGAGTTGGTGGACACGATCATGACCATGGCCGCCACGCTCATACTGAAGGGGGCGGGCACCTCGATCACCCGGCCGGCATTCGTGGGCTATTGGCCACGGTGTTCTCGCCGCACAGTCACGACGCCGGCGATTCGATCGACCCGGCGCTCGTGGCCAGCGCCGAGGGGATGCGCGCTCTCAAGATCTCCCTAGTCGTCCTGGCAGTAACCGCCTGTCTTCAAGCTGTCGTCGTCGTCATCAGCGGCTCTGTTGCCTTGCTGGCCGACACCATCCATAACTTCTCCGACGCCCTCACCGCCGTCCCCCTCGGCATCGCGTTCCTGCTAGGCCGGCGCCGCCCGACCAAGCGTTACACCCACGGTTACGGCCGAGCCGAAGACCTTGCCGGGATCTTCATCGTGTCCATGATCGCCTTGTCATCAGGGGTCGCGGCTTGGCAAGCGACCCAGCGCCTTCTGCACCCTCGAATACTGCAAAACGTAATGTGGGTGGCAGCGGCCGGCGTAGTTGGGTTCGCCGGAAACGAACTCGTGGCTGTGTACCGCATCCGGGTAGGCCGCAAAATCGGTTCTGCTGCGCTCGTGGCCGATGGACTCCACGCTCGAACCGACGGCCTCACATCGCTCGCCGTCGTCGCCGGGGCACTTGGCGTCGCCGCTGGCTGGCAACTCGCAGATCCCATCGCAGGTTTACTGATCACCGTCGCCATTCTTGTCGTCCTCAAGAACGCTGCACGCGACATTTACCGGCGGCTCATGGACAGCGTCGACCCCGAGCTCGTGGATGACGTCTACAGGTTTCTGTCCTTGGTGCCCGGTGTAGTAGCTGTTGAAAGCGTCCGCATCCGGTGGGTGGGCCATGAGTTGCGAGCCGAAGCCGAGATCATCTCTGACGCCGACCTCACTGTCGCGAAGGCCCACGCCATCGCCGAGGAAGCCCACCATGCCCTCCTCCACAACATCCATCGGCTCGCACAGGCAACTATCCACACCAGCCCCTGCTCACACGATGGGCGCGACCACCACGCCAGTACAGCACACCACTTCTTGAATAAGGATTAGGGCTGACCACCGCGTAGCTTTGCTGGCTAGGCGCTGCGTCAGCAAGCCGAAATTGGAAGCTCACCGGGGACGGATACTTCTCTAATCACCGATCCCGGACGATGCTCCGTAATATGGTCGCTTTAGTGGTTGTTTGTCGCAGACGTTTGGGATCGATCCCCACTGGTAAGACATCTTCCGCTCAGTTCTCTCGTCGTCCTTCACCATCACCAAGGTTCCCGTGGACGACCTGATCGATATGCATACCACCTTGTCCCCCGATGTCGCGACGTAGATCACATCTGCATTCGATGCTTCCGACGCGACCCCCTGAACGATGGCAGGGAACTCGAAACCTGGGAGTTGCTCGCGGATCGTTTCCGCGTCTGCCGTGAAGAAACCGACCTCTACAAACGTATCCCTCTCCGCTGTGAACGCCTGGTGGAGCAAGAACATCGCGCGGGTATCTTTGTTCTTAGCGCTGTCCGGATCGAGTTCCTGCGTCGCGTCGACGCGCCACGAGCCCTCTTCGAGCACCATCTGAAACGGTGCACGTGACCGTCCTCGTCCGAAGAAACCGAAGAAGCGGTCATAGGTGTAGACCGCAGTGACGATCGCTGTCTGCTGGCCTCCGCTCCGAAGCGCTACGCTCTCCGGCAGGAATGCATCGAGTTTCGCTGTAGTCGGCGCGTAATTGCAGTACAGGTTGGCCGCGTCGGGTTGGCTTAGAGCGCGTCCGCCGTTTCCAATCGATCGGTTCATCATGAGTTCGCGCGTCCGTGACGAGTACGCGCCCCAAACGGCGGAGCAATTATGTGCGCGCGCCGCCTCGATCTGGCCGGCGAGCATCCTGGACGCGGGGTCCTCTCCGCGGACGAAGTTGCCGATACCGCCTCCGATGAATCGGAATGCCGTCCACAGAATTATAAGAGTCACCAAGATTCCGCCGACACCAAAGAGCGCGGCCTCCGGGAACATGAAACACCCAGGAAACGAACCCCGTCGCCGCGACCTTAGGCTTCTTCTCGGTTTTTCCGCCAAGCTGCGTCCTTTTTGCCCAATGCCGTCGAGGGCCGGCGGCCCGAGTAGAACTCCATCGACATTCGGTGCCAATTGCCCGTAGCTTCGAGTTGCGCTAGCACCGCGAACAGGCCCAGTTCGAGGCGGTACATCAGAAGGCCCCACGTAGGCAGGTTCAGCTTTCGCAGAAAAGACCACCACGGATTTCTCATATCCAACATTGCCGACGTCCGCTCCGCGATGAATTCGCGCGTAAAGGTGTACTTGGCGTCTTTAGCCACGGGAGCGAGCGACAGAGCGGCCCATTTGAAGAACCGCCGCGGGTCGACCCCATCCTTGTTTCGTATGTACCCCATTGAGATTGCGAGATCGTAGAACTCGTCTACTTCTCCATCGCGCAATGCGATCAGCCCCTTATGCATTTCGGGACCAAGGCCGGAAGGCAGGTTGCATGCCAGGCCAAAGTCGAAGAAGGCCATCCTGCCGTCGTCCATCAACAGATAGTTGCCCGGGTGGGGATCCGCACTCGTGAAGCCGAAACGGTGAAGCGAGCCGTAGTAGAAGCGAAACAAGATCTCGCCGACACGATCCTTCTGCTCCTGCGGAAGGTTCTTGATCTCAGCAAACGGAATGCCCTTCGCGCGCTCCATAGTGAGAATGCGCTCGGTCGACCTTTGGGGGATGGTGCGCGGCACCCAAATGAAAGGGTGGCCTTCGTATTGGTCCGCAAGAAAATCGAGGTTCTCGGCCTCGAAGGTGTAATCGCATTCTTCAAGCACCCGCGAACGGATTTCTTTGAGGGCCTCGCCCGCGTCGAGCCCGGGGGCAAGCAGCGGCATAAGCGGCTTCATCGCGCTCGTCATGGTGAGGTCGGAGCGGATCGCGTCGATGATCCCCGGATACTGGACCTTGACCGCCACCTCACGCCCGTCGGCCAGGGTGGCCAGATGCACCTGGCCCAGACTCGCCGCCGCTACCGGCTTCATCTCAAAGGAGGCGAACAAGTCTTCCGGCTCGACATCGAACTCTCGGATGAATGCTTGCCGCACGAGCTTGGGGTCCATAGGCGGGGCCGCGTCGCGAAGCGAGCCGAGCACCTGCTGATACAGGTCGCGCGTCTCTGGCGGCAGCACCCCCGCGTCGATGAAGGACGCCAGTTGGCCAACCTTCATCGAGATGCCCTTCAGCCTGCCTAGGGTTTGAACAAGTTCGAGGGCGGTGTTGCTGTGGGCTTGCGACAGCGCTCCCGCGACCGAAGATTTAGCTAGCAGCTTGCGTGGAGCGACCATCGCGAGCTTGAGTGAGCTTTTCACAGAAGTCGCGGCCAGCCTGCTTGTTCTCGACACCAGGCCCGTGGGCATCGCTCTTTCGGACCTTTTGGTTTTGCGCGGCGCGGGGCGGCTTGGTTTACTTGTCCCTGCTGCAGCATCTCCCCTGTCCGCCCTGGCCCGCTGGAGCGCGGAAGACGGCGGCGGTTTGGCTTTGGGAGGGGACACAAAGACAAGCCTAGCAATCTTGGCACCCGGTAGAGGCCCCAGCCCAAACCGGACGCCCTTGGCGACTGTATAAAGGACGTATGGATAAGGTTCGTCTGACCCAGTATTCACACGGCGCCGGCTGAGCCTGCAAGCTCGGTCCGGGTGACCTGGCGCAGGTCTTGCGCCGCTTGTCTGCCGACAAGAGCACGGATCCGAACGTGCTCCTGGGTCTCGACGCGCCCGACGACGCGGCCGTCTATCGCATCGACGAGCGGACCGCACTTGTCCAGACGGTGGACTTTTTCACTCCCGTGGTCGACGATCCGTACCATTGGGGCGCTATCGCTGTCGCAAATGCTGTTAGCGACGTCTACGCGATGGGGGCCAAACCTATCCTCGGCCTCAATCTTGTTGCCTGGCCGAAAGAGCTTGATCTAGACCTGTTGGCCGAGGTTCTTCGGGGCGGCGCGGATAAAGCTTTGGAGGCTGGAGTCTCGATTGTGGGCGGTCACACCGTAGATGACCCCGAGCCCAAATACGGGATGGCTGTTACCGGAATCGTAGATCCCGGCGGTTTCATCACTATGGCCGGGGGCCGGGCGGGCATGTCGATTGTTCTCACCAAGCCCTTAGGCTCCGGAATTATCTCGACCGCGCTAAAGCGCGGCGAAGCGTCGAAATCCTTGGTGGATGAGGCTACGGCGCTGATGAGCGCACTGAATGCAGGCGCGGCCGCGGCGATGATCGATGTCGGCGTGGCGGCAGTTACCGACGTTACCGGATTCGGTTTCCTCGGCCACCTCCAGCGGATGTCCGCGGCAAGCGGAACCTCAGCCGAGATATGGGCGTCAGAGGTTCCGGTGCTCGATGGTGTTGCAGAATTGGCGGAACGAGATTTCGTGCCAGGGGGATCGCGCCGCAATGAGTCATTCTTCCGACCCTTCGTCGAATTCGACCCCGAAGTCGGTTCGGCCGCTCGCACGATCTTGTTTGACGCACAGACATCGGGAGGACTTCTCATTGCAGTGGACGAGAAAGACGTCGACGCCCTCATTGGGGCCCTTGAACGCAACAACACTCAAGCACGGTCGGTAGTCGGACGGTTTGGTCAAGGACCGACAGGCACAGTGAGGGTTCGGGGGGATAGGGCGGCGGCGCGATGAATCTGACGATCCCGAGACTCATTTACGATGAGATGGTGAGTCACTGCATCGATGGGCTGCCAAATGAAGCATGCGGCTTTCTTGGGGGCAACCAGGGCGCGGCGACGGCGCTCTATCCCCTTGCCAATGCCGCATTGTCACCCGTCTACTACAGACCCGAGGGAAAGCAGATGCTTGCGGCATTCAACGACATGGACGAGCAAGGCTTGGAGTTGGTCGCCATTTATCATTCGCACGTTGCAAGCCCCGCGTACCCATCGGTCACCGATGTTAGGGAGGCGCATCATCCGGTCGCATATGTGATCGTTTCTCTGTCCGATCTTGTCTTCCCGGAGTGCAGGGCATTTGACGTGATCAAATCGGACTGGGGAGATGAGACCGGTGAAATTTCGGAAGTCGACGTGGTGGTATCTTGAGACGATGGTCGAAGTCAAGATTCCCGTCGCGCTAAGACAGCAAGTGGGGGGAGCAAAATCTCTTGAGGCAAGTGCAGGAGCCTTGCGCGAAGTGCTGACGGAAATAGCCAATGTTCACCCCGCTCTGCGGGATCAGGTCTTTGCTGAGGACGGCAGTCTGCGCAAATTCGTGAACGTGTATGTAAACGACGAGGACGCAAGATATTTGGAGGGTCTCGACTCAGTGGTCGCCGACGAAGACGTTGTGTCGATTCTTCCCGCCGTGGCCGGCGGCCGCCCGTAGGACAACGTGCCTTACGACGACATAACTAAAACGATCGGCAACACTCCACTTGTGGGCATCCACGCGCTCTCGCCGAAGCCGGGGGTAAGGATATGGGCAAAACTGGAGGGCCAAAACCCAACGGGATCCGTGAAGGACCGCATCGCCTTGGCTATGATCGAAGCCGCGGAGCGGTCGGGGCTTTTGACGTCAAGAAGAATTCTTCTTGAGCCGACATCGGGCAACACGGGAATTTCGCTGGCCTTCCTGGCGCAGCGGCGCGGATACCAACTTGTCTGTGTGATGCCGGAAACGGCGCCCCGCGAGCGCGCACAGATGATTGGTCTTTTTGGGGGCCAGATCGTCTATTCACCGGGAGAGGAAGGTTCCAACGGCGCCATCCGGCTCGCCAAACAGATGGCGGAGTCGGATCCCAAATATTTGATGTTGTACCAGTATGGCAACGAGGCGAACCCGAACGCTCATTACGCAACCACTGGACCCGAGATTCTGGGCGCTCTTCCGGAGATCACCCACTTCGTCGCCGGGCTGGGAACCGGCGGCACGCTGACGGGCGTGGGACGATTCTTCGCCGAACACAAGCCGGAGGTCCGAATCGTGGCCGCCGAACCGGAGCAGGGCGAACTCGTCTACGGCCTGCGGTCACTGGACGACGGTTTTATTCCGGAGGTATTCGACGAATCCCTATTACATTCTCGGATCAAAGTGAGCGCTCGCAATTCCGTTGTGTGGACTCAGGCTCTTGCGGCGGGCGAAGGTATCTTTGCGGGTCTCTCGTCGGGGGCAACAGTGTTCGTTGCAAGAAGGATCGCCCAGCGCCTGGATGTGGGTGACATCGTTTGCCTTTTTGCCGACGGCGGTTGGAAATATCTCTCGACCGAGATCTGGTCAAATGATGCAGATGAAGTAGCCCGCAAGGTTGAATACATCCCATGGTGAGTGTTTCCGACGGGGGGCTCGGGGGGGTAGCAGCCGCCCGGAGGGATGACCAGGGCGCGCCAGAAGCTGCGAACCCCCCGAAGTCAAACGGGGGGCTCGGGGGGGTAGCAGCCGCCCGGAGGGATGACCAGGGCGCGCCAGA
>CAZCSK010000030.1:17262-28267 GCA_964501265.1 uncultured Actinomycetes bacterium
GCCCGGAGGGATGACCAGGGCGCGCCAGAAGCTGCGAACCCCCCGAAGTCAAACGAGCGACCGGTGGGGATTTTCGACTCAGGCGTCGGCGGTCTAACCGTCGTCGATTCGATCATGAAACTGCTCCCACAGGAGAACCTCATCTATTTCGGTGATACTGCGAGATTTCCATACGGCCCGCGTCCGATCGAGGAGGTTCGCAGATTTGCGTTTGAGATTATCGATTTCATGGCATCGCAAGATGTCAAGGTAATCGTGATCGCCTGCAATTCGATGACGGCCGCCGCCTACCGAGAGGCGACGCAGATTCTCGACGTACCCGTCATTGGCGTGATTGAACCTGCGGTGCGGGCCGCGATCAGGGCGACCCACAATCGCAAGATCGGCGTTCTCGGGACGCAGGCCACAATCGCAAGCGGCGAATACGAGCGTGCACTGGCGGCGACCCGTCACAACGTTCAGATCTTTACCCAGGTCTGCGCCGCATTCGTTGACCGAGTCGAGGCCGGCGACACCTTCTCGGATGAACTATTCAAGTTGGCCGAGGAGTATCTGGGGCCGCTTCTGGCGTCCGATGTCGATACGTTAATTCTGGGTTGCACTCACTATCCACTTCTCACGGGTGTCCTACATTCGGTGACCAAAGGCTTGGTGGAGTTAATCTCGTCCGCCGAAGAAGTGGCGAAGGACTTATACACGGAGTTGGTGAAGCGCTCGATGCTTAGGCGCGCGCACGAGGTAGGCACGCGCCGTTTCATAGTTTCCGGCGACCCCGTGCAATTTCACGCGGTTGGATCGAGATTCTTGGCTGGCCTCGACAACGTCGAACGCATTGTCCTTCCAACCCATAAGGTGGACGCTTAATGCCTTTCGAGGTTGTGGTGCTTGGGGGGAGTGGCACATATCCGACCCCGTCGAGCGCCGCCACGGGATTTCTCTTGCGGTTCGAGGGTTCGAACGTTTGGGTCGATGCTGGAACCGGCACATTTGCGAATCTGCAGAGACATATGGATTTCTTTGACCTTGATGCGGTCGTTCTGTCCCACCTACATCTCGATCATTTCCTCGATGTCTATCCCCTCTACTATGCGATCAGACACTCACCACGATCGAAGGGGCCGATTGGTCTCAAGGTCTTCGCCCCCTTCGGGACCGATAAGCATCTTGCGAAGTTGCCCGGTTCGATCAATCGGGAAAGTTTCGATGGATACTTTGAATTTCATCCCATTGTGGATGGTGACAAGCTGACGATCGGGCCATTTGAGTTCGAGTTCGTGCGCAGCCGCCACCCGATCGAAACTCTTGCGATGCGGGTCGAGTCCGGGGGCCGAGCTTTGTTCTACACCGCCGATACCGCAACGAGCGACGCCGTCACGCGGCTCGCTTCCGGCGCTGACCTTCTGATTGCAGAGGCCAGTTTTCAAGAGCCGCCGAAAGCGCAAGGCATTCACATGACCGCCGAAGAGGCTGGAGAGATGGCCACCACAGCCAAGGTGGGGCGGCTCGTACTTACACACTTGATTCCCGGACTCGATCCTGCCGTCAGCCTTAAACAGGCTGCATCACGGTTTGATGGCGAGGTGTCTTTAGCCACAGATAACGCAGTTTTTGTGGTGTAGGGTCGCAATCAAGATGAAACGCCAGGACGGGCGAGAGCCCGATGAGTTACGACCGATCAAAGTTCAGCGCGGTTTCGTAGAGTTCGCGGAGGGCTCCCTTCTTTACGAATGCGGCAAGACGAAGGTTCTTGTCAACGCGTCGGTCGACGAGCGCGTGCCCGATTTCTTGCGAGGCAAAGGCCGCGGCTGGGTGACCGCGGAGTATTCCATGCTGCCTCGGGCGACCGAGGTGCGCACCCAGCGCGAGGTCAACCGTGGGAGACCGGGCGGGCGAACCCAGGAGATTCAGCGACTGATCGGCCGGAGCCTGCGATCCGTGTGCGATCTGACGCGGCTGGGAGAGAGGACGATCTACTTAGACTGCGACGTGCTGCAGGCCGACGGCGGGACCCGTACGGCTTCAATCTCGGCCGCCTTCATCGCTTTATCGGACGCCGTAGCAAAGCTCCTTGCAGATGGTGTTTTGCAACAAAGTCCGATCAACGACGAAGTGGCGGCGGTAAGTTCCGGAATCATCGATGGGACGCCGTGTGTCGACTTGAACTACGTCGAGGATTCGGCGGCCGAGGTTGACATGAACGTAGTGATGACCGGAACCGGCAAGTTTGTTGAAGTTCAGGGAACGGCAGAGGGCAAACCTTTCGGACACGACGATCTTCAGACTCTCCTCGACTTAGGGCGCAAAGGGATCGAGGAGATCGTCGCCCTTCAGCGCCAAATCTTGGCGAACCCCCCAAATCAGGTCGGAGACTAGGATCTTTTGACGATTGAGATCGTCATCTCTTCGACTAACCCAGGCAAGATCGCTGAGATCAAAGAGATCATGTCCGGTCTGGATGTTCGGTGGCTGACCAAAGACGATGTGGGCGGCTGGCCGCAGATCGAAGAGACTGGGGATTCTTACCTCAAAAACGCATCGATAAAAGCGCGCGCCGTGTCGCTGCAAACGGGGAAGGCCGCGCTAGCGGACGATTCCGGAATTGAAGTGGATGCATTGAAAGGGGGCCCTGGGGTCCGCTCGGCACGATGGGCGGGACTGGGTGCGGATGACCAAGACAACAACGAGAAGTTGAAGCAGTTAATGGCGGGTGTCCACCGTGATCGAAGGGGGGCGCGCTACAGATGTGTGGCGGTGGTTGTATTCCCTGGAGGAGAGGAGATCGCTGCGGAAGGAGGTTGTGAGGGTCGCGTCAGCGAGGAGCCGAAGGGAAGCGGAGGGTTCGGCTACGACCCATGGTTCATACCGGTGGGAGAAACCCGCTCCATGGCGGAATTGTCCGCAAACGAAAAGCACGCGATAAGCCATCGGGGCAAGGCTTTGCGGGGATTAATGGCTGAGATGGAGAAGAGACCGTGAGCAAAGTCCCCTTTGCAGGCTAGGGCGTATGGTCGTATATGACTATTCAGGCATTAGCTGGATGCGCCGAAATTCATGGAAGACAGGCAGGCGCACGCGCGCACTGGAGGACGCCAAGGGAAGGGCGAGAATGAGGGGTAATGACCGTCAACGCAAGACCTAAGAGTCCGGCCGAAGGCCGTAGGCTGATACTGGGAACGGTGGCCCCGATGATTGGCGTGGCACTCGCCTACTATGTCGGGGCGAGACTGGGTCTCCGGCTGGCCATTGTCGGCGAGAGCGTGACTCCGATTTGGCCACCTACCGGTGTCGCCCTTGCGGCTCTCCTCATCTATGGATACCGCATTTGGCCCGCGATTGCAGTCGCTGCGTTTGCAGTTAACGCTCCCATCACCCCATCGATTCAGGCCGCCGCGGTCATCGCAGTCGGTAATACGCTGGCCCCCGTGGCGGCCTCTTTCCTGCTTCGCCGAATCGATTTTCATACAAAGATGGACCGACTCCAGGATGCCCTCGGGCTGGTGCTCGGGGCGGCGTTTGCCGCAATGACGATCAGTGCGACGGTGGGGTCGGTGACCCTTGTTGAGTCGGGAGTAATCCCTTCCAGCGCACTTGCCTCGACTTGGGCGGTCTGGTGGACCGGAGACGCAATGGGGGTCCTGGTGTTTGCACCTTTCTTCCTGGTGCTGCGCACCATCCGAATCGGCCCGCCGGCGTCTTGGCCTCGGCGGGCCGAGGCGCTCCTGGAGTTTGCCTTGATGATCCTTGTCGCCAAATTTGTTTTCGCGAGCGAACTGCGAGTGGTTTATCTGGTCTTTCCGTTGGTCGTCCTGATTGCCTGGCGTTTTCAACAGCGGGGAGCGGCTCCTGCTGTGCTGATCGTTTCAGTTCTCGCGGTGCTCGCCGCATCGAACCGATCCGGTCCCTTCGCCTCAGGGACCGACTTGGCGAATATGTTTACTCTGCAAACCTTCAACGGAGCGATCGCGCTCACCTCATTCCTTCACGCAGCGATCACATCCGAGAGGACAGCCACGCTCAAAGCGCTGGCGAGCGCGGGGGCCGGATTGGAAGATCGAGTCCATCTGCGGACTGCCGAATTGCAGTCGGTCTTGGAAGCACACGAGCTCATTGAGAAGAGACTTGCGGAAGCGCAGGAGGTGGCTCATGTCGGCAGCTGGGAGTGGGACATTCCGACTAACGTTGTGACCTGGACCGACGAACTCTTCAGGCTCTACGGACTCGAGCCTCAATCGATTCCGGTTGACTATGAGGTCTTTATCAGCAGGGTGCATCCCGACGATAGAGAAATGGTCGACAGAATCGTGCGAAATGCTGTCACCGATTTGCATCCATTCCATTTCGATCATCGAGTCGTGCTGCCCTTGGGCGCGACGACCTGGCTGCATGGCCGTGGCAAGGTGATGGTTGACGAAACCGGACACGCGATAAAGATGACTGGTACTGGTCAGGACATCTCCGAGAGAAAGAGGGGCGAGGAGTACGCTCTTGCGCTCCACGAGGTCGAGATGAGGCGGCGACAGGGATTCGAACTCAACGACGAAGTGGTCCAGGGCCTTGTCGTGGCCAAATACGCTCTGGACTTGGGGCAAGACGACAAGGCCCTCGGAGTCGTGGAGGGAACACTTAGGTCGGCCCGCAAGCTTGTAAACGAACTGATCGGCAGCGGACCAGAGTTGCAGCCGGGGGACTTGATTAGGGAGAAGGAGGCCGACATTGGGTCGGCGGCGGCCGGGGGGAGAGATCAGTGACCGAAAAAATAGAGCACCCGATTCGAGTGCTGATTGCTGACGATATGACCGACTTTAGACTCCTGCTCCGGATTAACCTGGAGATCGACGGACGATTCGACATCGTGGGTGAGGCAAAAAATGGGGCCGAAGCTGTGACTATGGCGGGCGCGGAACACCCCGATGTAGTGATCTTGGATCTGGCGATGCCCGTCATGGACGGGCTGCAGGCCGCAGAGTTGATCCATCGCTCTTCTTCGGGGACGAAGATTGTCGTCCTCACGGGATTCGGAGGGAGTTCGGTGGCGGAGAAAGCTTTTGCAGCCGGCGCCGACAAGTTTCTCGAGAAAGGGATTTCGCTGGACCAACTCGTTGCGGAAGTTGTAGCGGTCGTCGCCGATGAAGGAACGACCTCTTAGATGCCCGAGACGATTCTGATTGCTGATGACGATGAGGATGGCCGCGAGTACATGAAGTTAAACCTTAGCTTGGAGGGGTTTAGCACTCTTGAGGCCAAAGACGGTCAAGAGGCCCTCGAGCTTGCCATCGCGAAGAAGCCTGACCTGATGCTTTTGGATGCGATGATGCCGAAGATGGACGGCTTCGAAGTCTGTCGGCGTTTGAGAAGGGATGTTCGCACGGCCGGCATGGGAATCATCATGGTGACCGGCAGGTCGCTATCGTCCGAGCGGGTCGTTGGGCTCACGGCCGGCGCCGATGATTACATAGTCAAGCCTTTCGACCCAATGGAGCTGATTGCCCGTGTGAGGACCACGCTGCGGAGGTCTCGCGAGATGAGGGACGTCAATCCACTCACTGGACTTCCAGGCAACGCCGCCATTCAAGCGGAACTCCAGCGGCGGATCATGGAGGGCGAGCCGTTTGGATTGATGTATGTCGACCTGGACAACTTCAAGGCCTATAACGATCACTACGGCTTCGCGCGCGGCGATACCGTCCTGATGTTTCTGTCGTCGGTACTGCAGGATGCGGTCGTAAGATTCGATCCTGAGAACGCGTTCATCGGTCATATAGGAGGAGACGATTTCGCCCTGATGTGCCGGGCCGAGCTGATCAGGACCATCGGGGAGCAGGTCATCTCCGAGTTCGACAAAGGTATCGGCGCTTTATACGACCCCCGGGACCGGGACAAGGGCTTTATCACGGTAGTAGATCGTCAAGACCAAGCCCAAGATTTTCCGATCGTGAGCGTGTCGATTGGGGTTGCCAGCAACGTGCATCGAAAGATCGGTTCCCATTGGGAAGCCTCCGAGATCGCGACGGAAACCAAACACTTCGCAAAGAAGAAAGAGGGCAGCACCCTGGTCTTCGACCGCAGAACTTCAGTGGCGGACCGAGCATAAGAAAAGCTTCGCAACACCGTGCGGGCGAGAGGACTCGAACCTCCACCGGGTCTCCCCACAGGATCCTAAATCCTGCGCGTCTACCAATTCCGCCACGCCCGCGCGCTTTTTTCGTGGGCCCCGCGGGCTTCGATCCCGCAACCCCGCGCTTAAGAGGCGCGTGCTCTCCCAGGTTGAGCTAGAGGCCCGTTCGCGAGTCTACCGGACTCGCATGCCGATTCCTGATGGCGTCTATCCATCCAAAGATCTGATGCAGAAGGTCCGTGCTGCGAGTTACTCGAATCGCGGCTGTTCCGCCATAAAGGATGTTCTTACGGTGGCCGGTCCCTTCGGGCTTCACAAAGCCCTTGCGAAATTGCTCCATTGGTACCCCGGTGGCCGAGGACCAAAACGCCTGCCGCTCATTCTCGTCCTGCCCCTCATGCAAATGAAGGCGCACTGAAAAACGGTCTATGGTCAGTCTAAAGAACTTCATTCCCCAGTTGATGAAAAGGCAGACCATGTCAACGTCGGAGTTTGAGAACAAGAGCTGGTTGTCGCGTTTTGCTCCTTCAGCCCAGTACGCGACTACACCTGCCATCCAGAAAGGGTCATCAAGCAGAAGCTCGGCTTCCTCGCGGGCGGCCGCGCGAATCGCCTCAACGCGCTCAAGGTTGCGCTGCCGGAGCTTGGCTCCCGCCTTGGCTCGACCGAGGTTGAAGTTCCCGCCGATCGACTTGAGTCGTTCTTGCTGCTCTGGAGTCAGTGGGATGTCCCGGCACCAGTAGCTGAGGGTCCCTGACGGCACTGGGATAATGGCTCGAATCTCCCTATAGGAGAGCCCGAATCGCCTCAGGTCTTGCCCAAGCTCTCGCCGCTCCCACCGCTTGAGATCGGGCCAACGCCCCGTAAGTTCTCGCAGTTCAAAGGGTACTTCCATGACTATTCATGATAGTGACGAGGTGTGACAGAAAATCCCCGAAAGCCCCGCCCGCGCCAAACTTTCCTTGAGATTACTTTTTTTGAGCTATGACGATCAGGTAGGCATTGTCGTAAGTAAGGGCGCCGTCCTGACGTTTATTGTGGCGAGTTGCAAGATCCGCCAAATCCTGCCGAAACGTTTCTCGCTTCTTCTCGTCGAGAGACTCGAACGCTTTCAAGGTCGGCCCATAGTGAGTGAGGAAGAATTCGGCATAGTGCTCGGACGAGAGAAAGTTCTGGGCCAACGCACCGCTTGAAAAGGAGATCAAAGAGACTCTGTCGCCGAACAGTTCTCGAACCCGATCCTCGCTGCCCCAGAGTGCAGCCGGCTTCAACCCTTCAGGAGGTGGAACGTACGACCCGATCAGTCGGAACAGCTCACCCAAGAATCCTTCGGGCTTCCAGTTCACCATTCCCACGGTCCCTTCCGGGCGGCAGACGCGCAGGAGCTCTTCGGCTGTCCTTTCCTGATTCGGCGCAAACATCGCGCCGATCGTTGAGAGCACATAGTCGAAGCTTTCGTCGGGAAAGGGGAGGTTCTCAACATCTCCTTCTTTGAAGGTCACCTCGAGCCCTTCGAGCGCGGCGCGCCTGCGGCCGATTTCGAGTAGGGACGGAACGTAGTCGACCCCGGTTGCTTCGCAGAAACGGCGAGCCGCTGCCAGGGCGACATGGCCCGTCCCGCACGCGGCGTCGAGGACTTTAGAACCCGGTTTCAGGTCCACTGCTTCGCAGACTATGTCGCCGAGAGGCTGCGTGATCCAGGCGATCTTCCCGTAGTCTCCAGAGCTCCATACCACCTGCTGCTTAACCTTGATCTCTTCAAGCGTTGGCATAATCAACTTCCTCCATATCCATTGCAAATTTGGGGTGACCGACGGGACTTGAACCCGCGACGTCCTGGACCACAACCAGGTGCTCTACCAACTGAGCTACGGCCACCATGTGGGAGTAAGCCCCCACAAGGATGGTAGCACCGCGTCTCTTGACTTCGGGGGGTTCGCAGCTTCTGGCGCGCGCGAGTCCGTACGTAAGGGGGCTGCTACCCCCCCGAACCCCCCATGAATGGTCCAGACGATACTCTTGGTCGCTAATGCGGGATCGAGCGGACATCGTTGTTGTAGGCGGCGGCATCATCGGATGTGCGATTGCATGTGAGTTGGCGCGTCTTGGTTCCGACGTCGTACTGCTTGAGCGACACGAAATCGCCCACGGCGCATCCGGCCGCAATCACGGCCTGATCTTCCATCCGCAGAGCCCGGCGACCGAACCCTTGTACCGCGCATCGCTCGAGATGTACCGGCGAATCGGGGAAGAATCGGAAATCGATATAGGGATGGACCAAGAGCCCAGGGGTGCCATCATCGTGGTCGCTACCGAGGATGAGTGGACCGCCGCGGAATCCGAGGCGAAGGCTTGCGCTGCGGGTGGCATTGCAGTCGAAAGGTTTGACGAAGCCGCGCTCAGTCAAGCCGAGCCCGGGATCGCTTCAGGGCATCTTGGCGGCTGGTTCATCAATGACGGATATCGTTGCGATCCTGCTGCGCTTACTCTTGCTCTCGCAATGGCCGCCCGGGAGATGGGGGCCGAGGTGTTTACTCATACAGACGTCAAACAGGTGCTCGTGAGCGCGGGACAGATAACGGGAGTCGCGACCGATCAAGGCGTCATTCGAAGCGAGATCGTGGTCGATGCTGCTGGTCCGTGGGCCCCCAGGTTGGCGCAGACCGCGGGAACCGATCTCGCGATCAGTGGCGCGCGTGGGTGGTTGTTGTTGACCGAGAGAATGCCTCCGATCGCGAATCACCTTCTTGAGTCATCTGGATGGCACCTGACCGTCGGGGACCCCGGCCCCCGACCGCCAGCGCTCGAAGACTACGCAAGCAGGCCATCAGCCCCCTTGACAGGTGGCACACTCATCCAGCAAAACGCTTCAGGCCACGTCCTGTTGGGAAGTTCACGGGCCCCTTCGCTGGGCGAGCACGACGGGGATTCCGCGATCACGCGAGCGATCGCCGGGCGCGCAGCGCGCATGTTGCCTGCTCTCGATGACGCTAAGATCGCGGCGGTGTGGTCGGGAGTACGGCCAATGAGTCCGGACGGACTACCTTTGATCGGATGGCTTCCGCAGCCCAAGGGGTTTTTCGTGGCCGGCGGCCACGGCGGTCAGGGAGTGATTCTTGGCGGAGGAACGGGACGACTATCGGCCGAACTGCTCTTGAGTAGAACCCCTCTCGTCGATGCGGAGCCCTTCGACCCCGCCCGGTTTGTGGCTTAAGTTGATGTTGGCAACGTCCAGAGCCGTCGTTCGCCCACCGGGGAACAATTTTGTCGATGCACTCTCCAATCATCCGGAGCGGGGATCGATAGATCCGGAGCTCGCGCGGCGACAGCATGCGGAATACCGTCAGGTTCTCGCATCATTGGGTGTGCGACTGATCGAGTTGCCAGTTTCGGAGGAACTGCCCGACGCCTGCTTCACTGCTGACACTGCCGTCATTCTCCAAGGCGGGGGGCTCGGGGGGGTAGCAGCCCCCTTACGTACGGACCCGCGCGCGCCAGAAGCTGCGAACCCCCCGAAGTCAGGATGGGTCCTTTTGGCAAGGACGGGCGCTCCGTCACGAAGGGATGAGGTGGCGCAGATCGAGCGCATCCTGTTCGACCTGGTAGAAGACGTAGAGCAAATGGAAGCGCCTGCGACACTCGAAGGCGGCGATGTGCTGAACTTCGGAACGCGAGTGATTGTGGGACGGTCCGAACGAACCAACTCGGAGGGGATACATCGTCTAACTGAATTCGCCCAGGCGCGAGGTATCTCGATCGAAGGAGTCGATGTCCCCGATGGGATACTGCACCTGGGTACGGCTGCGAGCCCTCTTGGCGCAGGCGCCGCGCTGGGTCTCAAAGAGATTTTGGACGCGCCTGCGTTTGCGGATCTCGACCGTGTAATCGTTCCTGAGGATGAAGCAGTAGCGGGCAACGTGGTTGTCATAGGCGACCAAGTGATCGCCGCCTCGGGACACGCAGTCACGCGGCGACTCCTGGAAGACCGGGGATTTACAGTTCACGAGGTGGATCTGTCTGAATTTGCAAAGGCCGACGGCGGGCCGAGCTGTCTCACTCTTTTCGTCTAGGACTACCAGCGCCCTTTGTGAAAGACGGTTTCAAAAGGCCGTCGACCGCGTTTCAACGAAAACGAGCGCACATCTGTTTCCGCGGGATAGCCAAGCGCGATGGCACCGATCGGTGTGAACTCGGCGGGTACTCCGAAGTGCCTGAGTAACTCGTCCTCGTGTTGAAAGATTCCGAAGAACCAACAACCCACGCCTTCTGCCGTTGCGGAAAGCAAAATGATCATCGATGCGAAGGAGGTGTCGACCAACCAGAACGGTACGGGCCAGTTCTCCTCCTTTTCCAACCCGAACCCGGCCTTGTCGGGCTCGCTGTAACGATCGAGGTAGGTCTGCTTGTTGGCCAAAGGGATGACGACCGCAGGAGTCGTGAAGTCCTCTCCGCGGTGCGGAGATGTGATCTCCCAAAATGTCTTCGCGTCGGCGCCCTCCAAAACCAGGAAGGAAAAGCCCTGACTGAACCCTGCCGATGGCGCCTTCTGAGAGTTTGCGAGGATGCGGTTGAGAACTTCGGTCTCGATCGGACGGGAATCGAAACGCCGCGTCATCCGCTGGCGTCTTATGACTTGCGACCAGTCCATCTCCAAATCTGGGATCCGAGGAGTTTGCTCAGGAAGCCTTGGCGGAGGTGCGGTTTTGCGGGATCGGCGACGAGCAGCGCGCCTCGTCCCAGGCGCCATTTGCCGCTAAAACTTTGCGCAAGATCCTTCGCAGAGTCTTCACATCCGACTGCGAAAGATGACTGGAGAAATGCTTTTCAAGACTCGAGGCGAATACGGGAAGCGAATCTTCATAGGCTTTGCGTCCCTTGTCTGTCAAGACG
>CAZCSK010000031.1:0-27422 GCA_964501265.1 uncultured Actinomycetes bacterium
CCGATGGAGAACCTACTGATCATCGCGGAGCTGCGGGCATTTCTTGCAGATCACGGAGTAGCTGAGGTCACCACCCGCGATGGACTGATAAAATTAAGACCCTTCCCCCTGCTTGAGGACTCGCAGTTAAGGGTTTTGGCCGACTTGTCGCCGCAGGCTGAATACCGGGAAACATCGGAGACCCTGTTACTCCCTGCCCCGCCGGCCGATGTGGCCCCCTGGGCGTTACAAAGCCTGCGTGCTATCCTCCGAGAAACCTCATGAGACCGTCTATTTACCTTCGAATCGGGCTTATCTGCTCACTCCTTCTTGCTGCGTGCGGCAAGTCGGATGGCAATTACTTTGCGCCGACGGCAGCCGTAGTTTGCCTGCCGCCCCAGCCCTGTTCGAAAATTCCGGAGCACGAAATAGCACTACGCTTACGGCGGGTGATGCTAACGCCCGAGACTGCTGCGCAATTTCGCGGCCCCAAAGGTGCGGCCACTCGCGTGGAGGCGCAGCGTGAAATTCTGAATGGTCTCATCAGCGAAGAACTGTTGCGGAACGAAGCCCGCAAGCTCAAACTCACGTCTTCGGACAATGAAGTCGAAGCGCAGCTAAGTCAACTCGAATCGAGATATCCGACACGGGCAGATTTCAACAAAGCTGTCGCTGACGAGGGTTTGAGCCTGGTTGAAGTCAAGGAGTTCTTGCGCGATCAAATCCTCTTTGGGAAAGTGGCCGCCTCCGTTACCGGCAGCGTCAAGCCCAGTGAGCAGCAGATCCTCGACTTTTACAACCAGAGCAAAGCGCGCTACGACGAGCAACTAAAAGTGGCACACATTCTCGTATGCGAGAAGTTTGATCCATCAAATCGAGCGGCCCCCTGTGTCCACTCACCCCAGGACGAGACCACAGCCAAGTCCCTCACATCCCGCGCGCGCAAGGGCGAAGACTTCCCTGCGCTCGTCAAACAATTTTCCAAAGATCCGTCGAATGCGGACACGGGAGGAGAACTCCCGCCATTCGGGCGGGGCCAGATGGTTTCGGAGTTTGAAACGGCCGCGTTCGCTCTCGCCGCAGCCGGAGACGTCTCAGACCCGGTAAGGACGCTCTTTGGATTCCACGTGATCAAGCTCCTACAGAAGGGAAAAACGCTGGAAGAGGCGCGCCCTGAAATCGTTGCCGCTATCAAGGAGCAACAGGAGAAGCAGGCGTATGGTCAGTGGCTCCAGACAGCCGCTTCCAAGGCCAAGATTCGCGTTAACCCCAAGTTCGGCCGCTACGACGAGGCATCGCGGACCGTCGTGCCCTCGAGGCAAGTGCCGCAGCCCCTCCCGCCAAATGACGGCCCAACCGGCCCCTAAGGGGGCGCGTGTCTCAGATTTTTCCAGGTCCAGCCCGCAGACCCCCAAGGGGGCGCGTGTCTCAGATTTTTCCAGGTCCAGCCCGACAAGCGTGTAACTACAGTCAAAAGGAGTTATCTTTTGAGCATGATTGAGGCAATTGTTGCTAGACAGATCCTCGACAGCCGGGGCAACCCTACCTTAGAAGTAGAGGCCCTGACTGGGGGCGGAGGCGTTGGCCGAGCCGCGGTGCCATCCGGGGCATCGACGGGCAAATTCGAGGCACTTGAACTGCGCGATGGTGAGGCCGCTTTTGGGGGCCTTGGAGTAACCAAAGCCGTTAGCAACGTGGACGACGTGATCGGACCAGCCCTGGTTGGCCAGGATGCTATGAATCAAAGGGAGATCGACCGTCTACTGATTGAGCTCGATGGCACGGACTCGAAATCGAAACTCGGCGCCAATGCGATTCTTGGAGTGTCCCTCGCCGTTGCTCATGCTGCCGCTGACGAGCTGGGATTGGACCTCTTCCGTTACCTCGGAGGTGCCGATGCGCATGTGCTCCCCGTGCCGTTGATGAACGTGCTTAACGGCGGCGCTCATGCGGACAACAATCTCGACGTTCAGGAGTTCATGATTGTCCCGCACGGCGCGGCGTCCTTCTCTGAAGCTCTGCGAATGGGGGCCGAGGTCTATCACGCGCTCAAGAAGGTGTTGATCGGGCGAGGTCTTTCAACCGGCATTGGAGACGAGGGTGGGTTCGCGCCCAACTTGGAGAGAAACGAAGGTGCTCTCGCGCTGCTCGTGGAAGCAATCGAGGCGGCGGGGTACGAGCCGGGCACCGAAATCGGGCTGGCCCTTGATGTTGCCGCCACCGAACTTACCGAGGGAAGTGAATACAAACTTAAGGGGGAAGGTCGCACGCTTGGGGCCTCCGCGCTCACCGAGCTTTACTCCGAATGGATTTCAAAATATCCGATTGTGAGCATCGAGGATCCCTTAGGGGAAGAGGACTGGGATGGATGGCAAGCGCTGACCGCGGAGTTGGGTGCAAAAGTCCAGATCGTCGGAGACGACTTGTTTGTCACAAACGTCGAGAGACTGAAGCGCGGTGTAGATGGTGGATACGCCAACGCGATCCTGGTGAAAGTGAATCAAATTGGGACACTGACGGAGACGACTGAAGCAGTGCGCACCGCGCAGACCTCAGGATTCGCGGTAGTAGTTAGTCATCGTTCTGGCGAAACGGAAGACACCACGATCGCAGACTTGTCGGTGGCATGGGGGGCAGGTCAGATAAAAGCCGGGGCCCCCGCGCGCTCTGACCGAGTCGCGAAGTACAACCAGTTACTCCGGATCGAAGAAACTCTTGCCGACGGAGCACGCTACGCCGGATCAGGCGCCTTTCCAAGAGCTGGAGCCCGATGACTCACCCGTTGAAACTTCGCGTCCGACTGGGACTTCTCGCCGCGCTGGTGGGAGCCTTGACTCTGACTGCGATCGCGCCGGCACGTCAGGCAATCTCTCAGCAGGAGCGCATCCGCGCGGAGGAGCGCAAGCTGCAAGAATTAAACATCAAGAATGCAGAATTGTCGGCGCGGCTCGAGCGCCTGAACGATGTCGAGTACATGGAGTTGCTGGCCCGCGAGCAATTGGGTCTTGTGAAGCCCGGGGAAGTATCGTTTGTGGTTCTGTCGCCCTCTGCCACCTCAACTGTGACAACTCCAGAGCCCTCGAAGGCCAAGAATCCCGCCCAAAAAGTTTGGCGATGGATCCGGTCGCTTTTTTCTTGAGTCGTCTTCTCAAGTTGCGGCCCGGCCTCCTTGGCCTTAGCATGGGCCCAAGGCTCGATAGGGAGGTTTTTTGGCAGAAGTTGGCGCAATAGTTGAAGGCACCGTCACCAAGGTGACGGATTTCGGGGCATTTGTTGCTTTAGAGGGTGGGGGTTCTGGGCTCGTCCACATCTCTGAAGTCGACAAGAACTACGTTAAGAATATCCGGGAGCATGTGAAAGAGGGCGACAAAGTGAACGTCAAAGTCGTCGCGATCAAGGAAGACGGCAAGATCGATCTCTCGATCAAACAGGCCGACCCGGCCTACGAGGAACCCAAACGCGCAGGACGCGATCCTGAATTCGAAGCGAGACTCAAGAAGTTCATGCGCGATTCGCAAGAGCGTCTCGCGGATGTCAGGCGACAGCGAGACTCAAAGCGACAGTAGTTCCTCCTTTAGATGGCGACGCAACCGCGGTCGCTGCCCAGATCGGGCGCGAGCCGCGGGGGATCTGGAGGGTTGCCCGCCGATGCGAGTGCGGCCTCCCGCAAGTTATCGAGACGCATCCACAACTAGAAGACGGAACTCCGTTTCCAACACGGTGGTGGTTGACTTGCAAGAAACTCGCAGCCGAGACCGGCCGTCTTGAGGCGGATGGATTCATGGCTAAGGTGAACGACCGCTTACGCAACGATGAAACGATGAAGTCAACTCTTCAGAACTCGACACGGGCGTACGTCGATGCAAGAGATCAGATTCATCCCCTCGGAAAGTCTGCTCATCCAGGCGGTGGGGATGTGCGCGTGAAGTGTTTGCACGCGCACGTCGCGCACCACCTCGTTACTGACGACAATCCGGTCGGTGAGGAAGTGATTCGCGAATTGAGATGGCAGGATCCAACGACGCCGTGCGTGGAGATGGAGCGACCGTGAGAGTTGCAGCTATAGATGTAGGCACCAACACAACCCGCATGCTGGTTGCGGAAAAGCGCGGCAAGACATACAGGGATCTCGATCGTCGTTTGGTCTTCACGCGCCTTGGAGAGGGAGTGGACGCGCGCCGAACGATCGATGCTGCCGCGATCAAGCGGACTTTGCGGGCAATAACTGAGTTCTGCGCGGTCTCGGGCGAGTATGGCGCTGAGCGGATTCGCATTGCGGGCACGAGCGCCGTTCGCGACGCCGCCAACCGCGATGCGTTTCTGAGCGCGGTCACCAAGGTTGCGGGAGTCGAGCCCCATCTACTCTCCGGCGCAGATGAAGCACGACTGTCTTTCTTGGGGGCGACGGCAGAACTTTTCGGAGGATTGCATCTAGTCTGCGACATTGGAGGGGGATCGACCGAATTCGTCATCGGCCATCCCGCCGGTGAGACGGAGGGGCGAATCTCCCTCGACATCGGTTCGGTCCGGCTGACTGAACGCTTCCTGCGTTCGGATCCTGCAGCTGCAGAAGAAATTCTCACGATGGAGGCGCAGATAGATGAGGCGCTCGATAAAGTTGAAGAAGCGATACCGAACATCAGGGGCGCCCGGTTCGTAGGAGTGGCGGGAACCGTGACCACGCTTGCCGCTCTACACCTGGGCCTTGAGGAGTACGACCCCGAAGCCACTCACCACCTGATTTTGCCGCGAGCGGCGGTCCGCCAGCTTTACATTAGTCTCGCCGGTATGACTGTCAAGCAGAGGTCCGGCATGGCGAGCTTGCCCGCCGGCCGGGCGGACATTATCGTTGCGGGGGCATCAATCCTTTATCGTGCGATGGCGCAGTGGGGATTGGATGAAGTGATCGTGTCGGAGAAAGATATTCTTGACGGCTTGGTGATAGAGATGTTGGGAGAGACATAGGGATGACCGGCAAAAACGCGAAGAGACATCGTCAGAAGGAACAGAGGCGTGCGAAGATCGAAGAGGAGATCCGGCAGGCCCAGGTCAAACGACGCCGACGATCCGCAATCAATTTGTCAGTCGTGGCCATCATCTTGGCGGGCGCGCTCTATTTCATCAGATCTGGCAACGAGGAAAAGAAAGACGCAAAGCCCAAGGTTGCGGGATGCAGCGAAGTAAAGCCAGCGACCACCCAGACCCGCACTCCGAAAGAGCCACCGCCGATGACGATCGATCCGGCTAAGAAGTACACGGCCGTCGTTGAGACATCTTGCGGTTCAATCGAAATTGAACTTGCAGCTGCAACGTCGCCGAACACCGTCAACTCGTTTGTCTTTCTGGCGAAGGAGGGCTTCTACAACGGCCTCACTTTCCACCGAATCGTGAAAGATTTCGCCGTCCAGGGTGGGGACCCCAAGGGAGACGGAACTGGCGGGCCCGAATACAAGACGGTCGACGCTCCGCCCGCGGACTTTAAATATATCGAAGGTGTAGTGGCGATGGCCAAATCCGGACCCGAGGCGCCCGGAACGGCAGGCAGCCAGTTCTTCATCGTTCCCGGAGACGGCGCCGGAATTCTTCCACCCGAATACGCCGTTTTGGGTAAGGTCGTTAAGGGTGACGCAGCGCTTGCGAAACTCAACATAGTAACGACCAGGGCCGAAGTAGAAGGAGGCGAGAAATCGTCACCTATCAAGCCCGTATACATCGTGAGGATAACGATCAAAGAGTCCGCCCCATGAGCTCCTTTCACAAGCACATCGCATTTCGTCTGAGCGTAATCGGACTCTGCGTCCTGACTCTGATAATCGCCGCGACAGCAATTGCGCGCGAGCCCTCTGCGCGAGTCCGGACTGCGGACAATGCTTTTGCCTCCGCTCCCATTGTTGAGGATGAACTTGTGCCCGAGCATCGTGAGGCGACGCTGCCGCTGCTGCTCCCGCCCGCGGCGCCTGCTCCTACTGCTCCTCCTAAGCCCAAGGCGAAGCCTAAACTCAAGCTGCCTCTTGCTTCGGCCAATATGGACGCATATCGGGGCCTGGGGACCTGGGTCGATGTCTATGACTACGCTATTCGCGACACGATGGATGCCGAGCAGGCCGTTGACACGATGCATGCGAAGGGGGTACGAACCCTTTATTTGCAGACAGGTAGGTGGAAGGAACCCGCGGACATAGTGAAGGTGGAAACGGTCAACTTGTTCTTGGAGCGATCCCACTTGCGCGGCATGAAAGTTGTGGGATGGTACCTGCCTGGCTTTGGCGACATCGACCGCGACATCAGGCGAAGCCTCGCGGTCCTTCAACATGCGAGCCCCTCAGGCGAAAGATTCGACGGACTGGCTCCGGACATAGAGTCCCGCGAGGAGTTGATCAATCAGATTAGAGCCCAGCATCCGGACTGGAGCGATCCCATGGTTAACGATGAGGCGCGCATCCGTTTCAATGCGGGCATTGCCGAGTACTCGCGGCGTCTGAGAGACGCGGTTCCCGCGGCGACGGCACTGGGGGCGATTGTTGTCGATGCGAAGAACAATGAGCGGGCACCGGCGAGGTGGGCGGGATTCCCCTGGCCTGAGATCGGCAAGTACTACGAAGTGATCGTGCCGATGGCGTACTGGTCGGTGACGAAGGCAAAAGGCGCATGTTCCTCGGTTGAGTTCGATACAGCCGCTTATATGCGCGACGTCGTTACGAAAACGCAGGCTCTCATGGGGGCCCAGAAGCCAATGCATCTCATCGGTGGTATCGCCGATTGTGTGACCGCAAATGAAGTCCGGGGATTCGCCGAATCGATGCTACAGATCGGGGCACTCGGAGGAAGCCTTTACGATTTTAGAACGATAGAAGCAAACCCCGCCCGAGATGCCATCTGGGCCGAACAAGCACGATTAAACAGCTGAACGTCGCGGCCCCCGTACTCCAATTGGTAGCAGAGAATCGGCTTAAAATCGATACAGTGTGGGTTCGAATCCCACCGGGGGCACAAATCGCGACCTGATCGCGCTTATTCAAAGTAGCATGATCTCGAATTGCTACTCCAGGCCAAAGGGGCTACAATTGTAGCTACAATGGCCATAGGGATCAGAGAGCTTAAAAACCGAGCCACGGAAATCTTGAGAGGAGTCGAGGTAGGAAAGGCTCCGGTAGTTGTAACGCGTCATGGACGACCCACAGCGCTGATCTTGCCGATCGACTCTCCTGAAGCTGAAGATTATGTGCTCTCCCACGCTCCCGAATTCGTGGCTTCTTTGCGAGAGGCTGAATCTGACTTGCGCCGGGGCAAAACCATTGGCTTGCGGACCTACAAGCGGCGGCGGAATCTCTAGGGATTCATGGCAGAAGTACGCCTTGCTCGCAGAGCGGTCAAGGATCTGGACTCCCTCCAAACGAAGTCTGCCCGCAACGTGATTGTTGCTATTGAGAAACTGGGGGCCGATCCCAGTGACCCCAACTTGGATGTCAAAGCTCTTGTCGGCCATAGGCCGTGGCGACGTCTGCGGGTAGGCAACTACCGAGTAGTGTTTCGCCTCTCCGAGGGCAAGAAAGTGCTACTAGTCGGTCGCGTCATCGACCGTAAGGCTCTCCATGAGGCCGTGCAGAGCCTGCCGGACTGAGGAGTTTGAATAGCATCCTGTTAGGGGCACCATGTCATGTCGCGAGAAATCGTGGACACGTGTCGCGAGACATAGTAGTTAGGATTCTGAGCAACTTCCTGTAAGGCCCGTGGACAAAGCTGTGCATTCCAACTGAGAGGAGCCATGGATAACCTCGCTGCCTCAGCAGGGTGGGGACTATTGATCGGGGCTAGCCTCGTCGCTGGCGCGATTGTGGCATCTGCCACCCGCCTGCCGGAACGACTGGCTGCCTTGCTCACGGCCTTCGGCGGCGGCGTCCTGCTCGCGGCGGTCGCGCTCGAGCTGGTGCCTAAGGCCGACGCGCAGGCGGGGACGTGGGGGACGGCGATCGGACTCCTGGCCGGGATGCTTATCTACGTGGGTGCGGACGCGTGGCTGACCCGCGACGACGTGGCGAGGGCGGCACGTCGGTCAGGTCATGCCGCCGCGGCGGCCCGATCGATGGCGCTTCATCCGAAGCATTCGGAGGGTGCGCGGGGTAAGTCGATCGCAGTCGGGCTCTTCATCGATGGCGTGCCAGAATCGATCGCTGTCGGAGATCGGTCTGTCTCTGCTGCTTGCCGCGGTGCTGGGGGCAACGGTACTGTCTGGAGCGAGCCTGTCTGTCATCGGAACAACTCAGGCTGTCGCGGCCGGAGCGGTTCTGGCGGTGATATCGGTGTCGATCATCCCCCATGCGTTTGATGAGGTAAGCAGCCTCGCCGCATGCGCCGCTGTAGCTGGCTTCGTCTGCGGCTACGTCCTGGGTTGACTCCGGCGAAAGACGGCCGCTCGCCCTATAATTTGCAAACGTCTTGGAGGTGGGTCATGAAAACGCTCAAGAAGATCGCAGTTGTTTTATTGGGAGTTGTCGTCCTGATGCCGGCTGCGGCAGAGGCGAATCACATACCTGCAGTGGGCCTAGGAACTGCAGGCAGTTTTGCAGTTCTGGCCGGGCAAGGAGTCACCAACACTGGCCCCACCGTTGTTAAAGGCGATCTTGGGTCGAGTCCGAATCCTGCGGTGACTGGGTTCCCGCCCGGGACCATACAGAACGGGACGATAAATCCTTCCTATACCGCTGGGGCCAAAGACGCATTGGTTACGGCGTACAACGACGCAGCGGGAAGATTACCGGTCACGACTATCGCCACCGAGCTTGGCGGGCAAACCCTTAACCATGGCAATTACGACTCGCAAGATGGGACATTTGAGATAACGGGGACTCTCACGCTCGACGGGCAGAACGACCCCAACCCTGTGTGGGTCTTCAAGACGGCCTCGACCCTGATCACTGCATCGAGCAGCAACGTGAACCTCATCAACGGCGCCAGCGCCTGCAACATCTTTTGGCAGGTTGGCAGTTCGGCGACTCTCGGCACCAACTCAACTTTTCGGGGAACCGTGATGGCGCTTGCATCTATCACGCTAACTACGAATGCAACCTTGGTCGGTCGAGCGCTTGCCCGAAACGCCTCAGTCACGTTGGACAGCAACACCGTCGATGCATCGCCGTGCCTGACAGCGCCACCTTCGCCCTCGGACGGTACAACCACGAGCGTTGTGACAGCGACAGCGACAGCGACAGCGACAGCGACAGCGCCAAGAGTTGCGACTCCCACCGCGCGCAAACAACTCCCTTTGACGGGAGGGCGGCTCCCTATCGTGCCGAGCATGTATGCGGGTTTTGGTCTGATACTGATGGGACTTTTCTACAACTGGCTCGGCAGTTCCTCCACTAGGCTGGCGCTGACGGTGAGGGGTTACGAACCGAAACGACGGGCGCGCCGTTGGCGATGAACCTCGATCTTCACCACACCTAGAAGAGGAATGTTTGCCAGAACGGGTGGCGCCAAGCTGCCATTGAAGGACGAGTCCTTCGGGGCTCCTTAAGGAGTACTAGGGACTCCTCGAAGGGAGGAAGTTCCTCAAGGACCAGTGGTGAAGCCGGCACCGGCAGAGGCGCAGTTGGGGTGGTCACCGGAGTTTCAGCGACTCGGGCTGGAGCGACAATCGTGGGTGCGGCGCGCGGAGCCTTCGAGGCTCGAACCTCCCCGCTTCCCATCCGTGCGAAGATTTCAGTAACCCAAATATTTCCGCCCGACGTTGCCGTTCCGACTGCGAATCTGTTGTACGCAGGGGTAAGGATTTGAGCGCGGTGAGTGCCGGATGCCATGAAAGCTTGGTGGACAACTTGGGCAGTCGCCCCGCGGCCTACGTTTTCTCCGAGCGCACTCCAACCGGTCACCTGACTCGTGAGCTGTGAGTTGTGAAAGATCCGCCCTCTACGGGCCATCAGGGCGGAGTGATTCCTAGCCACCGCCAGAAGACCCACGTCAAGGGAGAGCGGGGCCATCCCGCGCTTAGTTCTCTCGGCGTTTAGTAGGTTGCCCAATTCTGCTTCCTCTAACCCACCAGCATTGACGGGAGCGCTTAGAAGCCAAAGAAAAAAGAACAGCAAGGCTAGGCCCGCTGAGCGCGCAGTCCGGACGGTCGAAATTCTCATGAATTAGTCCCCTTTGGGCCACCCTAGCAGGCACTAGTCATTTTGGACTGGCACGTGTAAGGACCAATTTGGTGTATGAGCCGAAGATGAGTTCGGGCGCATCGTCCCAGCCTGCGTAGGTCGTAATGACATCTGGGTCGATCTCTCTCCTTGAAATCAGATCGATAACTGCCGGAAGATCAGTGACAGCGTTTGGCCTGCCGGTGATGAACGTGATTCCCCGGCTGTACATCTCCAAAAGAGGCATGGGGAGATCGCCTGGATAAATACCGATACTGGTGCACACCCCTCCTGGTTCAGTGGAACGGATGGCGCACAACAGGCCCTCCGGGTCGGCGCTGGCGTCGATAGTTATGGGATAGCGTCCGGCTTTGCGCGGAAAGGGCCCGGCGATTGCGTTGGCGCCAAGTTTCTCCGCGAATGCAAGCCGAGTGGAGGATTGATCGAGGTAGTCGATCTTGCCCGCACCGAGTGCGCGGGCGATGTCGACCGAAAGCAGAGCAATGCTCGGGGCCCCACCGGCGACTATGAGAACCTCGGCTCCCGGTTGCCTTGCGAGATGGGGGGCAACGGTTCGGTAGGCGTCGCAGATGTTGTCTGATGCTGTGGCAAAGGTTCGCGGCGCAACACCTTCCGGGATTTTGAAGAGCATCGATCGCGCGAAAGGAATTCTCACTAGGTCGCTTAGGGCCCCTCCCCAGTCGCCGCCGACCTCACCCAGCCCGAACATCGCTCCGGGGTTGACCTTGCGGCAACTGCCGGTGATCCCGCGTTGGCATCGGTCGCATTCTCCGCACGAGATCTGGAAAGAAACGACCACTTCGTCGCCGAGTTGCACGTCCGCCTCGGGTCCGGCCTCGACAACTGTTCCAACAAACTCGTGCCCAAAAGCGAAGGGGCCGGGGACGGGGAAGAGCCCGCCCGCGACCGGGCGATCGAGATCGCAAATCGCCACCGAAGTCGGGGCGACGATCGCTTCGGCGTTTCCTTGAATCTTGGGCTCTGGGACTTCTCGCCACTCGAGAACGTTGGGTTCCACAAAGGTCAACTGACGCATTATCTATAACCCTTCAAGTTCGGTCACGAGCCGTGCCACGCGGTTCATCAATCTCCCAGACTCGTTATTTCATCGAGCGACATCGGGGTGGGCGGCAGGCACTGTTCGTAGGTGCAGTCTAGGGGATCCTTGTCGGACCGCCACCTGCGAAAGGTCGTCGCATGACGAAACCTTGGGCCCTGCATGTGGTCGTACGCCACTTCGCAGACGAGCACCGGCTTGATCGCCACCCATTCCTTTTCCACAGGCCCCGTCCATCGACTAGCACCTCCGGGCCCGCGTTCGTCGCCGAAGCCTGATACCCCTTTGAGCTTGCTGAGTTCGGACAGCATCCGACGCTTATCCTCTGCGCTAAACGACGATGTGTGACCCACGAAACTCAATCGGCCACCCTCGTAGAGTCCGAGTAATAAGGATCCGATGGCTGCTCCATCCTTCGACAGGCGGTAGCCACCCACAACGCAATCGGCCGTCCTCAAGTGCTTGATCTTTATCCACGCTCGCTTGCCCGGCAAATAATGTTCATCCGCCTTCTTGGCAACGATTCCATCCAGTCCCGCCCCCTCGAAACGATCGAACCACTCCGCCGCCACTGATGCCTCGCTTGTTTGCGGGGTTATGAAGGTGTGCAGACCTCTAGCAAAGACCTCGTCTAATCGTCGGCGACGCTCCAAAATCGGTCGTTCCCGCAGATCTTCGTCTAGCCCGAGCAGGTCGAACGCGACGAACGAAGAAGGAATCTGTTTGGAAAGCATCTGGATCCGTGACGCCGCCGGATGGATCCTCATCTGCAAAGCGTCGAAATCGAGCCCATGCTCCGAGGCAATGACGATCTCACCGTCAACAACGGCCCGTGGGGGCAGGGCCTTACCAAGCTTCTCCACAAGTTCCGGAAAATACCTTTCCAGCGGACGCTCGTTGCGACTGGCGATATGAATGCGATCTTCGGCACGAAAGACGATCGCCCTAAAGCCGTCCCATTTCGGCTCAAAGAGCCAGCCCGCGCCCGACGGTATGACGGTCGCGGTTTTCGCCAGCATCGGTTGGATGGGAGGCTCGATGACGTACATAACTGCAATCTACTAAAGTGGAGACGATGTTAGAGCTTGGATCAAAGGCGCCGGAGTTCACTCTGCCGGATCAAGACGGCAATCCTGTGTCGCTTTCGGAGATGTCTGGCAAATGGACGGTGTTCTGGTGGTACGCCATTGCCGGCTCGGCTGGCTGAACGATTGAAGGCCAGGGGTTCCGTGATCGAACCCCAGAGTTCTCCAAGCTCGGCGCAGTGATCCTCGGATGTTCATACGATCCACCCGAGAAAAACAAAGAGTTTGCCGAAACAGAGAGTTTTCCATACGTGCTCCTATCGGACGTTGACCACACGGTGGCTAAGCAATACCACGTTGCTTTCGAGCCGGGCCATCAATACGAAGAGTGGCCAAAGCGACTTTCCTTCCTGATAGACCCCTCCGGATTTGTCCGCAAGATTTACAAGGTGATGGATGTTGCCGGCCATGCCGAACAACTGCTTTACGATTTGAGAGAAGCGGTCGAGGAGTCAAGCGCGTCCTCAGACGGTTAACCGAAGTGCCGACAATGCAGCGAGCACTACGAACAGGGCGAGGCCTCCAAGTACCAGGGTGATCCGAAATCCGCGGGCGACTGGCGATTTCCCAAGGAGCAGATAAAGCGCTGGTCCGAAGGGAACTGCGAGTGCTGCAATCAGCCATATGTTGCGTTGCGTCCCGGTGAAATCCTCACGCCGCGCGAGATCCCAAACCGACACCGCCATCCAGGTTGCGTAGAGCGCGAGTGGCAAGGCGTATGCATACATTCCGAGAAAGATCATCCACGGATTCGGTGTGGCGCTGATTCCTAGCAATGTGACCTCCTTTGTTGGGATTGTTTGAGGAACCCGGCGAGTCGCCGCCATGCGACCAACTTCTCCAGGGGGTTCGAGCATTGAAGGGAGCAGGCTTGCGCCTGGGGGATCCGGCATAGTCCGGTAGTCCGGTGGCTGGATCCTGTCCGACAGCGAAAGAGCAAACCTGCCGATCCTTTCGATTCCGACGCCCATTTCGCCCCCGCCGAGATTGTTCAAAGCCGAATCGCACATGTTGAGGACTTCGATGCCCGGCGGCAAGCTGGACGCGAATTGGTTGTCTGCAAAGCAGTTGCCCGGGCCGGCCGGTGCAGCGAGAGCCAGGTCGGCAATTCCGGATCCAGTCACATTGTTGCCCTCAATACGATTGTGATACGCAGTCCAGAAGTTGCGATCAAGGCTCGGCATCACGAGTATTCCGTAGTGGGAGTTGTTTTCGACGCGATTGTTGTGCACGATGTTGTCCTCGGTCCCGAGCAGTGCAATCCCGGCTCCGAAGACCGCATAGCGAGGCACTTTGAAGGGGACGACGGTCCGCCCATTGTCGTGGATGTAGTTGTCATAGATGACCGCCCCCCGTTGGGGGGCGTTCCTTTCTGAATCTAGAGTGTTCGGCAGTATCCCTGTCTTGTTGAAGCGCCATTCCGACCTCGTGATCAAAAGATCCCCCCCGGCATTTGTGCCGGAGAACCCGAGTTCGTTGTACTCGGCAAGCGAGTCGGTCACGATCGAGTTGCATGGTTGGCATGCGCCGATGTAGATGCCTCCGTCGGGGCTCCCCGCTGCATAGACGTTGTCCATCCGGCCGTTGATCGACTCAATCGCATATAGGCCGTAGTCGCCGTTTCGAATCGCCGACACATAGGCGGCGCGATATCCCTTGACCTTCGAGAAATAGAAGCCGTTGACTTTGTAATTGCGCGCAGTCATATTCTCGACCGCAACTCGATCGGCTGCGACGAGTATTCCGTTGCTCCTGCGAAATTCCCCGTCGAGAATCACCGTATGCCTGTTCGCCCCCCGGATGGTGATGTCGGGGGTCCTGACAACGACTGCTTCTTCGTAAACGCCTGGGCCAATCTGAACGGTGTCCTTAGGATGCGCCGCGTCGACTGCGCCCTGGATCGTAGCGAAATCCGTCGGCACGGAGAGCGTCAAGGGACCTTCTGGTCTTGGAGACAAGACCGCTGGCGGACCAGGAGCGACAGCATCCCCAACAAGCACGATTCCCGACATGCCGATTCCACCGGGGGCGCCGTGATAGACGCAGTAATAACGGTATACGCCGGCGTCGGGGAACTTTCGGCGAAAAGTCTTGTTGATCGTCAGGTCCCCCGAGTGAATAGGCGCGTCGTCGCCGGTCACCGTGTGGGTAAGAAGACCCCGCGATTTCCACGTCACGGTGGCCCCTTGGGAAACTCTGATTGTTTGGTTCTCGAAAAAGTCGTCCCCGATTGCTACGGTACGATCCGACGCCTTGGCGACAAGAGTTGCGGTGGGAAATATCAACAGCAGGGAAACCATAAGACCTGCCCCGACGCGTCGCATGTGTGGAATCGTATATTTTCTTACAGATCCGACTAGGGAGGTCAGTAATGGGGGAGATGGTCAATTTTGGATCCAACGGCGGGGAGTGCGACGGTTATCTGGCGAAGTCACAAGAAGGGGCGCCTGCCGTCTTAGTGATACAGGAATGGTGGGGACTCGTCGATCACATCAAGGATGTGTGCGAAAGATTCGCCGGAGAAGGATTCAGTGCGCTTGCGCCCGATCTCTACCATGGCGAGACAACGGAAGAACCTGACGAGGCGGGCAAGTTGCTGATCGCGCTGAACACCGACCGAGCCGTCACCGATATGTCGGGAGCCGTATCCTACCTTCGGGGCAATGGTGCCTCCAAAGTGGGATGCGTCGGCTTCTGCATGGGCGGGGCCCTCTCTATCGTGCTTGCGACGCGTTCGTCCATAGATGCCAGCGTCACCTATTACGGAATTCCTTCGCCGTCGACGGGGGAAGCGGACTATTCGAAGTTGCAAGGGCCCGTGCTCGGCCACTTCGCCGAACACGACGACTGGGAATCGCCGACAACGCCCGCTGAAGTCTTCGATCTGATCCACGCCGGCGGACAATTGGCCGAGATGCATGTTTACGAGGGCACTGAGCACGCGTTTTTCAACGACTCGCGCCCGGAGGTCTACGATGCCGACGCGGCCGCCAAGTCGTGGGAGCGAACAATCGAGTTCCTCCGGGCGCACCTCGTGTCGGGGGGTTCGGGGGGGTAGCAGCGGCCCATCGGTATGACCCCGGAGCGCCAGAAGCTGCGAACCCCCCGAAGTCAAGTGCAGTACGACGCGGTTGTCGTCGGGGCTGGCCACAACGGCCTGATCTCGGCTGCCTACCTTGCGCGGGCCGGCTTGAAACTCATCGTGCTCGAACAGCGCGAGGTCGTGGGAGGCGCCGCAGTAACGGAGGAATTGATTCCGGGATTCAAAGTCTCCACTGCTTCCTATTCACTCAGTCTGCTCCGACCCGATATCTATGAAGACCTTGACCTTCGCCGGCACGGTCTTGCCTTCTATTCGAAGGACCCACAGATGTTCGTGCCCCTGCCCGACGGTCGTCACTTCTTCGTTTGGCGCGATTTCGCCCGCACCTCAGAGGAGATCGCAAGAATTCATCCGCCGGATGCAGATGCATATAGGAAGTTCGGTGAGTTCTGGGAAGACGCTGTGACGCTCCTGCGACCTTTGGTGGAATCAGTCGATCCTCCGTGTCTGGACGAAGTGGAGGGGTATCTGCGAAGCAAAGGGCGCGAGGACGTATGGCGGCTTGCGGTGGCCGGCAGCGTTGCGGAAACTGTCGAGGAGTTTTTCGAATCAGATGAAATGCGAGGCGTGTTCGCGTCGCAGGGCATCATTGGGACGGCGTCCGGGCCCCGCACACCTGGGACCGCGTGGGTGATGGCATATCATTATCTCGGAGGCGAGCTCAACGGATCGACGGGAACGTGGGCGTACGTCGAAGGGGGCATGGGCTCGGTCACATCCGCAATCGCAGCCTCGGCGCGGGCAGCTGGGGCCACGATCCTGACCGACGCAAAGGTAGACGAGATCTTGGTCGAGAGCGGGCGGGCTGCTGGTGTGCGTCTGCATGATGGTGTCGTGTATCGATCGGACGTTGTGCTCTCCAACGCCGATCCTGTACGCACCTTCACGCAACTGGTTCCGAGCGACCTCCTAGGAGCGGAATTCATCGACAAGGTCAGTCGCTGGAACACCTTAGGTTCGGTCGTCAAGGTCAATCTTGCACTTTCCGAACTCCCCGATTACAGAGCGGTGCCCGGAACGGAGCCGGGTCCCCAACACTTCGGAACTCTCGAGATTTCGCCATCGCTCCACTACTTGGAGAGCGCCTGGAATGACGCCGCCGCCGGCTCTTATCCTTCCCGCCCCTTCATGGAGGTCTTCATCCAGTCAGCGACCGATCCATCGCTGGCCCCGCAAGGTGCGCACGTCCTGTCGGCGTTCACACAATGGGCACCCCAAGGCAAGAGCCCGTCAGATTGGCCCCGGATCAAAGACTCGATCCTTAGTACCGTCCTGGCAACGATTGGTGAGTACGCGCCCAACCTTCCAGGCGCGGTCATCGCGCACGACGTCTTGGGCCCTCCGGAATTGGAGCAGCGATTTGGGCTGACCGGCGGCAACATCTTCCACGGCGAAATCTTGCCTGAACAATCCTTCGGTGAAAGATTTTCATACGAAACGCCCTTGCCTGGTCTTTACCTTTGCGGGTCTGGAGCCTCGCCAGGCGGTGGCGTCATGGGGGCCGCGGGGCGCAACTGCGCCCGACGTGTACTCGCGGAACTATCTATCTAGCAGTTGAGAGGGCCCAGACGCCCACAAACTCGAGCATGGCCGTGACGAAGGCTTTCACTGCTGGGAACGCTGGAGTGGGCGCCCCGGTTAACTCGTCCATATATATATCGCGCCGAACCTCAATCATGAGGGACTGTACACGCGGGTCTTTCTTGTAATAGCCAAGGGGCACGTATGTGCCGTTGAACGGCCGGTCAACCTCGGCCTCGACTCCGTTTTCTTTCATGTAATTCATCAGGGTGTCCACCAGTGCCAACGGTGTATGAAATGCGTCGGTTCCGATGCAGATCTCCGGTCGGCTGCCCTTTTGGTTCAACTCCCAAGACAAAGGAACGCTTGGGAAGGAGTGACAATCCACGATCAGGCATTGGTTGAATCGCTCGAGCATTACAGAGGTTGCGCGGCTCATCTCCTTGGCGTATGGGTCGAAATAGGAAACAAGCAGTTCTTCGCGATCAAAATCATCGTCCCTCAGCTTCCCTCCGGTGGAGCTAGAGAGGTAAACCGCGCCTGCGCCCTGCTTGGACATGATTTCGTCCTTGTCGTTTCTGAAACGCTCGGGATCAAAGACGAGTCTGCTCAACCTGTTGACGAACATTACGCCGCCGACATATGAGAGCGAGTCAAAGAGATCGTCCGTGTAGTGATCGGTTACGCGGAGCAACTCGTTGGCCAGCTCATCGTCATCTAAGTTGACCGTCCACCGCAGCATTCCCGGCATGGCCGTCGATGAATGGGGAACGTGGGCCAGTATCGCCGTGTCAGCATATTCGGGCGACCCGATCAGTTCGAAGTGTTCGGCCATTCAGGGCGTGCCTTTCGGGTTAGATCCATCAAACCAGGAATAGACCGGCAGCGCTGCCAGTGTATTATTAACGAGAATAATGAACATACCGCACGTCAACCTTCCTAACTTAAAACCCAGATTCAGAGGCGTCTCTCACGAGATCGCCTTTCTCGTTTCGATTGCTGCCGGAACATTTCTTACGTTCTGGGCACCAGCCGGCAGGCCGCGCACAGGCGCGATCATATTTTCGGTGGCACTGTCAGCGATGTTTCTCGCGAGCACGATTTATCACCGCCCCAACTGGAAGAAATACGGGGTTCGCCGATGGCTGGGACGGATCGACCGCGCAATGATCTTCTTTCTCATCGCGGGCACTTTTACTCCTTTCGGCCTTGGTTTGACCTCAGGGTGGGTCCGCTTCCTCTTGCCGCTCGTCTGGATATACGCGATTGTGGCGGCCGCGCTGCTTTTCATCCCGTCGAAGTCGAAGGCGCCGAAGTGGGCCATCGTTCTCCCATATTTGATCCTCGGCTGGATCGGCGTTCTGGCCTGGCCCGCGATGTATCGACAGTTTGGGTTTGCTCCACTCACTCTCGTCGCCATCGGCGGAGCGCTCTATACAGTTGGGGCGATCATCTACTCGCGCAAGCGGCCCAATCCGAGGCCTTTGTCGTTCGGTTATCACGAGATATTTCACGCATTGGTAATCGCGGCCGCACTCTGTCACTTTGTCGCAGTCGCGATCGTCGTTGCCTAGATAATTCCTTTCGCGATTGCCGTCAAGCCTCCGACGGCCGCCGCGATCAGCATTGCCGCTTTGAGTTTTGACTCCGATACACGGCCCGACGCGGCCGATCCCGCGATCCATCCGGCTGCGAGACCGGTGGGCAACCAGTAGCTCAACTTCGGAAGGCCAAGGCCGAAAAGTGCGGCGACATTCAGAACTAGAAAGTAGAACTGCAGACTGGGCCGCATCATCTTCGCAGGCCAGCCTTCATTGATTGCGTAAATGACTGTCGGCGGCCCCGATATGCCCCCGACCACGTTCATCGCGGCTCCGATCACTCCGGCGACCGCTGCCGCCGGTGCGCCTTTCAGGCGTCGCGTCCGGAAACCCGTGGCCAGAGCAGCAACTCCAGCGATCGTGACGATTCCGGCCGCGATCTCAAGTGCGCGTCTGTCGAGTGACTTCACGAGAATCACCATCACGGGTAAGGCCAGCAGCGAAGGAATGAGGAGTGCAAGTATTGGCTTGAAAAGCACGTCGCGCCGCTCCTTGAGCAGCATCAAAAGGTTGAGCACGATGGAAAGGGCTATCGCGCTCTTGACTCCCTCGCGGGGGCCGGACAACGCAACCAGAAATGGAGCGCAGACGAGTGCGAAACCGATACCGATGGCCCCCTGCACCGCGGCGCCGACCGCGACGGCTATCGTCGCGAGAAGTGTGCCCAACCTCGAGCGTCAAGCGGAAAGAAGTTGGCGCAGCACCATCTGCAGGATGCCGCCGTTCCGAAAATACTCGACCTCGGCTGGAGCGTCGATCCTCACGGTTGCTTCAAACTCAATTTGTGATCCGTCCTGCCGGGTAACAGAAACCCTTGCATTTTGCCGCGGTTCGATGCCATCGCTGAGCCCGGTTATGGAAAAAATCTCCAAGCCGGTCAGGCTCAAGGACTCCGCTGAATCTCCGTCTTTGAATTGCAAGGGAATGACCCCCATGCCAACGAGGTTGCTCCGGTGGATGCGCTCATAAGTTTGGGCGATGACTGCCTTGACGCCAAGCAACGCGGAGCCCTTTGCGGCCCAATCGCGCGAACTGCCCGAGCCATACTCCTTGCCGGCGATGACTACCAAAGGTGTTCCCTCGCCCTGGTACTTTAGAGCCGCGTCGTAAATGCTCAACTTGTCCCCACTGGGAACGTGGATAGTCCAGGGGCCCTCCGTTCCGGGCACCATCAAGTTGCGCAGGCGAATGTTGCCAAACGTCCCACGCATCATGACCTCGTGATTACCCCGCCGAGACCCAAAACTATTGAACTCCGCGGGCGGTACGGAATGGTCGACGAGATACTTTCCGGCTGACGAATTAACTGTGATGGCCCCCGCGGGCGAAATGTGATCGGTTGTTATCGAGTCGCCAAGGACCGCAAGGACTCTTGCCCCCGTGACATCCGCGGGAGGTGCAGGGACGCTACCAAATTCCATGAAATATGGCGGTTCTTGAACGTATGTCGATTCGTCGTCCCAGTCGAATAAAGTGCCAGTGGGCGCCGGCATGCTCTTCCACTTCTCATCTCCCTCGAATATGCGGCCGTATTCGAGATCGAACTGATCGGATGACACCGAAGAGGCGACTAACGATTCGACTTCTTCAGCGGAGGGCCAGATGTCCTTTAAGAAGACCGGTTTGCCGTCCGGGTCGGTCCCAAGCGGATCCACGGTCAAGTTGCACATGACTGTTCCTGCCAGCGCGTAGGCGACACACAACGGTGGCGACGCCAGGTAACTCGCCTTTACTTGGCCGTGAATGCGCCCCTCGAAATTTCGGTTGCCCGATAGGACTGCAACCACCGCGAGATCATCATTCGTGACGACTTCGGCGATCTCGTCGGGCAGCGGGCCTGAGTTACCGATGCAAGTCGTGCATCCGTAACCGACCAGGTTGAAACCCAACTTCTCGAGATACGGCGTGAGGCCCGCCTTGTCGAGATACTGAGTAACGACGCGTGATCCTGGCGCTAAAGACGTCTTCACCCATGGCCGGGATTGCAGTCCTGCTTCCACGGCCTTTTTGGCCAGCAGACCGGCCGCGATCATCACCGTTGGGTTGGACGTGTTTGTGCAACTGGTTATTGCGGCGATGACGACGGATCCATTGGTCACGGAAGCTGCGGCGCGCGGGTGGTCGACGTGTTCTGGCGGGGCTTCGAGGATCTCCCCGGCGGGAGATCCTCCTTCGCCTACGAGTCGAGCAAGGTCTTTGCCGTTCACTGGGGCGCTGACCCCGTCGAATGTCGCCTTGAAGGAGTCGGAGACTTGTCCCAAGGCGACTCGATCTTGTGGCCGCTTGGGTCCGGCGACGCTCGGCTCAACTGTTGACAGGTCCAAGTCGAGCACTTCGGTGAAGATCGGCTCGGGGTCTTCGTCGGTTCTGAACAAACCTTGCTGCTTCGTGTACTGCTCGACCAGGTTGACGATGGCACCACGGCCCGTCAGATTCAGATACTTCAAAGTGTTTGAATCGACCGGGAAGAAAGTTGATGTGGCGCCGAACTCAGGCGACATGTTCGACAATGTGGCGCGGTCGGCGATGCTGAGGCCGCTCAATCCCGATCCGAAGAATTCGACGAACTTGCCCACAACGCCATGCGCCCTCAGCATTTGCGTCAGGGTCAGTACGAGGTCGGTGGCTGTTGTGCCGGTGGGGAGGGCTCCCTGGGTCCTGACTCCGAGGACGATCGGGCTCGGCAGAAACATTGGCTGGCCGAGCATGGCCGCTTCAGCCTCGATGCCACCGACTCCCCAGCCCAGTATGCCGAGGCCGTTGATCATGGTGGTATGCGAGTCGGTCCCCACCAGTGTGTCGGGAAATACCCATCCGTCACGCGATGAGACTACTCGGCCCAAATGTTCGAGGTTGACTTGATGGCAGATTCCCATTCCGGGGGGGACCACTCGAAAGCCCTCGAATGCTTGCTGGGCCCAATTGAGCAGCGCGTAACGTTCGCGGTTGCGACGGTACTCCCACTCAAGATTGGCGGCGTAAGAATCGGCGGTGCCAAAACGATCGACCTGGACAGAGTGATCGATGACCAAGTCGACAGGGACGAACGGATTAACACTCTTGGGATCACCGCCCGACCGCGCGACCGCGCTTCTTAAGGCCGCTAGGTCTACGACTGCAGGAACCCCCGTGAAGTCCTGCATCAATACTCTTGCAGGCATGAATGCGAGAGAGGCATCGGCGCCGTTCGGCCACTGGGCAAGCGCCACAACATCCGCTTCAGACACGTCGCGACCCCCCGCCCTTCGGGCGATATTTTCTAAGAGGATCTTGACGGTGTGCGGAAGCCGCGCCACATCCGCGCCGGTCTTCGTGGACAATTTCTTCAGGCTCAGGTAGGAGGCAGTTCCGGAATCGGTGGTAAGTGTCGCAGTAGCGCCCAGATAATCGTTTGTCATGGTTTGCCGCCTTTTTTGGTTACTGGCATCTTCTCACCTAGTGCGTCGACGAGGCCGAGGGCGATGAATCGGAAGGCTTGCGCTTGGACCGATTGAGGCTGATCAACGAAGACCGGGCGGCCGTCGTCGGTGCTGCGGCTCATCTCGGGATCGAGCGGAATACTGCCGAGGCGCACGACGCCCGTCTCAAAAATAGAGCGGTCCTGCCTTACTTTGTGGAACACTTCGATGCGCTCCGAGCAGTGAGGGCAAACAAGCCCGCTCATGTTCTCGACGGCGCCGATGACGGGCACGTTCAGGTGCCGATACATGTCCACCGCCTTCTTGGCGTCCAAGTGGGCAATGTCCTGGGGAGTGACGACCACCACCGCCCCATTTGACTTCAGGGGTTTCGCAGCTTCTGGCGCGCGCGGGTCCGTACCTATGGGGGCTGCTACCCCCCCGAACCCCCCCGCCAGCATGTTCTTCGCAAATGCCTGCTGGACCTCGCCGGTTCCCGGAGGAAGGTCTACGATCAAGTAATCGAGCCGTCCCCAGTCGACGAAGTTCATCAATTGTGAAACGAGTGCGGACACGAGATTTGAATCCCATGCGATGGCTTGATCCTCACCGAATAGAAATCCTGCCGACATGATCTCCAGCCCAAACTTTTCGACTGGCTTATATCGAGGCGCGCCTTTAGCCGTGGCCAGCATGAACGACGTACGGCGCTTGTGCCGCGTGACGTTCACCATCACGGGAATGTTGGGCCCATAGACATCGGCGTCTAATAGTCCGACCGCAGCTCCCATCTCCGCCAGTGCAAGCGCCAGATTCAGGCTGACGGTTGATTTGCCGACGCCGCCTTTGCCGCTCCCAACCGCTATCACGTGGCGAGCGGGGCCCCCAGGAGTGATTGGCGGCGGGGCGGCTGTGACTGGTATCGACATACCCTTAGTATCGCGGATGTGAGTTTACGCATTGCGATCGTCGGCAGCTTCTCAACGGGCAAGACGACTCTGGCTGAAAAACTTGTCCCTATCCTCGGGTTGCCGCTATTGCCGGAGGTGGCCCGGGAAGTTGCCGAATTGGGCTTCAAGCTGGACAAAGACGCCACTGCGGAAACAGAAACTCTGATCTTTCTGAAGCAGTACAACAACGAGCTGGCTCACAGCGAGTTCATTGGCGACCGCTCGTTGATCGATGTCATGGCTTATGCCGGTTGGGTCCTCGACAATCGGCCACGTGTTAAGGAAATGGCGCTTTGGGAGGAGTGCAAGAAGATCGCTGAGCGCAATCTGCGCGCGAACTACTCCCACGTTTTCTATTTGCCGATCGAGTTTCCAATCGTGCTTGATGGTCTTCGTCCAGACGACCCCGTCTTTCAAAAGGACATTGACGAGCGCATGGTCGCGCTGTGCAGGTCGCACGACATTGACTACGTTCCCCTGACCGGATCTGTGGACGGTCGACTCGAACAGGTGCAACAAGTTCTTGGGATGCAGTCAAATGGATGATGAACCATTGCTCCGCCGGATTGAGCAAGCCCTGGCGAATTTCAATCGCGCCCAAGGTTTAAGCGAAGAACTAGCCGAAGTCCTGGCTGCGGTTCGAATCCGTCTTTATGGGGCGCCCGTTAAGACGCTGGACGATGTGCTGCAGGCAGCTGGAGAGCTGAAGGGCAAGGTCTCACTAGAAACCCTGGAAGAGCCGTCGGCGGAAGGCTCCCTTGACGACGCGTTTTCGAAACCGGACGAGAAGAAGGACTGGCCGACCGGCTAGCGCACTACTTCTCGTCGAATAGGGCGATCGATGCGGTGAAGCCGTGTAAGAAGTTGCGACCTCCAACTGGGCCGATCTCGCCCGCGCACGACATTCCCGCAACTGCAATGTCGGACATGGTCTTACGGATCGCGGTCACGTCGTGGTCCTTTTCGTCGAACAAGTTAGTGCCCCGGCCGTTGCAAGTGAACATGAGCGCCCCCTCCGCCGCCTTCCCTTCAGTGGAATTGAGTCTGCGCTGGAGCAGGGTGATCAGCTCGTCGTGAGCAATCGCAGCATCTCTCAGTTGGAACTGGACCATCTGACCCACAGTTACGTTGTCGCCGACGACGATCTCGCCGGTCTCGAGATTGGCGTGCATTAACCCGCGCACCAAGAAGTCCCCGGGTTCGAGCGTCGTCTTGCTTTCGTCGATCGCAAGGCCGATGTGGAGGTTGCCCAGAATCTTGGAGGGTTCTCGCGGGTCCATAGGTGCGACCGCTTCGCGAAGTCGCTGCAGAGGCGGCTTGCCGCCGAGTTCTCGGATGACGACGCCCTCAGCCTGCGTTATCACGTACGGTTCGCCAATTGGCCGGCAGCCCTGAGAGACCAAAGGATCGACCTTCACGTCGCCGCCTATCAGCACACCGACAGCCCCCCTGCCGGAAATACTGTCATTGAGGATGAGCGCCTTTGGGCCCGATCCTCCGGGTTGACCTCCGATCAATGGAAGCCCTGGGTGATCGCCGTTCAGGCTCGAGATCAAGTGTCCCGTTGGAAACGAGTGCGGGTCCGCAATGATAATTCCCGCCGTGACGTTGCGCGAAATGAATGGAAAACCGACAAGAGCTTGGCCGTCGGGGGTCTGAGTGAGTTCGACCCTGAAAGGGGACAGTTCCGCGCCTTGGAGTGCTCCAAGCCAAACGGAGATCGCGGGGCCCGTCTCCACTTCGCTTTCTTCTCCGATAACCGACTCGGCCGACGAACCCACGAGCACCGCCCCGGGCAGCGCCGATCGGAGCAGCGTGACTATGACGTCGGTTTGCGGCACATGCGCCTGCGAGATGAAGACGAATGCAAGGTTGGGGACTAGGCCGTCCAGCGGGGCAAAGGCCCGGTCGAGAGCTTCACCTGCCGCGGCTTTAGCCTCGGCTAAAGTGCTGAGGCCAGAGGCAACCTTGATCACTTGATTCCGGGGGGTTCGCAGCTTCTGGCGCGCGCGGTTCCGTTCGTAGGGGGGCTGCTACCCCCCCGGACCCCCCACCTAATTTCCGATTCCTCCCTCAGTCATCTTGCGCAGGTCCAAAGACGAATCGATCTGCTCTGCCGTCATGAGACCTCGTTCAAGAAGGATTTCTTTGAGACTCTTTCCCGAACCGTAAGCCTCTGTCGACACTTGTCCAGCCGCGTCGTAACCGATGATAGGGATAAGGGCGGTCACGATCACGAGACTTCGCGAGAGCAGGTCCGCTGCCCGGGTTTCATCGGCGACGATGCCCTCGACACACTTCGAAGCAAGCAGACGTCCGGCCGCCGCGAGGGTTTCGATCGAGAACAAAATGTCGTACGCCATCAGCGGCATCATCGTGTTCAGTTCGAAAATGCCGCCTAGTCCCGCCAAGGTTATTGCTGCGTCGTTGCCGATTACTTGCGCTGCCACCTGGATGACCGCTTCGGGAATCACGGGATTGGTTTTTCCGGGCATGATGCTCGACCCAGGCTGAAGGTCGGGAAGCTTGATCTCGGCGATCGCGGTTCGGGGGCCGGATGCCATCCACCGGAGGTCATTGGCGATCCGCGCCATGGATACCGCGACCGTCTTGACCGCTCCGGATGTTTCAACGATCGTATCGCGAGCGGATTGCGCTTCGAAGTGATTGGGTGCCTCCCTTAGGGGAACCTCGGCCCGCTCCGAGATGAATTCGATCGCGAGTTTGGCGAAATCTTCGTGGGCGTTTATTCCGGTGCCGACGGCCGTTCCCCCCAAAGCGAGCTCGGACAGATGCGGGAAGAGACCGGCGACGCGCGCAAGCCCGTGCTCGATCTGCGAGGCGAATCCCGCGAACTCCTGACCGAGTCGCACGGGGGTTGCGTCCATCAAGTGGGTCCTGCCCGATTTGAGAATGTGGTCGAACGCGGCGGCCTTGTCAGCAAGCGCTGCGTGCAGTTGTTGCAGAGCGGGCAATAACTCCTCATTGATCGCGAGCATCACCGCGATGTGCATGGCCGTGGGAATAACATCGTTGGACGACTGACACTTGTTGACGTGGTCGTTGGGATGCACCGGATCTTTGGTGCCCCTTGTACCTCCCAGAATCTCGTTTCCTCTGTTCGCGATCACTTCGTTTGCGTTCATGTTGGTAGATGTTCCGGATCCAGTCTGGAAAACATCGATTAAGAACTGAGTGTCGTGAACGCCGTCGATGACCTCCTCGGCGGCCTGCATGATCGCCTGAGCAATGCGCGGTTGGATCAACTCGAGTTGGGCGTTGGCCTTTGCGGCGGCCCATTTGATTAACCCAAGCGACTTTATGAATCGTCTGCCGAAACGCCAGTTGGAGATGGGGAAGTTGTCGATTGCCCGGGCAGTCTGCGCTCCGTAGTAGGCATCGGCGGGGACGTTCACTTCCCCCATGGAGTCTCTTTCGGACCGAGTTTCACCCATGGCCGAATACTAGTGCCTCCGACCTCCTCTCAATCGTGTATACAAGTTGGATGCTTTTGTTGCTTGTTCGTCATGCGGTTACTCCGGTCACCGGCAAGAAGTTGACCGGATGGCTGCCGGGCTTCTCTCTGTCCGAGGCAGGCCGCGGGCAGGCGGCAGAGTTGGCGCTAACCCTGGAGCCCGCTCCTATCAAAGCGATTTACTCGAGTCCTCTCGAACGCTGCCGTGAAACCGCCGCGCCTATTGCAAAGTCGCACAAACTAAAACTCAGGATCAACCAGAATATAGGCGAGGTTCGCTACGGCGACTGGCAGGGAAGATCGTTAAAGTCGCTTTATCGGACCAAGGCCTGGGGCGAACTGCGGGCCCGGCCGGCCGACTTTCGTTTTCCCGGGGGCGAGACTATCCGCGAGGCGCAGGCGAGGGGGCTTGCCGAAATCGAACGGCTTCGGGCCAAGCATTCAGGCGAGGCCGTCTTGGTCTGTTCGCACGCCGACCTCATCAGGCTCATTGTTTCGGGGTATCTTGGTCTTGCTATTGATTTGTACGATCGCATCACCGTCCCGACCGCTTCAGTTACGACGCTGTGGCTCGGCGATGCGCGGCCGAGGTTGCTAAACCTTGGCGCAGGCAAGAACCTGGAAGATCTCTGGAGGCAAATTTCGTGAGCGAGAGCGTCGAGTTCGACCCCGTCGATCGCGTAACCATCGGCGCGGTGGGCCCTCCTGGGAAGAGAGTCTTTCTGATTCAGGCAACACACCGTGGACGCGTTCTTTCGTGGGTTATCGAAAAGGGCCAGGCCGTTGCTCTAGATTTCGGTGCCTTCTCATTGCTCTCCCAGATCGGCGAACAGGAAATGATCAGAGAAGTGCTCGGTGTGGGTCTTCTGGGGTCATATTCGGAGGAGTTCGCCGCGGCGATGCAATTGAGTGAATCTGAACCGGCATTCCGCGTCGATCCAGGTTCCATGTCGATGGGTTACGACGAGGCCCGTCAACTCGTCACGATCTCATTCGCTGAAATGTTGTCGGAAGATGAGCCGGGCGAACCTGCAACAGTGCGGCTCTGGCTGACGCATCGGCAACTTGCTGCCCTTGGAATTCAAGCTCGTACGGTCGCCGCTCA
>CAZCSK010000032.1:0-27039 GCA_964501265.1 uncultured Actinomycetes bacterium
CTGCCTCGCTCTGGTTTTTCCTCGCAAGCTGGAGCATCTCCTCGGTCATGTCCAGTCCGTAAGCCTGGCCGGTCGATCCCACTCGTTTTGCAGAAAGGAGCACGTCGATTCCACCGCCCGATCCCAGGTCAAGGACCGTCTCCCCTTCTTTGAGGTCTGCGACCGCAGTCGGATTGCCACATCCAAGACTCGCGAGCAACGCCGATTCAGGCATTTCCTCTCGTTGCATCACTTCATACAGGTCCGACCCTAAGGTCTGACCGTCGCCACAGCACCATGAATCGCAGCAACTGACACTACCTTCAGCCACGGCAAGCGCCACATTCGCGTAGGTTGTCCGCACCTCTTCTTTGATGTCATTGCTCATTTCCTGACTCCCTTCATTACGTTGGCCAAGCGCTCCATTGCATTCCCATCTATCGAGTAGTACCCCCAAGTTCCCCTCCGCTCTGCTCGAAGCAAGCCCGCGCCGACGAGTTTCTTTAAGTGAAAGCTGACCGTCGGCTGGGATAACCCGATCTCGTCGGTGATGTCGCAAACGCACACCGGACCGTCGGCGTTGGCCAGCAGATTGACGATTCGAACCCGGTGCTGGTCTGCCAGCGACTTGAACAACTCGGCAGTCGCAGCGGCCTCCGAGTCTTTGAGCTTGTGCGCCGCGAGCGGCGCGCAACACCTAACGGCCAACCTAGAGGGGTCTGGCATCCCATTTTTCTATATCGAGGATCATCGATTAAGATGATGACCGATACATCGACAGTTGTCAATTAAGGCCTCCGCCCCCCCTCCCCGGGGACGCGACACCCCCATACCCCCCAGGCCTCTTGAGCGATTGAGTTGACTCGTTCGGCGTGTGACCCGCATTTTCGCTTTGGGGATAGTCTCCGAGTCATGACTAATTGCACGTCGTGCGGGAAGGTCCCGGAGGTTGGCGCCAAATTCTGCGTCGAGTGCGGAGCCGCAGTCCGAGCCCCGGGCAGCCGGGCCACTTTTGGCCCCCGGTACGCCGCTTTTCTTGTCGACATCACCGCGGTCTTAGGACTGTGGCTTGTCGCGTCGATTGTGACGCGCCCCTTTTCGCGCCTTTACGAAGGACCGGAAGTGCCCGGTGTCGACTTGGGTCCCCTCACCGCGGCAGTGGGGAGCCTGCTATCCATCATCTTAGTGCCGGTGGTCGCATTGATTTACTTCGCAGCCAGCAATGCCCGGGGCCGTTCGCTGGGCAAGAGGATAGTGGGAATAGAAGTGCGCAGATTGTCGGGCACCAGGCCCGGAGCGATACGTGGTTTCTTGAGAGCAGCCGTGGTCTGGGGGCCGCTGGCCATGATGATCGGTGGCCAGATTCTTGGGGTGATCGGAAATGAGAGTGCCGGCAGGGCGGCCGGTAGGTTCGGTGCAGCTGCGTTTGCCGCCGTGTGGATTTTCAATCTCGCCACTGCAATGTTCGGCCGACGACGGAGAGGGCTGCACGATCTCGCCGCGGGCACCGAAACTGTTTACCGCTGACCGATTTGGCGGTTAGTGGATCTTGCACTCATTGCTTAGCCGGAAGCCCCAGGGGACCGAGGAGTCCGGAACTTTCGTGCACTGCGTGCCGTATCCCTCCTTCAAGATGATCTGCATCAACTCCGGGTGTTTTTCAACTAAGGCGTCGAAGTTTGGCCTTACAAAATGGGTCGGTCCGACATATCCCGGCGCGAAGTACTTACGAAATTCCGTCCCCAACTCATAGGCGGGAGCGGTCTTCACCGCAGCTCCCCGTTCCAAGGTCACTCCCACGATGTCGCCCCGCGATAGAGATATTCGCGAACCGGGTTGGAACGAATGGGGCGTGGTCGAGAAGTAATTGACTTTCGCAGTCTCGAGCGCCGCCGTGACTTTGGCTGGCTCGGTGGAGTTGGCCCGGTCGATGGCGTCGGCCAGTAGGAAGACTGAGTCGCCCGGATTGTTTTCCCCGCCCGTGGGCGTGCGTCCCCACTTCTTCTTGAATTCCTCCGTCGCGGTTTGGAACTGGGGGAAGTAGCCGATCCCACCCATGTACCACGTTGACACCGTTCCGGTCCGGGCTGCGTCGCCCGACAACTCTGCGAAGGTGCGCTCGGCCACGCCACCAGGGAACCCGAGAATCTGAGGATGCCAGTTCGCGGAGCTAGACGAGAGAGCGCGTCCGTGATCGATGAAGTCGGCCCCCAGCTTCTTCATGTTCTGAAGACCGTGCGCGGTGTCACCAGCAAGGCCCCAGATGACAAGGGACTGACATCCGGTCTCTCTGATTCGAACGAGTTGCGCGGTCATGTCAACATCGCCCACGTTGTACTGCTCGGAGCGTAGAAGTTTTTTTCCGAGGCGCCCCAGGGCCTTGTCGATCTGATCGCGACCCTGCTTGCCCAAGGCGGTCGCGTCGCCGAGATATCCAAAACGATCGTAGCCGCGGTCTTTGACTGCGTAATCCGCAAGGACCTCCGCAGACCAGATGTCCGGAGGAAAGATCTGAAATACCTGCGGGTAGTCGGCATCGGGGAACAGCTGTCCCGCTGAGAGCAAATCGCTAAACGTGGCGATCGTCGGAATGTTGTGTTGCTGCACGAGTTGCTTGCAGGCGTAGATGTCGTCGAGTAATCCGCAGAACATCAAGCCTTTTATGTTCTGACGGGTGATCATCTCCTGAAGCGCCGACACGGCAACCTGCGCGGACAGGTTGTCATCGCGCTGAATCAGTTTGATTCGCCGGCCCCCCAAAACACCTGGCTTCTTCAGGGCTGAGTAGGCCTTGTAGTCGGGGAAGATGCCTTGCTTCGGAACGGCAGGCCCGTGCTTGTTAATCAGGTCGACGGCAAGTTCCGCGCCGTGCTTAACGAGTTTGCCCACGAATGCGCCGATTCCGGAGTAGATCGAGATGATTCCGATGTTGATGGTGTCGCCGGAGGCCCCTGCCGCTGCTCCGAAGCCCTGGCCACCCGAAACCTCGTCGAGCCGCCGGCCGCAGCCCGCCAGAAACGCCGAGTAGGTGGACGCCGTGGCAAACATCCCAAAACCCATCTTGGTCGACAGCGACAGGAACTTGCGGCGGTTCATTGAAGTGTCGGCGCCGTGCATCGACTCCTCGATTTCTCGGTCGCTCGAGGCATAGGAAAGATGCTCGTCGTCGAAGTAGTCCTCGGGCCGGAACTTGAACCCCATTATTTGCCGTCTACAAGGTCGGGGGTGGGTAGAAGGGCCGCATCCTTTTGCAACTGAGTGAAAGCTGCGTCCTCACTTTGATCCGGGGCGTTCCCCCCGGACCCCCCGGCATCGGGCGAGCCCAAACCCGCCCGGGAGGTCGCGGGCCCGGGGGCCAAGGGAAGGTTGCTCATGTGCCGCAACTCTGCCGAGTTGAACGGGCCGGGATCGTTCGTGGTCAATTGGATGTAAACCGACAGACCGATGACGCACGCCACAATCACCGCGATCAGCAGCTTGCGCTCCCTACGCATCCACGCAAGCGCGACTGACATCCGCACGATTGGGTCGGTGACCCTATATTCCATGTTGCCTCCTCAGCCTGCTTGCTTCATCGAGGGACTCCACAAGCGTTTCCGTTCGGCCCAGTAGAAGCGGCTTCGAGAGCGAAATCGGCGCCGCCGCAGTTGTAAGCCTCTGTGAGATGAAGACGACGAAAAGCATCGTAAGCGCGACGATCCCCAAACTCCACGGAAGGCTCTGCTCGGCGCCCTTGTACCCAAGGGGTGGGTCTGCGTCGACGAATCCGGGCGCAGACTGAACCGCGGTTATTGAGTTCGTCGATGTGTATGAGGGTTTGTACCAGTCACCCTGCGGAGTCCATACGTAGTCGAAGGTCCCTAACGCCTCTTTCCATTTCGGGATGAATGGTACGACCCCCGATCCTAGGATGGCCAAATTCCTGCGCGGCTTGGAAATGGTCTCCTGCGTTGAGAACGCGTACACCACGCCGTTGTTGGCCGCGAAGTAAAGGTTGGCGCCATCGTGGGCGGGAGTTGTAATGATCAAATCGTCCAGGTCGAGAAAGCGAGCGGGCTTGGTGTCACCGAATGGCGGGTACTGCGATTTGTCGTCCCACTTGATCTCGAAACGAAAGACCTGCGCGCCGGTCATCCAATCGAATCCGTACATGGCGTGATCGAATGTCCCCGCGTTGTAGACGACTCCACCGGCGACGGCCGGTCCTGACACCGAGGATCCGCGGTGCTCCCATGGTCCGTTCTGGCAAGCGGCCGGTTTGAGACAGTTCGTTGGCGTGTTGGCGGTGTAAAGGTCGACTCCGCCCGGACGGAGCGAGTCGGCCCCATCGCGAAGGGACTTGGGGATCACACCCATCGGCGCTCTCCACAAGGGACCTGGGGGGGGGCCCTTCGGATTATCGAAGTCGATGGCATAAAGGTAGCCATCCTGGTTTGGGGAGTAGAGCATGCGCTTGCCGTTCGGGAGGTCTGCGATGGCGGCGCCGCTCGAGAAAACCGCGCCGCCGATGATTCCGTCGTTACGACTGAAGTTGTATGACGAGATGACCGCATTGCGGGTCGGATCGGTGAGCGCCCCGCAGCTATTGCCCTGCCCGGGCTCACAGCTGCCGTAGATGTTTCGCCAACTCGCAGGTACTTTCAGTTGTTCGCTTTGCCTGTCGGTGCACAGCCCCGTAGCAAGTCCGGTCCTCTGTCCGGCGCACGCGGTTTCTAACGCGACGGGGTCGATCCGGACCATCCGATTACTCAGAAAGTTTCGTATCAGGTGCCCGGTCTTCGGGTCCCTCATCCCGGCAGCGCCGTCCACCTGGCCCCCGATATCTCCGTCGTGGGTAACGTCGTATGCCCCTACCTGTTTGCCGGTCGAGGCTTCGAGCGCTCGCAGCACGCCGTCCTCTGCGTTGAAGTAGACGCGATTGCCGACGCAACTGACACCTGGTCTTGCTTCAAACCTGCGAGTGGAACGTGCCTGCCCCAGTTTCTGCGCGTTGTTAGGGTCTGTCGGCAGGTCCGGCCAGAAGCCGTTTCCAGGAAATCCAGGAGACCCGGCGTAGGTGCTCCACAGTTTGCGTCCGGTCCTGGCGTCGAGGGCATACAAGTTGTGCTGGCCCTTGTCCGGAATGCCCCCGAGAACATCCATGAACACGCGTCCGTCGCACACTTCGACTTTGGCGATGGGCTTGTTGTATTCCGTTCCCGTAACCTGAAAGCTCCAAATCTTTCTGCCGGTTTTGATGTCGAGGGCATAAAGAAACCCGTTGGTGGAGCTGTTGTAGAGGATGCCGTTTTCGATCCAGGGCTCCTGGGGGTTGGGATATCCGCCTATCGACCCGGAGGTCCGCGGGTCGGGTGCGAATCGCCAGACAACTTCTCCAGTCTTGGCGTCGAGGGCGACAATCGAGTCCGTGGCCGCGCCGTTAACGAACACCTTGCCGCCGACGGCAAGGATCGGGCTCATGGGGTAAATGCCTGAAGGGAGGTCTGAGAGCTTTGTGGACCACCGAAGCGAATGGGTCTTGTACTGGGGGCCGGGCACGAAGGCCGAGCCGTCGGGCCCGGAAGGTGTGGGCCAATCGGCCGCAAGGGAAGGCAAAGTTGAGCTCGCGAGCATCCCCGCAACTAAGGCTATCGTCAGCAGAATCTTTTTCATGCCAGTTCGTGCGCGAACTTAGCCGGCACTTTCAGTCCTCTCGGAATCAGAGTAAAAAATCCCCCGCCTGTGTCCACTGCCGGGAAGAACTCCGCCCCCGCTCCGTTCTTCGATTTGGTGAAGCCCCAGGCCCAGATGTCGGTTTCGTCGATTCCCTCGCGGTCCCCATCGAAGGTTATGGGGACGCCCGCCCCGGTGAAGTCTTTGAGCCCGAGCAGGCCTTGCTTGATGTCGCCTCTTGAGTTGGCTGCCGACGCTAGAAGTACCGCATCGTAAACTCCCATGGTCCTCACGGGAGCGACATCACTCTGCTTTTTCTCGAAGTCCTTGAAAAATCGGGTGACTCTCTCGGCTCTCAGCCACGGCCCTGCCCATGGGCCAACCGAAAGTATTCCCTCCTTGAACGCCGTTGGCACAACTTGAGCCACGGCGTTTTTTCCGAACTGGGGTGCGGCAATATTGCCGGGGAGCGCGACCTGATAGGAGTAGCCCGATTTGTGAATGTCGATAACGGCCCGCGAAGCCTCGGCGGCGTTGTCGGTCCAAACAACTAAGGCCTGCGCCGTTTCTTCCTCCGCCACTGCCAGTGGGGTATGGATGTCGCCGCCGGTGTCGAAGAGCTCCGAGGCAACCAGCGTTCCGCCCGCGGCGGAGACCGCGTCCCGCATCAAGGCTGCGCCACGATTTCCGTAGTCAGTGTTCTCGAATACGACGCTAATGCGCGACAGCTCGCGTTCATCGACAAGGAAATTCGCGAGGCGTCGAGCCTGAAGTGAATCAGGAGCCGTGACTCGAAAGACGCTATCGCGGGTGGTCACGCCATCGCGAGTTACGTAGGCGTGTATGACGGGAACGTTCAGTGAGTCGATGACCGGCAAAACGCCTTCATCGTCGGTGCCAACGATCAGAACGTCAATCTTCCCAGCGAGCTCGGCAGCGAGCGCGGGGGCCGCGGCCAAGTCGCCAGCGTAGTCGGCTTGCTCGATCTTCACTGCCTTCTTCGAGTCCTGCTTGATGTGATCAGCGGCGACGCCGGCTGCGCCGATCGAAGGACCAGCAAGCTCTCCACCGACTCCGCCCGTTGTGATCAGCAACCCAACGGTCACGTCGGCAAACTTTGCTTTCGACTTCGGGGCTGTTTCTCCGGAGCGACTGCAACCGCCCAGAAGCAAGGCCCCGCAAACTCCAATAGCAATCGAACGGATCACGTGGTTGACACCAGGAAAGTTAATTTCCAATCTCGGATCTGCGCCGAGATTGCCGCATCGGGAACATTGAAAGTGAACACACCGACGTTGGTGGGGAAGTAGTAAATCCCGAAGCCCCGAAGGTCATTGCCGTATTCGGCCTGCCCCTCCGCAAGATTGGGGAGCGAAGGAGGGTTGAGACCGAGCCGGGTCGGGAAATGAGCTACAGCTTGTGTCTCGCTCCAGATTCTCGTTCCGCCAGCGTTTAGGAAGTCCGCACGACCCTTTAGGTTTCTCACGGGTGCGTCGCCGAAATTACCGACCGCCACCACGAGGTAGTAAGTGCCGAGCCTCGGGTCGAGCCCAAATAGGGGCAGCTGAACCAAGGCGTCGGCGTTGCCGGATCGGAAACCTGCGAATCCTGTGGATTGTCTAATGCCGAGCGTGGTAGGCGAGATGTTGATCTTCACTATGCGAAGGCCCGGCGGCGCGGCTTCCGATACCTCGACCGCATCCTCGCCCCCCCCCAGCGCCGATCCCGCCGATTCCGTTTCTCCCCCCTCACCGGCCTCGCCAAGAATCGGCGGCTCGGTCTGCACGACGCGATCGTCGGCCCCCGGCGCCTGCCGCTGGCAAGCGCCGACGAATAGAGCGAGAACGCAAACGAGAGGAATCAGTCTTCTCATAGCCAGAACAACCTGAATCGAGCGAATGCCAGGGCGACCGACAGCAGCGAAAAGACGGCGACGCCGGTGATCACCTTTTGACGCGTCGTGCGCGAGGTCACAGGTTCCGGATCGGTAGAAAATGCGAGAACCAACTGGCCCTGGGCGCCCTTGGGTTTGCCAAAGAATGTCGCCGCTTCAAGAGCGCGCTTGTTGGCGGCAGCCTTTGCGGCGGTCTCGATATCGATTGCGTTGATGTCCAGCTGCAAGATGGAACGCGAGGTCTCGATTCCGAAAATCCCGAAGTTCTGGACAGAGTCTGCGATGAACCGCCACGTTGCACCCAATTGATGGAAGGAATCTACAAGCCCTTCGACCCCTTCAACTATCGTCTTTGTGCCCCAGATAAATGAGTTGGGTGCGATCTTGTTGCCGAGCGCCGCCTGGATCTGCTCGGTCCCTTCGACCTCGATCGACCTGAGGCCCTTCTCAATCTCGATCTGGCCGAATGGGAACTTGACGAAAGCGAACTTGTCCCAGCCCTGGGCGTTGGGTTTGTTGGTCAGGCCAAGGATCGAAGAGCACTCATTCTCGTGATTCTCGTAGACAAGGCAATACATGTCGTGCTCGAGGATCGCGATCTTGAGTTTGATTACCGACATCACAACCGCCGCTCCGGGGTTGGTGGTGATTTTGGAGGATGGCGCTTCGGGCAGATACGGCTTGGGGTCTGTCGCCGTATCGGTGCCCCCAAGCAGGTACTCCATGTCCTTGAGGTTTGCCCAGATACTCTCGCCGAGTAGCTGGTCGACGCGACCAAGAACGAAATTCTCGAGCTGGGTAGGCGTGCAGATTGGCACGCATGGCGGGGTAGCGGGACTGCTGGTCGCAAACACCCCCGTGTCGGTCGACTTGCCTATCAGAAGACGAAGGGTCTGGGTGGTCGCGATCTGTCCTTTCATCGCGTCGCGCGCCAGTTGGACTGCGTAATCGAGGTCCTGCACTGCCCTTTGCAGTTGCTCTGTCCCCTTGGCGATGGTCCACACCCCCCACAGCAGATTCGCGTCGGTGAATGAGCCCGAATCGCGGTTGCCCTTCTCCGGGCCGATAAGCGGGAGCGCTAGGTTGGCGAAGCTGTCGTCGAGGACGCTGAAAAGACCCCCGAGCGCGATCAGATTCTCGCGAAGGAGGTTCAAGACGTCGAAGTAGAACGAACGGCGACCTTTTTGGAATTGAGTCCCGGCCGATGTAAGAGCTTCAGCTACCGGCTCGGGATAGACGGGCTGAGCGATGACGTCGATCTTGGGGATGTCCGGCCCGTTGGCCCGACCTTCCACGATTGCGTTTTGGTCGGCGGGATAGTCCGGCGGCGCGAGATACAGGTTCCAGTTGATGACGCTCGAGTTGCCCTTTCTTCCGAGTGCGCCGTTTGTGCGGATGCCGTCGAAATCGGCGTCGGGAAGAACCAGGTCGGGGATCTTCACGTTGAAAGGAGTGAACACCTCGGCGATGCCGGTCACCTCTTTCTTTGTTGCGACGTCGGTGAACTTCACTTCTTCTGTTTTCTTCGTGTTATTGCTGACCGTGATCACAAGCTTGAAGGGGCCGTGGTGACTTGCAAACTCGCGAGCGTTCACCTGCTTAGCGGCCTCCTCGGACCCCGGCTCACCCGTGTAGTAGCGGACCTTGACTCCGATGGGAAGAGCCTTGGGGCCGTCGGCCGTCACCCAGGTTGATCCCGGGGCGCCTTTGGGCTTGCCCGCGAAATAAACATCGGCGTGGCCGATGTCGGAGACTCCGACATCGAGAGTCATCATCCCGTCCTTCACGCGAGGCTTGCGGCTTCCGAATAGGCCTTTTAGTTTGTCCAGCACGCCCGGGTCTTCGATGTGAGCATCCTTGCCCTTGGCGCTTCTTACGCGATACCACTCCTTGACGTTGACATCCATCGGCTTGCCGTTGGCGTCGATTGTGACGGAGATGTATTCGGTGTCTGTGACACTTTCTGCCTTGGGGGCCGCCGGAGTGTTCACGGTGCTGGTGGGAGGAGTCGTTGCAGGCGCGACCGTCGAAGTCGGGGTTTGAGCCGGAGCTTCGAAGATCAAGAGGTTGGCAAAGAGTAGGCCGAGCCCGGCCACCGCGAGGGTGCGCCGACGACCGGAAGCGATCTTCAATCTCTGCATATGGTCTCTTCAGCCGGGCCCGGTGCTACCGTTAATGGAATGCGCCCCCGCCCAACGTCGGCCGTCATCTTACTCCTGTCGGCCTTGTTTGCGACAACCGCCATCCCTGGCGGGGCAGCGCCCACATCCCCCCCGCGCCCCCCCGTTCGAATCGGGATGCTCTCGGTTTTTGACTTCGTGGACGAGTGGATGAGAAAGGGCGGCGAAATGGCGGCCGCGGACATTAACTCCTCCGGCGGAATCAACGGCCGAAAGGTCGAACTCGTCTATGAAAACGATTCCGCTCTGGGCAATCAGGGAGTGAAGAACTTAGTCGCGCGCGGCATCGACGTCCTGGTCGGGCCGGAGGTGTTCACCGCCACCCAGCAGAACTCGGCCCTGCTGAAGTCGCGCAAGATCATCAACCTTCTTCCTCTGTCGCCCGTGGGTGAGGTCGCCGATCTCGGGAACCCTTATGTGTTCCGGCTTGTGCCTTACGACCGCATCCAAGCGGAAGCCCTCGTGCGGCATCTGGTCGACGAAAAGCGCCTTCGCCGGATCGCGGTGCTCTACGAGGACGACTTTCTCGGCAAGCCTGGGGCAGGACTTGTTAGGGACCAGCTGAAATTCCGAAATCTGTCCCCGGTCAAAGTACTGTCCTTCAACCGCGGAGATTCCGACATGACTGCGCAGGTGGCGGCTCTTCGGCGCGTCAAACCGGACGGATTGATTGTTTGGAGCTTGGCCCGCGAGGCCGCGCACGTGGCGCTGGCGGTGAAGAACTTGAAGTTGGACGTGACCGTCGCCGTTCCAATCGAGGCAGCGGTGGGCGAATATATCGAACTGGCAGGACCGGCCGCCGATGGAACGGTCTCGGTGCTCCCGCACAAGACGATTCAGAATTGGGCCCCCCCGGGATCTTTCCGGGCAAACTGGTTCGCGCGCTATCACCGCAAATATGTCGTGAAGGCTTACCGGGGCACCAAGGTCCCCAACCTGCCGATCGCGCAGGCGGTCGTCTACGACGCGCTGATGCTCTACGCGCAGGCCGCGAGGAGAGCTGGTGGCACCGACGCCGACGCGATAAAACGCGAGCTCGAGTCGGGTAAGCCGTTCGAATTGATAACGCACAACTTCGCCTTTTCGCCGGGAAATCACGAGACCTACGCCAAGGACGACCTGTGGTCGTTTCGCATAGACAAAGGCGCGGCCACCTTTGCCGAGGATCCTCGGGCCGACGTCGCCCAGGAGCGGCAGGCCTGGCAACTGTTCGCGCTCGGTCTTCTGTTCGACAGGAAGAAGGGCGTGGCTCTCATTCCCTACTCGATTGGCATTTTTGATGCCCCCGAACCAGTAAAGGTGCTCGATCTGCGTTGGCGCGTGCTGTCAGTCAAGTTCGTCGACCGAATCGATGTGGCCTACTTCGGTCTGCCCCCGCGCACACCTGGAGCCGGCAAGTTCGCGATCGTTGATGTTGAAGTGACAAACCTTTCTTCCGTGGCCCGCAAGGCGCCCTGGATCTTCTCGATCGACGAGGACGCCAACCTTTACATTCCCGATCCCCAGGCAACGGCGGGTCTCTGGATCGCAGGCGGGCCGTCTGCCGCGTTTTTCATGTTTCATCCCCTGCCCGCACACGCCACCGTGCGAGGCCCGGTTGTATTCGATGTGAAAGACTCGGCGACCGAGTTGCAAGTGGGCGTGCCGAACGATTTCGTCTTCAGCGACTACGCAATGATCAAAGTCGGGGGAAGCTGACCTATGCCAATTGAATCCTCTCGCCGGACCCGCATCGGTCTTTGTCTCCTCCTCGCAGCGGCCATGTTCGCGGTGGGCTGCGCGAGAAACTCTCCGCCCGAGTCATCGCCGCGGTCAGCAGCGTCGCCTTCCCTTTCGCCGACGCCCTCCCCTTCGCCGAGCCCAGTAGATGTGGCGTCCATGAACGACCCTGCACTCATTGCCGACGTACTCGTCTCGACTGAGCTTCGAATACGCCTCGACTCGACACCGGAAGCCGACTACGAGGCACTGGGCCGGACACAACAAGCGGCCTACAGAAAGCTCGTCGGGAATCCAGATTGGCGGACCATCGCGATCGACCGTGCGCCCGAGTCGTTGAAGGAGGTCATACGAAGAAATATCGAAGCGGGCGCAGAATTGAGGGGCCTGACCAAACCTGTTGCGAAGATTCCCGACTGGAGGATAGTTGCCCCGCCTTCGCCTGACGAGTTGCGCCAGTATTACGGTTTGGCTCAGCAACAGTTCGGAATACAGTGGAGTTATCTCGCTTCTATCCATCTGGTGGAGTCGCGCTTTGGCCGCATTCGTGGGACGAGTTCGGCAGGCGCTCAGGGTCCCATGCAATTTTTACCTTCCACCTGGAAGGCCTACGGCGAGGGCGATATCAACGACCCTCGCGACTCGATAATGGCTGCGGGCCGTTATTTGAAGGCTGCCGGCGCCCCGGGCGCCATGCACAAGGCTCTCTACGCGTACAACCACAGCGAACGTTACGTGCGTGCCGTGACCATCTATGCGGAACACATGCTTGCGCTGGAACGAACCTATCTTTCCTATTACCACTGGCAGGTATACGTGAGAGCCGAAACCGGTGACGTCCTTCTAGAGGTCGGCTACGGGACATGACTCGCTGAAACGGGGAGGCGCGATTCTGCTGACGGCGGCTCTCCTGATGCCGGGCTGTCCTCGTGGCGGCGAGGAAATCGTGGTCGGTGTAGTTGCGCCCTCATCCGGCCCGAGCGCGGGACTGGGCAGGCAGATCCGCAACGGCGCAACCCTTGCCGCGGAGGCGATCAATCGACGCGGTGGATATGAGGGTCGCAACGTACGAATCGCTTATCGCGACTCTTCCGATCCCTCGCGCCTAACGGGCCTCTTGTCGGACCTGGCTCGGCGTGACAAGCCGATCGCGGTGGTGGGGCCCCCTTCCCTCTCGGGGATGCAATCTTCCAACAACCCACTTTCTCGCGAGTCGATTCCGGTGCTCGCAATCGGGGCCGCGGCGGGGTCGGTTGAGGGGAACCCACATCTCTTCCGTCTGACCGCGTCCAACGCCGCGATGTCGGCGGTTCTGGCCGAGTGGCTCGTCGCCGTTCGTTCGTTCCGCAAAGTCGCAGTTGTCTCGTCGTCCGATGAATCAGGACGAGATGGAGCAAAGCGCGTCGCCATCGCAGTGAAGGAGAAAGGTGCAGACGTTGTGGCCGAGGTGTCGATAGCCGTGGGCCCCTCGGATTTTTCTGCCCAGGCTCAGGCCCTCAGCACGACGGGTGCGGAGGCCGTAATCGTCTGGGCGGGAGCGGCGGATGCAGCGCGCGTGGCGCTTGCCGCGAAGCAGATCGGCTGGGATGTTCAGATCGCAGGTCCCGGCACTCTGCTTGAGACCGAGTTTCGATCATTGGCTGGGACCGCTTCGGACAACACAGTCACAATTGTGCCCAGGATGACGGAGGACCAATGGTTCTCAAAGGAGCTTCGTGAGTGGTTTGTCGAGTACCACAAAAGGTTCACGCTCTTGCCGATACCCGAGCAGCGCACGCTCGTCGCAGACCTGCCTTTTAGCGCGATCACTGCTTACGACGCGGTCGGACTGGTCCTAGATGCTGTTCGCAGAGCCTCCTCGGATGAGCCCGCAGCTGTCTCAATGGCTATCGCCCGAACGGATTCGTTCAAGGGCGTGCTCAGGCGCTACACCCTCCGCAAGCGCGAGGCCCTGGCCGCGGCAGACTTGGTGCCCGGGCGCTTTTTCAATCTCGCGTTGTTAAATGACATCTCGCCGGGATTTGATCTCGAGCGCCAAATCGCCTTTTACAAGATTCAGGTGTCGGCGTACTACATTCCCGACGAGTACCTCAAGACGACTGAAGGTGAAGCTCTACTTGAAAGGGTCCTCGAAGACGTTCTGACCAACCCCGAGAAAGTTGAATTTTTCAGAGCATACGAGCCGCCGCGCGATCCCCCGGGGAGGATCTAAAGCTGATTGCCGTTCTCGAGCAGGCTCTCATCGCCGGCGTTGGGACCGGTGCCGTCTACGCGCTCATTGCCTACGGCATCTCGCTTGTGTGGTCCGTTTCCAGGACGATGAACTTTGCTCATGGCGATGTCCTGATGGTGAGCGTCTTCGTCTCCTTTGTTGCTCTGTTCATGGGTGCCTCCGGCCCCCTCGCGCTGCTACTCGCGCTCGCCGTCTCGATTGGTTTGGGCGTGCTTCTGCAAAAGGCGGTGTTCTATCCGCTACGCAAACGAAAGGGATCTTTGAGCTGGGTGCTCGGGGTAGTCATATTTGGCGCGATCTTGAGAAACATCGGGGTCGCGCTGTTCGAGTCTCGCTCTTATCCAGCGCCATTCGCTATCGGTGGTGAGTCAGATTTTGACCTCCCCGGTGGCGCTGTGCTCCGCAGTTCGTACATTTGGGTGATCACCATCTGCATCGTTGCGGCGGTTCTGCTGGATTTGACGATGACCCGCACCGCTTTCGGGCGCTCGGTAAAGGCGGTCGCGCACTCTCGCGATGCCGCCGAGCTCATGGGGATTGATTCAGAAAAGGTCATGACGCGGACGTTCGCGCTCGCTGCCGCCGTAGGGACGCTGGCGGGTCTCTTGATGGCTCCGCTGACTTTCATTTCAGCCTCACTCGGTTTGCTTATCACTCTCAAGGGTTTTACCGCCGCCATTCTCGGAGGAATTGGCCGTGGGCGCGGAGCGTTGGCGGGAGGGCTGATCGTTGGGATCACCGAGCAGCTGCTGGCCGTCACCGAGTTCACGGCGCCGCAATGGCTGGCGCCCTATTTGGCCGCCGGCTACCGCGATGCGCTGACCTTTGGAATCTTGATTCTCGTGCTAGTCGTGAGGCCCCAGGGGATCTTTGGCCCACAGCAAGAACGGTTCGAGCGACCGTGACTGACACCCCCTGGACGAAAGGGGCGCCATCGCACCTTGCCGCTCCGGCAATTCTGGCGGCGCTTGCTTTCGCGCCAACTCTATATCCGGCCGGGCTCGGCAGCGACATCTGGGGAACGCTTCTTGTGTTGGCTGTAGCAGCGATGTCGCTCAACTTGATTTCGGGGCTCGCGGGTCAAATATCCCTCGGTCATGCCGCGATGATGGGCGTGGGCGCGTACACGGCTGGGATCGTATCTACGCGCTACGGGTTGCCCGGGACCTCCGGACTCCTTGCAGCCGCAGCAGCAGGCGCGGTCGCCGGTGCACTGTTTGGCGCTCCGGCGCTCCGTGTGCGCGGTCAATATCTCGCCCTTGTGACCATGGCTGGCGGATTTGTCTTCCAGAGGCTTGTATCAGAATCCTCCGCTGGGGGAGGGGAAGGTGGACTCATTGAAATTCCTCCCCTAAACGTGTTCGGTTCCGATCTCAGTGTCATTGGTCACACAAGGGCCATAGCGCTCCTGTTCGCATTGACAGTCTTTGTGGTCTTTGGAATCACAAATTCTCGTTTTGGAAGAGAGCTCGCCGCGCTCAAAGACTCAGAGGTGGGGGCCGAGGTGTCCGGGGTGGACGTTTACCGTTCGAAGTTGATGATCTTCACTGCATCGTCCGCGATCGCCGCCCTCGCCGGAGCGATGTTCGCATACAAGGACGGGTTCATTGCACCGCAGTCTTTCGGCGCTGACTTGTCGCTGCTGCTACTGATGTCTTGCATAGTAGGGGGGCTGAGCCGGCCACTCGGCGGTTTGATCGGCGTCATCGTGCTGGCAGGGCCTTTCCTCGTCCTTCCGGGTCTGGAGCGGTACCGGCTTTTGATCTTGGGCCCGCTGGCGCTTGCCGTCCTTTTCTTCATGCCCGACGGCGTGGCGGGCATGCTTCGCCGAGCGCGCGGGCGATTTGGAACCGGACACCTGACACCAGGCCCCCCGGGCCCCCCAGTCGCGGACGGGAGTGCTCCAAATTCCGTAGTGCCCTGCCGACTTCGAGCCGAGGGCCTCACGAAATCGTACGGCGGGGTGATTGCTGTCGATGCCGTCTCGTTGCAAATCGATCCGGGCGTCATTCATGCATTGATCGGGCCCAATGGAAGCGGCAAGACGACTTTGGTCGATTGCATAACCGGCGTCACGGTCCCCGACAACGGATCCGTCTCCATCGCAGAGGTTAATGTCACCGGGCGACGCCCTCATATGGTCGCGCGCCTTGGGGTAGCGCGCACTTTTCAATCGCTGATCTCCTTTGGTTCGCTTTCAGTCTTGGAGAGCGTTCTTCTGGGCGCTCGCGTTGCAAGCATTCGGGACGGCAGCGCCGCCGCGGAAGCGCTCGCACTTCTGCAGCGCTGCGGACTCGACGTCGATCCGCGTGGGCCATCCGATGCCCTGTCGTACGGTCAGTCAAAGCGATTGGAATTGGCGCGTGCGCTGGCGTCGCGCCCCGCCATTCTGATCCTGGACGAACTCGCCGCCGGGCGAAATGAGACCGAGATCCAGGAGCTGACCGAGTTGTTGCAACAACTGCGCGATGAGGGGCTCGGCATTCTGTTGGTGGACCATCACATCAATTTCGTCATGGGACTTGCCGACAAGATCTCCGTCCTGGATCACGGCCAGCTCATCGCACAGGGGACTCCGGCTGAGGTGAGAGCCGACCCACAAGTGGTGAGGGCCTACCTTGGACGTCGGCAATGAAGGCATTTGATCTTCTTCGCGTCAACGGGATCACCGCTGGATACCGCGAGGGCGCCGACGTCCTTCATGAGGTCGACCTCGACGTGCGCGAACATGAGACCGTCTCAATTCTTGGTTCAAACGGGGCCGGAAAGTCCACCTTGCTTTCTGCGATCGCCGGACTCCTCACGCCGATTTCAGGAACGGTGGAATTTGCCGGCGAGAGCATCACCGGATTACCGGCGCACCTGCTGTGCGAGCGCGGGGTCGTCCTGGTTGGTTCGGGCCGGATGGTCTTCCCCGATCAGACAGTTGAGGAAAACCTTGCCGTGGGCGCACACATCCATCGCAAGGACCGGGCCAGAAGTGCACGGCTGATGCAATCTGTGTTCGAGCGCTTCGAGGTTCTTGCCGTCAATCGTCGAGAGTTGGCCGGGCGGCTGTCAGGCGGTCAGCAGCAGATTCTCGTCATTGCGCGGGGGCTCATGGCGGGGCCAAAGCTATTGATGCTTGACGAACCGTGCATGGGACTTGATCCCACCGGCATTGATGCGGTGTTCGAAACCGCAGTTAAGTTGCGAGAAGAGGGTGTCGCCATGCTGATAGTGGAGAAAATCGCACGACTTGCCGAGTCGCTCTCGGATCGCCTGGCGGTGATGGAGTTAGGCCGAATTGTTCTATTCGGAGAGACAGCGTCCGTGGCCTCCGACAAGCGCGTCGAGGAGGCTTATCTGGGCAGAGTCGGGGGCGGGGTCAAGCCCCGGCTTTCTCGACCCGATAAAAGAAAGATATGAAGTGCGAATGCGGTGGTCAGTTACTGCACGCCACGGGTGACGAGGCCATAACTACAAACGATGGGCTTCAAACGTTTCGACGAGAGAACGTTTATTTAGTGTGCCCGGACTGTTTTCGGCTCTACTCTCAGGGTCGTCTGGTGCGCAATGAGACCCACGGAGTTGAGTTGGCCGACGCCGAGGCGGCCTCCTACCTTTCGATGCTCTCCGAGGAGGGCGTCGAGGCCTGACCGTCCTGCCTAGGCTTGACTATCAGCGACAAAACTGCCGTGACGGTCAGCACTCCGATTATCACTCCAAGGGACAGCGCGATCGGTGGGTGCCAGATTCCGCTAAGGAGCATCTTCACTCCCACGAACCCGAGGATCACCGCGAGCCCGTATTTTAACAGCCGCAATCTATCCATTACGCCGGCGAGAAGGAAGTAGAGCGCTCGAAGTCCAAGGACTGCAAACACATTTGAAGTCAGCACGATGAATGGGTCGCGAGTTACCGCGAATATTGCTGGGATCGAGTCGACGGCAAACACTATGTCGGTTGTCTCGATCATGAGAAGAACGACAAAGAGGGGAGTCGCCAGCCGCCTTCCGTTTTGAAGAGTAAATAGTTTCTGACCGTCGTAGGTCGTCGTCGTCTTGAACCTGCGCTTGAACAACTTCAAGACCGGATTGTCCTCCGGATGTATGTCGGTGGCGCCTCTCAGCAATCTGTAGGCGGTGAAGATTAACAAGACCCCCAAAACGTAGATGATCCATTCGAATCGATTGATGAGTGTTGTTCCTAGGGCGATGAACAAGCCCCGGAAGACGATTGCCCCCAGAATGCCGAAGAAAAGAACGCGGTGTTGATAGGACGCGGGGACTTTGAAGTAATTGAAGATCACGAGAAAGACGAAAATATTGTCGACTGAAAGCGAGTACTCGATAAGGTAACCGGCAAAATAAGCCGCAGCGTCGTGGGGCCCCCGCAGAAAATAGACGATCAAGCCAAAAGCAACCGCGAGACCGACCCAGACAGCTACCCAACCCGCGGACTGCTTTGCTGATGGGACCTCCGCCTCCGCATGGAAGAACTTGAGGTCCACTAACAACATCGCAAGGACGAATGCGAGAAAGCCTGCGTAGAAAACGAATCCCGACATGACAGTCTCCTAAAAGATTGCGTCGTCGCGGACCCGGGCGTAAGTGTCTCCGGGACTCAGAAAAACCACACTTGCCCCGCCCGCGGTTCCGGTGGAGCCGTTGATGGTGACGTTCCGCAGCGACGCGGGATCGATCTCGCGGGCCACTAGGGCTAGTTTGATCAACTCGGGAACCGGGATCGAGATGTCGGTGTGTCGCCGAGCAACTTTGAGGTAGTCGAAGATACGGTGGGGGTCCGTGGCCTCAGCCCGAAATTTCTTTAGGGCCGACATGATCAAGATCCCCTGATTGTCGGTGCGGCTGAAGTCTCCGTTGGGTGTGTCGTGACGATTTCTGGCGAAGGCCAGAGCCTGACCCCCGTCCATCTTCAGGAGCCCCTTTGCGAAGTGCGCTCCAGAGTAGGGATCATCGCGCATTTGGTAGGGGACGTCGACTTCGATTCCGCCCAATTCATTTATGAACCGTTGGAAGTGGGTGAACTCAGTGATCGCGTAGTACTGGATCGGGATTCCAGTGAGTTTCTTGAGGGTCTCGACCATCACGCCGGCCCCCCCACCCACCCCACAGGCGGCGTTGATCTTGTCGGTGCCTCTACCTGCGACTTCTACGTACGAATCGCGCGGGAAGTTCAGGACGGTCCCTGCCTTGGCCGCAGGGTTGATTGCAACGATATGGATCGCGTCGCAGCGACCTCCGCCTCCCGACGTTGGCCCGCTGCGGGTGTCGCTTCCGAGGACCGCGATGAAGAGGGGCTGACCGATCTCAGGTCGCCATTGCGCTCCGGCGACCTTGTGGATTGCAATCGTCTTCGGCGCCGGCGGTGGCTTTATAGCTTTGAGGGTTAGAGCGACTGCCCCGCCGGCTGCCATCAGGATTACGATCCCCAGAACTACGCGTTTACCCTTCACTTCGCCACCGTTACTTGTGAGTCGGCTTTGAGCTGGGCTTCGAAAGTGGTGATCTTGAAACCCTCCGGCCCCCTCGTCAGCCAGAACGTCGCCCTGTGCTCGATTTTGACCTGGGGCGCCCCCTTCTCTTTGCGCGCCCCCAAACCGATGAAAACAGCCGTGACCACAGCGCCGGACAGAGTGCGGTCGTTTTCCAGAAACAGCGACAGCCTCTCCGCGCGTTGCCTAGTGGGTCGAACTCGAGCGATCTTCGTAGCGAGGTCGGCTAAAGCGAGGGCTTCGATGTTGGGGGCGACATTTGGCTGGGAGGCCTGATCGAACATGGTTAGCAGGTCGCGAGCCCCGGCCCGAAAGTGCTTTGGATCCAGGAACGCTGTGTCGTAGTAGGCGTTCAGAAAAGACAAGATCTCGTTTGCGAGGCCGTTGCCTGCCGCAACCCCTTCGGGCTGCCCATCCACGTCGAAGATACGGACTTCGCCGGACATAAAGTGGGCTCGGGGAGTGGGCGGCGGCGGAGGCGGCTTACTTCGGCAACCCGTCCCTGTCGCCAGAAGGATCGCAATGAGGGCCGTCGCCATTGCCTGGGGTCTAATGGTCATATAACGGCTATTCTTCCCCAGTTCCGAATTTTGCGTTGAACGAGAACAACTTGCTAACTTAGGAAAGGACCGAAAATGAATCCAGTAGTTCTGGCCGCCGAAGGGGGATACCAGGAATTTACGCTGGGGCCCCCCGAGTTTTTCTGGCTCTATTTCTCCGGCGCGACCGCGCTGATCGCGCTCGCTTTTGGTTTTGTCCTGATGCGCGGCGTGCTCGCTGCGGATAAGGGAACACCCAAGATGATCGAGATTGCTGACGCGATCCAGGAAGGCGCAATGGCGTACCTCCGGCGGCAATTCAAGACCATCGCTCTCATCCTCATTCCACTTGGGGCGATCGTATTCGCGACTTCTACCGCGGTTCGCAAGCCCGAAGGCGGCGAGGCGCTCAGTTTCGTTGCGTCGGGTTCCTTCCGCACCCTAGCGTTTGTCGCCGGATGCGTGATGTCGGGTCTTACCGGCTTCATCGGTATGGGACTTGCTGTGCGCGGCAACGTCCGCACGGCGGCGGCGGCGCGATCTGGATCGCTCAAGGCCGCGCTTAAAGTAGCGTTTCGCACCGGAGGCGTCGCCGGCATGTTCTGCGTCGGCCTTGGACTTCTTGGCGCAACGACGATCATCTTGATTTTCCAAAACACTTCGTCCGCGATTCTGATCGGCTTCGGTTTCGGCGGTTCGCTGTTGGCTTTGTTCTTGCGGGTAGGAGGGGGCATCTTCACAAAGGCGGCCGACGTCGGCGCCGACCTTGTCGGCAAGGTGGAAGCGGGGATCCCTGAAGACGATCCGCGCAACGCCGCTACGATCGCGGACAACGTCGGTGACAACGTCGGTGATTGCGCCGGCATGGCGGCCGACCTATTCGAGAGTTACGAGGTGACGCTTGTCGCGTCGATCATCCTCGGAGTCGCTGCCTTCAAATCCATCGGAGCAAACCCCGCGCTCGGGTTGATTTTTCCTGTGATTGCCCGCGCGATCGGCGTGCTGGCTTCCATAGTCGGCGTCTATGCCGTGCGGGCGACCGATCGCGACAAGACGGCGATGGCGCCGATCAATCGCGGCTTTCTGACGGCCGGGATCCTCACTGTGATCGGGACTTTCGCAGTTGCTTATTTCTACGTCGGCAACGATCACGGCGACGAGGGGTTTCGGGTCTTCGGCGCGGTCGTGACCGGTCTGGTTCTGGCACAGATTGTCAGCCGACTCACTGAGTACTTCACATCAACGGAGAACTCACCCGTTTTGGACATCGCCATAGCGGCCAGGACGGGGCCCGCGACAACGATTCTTTCGGGCTTCTCATCCGGCCTCGAGTCGTCGGTGTACGCGGTCATAGCGATCGCTGCGGCGCTCGGCGTAGCCATTTCGCTCGGCGGCGGCAATATTCAATTCACGCTCTATTTGGTTGCCCTCACAGGGATGGGGATGCTCGCGACCACCGGTGTCGTCGTGAGTGAAGACACCTACGGCCCGGTTTCAGACAACGCCGCCGGTATTGCCGAGATGTCCGGAGAGTTCGAGGGCGAGGCACAGAAAATCATGATCAGCCTCGATGCTGTTGGAAACACGACGAAGGCCGTAACGAAGGGTTTTGCAATCGGCTCGGCCGTTATTGCTGCAGTCGCGCTATTCGCCGCCTTCATCGAGACGATTGGATCGGAGCTGAATATCAAGGCCACAGGCTCCGCGCTGTTCCGCCACCCGCTCACGCAGATCAACGTCGCCGATCCGAAGACCTTCATCGGTCTTCTTATCGGTGGATCCGTGGCGTTCTTTTTCAGCGCTCTTGCGATTCGGGCGGTTGGACGGACTGCCGCCGTTGTTGTTCAAGAGGTGAGACGGCAGTTCCGCGAGCACCCGGGCATCATGGATTACACGGAAAAGCCCGAATACGGAAGAGTGATCGACATCTGCACAGCAGCTTCACTTCGTGAGCTCACTACCCCAGCGCTTCTGGCGGTGCTGACTCCGGTGATCATCGGCTTTGGGATCAACTACTTCGCCCTCGGGGCCTTCCTCGCCGCTGCGATATTGACCGGTCAACTGATGGCAAACTTTCTGTCCAACGCCGGAGGCGCCTGGGACAACGCCAAGAAACACATCGAGGATGGACACGAAGGCGGCAAGGGATCCGAGGCACACAAGGCTTCGGTAATCGGCGACACAGTAGGGGACCCGTTCAAGGACACCGCTGGGCCGGCGCTGAACCCGTTGATCAAGGTGATGAACTTGATCTCGCTTTTGATCCTGCCCGCGGTGATCAACCTGCAGGACAACAACCCCGTCCGTTACGGTATCGCTCTGGTGGCACTCGTAATTTTGGCCGCCGCGGTAGCGTTCTCGAAACGCAAAACGACCGCGATGGATGCGCCAGCCCTGCCATCGCACTGAAACGTGGAGGCGCGACCTCTACTCCGCTATGGTCCCGGAGGACGAGGTCGCGCAGGTCCGAGCACGATGGAGAGACAACGTAAGATGCCCATGGAACAGGACGCAGAGATCGCAAGGTTCTTCGACTGCTGCGAGACATCAAAGCAACGCAAAATGAACACCCGAATGAGCGGCGGCGCGCGGCGAGAGCTGGTCCTCGGACTGCAAGCTGCAGGGCTAGAGGGAAAGACCATCCTCGAGGTGGGATGCGGTCCGGGCGACCTGACGCGTGAGCTCGTCCGAAAGGGTGGAGTGCGGGCGCTTGGTATCGACCTCGCCGAACGGGCGCTAGAGGAGGGGCGCAAGCGCGCCGCAGAGGATGGTTTTGATGATCGGATCACCTACCGCGTCGGAAACGGCGCGAAGGAGACTCTGGAACCCCACGACATCGTGGTGCTGGACAAGGTGATCTGCTGCTATCCCGATTGGATGGAACTCATCAGTAACACCGCCGGAGCGGCGGGATCGGTATATGGCTTCGTCATCCCGCGCTCTGATGGGATAAGCGCTGTGTTCGTGCGGGCCTTCATTGCACTGCAGAGATTCATTCTCAAGATTCGCAAATGCGGGTTCGTGCCGTTCGTCCACGACTTTAAAGAGATTGATGCTTATCTAGCGCGGCAGGGTCTTAGACGCACGCATCTAGACCTTGGCCCGATCTGGATGACCGCCGTCTACGCCCGATAGGGCCACAAAGACACGGCCTCAGGCAGACTTCGGTGCTTTACCGACTCGGTAAGGCACGTTGATTACGATCACATTCGGTTCGAATAGAAGCGCGGTTTTGATCAGAAACGCCGTTTGGTTATGCAAGAAGTTGTGCCACCAATGGTTAACGACAAATTCGGGAACCACTACGCCCACAGCGTCTTCGGGATTCGGATTCATCTGTTTGACTTGTTCGAGAAGCGGCTGTACGAGGCTCCTATAGGGCGAGTCGATGATCTCAAGTGGCACTTGGATCCCCTGCAGCGTCCACTCCTCAGTCAGGCGGGCAGCCTCGCCGGGGTCCGTCTGAACCGCCAAGGCCTTCAAATCGGATGGATTTAGGCTCTCGGCGTACGCGATTGCTCTCTTAGCGGCAAGGTTGACGGCCGACACGACCACGATCAGGGAAAGCCGCCCGGGTGCCCTCAATCGCCTCGGTTCAGGCTCGACCGCGGGTAGGAAGGGAACGCTCACAACGACGATTCCCGGCTGCACCAGAAACGCCCGCTTTAAACCAAGAAGTACGCGGTTTCGCAGAATCTGCCCCAACCAACCCTCGTACTGAGGATCGGGCAGGACCACGGTTACGGGCATTTCGTCGGTGGGATTCATCGACCTTGCGAACTCAACCAGGGCCTGTTTGCTTTCGAACTTTTTGAAATCGGTTGGCACGCCCATCGCTTCCCAGCGGTTGCGTAGGTCTGCCAGCCGAACTTCGGGAGCGTTGAGCGTCGCGAGGTGGAGTTCGGTTGGAGCAATCGACCTGCAAAGCGCGAGAGCCTTGGTCGCCCCCCGAAAGCGAGTCACCACAAGGATCACTCGGTTCCTCAGAACGCGTGGCACTACTTGCTCGGATTGAAGCTCCTTGTCAATCTCCTCAAAGTGCGATCCGATGCGACGCAACAAAAACGCGACGGCCGGAATGAGAACAATGACTTGCCAGGCGCCGTCGGCGAACTTGGTAATCGTCACGATTATCAGGACGACGAAAGTCGTCATGGCCCCGAAAGCGTTGATTGCGGCCGAACGCTTCCACCCTTTCGGCGCCGGACGGCCCACGGCCGCATTGCGCTTGCGCAGGTTGTTCCATCGAATAACCATCCCTGACTGCGACAGCGTGAAGCTCGTGAACACCCCTATGACGTACAAGGGGATGATGTCGTGCGTTTCGGCGTGGTAGTGGATGAGTACCGCTCCCGCGGCCAGCGCCAATATAACGATCCCATTAGAAAAGGCGAGTCTGTCGCCGCGGTTGGCCAGCACCCGCGGGAGATAGCGGTCCTTGGCGAGAATGGAACTGAGCCGAGGGAAGTCGGCGAACGATGTATTGGCGGCGAGAAACAAGATCAGGCTTGTCACCGACTGCACGACGTAGAACATGAAATGCCGCGCCCCAAAGACCTTTGCGGCGATCTGGGATGTGACTGTGTGTCCCTCTTCGATCAGTGCGGGGTCGACTCGCAGTTTGTGGGCAAGAAAGGTGATGCCGAGGAATAGGAAGGAGAGGAGTATGCCAAGCGTCAAGAGAGTTTGGGATGCGTTTTTCGCCTCGGGCCGCTTGAATGCGGGCACTCCGTCGGCGATCGCCTCGACCCCCGTCAGGGCAGTCGACCCCGACGAAAAGGCCCACAGAATCAAAAAGATCGTCACTGGCTGAACTGCCGCGAGTTGCGTCTCTGGGTACGGCGTGAACGATCCGGTCGCGACTCTCACGGCCCCGAGGATGATCATCGCTCCCATCGACAGCAGAAAGCCGTAGGTCGGAATAGCGAAGATGGTGCCAGACTCCTTGAGCCCCCGAAGGTTTAAGGCTGTTATTAGAGCGACCACTGCGAGCGCCACCGCCACGCGATGGCCCCTGATCTCAGGAAATGCCGCCCCCACCGCCGCAACTCCGGCTGCAACGCTGACAGCAACGGTCAAAATGTAATCGATCAAAATGGAAGAGGCGGCGATGAGTCCAGGGAAGGGCCCCAGGTTGTCGTGGGCAACCCTGTAGGCGCCCCCCCCTTTGGGGTAAGCCTTAACAGTTTGCCGGTACGAGGTGATTACTACGGCCAGAACGGTGGCCACGGCAAGGCCAACGGGTAGCGAGAAGGAAAGCGCCACAGCCCCGGCAAGCACAAGCACGCGCAGGATCTCGTCGGTCGCGTAAGCAGACGACGAAAGGGCGTCTGAAGAGAAGACAGCCAAAGCCGTGGTCTTTGACAGCCGATGGTGGAGCTCCTCGTGCGAGGAAATCGGCCGCCCGAGCAGGACCCTCTTGAAGATATCGTTCATTGACGTGACCAGCATATTGCTGCCCGGCCTCGGTTTCGACGCACCCAACCCCAACAGTTGTATCTTGTGGGCATGCATGCTGTGATAGTCGGCTCGGGGCGAGTGGGGGCCGAATTGGCCGCGGCCCTGGAGCAACGGGGCTTCACGGTTGCGATCATCGATCAAGATGAAGCTCGGTTTACTCAGCGGCTTCACCCTGGTTTTCACGGTAAAAAGATTGAGGGAATCGGCTTCGATCGGGACATCTTGGAGGAGGCGGGAATCAAGGACGCCGATGTGTTCGTCTCAGCCACCCGTGGTGACAACTCCAACGTTGTGTCGGCGCGGATTGCAAAAGAGCACTACAACGTGCCCCACGTAGCGGCACTCATTTACGATCCGCGGCGAGCCCAAATCTACGAGCGTCTTGGTATTTCGACAGTCGCCAGCGTCTCTTGGGCCACCGATCAACTTCTGGCGCGCGTCCTTCCGAGTACCGAGTCGATCGAATGGACTGTCGGTTCGGGCGAAGTTGTCGTAATGGGAGTCCCCGTCCCAACAAATCTCATCGGCAAGCCCGCATCCGAAGTAGCCGTGCCGGGCAGAGTAGCGCTAATCGCCCTGGCTCGTTTCGGTGTGACCATGATTCCGGAAGCCAAAACGACTCTTCAGGAGGGCGACTTCCTGCACCTGTCGGTCCTGCGAACCTCGATGAACGAATTCGATCTTTTGTTGCATCCCGAGGCCGAGTAGCAAATGAAAGTTGCAATTGCCGGCGCGGGCAATGTGGGTCAATTCATGGCTCGCGACCTACTAGCGCGAGGGCATGAAGTAATACTCATCGATGAGGACGAGGAACTCATTGCGAAGGATTCCCCAAAGATTGGCTGCATCTGGTTCAACGCCGACGCCTGCGAGCCGCTGAACCTTCAACCCGCGGGCCTCAACAGCTGTGACGTCATGGTGGCGGCAACGGGCGACGACAAAGTGAATCTAGTAGCCTCGCTTCTCGCCAAACAGGAGTTTGGGATTCCGCGAGTTCTTGCCCGCGTCAATCATCCAAACAACCATTGGCTGTTCAACGAGTCGTGGGGCGTCGATGTGGCGGTTAGTCCTCCCCACCTGTTGGCTTCTCTCGTCGACGAGGCCGTGACCGTCGGCGACCTCGTGACTCTGCTCCAGCTGGAGCATGGCAAAGTTCTTCTCGTCGAGTTTCGGCTGGCCGAACAATCGCCTGCGGTCGGCAAGGTGATCGCCGAGCTGAAAATGCCGCGCGACTGCGCCCTGGTCGCTATCGTGCGACAAGGGCATGTGATCGCCCCGCGAGATGAAACGCCCCTAATGGTCGATGATGAAATTCTGGCCCTGGCCGCCCCCGAATCTCAGGGAGATCTCGAACTCCTTCTTTCGGGCCTCGAGGGCGGAGCGGACGGAATCGTCGGCTAGGCGCCGATCAATTCGTACGCAGGATTGATGATCTGCAAGGTGTCGGAATTAAAAGTGCTGATCGTGCCCTCGAGAATCACGCGGCGGCCGAGGTCTATGCCCGGAATGCGCCGGCGCCCGTACCAGATGCCCACGAGCTGATCGGTTCCGTCGTAGATCAAAACTTCCAACGTTGAGGTGTTGATCCTTGGCACGACCTTGATGCTTTGAACCACACCCGCAACTCGCCTGCGAGTGCGGGCGCGGCACTCGGTGATCTGCTGGACCTCTGCAATCTCCCCGCACCAGGCTCTCGTTTCTTGCGCGTGGAGTTGCTCCGGAGTTTCGGTGAGTTTCTGACCGAATCGACTAATGAAGCTCATGTAGGTTCCATTATGCTACTGGCACCCATGGATCGAGAAGCGGCCGTCGCCCTGATAAAAACCAAGTCCGAGAAGGACACGACTCTTCGTCACCTGGTCACCGTCGAGGGGATCATGCGCCGG
>CAZCSK010000033.1:0-26930 GCA_964501265.1 uncultured Actinomycetes bacterium
CGGGCGACGGGCCTCGATCCCGCGATCTCCACCTTGACAGGGTGGCGAGATAACCATGCTTCTCCACGCCCGCATTTAGCCGGGCTTATCTTAACCGGCTTTTAGGAGGTTAGGCTTTTGTCAATGGACTTGTTGCAGGAACTCGACGACTTGATTGCGAGACGGGGCCTGGTTGGCGATGGGGACCGCCTGTGGCGGTTGTTCGACATCACCTGGCGCCACCGGCTGGTGACAAGTCCCGAGTACGCAACCTACACGGGGGCGCAGGGTTTCAATCATCTCTGGAGCGACAGCAGTCTCGATGCGATCGAGAGGCGCAAGGGTGAACTGACCTTGCAAAAGCAGGCGCTCGATTCCATCGGCGCCTCCCAATTGACCCCCGAAGATGTTCTCAACCGCGAGTTGTTCTCGATCAATCTTGGGCACGCGTTGGACGGCAGGCAGTTTCGGAGCGAACTCCTGCCGTTGGCGCAGGCAACCGGCCCCCAGTCAACGATTCCTAACATCCTTGGTCTCATGCCCACTTTCACCATTGCTCACTACGAAGACATTATTTCGCGCATCCAAGGAGTGCCTGGTGTGATCGACCAAACCATCGCTCTGCTCGATGCCGGTGTGCAAGCGGGGATCGTGGCGCCACGGATTACCTTGAAGGATGTCCCTGGCCAGATCGAGTCGCTGGCAGAAGCAATTGCGGGCGGGCCGCTGCTGCGAGCCTTTCGTGAGTTTCCTGCGAGCTTCGCGAAAGGAGAAAGGGCGCAACTGACCAGGCAGGCTGAGGCGGCTGTGACCGAGAAGGCCGTCCCGGCATTTCGCCAGTTCTACGAATACGTAACCGCATCGTACCTTCCGCTTTCCAGGGAGACGATCGCCATGTCCGACCTCCCAGACGGGCCGGAGTGGTACGCATTCCAGGTCCGGACTTACACGACGACCAACCTCACCCCAGGCGAGATCCACGATATCGGCAAGGCGGAGGTCAGCCGAATTCAAAATGAGATGAGTCAAGTCATCGAACAGTCCGGATTTAGCGGATCATTCGGCGCATTCAGCGAGTACTTGCGCACCGATCCAAAGTTCTTCTTCACCACCGCCGAGGAACTGCTTGTCGCTTACCGTGACATTTCAAAGCGCGCCGACCCAGAACTTGCAAAGTTGTTCGGGAGACTTCCTCAGTTGCCTTACGGAGTAGTCCCGATTCCCGACTATTCTGCTCCGTCCGCGACAACGGCCTACTACCAGCCCGGCTCTTTGGAGGCCGGCCGCGCAGGCTATTTCTTTGCAAACACCTACGACCTAGGTTCTCGTCCGCGCTGGGAAATGGAGGCGCTGAGTCTGCATGAGGCCGTGCCCGGCCATCATCTCCAAATAGCATTAGCGCAGGAACTCGGCGACCTTCCCGAGTTTCGTCGGAACGCTCGATACACGGCCTTCACGGAAGGATGGGGACTATACGCCGAAAGCCTTGGGGACGAGATGGGTTTCTACGCCGACGCCTATAGCCGCTTCGGCAAACTCACCTACGAGATGTGGCGGGCGATCCGTCTGGTCGTCGACACCGGCATGCATGCTCTGGGATGGACACGGGATGAGGCTATTGACTTCTTCAAGGCCAATGCGGGCAAGACGGAGCACGACATACTGGTCGAGATTGACCGCTACATTTCATGGCCTGGCCAGGCGCTTGCCTACAAGATCGGCGAAATGAAAATCAAGCAGCTTCGGGCGGCCGCCGAGAGAAAACTCGGGGAAGCGTTCAACGTCCGGGAGTTTCACGACATGCTCCTCGCGAACGGCGCTCTGCCGCTGGATGTGTGTGAACGTTTGATGACGCAGTGGTTGGCCCACAAGGCCCCTTAGGTGCAAACCAGACTCGACGAGTTCGTTGTTGCTTCCCAACAGCGACCCGGCGATGGAGGATTTCTCATCGACTTCGACGGCACGCTATCAAGAATCGTTGACGATCCCCAGGTCGCAGTACTGGTCGACGGAGCAAGGCAAGTTCTAGAAGCGCTGGCGTCTTCCTATCGTGTTGTGGTTCTGGTTACCGGAAGGCGCGCCTTGTGGCTGTCGAATCTGGTCGGCGCTACACAGCTGCGTTATCTGGGCCTTTACGGCGCTGAAGAGCTGATCGGAGGCGAAGTTATTCAAGCGAAATCACGGATGGCCGAGGCCGAAAGATGGCGATCAAGCGCCTCGCGGCTTGCCCGTGATGCGGAGGCGCTTGTAACCACTCAGGGCCTTGTCGGTTGCGTGGTCGAATTCAAGGATCTGGCTGTGAGCATCCACTATCGCGGCGCACCAGATGCGGGATTGCGATTGATAGATTGGGCCTTAACGGCCGCCCCGCGCCGGGGGTTCGAAGCCAGCTTAGGCAGGATGGTGGTGGAACTCCGGCCGAAAGAGGTTTCGAAGTCGAACGCGCTGCGGCAAGTCGTAGCCGAGCAAGGTCTACAGTGGGTAGTTGTAGCAGGAGATGACCAAGCTGATGTCGAGATGATGCAGGCCGCGCGTGAATTGCTAGGCAATAATTCCCTATGCGTGGGAATCGAGTCCGCCGAAGAGCCCACCGAAATGAAGAACGTGGCGGACTTTCGAGTCGGCAGCCCCGAACAACTTGTCGAGACGCTCGTCCTATTTGAAATCGCATAACCTGCCGCGCTTGATAACCGAGGTGACCAAATTGACTCCGGCGTGATATCCAAGATCCAGATGGTTGTCTGTGCCGAGCACGACAATATCGGCTAGGCAGCCCGGAGCAATGCGACCGATGTCGTCTCGCCTCAGAGAGGCAGCGGCCCCGCGTGTCGAAGCCATCAGGGCCTCGGAAGGCCCCATTCCCATCGCCCGTGTTGCGATAGCTATCGCGAATTGGAGGTTTTCACCGTAAGCGGTGCCGGGATTCAGGTCCGATGCCAGGGCAATGGTCATTCCCTCGGCGCGCATCATTCGGGCGTCGGGAAATCGCCCGAGGCCGAGCGCGGTCGTGGGGCAGAGCACCCCAACGCATCCTGCCCTCGCGAGATTGCGCGCCTGGAGTGGAGTTAGGTGCAGCAGATGATCTGCGGAAGCGGCACCCACCGAAACCGCGACGTCGGTCCCTCCGCTGGGGCCAAGTTCGTTGGCGTGGATGCGTGGGATGAGCCCCAGTTCCTTGCCGGCCTTAAGAATCGCGGCGGCTTGCTCGGGTGTGAATGCTCCGAAGTCACAAAACACATCACACCAACGGGCGGCGGGGGCGCAAACCTCGAGCATCTCTGCGAAGGCTCCAACAAAATCATCGGTGGAATGGTATTCCGGGGGCAGGGCATGTGCCCCGAGAAAAGTAATCTCGAGATCCAACGTACCCTTTGTGTGAACTTCGCCCAAGATTTCGAGAAGTCGGAGTTCTCCCTCAGCGTCAAGCGCATACCCGCTCTTGGCTTCAGCGGTTGTCGTGCCGTGCGCGAGCATCACGCGCCCCCGCGTCATCGTCGCGTTCAGCAACTCTTCTCGGGACGCGCGGCGTGTCGCGTCAACAGTTTGGAGAATGCCCCCGGTGTCGTACGGTTGTCCCTCGGCCCGCGCTGCGAATTCTTCGCGCCGAGTTCCGCCAAACACCATGTGCGTGTGCGCGTCCACGAAACCTGGGATCACCGCGGTTCCGTTGGCGTCGATCAACAAGGCATCCGGGTTGATCGAGACGTTGTCTCTTAGCTCCGATTGGGGGCCTACCCAGATGATCGTCTCACCTGCCACAGCCACCGCGCCGCGTTCGATGCGGCCGGTTCCCACCTCCCCAAGCGATTCGTCACATGTAACGACCTCCGACGCTCCGATGATTAGGAGGTCGGCTTTAATCACGCCTGATGGGGGGAATCGGGAGACGAAGGCCTTGTTCGGCGGCCTTTTCGATGGCCGCGCCATATCCTGCGTCGGCGTGACGGGCAACCCCGATGCCCGGGTCGTTGGTCAAAACAAGTTCGATCCGTCGTGCGCTCTGCGGTGTTCCGTCGCACACAACTTGCGCTCCGGCATGGATGGAATTGCCGATTCCTACGCCGCCACCGTGATGAACGGCCACCCATGATGCGCCGCTGGCGACGTTGAGAAGGGCATTGAGCACGGGCCAGTCCGCAATTGCATCGGAACCGTCGAGCATCGATTCGGTCTCCCGGAAGGGCGAGGCAACCGAGCCGGAGTCGAGATGGTCGCGGCCGATGACGATGGGAGCCGATACCTCTCTTCGCGCGACCAACTCGTTGAAAACAAGCCCCGCGCGGTAGCGCTCTCCCAGACCAAGCCAGCAGATGCGCGCCGGCAGGCCCTGGAACTTAACTCGCTTGGAAGCCATCTCGATCCATCGCGCCGTCCCAGCGTCGTCGCCGAACTCGTCCATGATTGCGGCATCGGTCCGGGCTATGTCTGCAGGATCTCCGCTCAGAGCGATCCACCGAAACGGTCCCTTGCCTAAAGCGAACAGGGGCCTGATGTAAGCAGGGACGAAACCAGGATAGTAAAAGGCGTCGGCGTATCCGGCGTCATGGGCCTCGCCACGCAGATTGTTTCCATAGTCGAAGACCTCGGCCCCCGCCCGCGCGAAGCCGACCATCGCCTCGACGTGGGCAACGATCGACTCCCGCGCCTGCGTGATGTAACGAGAGGGATCGTCGCGCCTAAGGGCGGCGGCTTCCTTTATCGTCTGTCCGCGGGGGATGTATCCATTGAGGGGATCGTGCGCGGACGTCTGGTCCGTCACGACATCTATTTCGACTCCGCGCTCCAGTAGGAGTGGGAAGACATCGGCGGCGTTGCCTTCGACGCCGATTGAAACTGAGCGCCCTTTGCTGCGGGCAGCGGTCGCGGCGCTCACGGCCTCATCGAGATCGTCGAAAGCGGAGTCGAGGTAGCCGGCTGCAAGTCTCCGCTCGATCCGGGCCGGGTCGACTTCGACCACGAGGGCTACCCCCTCGTTCATCGTCACCGCTAGAGGCTGCGCTCCGCCCATTCCGCCAAGGCCGGCGGTTAGAACCAGGCGCCCCTTGAGGTTGCCTCCAAATCTCATTTCCGCCAGGGCGGCGAACGTTTGATACGTACCCTGCAAGATTCCCTGCGTCCCGATGTAAATCCACGAGCCCGCGGTCATCTGCCCGTACATCGTGAGCCCAAGTTCTTCAAGCCTCCGAAACTCGTCCCAGGTCGCCCAGCGTGGGACAAGCAGCGAGTTTGCAATCAGCACGCGGGGCGCAAACTCGTGAGTCCGAAAGACTCCGACGGGCTTGCCAGATTGGACCAGCAGGGTCTCATCGTTGTCGAGGGACTGGAGCGACTCCACTATTGCATCGAACGAGGCCCAGTCTCGAGCCGCTTTGCCTGATCCGCCGTAGACAACGAGGTCCTCGGGCCGCTCCGCCACTTCGGGGTCAAGGTTGTTCTCCAGACATCGAAGAGCGGCCTCCTGATGCCAGGAGCGGCAACGCAATTTTCCTCCTCTCGCCGCTCTGACTGTTCTCATGCAAGCGCCCCGATTGCTTCCTCGACCGTCCCCACGAGTGTTCCCGACGCGATCACGTCCTGCGCGATCAACGTAATCTCGGGGCCGAGGACTCTGTCGTGGTCCATGTGTTTCACGACCGCGCGCACGCTGGCATGTGCGGCTGCCGTTGCTTTTGCTGCTTTTAGGGGCTCACGAAAGTCAATCCCCTGCGCGGAGCAGAGCGCTTCGACCGCCAAAATGAGTCGCAGGTTGTCGACTACACGCCGCAGTTTCAGGGCCGCGTTCCAACCCATTGAAACGTGGTCTTCCTGTGAGCCGGAAGTGGGAATCGTGTCCGCGGTTGCGGGCACACAGTTGATCCGGTTTTCCGCGACGAGCGCCGCTTGCGTGTACTGGCTCAGCATGAAACCAGAGTCGGTGCCAGCGAATTTGGTCAAGAAAGGCGGAAGACCTGAGGAGTGGTTGGGGTCCAAGAGACGGTCCGTGCGACGTTCCGAAATGCTGCCGAGTTCACTCAATGCGATTGCAAGAAAATCGAGAGCAAAACCGAGAGGTTCGCCGTGGAAATTTCCTGTCGAGCGGATTTCTTGGGAGTCCACGAGAACTACGGGATTGTCCGTAACCGATGCTAGTTCTCGTTCAAAGACCTGCTGTGCAAAGTTGATCACATCACGACACGCGCCATGGACTTGGGGGGCGCAGCGGACCGAATATGCATCCTGAACCGCATGGTCGCTGTCGCGGTGCGAAGCGATAATTGACGAGCCTGCCAGGAGCGCGGTGAGATTTGCTGCCGAATCTTTTTGACCGGGATGCGGACGAATGTCGTGCAACCTAGGGTCGAAGGGTCCATCGGATCCCAGCAGAGCCTCGACACTCATCGCGCACACGATGTCGGCCGTCTTCGTGAGATTCAATGCGTCGGAAAGTGCAAGGCATCCCACCGCGATCATTCCTTCGGTTCCGTTGAGCAGAGCGAGGCCTTCTTTGTGTTTCAAAGTGAGCGGCTCGGCGCCGATTGCCTTGAGCGCAAGGTCGCCGGGGAGGACCTCCCCGTCGACGCGTGCAAAGCCCTCGCCTACAAGGGGCAATGCAAGGTGGGCCAGCTGGGCAAGGTCGCCGCTTGCCCCGACCGATCCCTGCCGCGGCACCAATGGATGAAGGCCTTTATTCAGAAAACCGAGAAGGCCTTGCACGATCAGCGGCCTGACGCCCGAAAAACCTGCTGACAGTGTGCGCGCCTTGAGCAGCAGCATCGCGCGCACGATCTCGTCGTCGAGTGGCTCCCCAACACCGGCGGCATGACTTCTTAGAAGTGACAACTGCATACCGGCGGCGTCGGCGTCGGCGACCCGGACCTGTGCCAGCGCACCGAATCCGGTCGTGACCCCGTAAATGACCGCCCCTTCGGCCACTGCCTTTTCGACAAAATCTCTGGAGACCTGCATCTTGTTAACTGCGGCGGGATTGAGCGCGACCACGGCGCTGCGGCGGGCGACGTCGGCGACTTGCCGGATGGTGAGTGGGCCCCCGTCAATATCGACGACGTCGGCGGTCACGTGGCCCGCCCCGGTCGCGAGGCAACTCCGGCCAGAAATGACAAAAGGACCGAAGCTGCCAGTCGTACGGTCGAGCCTGCGACATCGATCTTCGGGTCGACCTCCACAATGTCCAAGCATTTCACCGCAGGATGCAGTCCACATCGAAACGCAGCGTCCTGCAGATGAATCGGCTGCACGCCCCCCGGCTGCGCACCGGGCGCGGCTGGCGCCAGGGCCCGCTCGACCACATCGATGTCTATATCGACATAGATTCCGTCGGTCGCGGTCAAATCCTCAAGGGCGGTGTCGATGTATCCCCCAATCCCGTGAGCAAGCACGTCGGACGCGCTTACGCTTGTGATCCCAGTGCTGTATGCCAAGCCTGAATACGCGGCGGAGTTGGCGAAATCCCGGATGCCGATCTGCCAGATTCGCGACCCGGCCACCCCTGCGTCCAACAGAACCCGCACGGGACATCCGTTGGATAAGCCGTCGCGGCCATAGTCGCGTACGTCATGGTGAGCATCGAACGTTATTAGGCTCCCCCCCGAGCCCACCGTCCCGAGCATGGCGGGGGCCGTGATCGAGTTATCGCCACCGATAAGGGCCCGGGGCGCCGCGCCCGAAAGTTTGGAGCACGCCCGCCGAATCTGTTCCAACGATTCCCCGGCGTCGAGCCCCCAAAGTGCCAAGTCGCCGACATCTTGCGCGGCGAGTTCAACCAGGTCGACGCCGCGCCCAAACGTGGAGAACCTCCAAAGCGCGCGCCGCAGCTCGGCAGGCAACAGATCGCAGCGGGCGCCGGACAACGACAGTGCGGAAAAGGGAACACCCAGCACGATCGCATCGGTTCGAACCTTGGGAGCCGACAGCCAGGACGCGGCCCTGGGGTAATCGACGTCGCCGCGGAAAGGCGTCTCCCCGTATTCGGGGCGTGAGAGCCACTCCGAGGGCAGCAAGTCTTCCATCGAGGGTGAGACTACGTGAGGAGGGACTTCTCTGCCCGCCTTAAGAGAACCTACCCGTCAATCGGACAAGTGGAGCGCGGCGCTTATGAGCGCTGCATGGCTGAACGCTTGGGGGAAGTTGCCGAGGAAATCGCCGCTTGATGGATCGATCTGCTCGCCGAGCAGACCCACGTCGTTCGCGTATCCGAGCAGCTGCTCAAACAATTCCTGGGCCCTGGTTCGCTCTCCAATCATGGCAAGGTTGCCTGCCAGCCAGAACGAACAGACGACGAAGGCCCCTTCTCCTGGTGGCAAGCCGTCCTCTCCTCGGTAACGATCGACCAATCCGTTCGTCGTAAGTTCCTTCTCAACGGCGGTCACCGTCGCGCGAACACGAGGGTCGTCGCCGGGCAGGAAGCCGACCAGAGGAATCAAGAGATTCGATGCATCCGCCCGGGAATCTCCAAAGGCCCTTGTGAACGCGCCCGTCGCGGGGTCGACTCCATCTGTTTCGATGGTCAAGCGAATCTCGCTTCGGAGGGATTCCCACCCGGGGCCTGCGGGAAATCCGACCTCCTCGGCGAGCCGAAGGCCGCGGTCGACCGCGACCCACGCCAAGACCTTGGATGAAACGAAGTGATGACGAGCGTCGCGCACTTCCCAAACACCTTCGTCGGGTTCAGTCCAACGCGCTGCCAATTGATCGACGATGCCACGAAGAAATTCCCAGAATTCTCTGTCTATTTTACCGCCGTGGCGGTGGTAAAGCCACGCTGTATCCATGAGCTCGCCGTAGATGTCCAGTTGGAATTGTTCTGAAGCGAGGTTGCCCGTCCTTACCGGGGTAGAGCCGCGATAACCTTCGAGTTCGCTCCACTCGATCTCGGGCAACAAGCGTTCACCTCCCACTCCGTACACCGGTTGTAAGTCCTCCACCCTCCCGGCAGTGGTGCGCTGCAGCCATTCCATAAAGTCCTTCGCTTCGCCTGAGTAGCCGAGTTGGAACAGGGAGTAAAGATTTAGTGCTGCGTCTCGAAGCCAGGTGAAACGGTAATCCCAGTTCCGCTCTCCACCGATCAGTTCCGGGAGTGAAGTCGTTGGGGCAGCGACTATTGCTCCGGTCGTCGCGTCGGTGAGGGCTTTTAGAACGAGCGCGCTCCTAATCACTTGCTCTTTATAGGGACCCTCATAGGTGCACGTTCCCGACCACTGCTGCCAAAACTTGCGTGTTGTTTCGACTCGACGGCGAATTTCATCCGGGTCCATTGGGTTTGGGTCGAGATCGTGGGGAAATATGAAGGTGAGAGCCATCGCCATCTCTTCGCCCGCCCCAAGCATTGCGCGTCCCTCACACTCGGACAGACCCTTCGCGTTGAGCGAAATCTCCGACTGAAGGACCAACGCGTCGGCCCCCCCGGTCACCTCAACCAAGTGATTGTTCAGAAGTTTCACATGAGGTGCAGTCATTCCGAAATCAAACCGAGGTTCGAACTCCACCGTCACATCAACTTCACCCTGCTCGCATTTGGCGAGCCTCAGCAACTGGTGGTGAGCGTGTACGTCGGTTTCATCGTCCTTAATGGGCATGCAGTCGATGAGACTCAGAACCCCGCTCCCAGTTTCAAACGTGGTCCTCAGAATGTTCGTATTCGGTTCATATGCGCGCGTTACTCGGTAGTCACCCACCGGGGCGACACGGAAATGGCCCCCCTTGGTCCAATCGAGAAGCCTTGCGAACACCGGCCGGGCGTCGAAGCGATGAAAGCAACACCAGTCCACCGAGCCGTCTTTGCTCACCAGAGCCGCGGAATGGCAATCACCGATCAGCGCGTAGGCGCTTATTGGAGGGTACGAATTCAATTCGCCGAATTAATCCCTAAACTCGAGCCGCGCGGTAGATCGCTTCGTATCCGGCGACCATTTGACTCACGTCGAAAAGTCGCTCCGCGCGTTCCCGGCACGCTGCTGGGTCTATTTTCAAGCAGTGGTCGATTCCGCCGGGAAGGTCCTCGATTTGCTTAAGGACGAAGCCGGTTACGTCGTGTTCCACGATCTCGGGAACGGATCCTCTGCCAAGCGCCACGACGGGAGTTCCGCATGCCAAGGCCTCCACCATCACTATTCCGAACGGTTCCTCCCACTGAATCGGGAATACGAGACATCGGGCTCTGCCCAGCAGATCCTTCTTCACCGCGGCGTCCGCTTGACCGATCCACTCGGTGTCGTCACCGAGGCGGGGCTTGACTTCGTACTCGAAGTAGTCTCGCTCGATCTTCTCGATGCACTTACCTGCAATAACGATGGGCATCCCGGCTTCGCGGGCGGCGTCGATGGCAAGATGGGCGCCTTTCTCGGGACTCATTCGCCCGAGAAACAATACGAAGTCTTCCTTGGTTGCGTTGAACGGGTATTCGGCCACAGGTATCGCGTTGTATACGGTTCCGGCCCACGTCAGGTCCGGCGCGTGAAGCCTCTGCGCGTCGGTAATGGCAACAAGACTGATTGAGTCGCCCAGCGTCCGGTAGTAACGTCCGACCTCTCCGTCGGTTGGGCCGTGCGCGGTGACCACGGTCCGAGTTGTGCGGCCTCGAGCAAGCAAGGGGCCGGCGATGCTGTGATCGTGGATCACGTCTACTTCCACGTCGGCAAGAACCGCTGCAGCGGCAGCCGCCTGGATAAGCTCAGGTAACGGTTCTCCCAGCCGCGAACTCGGAGGCTCGGAGTAGGTCTGACGGAACTGCGCGCGAGTTCTATGTTCGCCTGCGGCGATCAACGTGACGTCATGTCCTCGATCGACCAAACCGTTCGCAAGCCAGGAGCAGATCCATTCGATGCCTCCGTATGCATCCGGCGGCACATGGAACCAAGGGGGCGCCACCATGGCGATTCGCAGAGGCTCAAATTCGGAGGAAGTGTCGGCCATGTTCTCCAATGGTAGAGCATGGCGGTGCATTAGACTCGTGCCTCGTGAACCAACGATCCAGCCAGCAGGAGTCCCCCAGAGTCACCGGGCCGAGGGGGGAAGAGTTCGATTCCTTGGGAAGAGCGGCCGCGCTGCGGGCTCAGAAGGCCCCTCCCGGTGTTCCCGCTCAGGCCGGCGGACATCTTTTGGTGATCAAGGACGGGCCGGTGTTTTTGTGCACCAGCCGGTACGGGGAAATCCGCACCGGTGAAGTCCGGGGTGAAGGTCTCTACTTTCACGACACTCGGTACCTGTCGGAGCTCCGTGCGTCGTTGGGCGGCACCGAGCCGGTTGTGCTTTCTTCGTCGGCCGATTTGGGTTATGCCATGGTCGTCGACGCGACCAATCGCGACATTCGCAAGGATAAGGTTCTCCTCATCCCGCAGCAAACCTTGAGTCTAAGGCGCTTCCGTTTCATCTCCGACCGTCTGTATGAGCGCATTAACCTCCGTAACTACGGAGTCGAGCCCATCTCGACGACCCTTGAACTGCTGATGGCGGCAGATTTTGCCGACATGTTCGAGGTCCGTGGAATGCGTCTTCGCAAGCAACGCGGCCAGGCTCTTGCTCCAAAACAGATTGGATCGGGAGTGACGTTCGCCTACGTGGGAGAAGACGAACTCTTTAGAGAGACGGTCATCAACTTCGAACCTGGTCCGGAATCAGTTGTGTTCGAGGAGGGACGTGCTCGCGTGACCTGGAATATCACGCTTGAACCGGGCGCGGAGACAATGATCTTCATAACTTTCGAACCCTCTGAAGGGGGCAAGCGCAAAAGGAGCCGGTCCTTCGTGACAGCGGAGGCCTCGGTGAAAGCAGCGCATGATCGCTGGCGTGATGAGGGATCGGCGATTCACACCAACAACGAACTATTCGACAAATTTGCGAATGCCTCGGTCAGGGATCTTCGCGCCCTGATGACTCCAACCGAAGGGGGCGAAATCATCGCGGCGGGCATCCCGTGGTACGTTGCGCCGTTTGGCCGCGACAGCCTACTCACGGCCTACGAGATGCTGTTGTTCAATCCGGCTATCGCGCAAGGGACCTTAAAGGTTCTGGCTCAACATCAGGCTCGAAAGGACGATGCGGTGCGCGACGCCGAGCCGGGGAAGATCCTTCATGAGATACGTGCGGGCGAACTTGCTCGCAGCGGTTACATACCGCATTCGCCCTATTACGGCTCCGTCGATGCGACCCCTCTATTTGTGATGCTCGCGGCGGCCTATTACCGCTGGACCAACGACATATCGACTCTTGTGGCGTTGCGCCCCGCGATCGAGTCTGCGCTTGGCTGGATGGACTCTTTCGGAGATCTCGATGGCGACGGTTTCATCGAGTACTTGCGTCGCGCGCCGGGAGGTATGGACAATCAGGGATGGAAAGATTCAGGCGATGGCATCGTCCATGCCGACGGCAGTTTGGCGGAACCTCCCATTGCATTGTCGGAGGTTCAGGGGTACGCCTACCTGGCCAAGCTCCGGATTGCCGATGTGTTCGAGGTTTGGGGCGATGAAGAGCGAGCTTCGACTCTGCGCAAACAAGCAGGGGATTTGAAGGCTGCTTTCAACGAGGCCTTCTGGATGCCGGACGAAGGCACGTTTGCGGTCGCTCTCGACGGGCGCAAACGTCAAGTTAAGAGCATCACATCGAACCCCGGGCACTGCCTTTATTGCGACATCGTGGAGCCCGCAAAGGCAGGGCCGCTCGCCGAGCGGCTGATGGCGCCGGATATGTTCAGTGGCTGGGGTATTCGAACTCTGTCGGCCGACTCACCTGCCTATAACCCGATGAGTTATCACAACGGAAGCGTGTGGCCACACGACAACATACTGATCGCTGCCGGGATGAAGCGGCATGGCCATCCAGGCGCGACAGAGGCGATCGCAACGGCGTTGCTCGACGCGGCTCTAGTGTCCCGCGAGGCGCGTTTGCCGGAGGTCTTCTGCGGATTCTTCCGCCGAGAGGGAGTACCCTTTGTCGCCTACCCAGTGGCGTGCAGCCCTCAGGCTTGGGCTTCAGCCGTTCCCTTCATGATGATCCAGTCCTTGCTGGGGATATCTGCTCGTGCGCCCGATGGAGTCCTGACTGTTAACAAGCCGCGGCTTCCCCCCTGGCTGAATCAGGTGCATCTGAGTGACATCGCCGTCGGCACGTCCAAGGTCAGTCTCGCCTTCAGTCGGCAGGATGAAACAACGGCATTTTCTCTGGTCGGCCGTGAAGGTGACGTTCGCGTTACGATTGAGGAATAAGCCAAGGGGGAGTTGAAAATAGTGTCGCAGCGAGAGACGGAGACTCGATTGGCTGAGTGACGCCCACTCCTAGTCGTATTGTGGCATTCGCAAACCGGTTACCGGTAGTCAAATCGCGGGACGGGTGGGAGTCGGCAGCCGGTGGATTGGTCACTTCCCTTCGTCCGGTTCTGAAGGAACTTCAAGGGTCGTGGGTCGGGTGGGATGGAGGCGCCCACGACATCCCCTCGCAGGTGCCCGAACTCGGGATCGATCTGTATCCCGTCAACCTGTCGAGGCAGCAGACCGAGGGTTACTACTTCGGGTTCTGTAACCGAACACTGTGGCCGCTGCTTCACGACTTCATCCAGATTCCGATCTTCGACACGAGATGGTGGGAGCTGTATTGCGCGGTCAATGAGAAGTTCGCGCATGCGAGGTTTCGGCTTCCACGTGACGTTCCGGGAACACTTTGGGTACACGACTTCCATTTGATGCTCCTGCCCCAGCTCTTACGCAGGCGGCGCCCGATGGATGCGATTGCATTTTTCCTACATACCCCCTTTCCCGAGCCGGCTCTCTTCGCACGCCTGCCGTGGAGGCGGCAAATGCTAAAGGGCATGTTGGGTGCCGACCTTGTGGGGTTTCATACAAAGGGTTACCAGGACAACTTTTTGGCGACGTGTGACAGGTTTGTCGACGACGTGAAAGTTCACTCCAGCTCTGTCGAACTAGAAGATGGTAGGACGGTGGCGGCGGCCGTCCATCCGATCTCCATCGACGCCGCCGGATTTGCCTTGGCCGCCGTCAGGTCGGGGGTTGATAGGCAGTTGCGCAAATTGCGCACACAATTTGCCTTCCGCAAAGTTTTTCTGGGAGTGGATAGAGCCGATTACACGAAAGGCATTATTGAGAGACTGAATGCTTTCGAGATGCTGCTCGAGCGTCGTCCCGATCTGCGCGGAGATGTCGCGTTCATTCAGATTGCCATCCCGAGCCGCGACGATGTCAAAGAATACAAAGAGTTACGAGCCCAGATCGAGGGAGACGTGGGCCGCATAAACGGGAGGTTCACGCAGCCCGGCGAGGACGTTCCCGTGCACTATCTGTATCGGCATTTGACGCGAAATCAGATGCTGGCCTACTACCGGCTGGCGGATGTTGCAGTCGTAACTCCGCTCAAGGACGGAATGAATCTCGTTGCGAAGGAGTTTGTTGTGACGCAGGCCGCCGCGGATGGCCGGGGGGTGCTGTTGCTAAGCGAGTTTGCGGGGGCCGCGCAAGAACTTACGGAGGCGCTCATTTGCAACCCCTTTGATGTTGAAGGTCTTTCCGTTCACATGGAGAAGGCGTTGGCGATGGATGAGCCAAGCGCGCGAGCGCGTCTTGGAGCCATGGCGAAAAGAGTTCATCGGCGAGACGTATCCGCCTGGGCCTCTGATCTGCTTGCGGATCTCGGAGTTAAAGGAGGCGAACTATGAGATCACCTACTAAGTAGCCGATCCCTGCGACTCCCAGGCCGACTACGAACATATCGAAGCCGCTTCGGAAGATTCCCCGTCCGGTGAACAGGCTTCGGGCGGCGCCGACTCCAAAGTGCGAGACCATCGCGATCGCGAACGCGAGCCAGATCGCAGTCAGTCCCTCGAAGAGCAAAAACGGAAAGACGGGCAGTAAAGCGCCGATCGCGGTTGCGAGTCCAGTTATCCAGCCTTCTCGCAAGGGCGTGGCGTGGGCCTCACCGATCCCAAGTTCCTCACGGACTTTCTCCTCTAGCGCCCGCTCCGGCGAACGCATGATCTCACGGGCCATCGCTTCGGCCTGCTCGGCGCTGACCCCCTTAGCTTCGTAGATCAGCGCCAGTTCCTTCTCTTCGAGTTCGGGCATCAGTTCTAACTCTTGCCTCTCGACCTCGATCTCATGCGCATAAACCTCAAGTTCGCTCTTTGCCGCGAGATAGCCCGATGCACCCATCGAGAGGGCGTCGGCCACACTTCCGGCTATTCCCGACACGAGAATGATGTCCGTGGCGCCGGTGACGCCGGTCGCGCCGATTACACCGGCCACGAGACCAAAGTTAGCTGTGAGTCCGTCGTTGAAGCCGTAAATAATGTTCCGAAGGAATCCGCCCGAGCTGGTGCGGTGCCAAGCCTCGCCTTCCTTTCCTGCCATGATGCGGAGATTCTCGGCGTGTTCGGCCGACTCATGAGCCAATGTGAGCGCTGCGCTTTTTGCCGCACCGGGCTCGCTTTCGGTGTGAAGCCGCAGGTAACCTTTTACCTCCTGACCCTCTTCGCGCAGGAGGAGAGAAACGAGAACTGAGGGGCTGAACTTGCGACCGACCCAGGCCAGTACGCGGGCCCGCATCGACGGGGTTACTTCGGCGGGAAGTGTCGTGCCCTGCTTGGCGAGAACGTCGGCCCATACGGCCACATGCTGATCTTCGACGACGGCGAGGCGTGCGAAGATGTCGCGCTTTTTTGGGTCCGTTTCCACACGGGCGAGTACCCGGTAGAGGTAAGCGGCGTCGCCCTCATCCTGCCAATGGCTCCTCCATTCGGCGAGCGTCTTGGGATCTTGTTCGTCCATTGATCAAAGGCTACATCGCCTGCGCTCAACCCGGCTTCTATCGACTTTTGAATGGGGCAAGATAGGGGTGGGAATGGCGGCAAGCTCAGTTGCGCTGCGCAAGAGGCTCGTCGAGCACTTGGAGAAGAACCGCTCTCTGGTGTCCGAGCCTATTCGGCGTGCTTTCCTATCGGTGCCTCGAGAACTCTTCGTCCCAGAGGTCGCTGAGGCCGAGGGACTGGAATCTATTTATAAGGACGTTGCCCTTCCCACAAAGAGAGACTCCCAAGGCATCCCAATCAGTTCATCATCGCAGCCGGCGATGATGGCGCACATGATCGAGCAACTCGATCTGCGTCCAGGAATGAAGGTCCTCGAGATCGGGTCAGGCACTGGCTATAACGCGGCCCTGATGAAGACGGTTGTCGGAGCCAATGGGAAAATCGTAACCGTCGACCTCGAGCCCGATTTGGTGAAGAAGGCCAGGCGGGGCTTAAGCAAAGGGGGCTATTCCGTCAAGGTTGTCGCCGGCGACGGTCGTCAGGGTTGGGAGGCCGGGGCTCCCTACGACCGAATCATCGTGACCGCAAGCTCGAGAGACATCCCACGGTCCTGGATTCATCAACTGAGCGAGGGTGGTTTGCTGCAACTTCCCCTGATCCTTGCCAAGACGGAGTTTCGGCCGCAGGCAGTCGTGACGTTCGTGAGGATGGGGTCGCGCCTGGAGTCGAAATCAGTAATACCCGGCAGCTTCATGAGCCTTCGCGCGAGACCGGGGGATCCCAGTTTCGAGCAGGGCAACGCCATCTACGCTGGGGCGCACGTTAGCGGAAGGCAAATTTCATTTGGGACCATAAGCGGGCAGGCAATTGCGAGCATGTCCGCTGGGGCTAGGAAGAACTTGGCTGCGTTGCTCGCATCCAAGCCGCGGATTTTATTACTCGATCCGGCCCCTGGGCGCCAAGATTTTGAAGTCTTCGTTGCGCTGGCCGTCGATTCGTACCCTCTTGTTTCCATACATATTCCGGGAGCTTCCAGCTTGGCGGTCATCAGTGTTGACGGAAATTCGCTAGCTTTCCTGCGGGGTGGCAAGAGACTCTTCCGGTTGGAAGCACGCGGGAGGGCCGAGGCGCAGAAAGCTCTCGAGGGAGCTTTCACGCAGTGGGTTGAGATAGGTGAGCCTCGGCTTAGAGACTTGCGCGTCATCGCAACTTTCAATCGCCCACCCGAGGGAGCATGGCGTTCCCAGCGCCGGAGCCCAGGTTTTCTTGCATTCGACTGGATGCGCACAAGTTAGGGCAGGTGTGCGCTCTACTCATGTCGCAGCTCCCACAATGCAGTTGTTTCGCCCAGCAGGCGCAGGTTGTTCTGCCGAATCAACCGTAGTTCTGCCTGCTTAGCTAGGGCATCAGTGAACGACTCGGTCGACGGGATCAGCAGTACGATCGACGCGCCGACGCGACTTACCCGAACGAACTCTTTGAAAATGTTGTGCAGCCACTCTTCAAGCGTTCCTTGCACTCGGTACTGCTTCCCAAAGGGCAGGTTGCAGGCGATTGCTCCGAAACTATGAGGGGCAAACGGCAATTGCAACGCATCGGCGACGATCAGTCGAACGTCCTGCAAATTTGACGCGGCTGCATCCACCGCTAACTGGTCGATGTCTGAGCCGACGGCGCTCCAGTCGGACGCAAGGGCCTCGCGCAGAATAGTGCCCGTGCCACAAGTTGCATCGAGCAAAGGAAGGCCCGAGGGACGACCCGCGAGAAAGACCATTGCGGCCGCCAAGGTGGGTTTGGTGGCACCCTGTCGTTCGACTATTCTCCCCGCCCTGTGACGCATCTCGGCACCGGTGAGTCGGAGTCCCAGACGGTGCAAGCCTGGCTTGGTCTCAAGCACCCAGAATTCGAGTTCGGCCGGATCGGCGTGGATCCAGCGCGGGCGCGTTGAAGAAATGGCGGCGTCCATAGCGTCCCGGAGTTCGGTCCGCATGAACTTGGCTTCCGACAGAACTCTTGCTATGACTCGAAATGTCATTCGGGTCTTCAGAGCCTTGGCATGAGTCGCATAGACCGACAGTGATCTCTCTAGAAGGTTGTGCGCACAGAGTTCGCGTGCCAGGAAGACGGCACTGTCTTTGGATGACGCCTCGCTCACTTGGACGTAAACGTCCTCGCAAGTCCTCAATTGCTGTGAGTTAAAAGAGCGTGCATCAAACGCAACTATGTCGTTGCGTCCATCAAACTCCGTTTCGAAGATCCCGCCAACGCCATCGGCACCGGCCAGTTCTTCGCGCAACACGGAACCTAGTCCCTGAATGGCCGTAGCGAAATATTTCATTTGGACGCCAGATACAAATCCAACCACTGATCGAGGTTAAGGTCAGAGGCGAAGCCGCCTTCGGAAAAGCTCTGCTTCAAAAAGTTCGTAAAGGCGTCGCGGTCCTGGGCCGGCAGCAGCGGAATCTCCCGCTTAGAGACCGTCAGAAGGGCTGCTTCTACCGAGGGCCTCGGCTCGAAGCAATTTGATGGTATGCGCCGGGCAATTCGAAATTCCCACCATGGCCCCCAGGACAGATTGAGCATGCGAGACGGTCGCACACGTGTGCGCTTGATCGCTGCTCCCATCTGAACCATCACGTCCGCTCTTTGCATGGACGTACTGGGGTCGTCAAGTAAACGCCGAAGAAGGCTTGTCGTAATGGCGAAAGGAATGTTGCCAAAGACGCGGAACGACTCGGCCGGAAGGGGCAATGCGAGAGCATCCCCGACGGCGACCACGACATTATTGCGCGCCTCGAATCTTTCCAGGAGCCGAGTTGCCAGGACCAGATCAAGCTCGACGGCCAGCACCGTGCGCGCACGAGCAGCAAGCTCTTCAGTGATCTTTCCACTGCCTGCGCCGATCTCGATTACAAGATCTGAACCGGAAATTCCAGCTGACTCAACCAGCTCGGCGGCGAAGCGGCGGCTCTTAAGTGCGTGGCGCCCGCGGGCTCGGGGTTTGGCGCTGCGGGGGGCACGCGGTGTTCGCATGTCCACGGAAACGCACCACCATGATGCAACCCATTGTTTATCCCTTCCTCGATTGAAACCAAAACTAGTCTATCGCATGTTCGAAATATCCCGATGGGTAGGATAATCTCATGGGAGGAGTGAGGGAGCTGCCGCCGATGCGACGAACGAAGATCGTCGCCACGATCGGTCCCGCAAGCATTGGTCGGATACGCGAGTTGATTGACGCGGGAATGAACGTGGCTCGCATCAACTTTTCTCATGGGACTGAAACAGATCACGCTCATGCGTTTGAGACGATTCGTAAATGTGCAGACGAGGCAGGTAGGCCTATTGGGATTCTCGTTGACCTTGCCGGCCCTAAAGTGCGCCTTGGTGAGGTCTACGGTGGCGAGCTCGAACTTGCGCGCGGGCAGGAGTTTGTGCTTTACACGACGGGGGACCGCAGAGACTCGGGCGGGGCCCGCGTCGATTCCCCTGCGCTAGCGAAGGACCTTCGAACCGGTGACCGAGTACTGCTGGCGGACGGCGCTGCGGAGCTGAGAGTGATCGATGTGGGCAAGGACGTAACTACCGAAATCGTTAAGGGAGGAATCATTCGCTCTCATGCCGGCGTCAACATTCCGGCCGAGAGGCTCTCAACGCCCGCCATTACGGATCAGGACGTAGGCGACTTGGAGCGCGCCTTGGGGTTGGGCGCAGACTTTGTGGCTCAATCGTTCGTGAGGCGGGCCGAGGATGTGCGAGAGCTGCGCAGACTTGTTGGCGCTCGCCCTGTGAAGTTGATCGCCAAACTCGAGACTCGGTCCGCGATCGAGGAAGTTGACGCGATCCTTCTTGACGCCGACGCGATCATGCTTGCGCGCGGTGATCTGGGAGTCGAGATCCCCTTCGAGGAAGTGCCTGTGGTGCAAAAGGACATGCTCCGACGTTCAGGCGAAGCGGGCATCGTTTCAATTGTGGCTACTCAGATGCTCGAGTCGATGGTCCACGCGCCTCGGCCGACCCGGGCCGAGGCGAGCGACGTCGCCAACGCCGTACTCGACGGTACGGATGCGATACTCCTGTCTGCAGAAACGGCAATCGGATCCTTTCCAGTCGAGGCGGTGCAGGCGGCGAGTCGCATCCTCGGGGCTGCGGAGAGCATGGGACTGGGCTATGTCTGGGACCGGAGGCAGCCGCCCCCCAAGTCAGATGTCGAGGCGATCGCTCAGGGGGCAGCGACCTTGACAAAGCGCGATCCGAACATAGGTGCCATAGCTTGTTTTACCCGAACCGGACGCACCGCGGGCCTGCTATCCGCGTTCAGGCCCCACGTTCCGGTGTTTGCATTCTCGCAAGACCCGCAGGTTTTGAGATGGCTCACTTTGCTCCGTGCCGTAATCCCGGTGCAGTGCGACTACCCAGCGAACACCGATGACATGATCCGCGCGATGGACCGTCGACTTCTGGGGGACGGCTTACTACCCAAAGGGACGAGGGTATTGATGGTCGCCTCCACGCCAGTCGGTAAAGCACAGACTAACCTTCTGAAGATCCACCAGGTGGGACTCTGAATCTAATTGATCTGCTGATCATCGTTGCCGTCATCGCCTCGATCGGGGAAGGGATCAGGCGGGGAGGGGCAGTCCAGGTGATGGGCTTCGGCGGGTTTGCCGCGGGGCTATGGCTCGGCTCACTCATAGCGCCTCGAGCAGTTCGTCTAAGCTCGACCTCTGGAGCCAAGATCCTGGTGTCTTTGCTCGTGGTCTTTGGAACCGCCTCCGTCCTGGCCGCGGCGGGCCGGAGCGTCGGATCTCGTTTTTCAGGTCACCTAAAACGAAAACGACTGGGCCCCTTGGACGGCGCGGTCGGAGGCGGGGTATCGGCTCTGTCGACTCTCCTTGTGGTTTGGCTAATCGCCGGAATGCTTGCCTCCGTTCCGGCGGAACAGATCTCAAAGGGGATTCACCGGTCCAAGATCGTCGCATCATTGAATGGGGCGCTGCCGCCCGCCCCTTCAGTGTTCTCCCGGATGCGCAGGCTCCTCGACGCCGCCGGAGTTCCCGACGTCTTCGCAGAGCTGGAGCCAGCGCCCGGCAAGGATGTTGCCCTCCCCCCAGATCCGGTTGTGCGTGCGGCCGTGGCGGTGGCACGGCGCTCGACAGTCAAGATTGTAGGGTCCGGATGCGGGGGGATCCTGACCGGCTCGGGCTTCGTTGCCGCACCAGGTACGGTCGTCACGAACGCACACGTCGTCGCAGGGATCAAGAGGCCGCTTGTCCAGGATGGCAAAGGCTCGCACCCTGCCACGACGGTGCTTTTCGACCCTGAAACGGACGTGGCTGTGCTCAGGGTCTCGGGGCTCGCCGGCCCTGTTTTACGGTTCAAGGGATCCGTCCCCGCGGGAACTGGAGCAGCCGCTCTCGGATTTCCGGGAGGGGGGCAATTTCGTGGGGTTCCAGCAGCGGTCATAGATGAGATCACCGCTGTTGGAAGAGACATCTATTCTCGCAAGCTTGTCAGTAGGCGCGTATATCGCCTGAAGGCCGACATCCATCCCGGCAATTCTGGCGGCCCGCTCGTCACGGTAGAAGGGGAAGTGATTGGGGTTATCTTTTCAAAGTCTGCTTTCAGGCCTATCGCTTACGCGCTCACCGCGGGGGAGGTGGGGCCGCGTGTCGAGAGTGCCAAGGCCGCAGCAAGCGCGGATACGGGTTCCTGCGCAGCCTGATGAAAGTGGAAATTGGAGTCCGAGGACGGGCTCAGTACCAATGTTTACACGGGTTTTGTCCGTGCCCCCAACGGGATTCGAACCCGTGTTACCACCTTGAAAGAGTGGTGACCTAGGCCGCTGGTCGATGGGGGCCGAAGTTCAGTATGCCTTACGAAGTCGAGGGCTTGGCGCTCAATAGGGTCGAGGCCAATTCGTCATGGAGCAGACCATTTGAGGAGATGACGCTGCGGTCTCCCTCTCCAGATTCTGGGTACTGATTGCCGGCGAATGTTGTCATCTTCCCGCCCGCCTCCTCCACAATCACTTCGAGCGGAGCAACATCCCAGAAAGACAACGCAGGTTCAGCCATGGCTTCGACGGCACCCCGCGCTACGAGCATATGGCCCCAAAAGTCGCCAAAGCCCCGGTCGCGTTTGCACGTTCGCAGTATCTCTTCAATCGCGTCACCGTAGCCGTGGCGAAGCATGCGGCGATATGAGCCGAAGCACACCGTCGCCTCGGCAAGGTCGGACACTTGGCTCACAGAAATCGGTCGGCCATTCATGCGAGCGCCGCCACCGCGAGCCGCTTCGTATCTTTCACCGAGCGCTGGGGCGGCCGCTACCGCCACTTCGGTGCGGCCGTCTATTCGAAGGCCAATGAGAGTCGCAAATACTCCGATGCCGGCCGCGAAGTTATTGGTTCCGTCGATTGGGTCGAGAACCCACATGGGAGCGCTACGATCACCGATCAGGCCTTCCTCTTCACCCAAGATCGCGTGGCCTGGAAAGACTTCACCGATGCGCTTTCGAAGAGTCGCCTCGATCTCTCGATCGGCCTCGGTTACAATCGTGCCATCAGCCTTTATGGTCACAGCAGGAGCATGCTGAAAATACCGCAGAGAAATTTCGTCCGCGATGTCCGCGAGGTCGCGCGCTAATTCCAGTTCGTTCAGATTGGCTTCACTTCAGCGAAAATGTTGCCAAGTTCTTGGTTAGCCTCTTCGACTTTCTCCACGCTTGAAATCGTTGCGATCGCTGCCTCCCGGCTCAAATAGTCATTTGCAACCCTTCGAATGTCGTCAGCGGTTACCCCGAGAAGGCGCTTCTTGAAATCAGCCTTCAGCTCAAGTGTGTACCCAGCAATATCGTCGAAGAACCGACTGCGCCCTTTCGTGTCGGGCGACGTCAGCGGATCGACCTGTCCGCAGCCCACTAGAATGGCTTCTTTCAGATCTTGGGCGTTCCACTCATCTGACTGAACCCACTTGGCCGCCTTCTTGTAGACATCGAGCGTGCGCGCGATATGTGGATCGCGATATGACAAGAGCGCCAGCACTCCGCCCTCGCGGTTGTATGTAGAGAACCCTCCATACGCCCCGCCCTTTTCGCGAATCTCACGATGCAGATATTTGGCGTCCATTAGTCTGCTCAAAACCATGAGCGCGGGCGAGTCCTTCGACGTAAAAGTCGCGACCTTCATAGCCTTCGCGTTGTATGCCACCGGCACGGAGGTCGTGCGGGCTATATTTCCTAGAGCGGGCGCTTCGGTTTTCGACAGCTCCTCGGCGGATGTCTCTCCTGGCAGGGCGTCAAGGATCTCCTCCACGAGTTTGCGAATCTCGGGAATATTCTTCTCCTCGGTAGTGACGCAGATCTGGACCGCAGCATTGCGGAACAAATGGCTCTTGATCGCGTTCAGGTCCCCGATCACTTTCGAGAGTCCTGATTCGTCGAGATTCGCGAGGTCCTTTAAGTCGGCCAACTGGCTGAGTCCGTTAAGACGCTCGTTGAGGGCGCCCAGGCTGTCAAGTTTTGATGAAGCCAGAGAGTAGCTGTACATATGGCCAGACGCCACAACCGACGATTCGGTTGTGGCCTTGCGCTCGCCGATTAGATCCTTTAACCGGTGGGGTTCGAATTTAACCGCCGAGAGAATGTCTTTGAATATTGCCATCATGGGCACATGATTACGGGCGAGCGCCGTGCCGCTCATGTTGAAACTTTGAAGGAAACCCTCACCCGTCGACAGACTTCGCGTATGGGCCCCCGCCCCTACGCCGCCGGTCGCGCTTTGGATGCGCGCCGCCATCTTCAAGTAATCGTCATCGCCGGCGCCCGAATTTGTGAGCGCGTACGCGAATAGCGGCAGAGTGTTCTTCAGGTGGTCGGGGAGGCGGCTGAACGAGAACTGGAAGTCGACGTAGGACAGCCCGTTGGTCGGGAGCGGAAAGAACCCTACCCTTGCCCCGCCGATCTGTTCGATCTGGTGGCCGATGTCCTCAAATGTCATCGGAACGTCGACAAGTTCCAGCGTTGGCAAGGAGGATAGGTCTTGCCTTGAATCCTGCGACTTCTTCAGAGCCACAGAATCCTCGATGATCTTGGCGATGTCCGAGTCGGAAAGGCTCGCGCGCACTTTCTCAAGACGGGCTTTCTCTTTCGCGTTGCGGCTCTCTTCTAGATCCTGATCTGGAGCGAGCAGGATACGAACCCGATGGGGGTTGTCAAGAAGGAACCGCCGGATCAGGTTCTCGAAAAACGGTCCTGCTGCGCGCTCGGCCTGCAACTGCGCCAAGTCATCGTCGAAACGAAGCGATCTGTATGGATCGCCGTCGTACATGTACGCGCCCTTGAGCTGACCGAACAAACGCAGCGCATAGGGCCTCCCGGCGTTGGAAATCTCGCGGCCTCGGATCTCTCGTTGGTGAATGGCAGCGTCGACTTGAGATTGGTCGACTCCTTCGTCGGCAAGTTCAGTCAAGGTATCAAGGACGATTTTCTCGACGGCGTCGGCATCCTCCTTGCGGATGCCCTTGAGCCCCGCGCTGAATGCCGGCTCCCTGTAAATCGGTATGAATCCCGAGAGGTCAGCCAGCGCCTCTCCGAGACCCGAATCGATCAGAGCCTTGCGCAGCGGTGAGGCGGCATTGCCTATCAGCACCTCCTCCAAAACATCCAGGGCAAAGACCTCAAATGAGTTGCCGAGATGTGTCGTTGCCCACGACACCAGGAGCTGGCACTTTTTGTTTGGGTCCTCTTGCATGGCCAGCGGATACGTGGCTTCGTACTCCCGAGGCGAGGCGAACCGCTCCTGATCGGGCACGCGCGTGTCGACGTTGCTACGTCGAAACCTCGAAAGAGCTTTCTCTTCGATCCATTCCAGGTTGCGCTCCAGAGGGATATTTCCGTAGGTAAAGAAGTAGCTGTTTGATGGGTGGTAGTGCTCGGCGTGAAAGCGCTTCAAGTTCTCCCATGTGAGGTCGAGGATGAACTCAGGATCCCCGCCGGAGTTGTTCGCGTACGTAAGATCAGGATGCAGGGTTTGGCTGAGGGCGCGGAACATCAGATAGATCGGTGTGGCCATCTGAGCCTTCATCTCATTGAACACCACTCCCGAGAACTTGAGTTCGGAAGTGGGATCACCGAGCACTGCGAACTCGAGACGGTGACCTTCCTGCTTGAATGCGAGTTCATCGAGCAGCGGAAAGAACGCTGCGTCGAGATAGATGTCCATCAGGTTGAAGTAATCTTTTTCGTTGCGGGTGGAGTAGTAATACTGAGTGGAGTCCCCACTTGTGGACGCGTTCATAAAAGTCTTGAGCGAACGCGTCGTCATCGATGTGAACATGTTATCGACTGGAAATCGCTCAGACCCCTGGAGCGCAACGTGTTCCAGTATGTGGGCCACGCCAGTCGAGTCCTTCGGAACCGTTGGGAAGATAACGCTGAAAAGATTGTTGTCGTCGGGAGCCTCGATATGGATGTACCGCGCGCCGGTGCCCGAGTGGGTCAGTTCGTAGAACGTGCCCTGCAGGTTTTCGAGTGGTTCTTTGCGGTCAACTTTGAAACCGTGCAACTGCGTGCCGACTTCGATCGACTTGCCCATCCCGACTCCTTTGCTAATGTTAGATTGCGGAGACTTCGAAAATTCCCCCCATTTGCTGGTTGGCCTCCTCAACCTTGTCGGGATTGCTTACGGTCGCCATCGCCCCCTCGTTGAGAAGATGGTCCTTAGCGACCCTGCGAACGTCGGCTTCGGTCACTTCGAGCAGTTTCTTCTTGAACTCTTTTTGAAGCGCCAGCGTGTATCCCGCGAGGTCACCGAAGAAACGCGTGCGACCCTTCGTGTCGGGCGACGACAGGGGGTCGACCGCTCCGCAAGCAGACAGAATTGCCTCCTTCAGATCGGCAGGTTCTACGCCGTTGTCGATGATCTCGGCTACTCCCTGCTTGAATATGTCGAACGTTCCGGCAATGTTGGGATCTTGAGACGTGATGAACATGAAGTATCCGCCCTCACGGGCGAAGAGGGCCTGTGCCCCGTAGGCTCCCCGCTTCTCGCGGAGCTCTCTGATGAAATACTTGGAACTCAGGTGCTGCGATAGCACCAACAGAGCCGGTGCGTCCGCGTGGGTGAACTCAACCGTCTTCACGACCCGAGCGTTGTACGCGACGGGTACGGCGATCGTCTTTGCTTCATGCACGATTTTTGGAAGATCGGCTTGGGCGGGCTTACCTTCAACGGCGGCCTGCGGCAATGCCTTCAACGCATCTTCCAGAAGTTCGCGGACCTCGGGGAAATTCTTCTCATCAGTGGTCACGCAGATCTGAAGACCGCCGCTTCTAAAAAGATGATCCTTGATGGCGTTCAAGTCGACGATAACGTCAGCCAGTTCGTCCTCTGACCGCTGCGCCAGTTCCTTGAGGACCGTGTACTGGCGAAGGCCCCCGAGGCGCTCCTCGAGTTGCTTTTGGGCACTCAGTTTTGCCGCCGCCGTAGACATGGCAAACTGCAACCCGTTAAACGAAACTGCGGTGTCGTACTGCGCCTTGAGCTGCGCGATCAAATCCTTAAGGCGCTTGGGCGTGAAGTCGGGGGCCGAAAAAATGTCTTTGAGAATGGCAACAAATGGCTTATGGTTGCGAGCCAGCGCCTTGCCGGAAACCACTAACATCTGGCGGAAATCATCTTTGCCTGCGATCGCACGAGCGCTTGCGCCTGCGCCGATTCCCCCGGTGTAGGAGTCGATGCGCTCGGCTAATTGAAGATAGTCGCTTGCTCCCGCTCCGCTTTGCGTCAATGCATACCCGAACAACGCGAGCCAATCCTTCAGTCGATCGTCCAGGCTCGAGAAGTCGGCCGCAAGGTCGATATAGGTAAGCCCGTTCGTCGGTTGAGAAAACAGGCCAACACGCGCGCCGCCGATTTCCTCGATGGTCTCCTGGATGACCTCAAAGTCCATCGGGATGTCGGACAGTTCCAGAGTCGGCAGCACCGCGATGTCGGGTTGGCTCTCCTGCAGATTTTTCAGCGCCTTTGAGTCCTCGAGGATTTTCTTGCGGTCGGCCTCGGTCAGGGACGACTCGATCTTTGCAAGTTTGTCGTTCTCGGCTTTCAGCAGCTTCTCCTCGCGCTCCTGGTCGGGTTCGACAATTATGCGTACGCGGTGCGAGTTGTCGAGGAAGTACTTGCGAATAAGGTCCTCGAAGAATGTGC
>CAZCSK010000034.1:0-26542 GCA_964501265.1 uncultured Actinomycetes bacterium
GGGGGCGCGTGTCTCAGATTTTGCCAAATGTGCCTAGAGCGGGGGCGCGTGTCTCAGATTTTACCAGGCGATTTACCAATTTTTGAGACACGCGCCCCCCGTGGGGGTGGGGCCCCGTGGGGTGGGGCTAGAATCGCTTGGTGGAACTCCCCAGACCCCCAGAGGCCGTCACTTTCGACTGTTGGGGAACGCTCATCGATGAACCCGACCAGCAACGCACCATGGCAATCAGGGCCCAGGCATTGCAAGCGGCCGCCGTCAAACGTGGCCTGGATCTCGATCTGGGCAGAGCCGCCGAATTAGTCGATGCCGCCTGGCGGAGGCACGTGGCCACCTGGAGGAAAGGCGAACCCTATGGACCCTTAGGGGCTGCCCAGTGGATAGCTGCGCAACTACCTTTTCCCGAAGATGAGGCCCTTCTTGGCGAATTGACCGAGGGACTGCAAACTGCATTGCGTCATGTGGGAACCCGGCAAGTCGAAGGCGCTGCCGATACCCTCACAGTTCTTCGCACCGCGGGAATCCCGACTGCGCTCATCTGCGATACCGGCATGACCCCGGGCCGCATCATTCGGGAGTTCCTGTCCACTCACGGCATCGAACTCGACCATTACCTGTTCTCCGACGAAGTGGGAAAGCCGAAACCATTTCCGAGAATTTTTCAGGCCGCGCTTGCTGCCACAGGAGCGGCGAGCGAAGCAGCGATACACATTGGAGATCTACGACGCACCGATATTGCCGGCGCCCGCGAGGCGGGGATGGCGACGATCCGATTCATCGGCGTGCACGACGACGGCTACGGCAATGAAGACACCACTGGCGACGAGGCCGACGCCGTCCTTGGGTCATGGGCAGACCTGCCCGCCCTTATTGGAGTCGAGTGAATCGCTGGATTCTCTTATTGTTTGCTTTGCTTGGGGCATGCGCTCCCGGCCTTGCGTCAAACAATGTCATCGTGCTCGCTTCCACCACGAGCACTCAAGACTCAGGTCTGCTGGATACATTGACGGCGGAGTTCGAGAGTGGTCATCCGGGGTTGCGAGTCAAAGTAGTTGCCGTGGGTTCCGGAGAGGCTCTCGATTTGGGACGGCGCGGCGACGCCGATGTCTTGCTCGTTCACTCACCGCAAGATGAAGCGACGTTCATGGCGCAAGGACATGGTCTGTCGCGCACAACCATCATGCGAAACGATTTTGTGGTGGCCGGCCCAAGCGATGACCCAGCCTCCGTTAGTGAATCTAGCGGTGCGGCCGAGGCATTCACGCGAATCGCTACGTCCCGCGTGCCCTTTATCTCTCGGGGCGACGAATCGGGAACGCACCGACGTGAACTGAGCGTTTGGGATGAGGCGGCCATCGCACCGGGCGGCGATTGGTATTACGAAGCCGGGGCCGGAATGGCCGAAACTCTGGTCATTGCGGCCGAGAAAAGCGCGTACATCCTGACCGACACCGCCACGCTCAGAGCAACGAAGCCTTCGCTCCAAATCCTTTTCTCAAAGGACAAGACCTTGGTCAACCTCTACAGCGTCATCCCGGTCGCGTCGGCGCGGAGTAAAGCCGCGGGCACTCTGGCCCAGTGGCTTGTGTCGCCGGAATCTCTAACCGTCATCGACTCCTTCGGCAAAGATCGATTTGGCTCACTGTTTGAACCGGTGGCGCAGTGATTCCCGATGCGCTCCGCGATGCAGTCGATCTGATTCTGAGCGGCGATCCGTACACGCTTTCGGTCATCTGGTTTTCCTTCAAAGTAGCGTTCGCGTCCCTGGCGATCGCCGTGGTGATCGGCCTTCCTCTTGGAATATTGCTCGGCACAACTCGCTTCGCTGGACGGCTGGGTTTTTTGACTCTGGTGAATGCGGCGATGGGCTTGCCGCCGGTTGTCGCGGGCCTAGCAACTTTCATGGTCCTTCGTAACAACGGCGTCTTCGGTGACGCCCAACTTCTGTTCACTCCCGCGGCGATGGTCATCGCGCAGGTGCCTCTCGCTGCCCCGCTCATTGCAGGAATCACGATGGCGTCGATTAGCGCGCTGCCCGCGTCGATCAAGATTCAAGCGCGGTCACTGGGAGCGAGCAGGTTGCAGGAAGCAAAGCTTCTAGCAGGACAGGCGCGGGCGTCGCTCTTTGCGGCGGTAATCGCCGGATTCGGGGCAACGATCTCTGAAGTCGGGGCGATTCTAATCACGGGCGGCAACCTGTTGGTGGGCGGCAAGAACTACACACGGACGATGACCACGGCCATCGTCCTGGAAACCCGGCTCGGAAACTTCTCCCGGGCCATGGCATTCGCTGTCATTCTGCTCGTGGCAATACTTTTCGTGAACATCCTCTTTACGCGCGCACAGACAGCGGGGCGCTCGCGATGAGCATCCTTCTAGAGGGGACGGGTCTGCTACGCAGATACGCGCGGGCCCTGACTCTCGACATTCCGAATATCAGCGTCCAGCGCGGGCGTGTCCTTTCGATCATGGGGCCCTCGGGCGCGGGCAAGAGTACGCTTCTGCGACTCCTTGCGCTGGTCGAAAGACCCGACGAGGGCCAAGTTTTGGTCGATGGCCGCTCCGCAAAAACGCACGATCTTGCATCCCGAAGGCGGATGGCAGCGGCCATGCAGACCGCCACTTTGTTCCGGGGCACGGTTTTACGAAACGTCGAGTGGGGCCTGCAGATCAGAAGGACCCACAAGCGTCAACGTCTGGTGCGCGCGGAGGAAGCCTTGGCACTTGTTGGGCTGGACGGGTTCGAAGACCGCGAAGTCGGTGAACTCTCGGGGGGCGAAGCCCAGCGCGTGAATCTTGCGCGGGCGCTTGCGGTAGAGCCCGAGATCTTATTTCTCGATGAACCCCTCGTCCACGTCGACGAGCCAATGCGCGAATCGCTGGCGCTTGCACTTCGCAAGTTCACTTCGCGGACAGGGTGCGCTTGCATTTGGGTCACTCACGACCGAGCCGAGGCACTCGGCATGTCCGACGACCTCGCGTTAGTGAGCGAGGGTCGGCTGGTGCAATACGGAAAAACCATGGAAGTCTTTGCAGAACCCGGCAACGTCGAGGCGGCACCCCTTGTCGGGGCAGACAATGTGATTGCAGCAACAATCACCTCCAACGACGAGGGCCTAGCTCAGTTGAAGGCCGGCAGCGTCGAAATCGAGGCGGCTACCGGCCTGGCCGAGGGCGCCAGTGTTTATGTCCTGATAAGGCCCGAGGAAGTTTCAGTTTGGACTAAGCCACCACCGGGCACCAGTCCTCGCAACCGCTTTAAAGGTCAACTGGTCGAAGCAATCTCGCTGGGGGCCATCATGAAATTGCGGATCGACGGCGAGGTGCCGTTGGTTGCCCTGGTCACCCGGCCCACATTTCGAGAATTGGGGATCGGCATCGGTGATCAGATCTGGACGGGCTTCAAGGCGACCGCCGTCCACGTCGTGCGCAGACCGGGGGGTTCGGGGGCGTAGGGGGGGGTAAGGTTTCAGGCGTCACCATCCTGGGTCGATAATCAAGTCGAGCGAATCGGAGGCGCCCATTCCTTGAAAACTCTCATAGTTGATGATGACCCGGACCTGCGGATGCTAGTGCGCGTGACTCTGGCAGCCGATCCCCGGCTTGAGGTCATCGCGGAGGCGGAAACCGCAACTGACGCTATTGAGATGGTCATGCAGATAAAACCCGAACTGATCATCCTCGATCACCTAATCGATGGCCGCTACACCGGGCTCGAGGCCGCTCCGCTTCTCAAGGCGGCGTCCCCAAGTTCAAAGATCATCCTGTTCACAGGTTTCGATCACATCCGCAACGAGGTCGGTTCAGAGGCGGCAGACGCCTTTTTGGTCAAGACCAATCTAGACCAGCTCGTGACTCTGGCCCAGCAGCTACTCGGTCTCGACCCGATCAGCTAAGTCAAACTGAGTCCACGAAAAGGCTCCTTGGGGCCCTTCGAGCCCTAGTGGTCGTCGTCGTCGCAGTAGTGATCGGCGTCGCATCGTTTGAATTTGTGGATAGACAGGCGTTACCCCTGCGTGAGTTCCTCGTCAAGGCCGCCCGCGTCGAGACCACGGCGGCGTCGGCAGGGCCGTTGGAAAGCTGGTTCAGGGCCGCGCGCGCCCAGGCTGACGCCCTTGCAACCGCCTTGCAGCCGTGGCCCAGTTCGCGTGGCGCAGCGACCGATGCACGCTCGACGCTGGATCGAATGCTTCCGGCGGCATCTGCATTTGATGCGGGCGCGTATGTCGTCGATCTCGCCGGCCGCGTGGTTGCTACGTCGAGTCCCGATGCGGCCCTTATGAACCTGGATCGGAAGTCTCCCTGGGTCCAGACCGCATTGTCCGGCGACGCCACAGTCTCGTCTATGCACAAAGACAGCCTGACGCGGATCGACCTGATCGCAGTGGCGACACCGCTCAAAGATCAGACCGGAAAAGTGTCGGGGGCCCTAGACGCATCCACAAGATTGCTTGAGGGACCCTTTGCCGACAGTCTCGCCTCCATCCCGGTCCCGCAAGGCGCGCAGGTTTTCCTTGTCGACGCCGAAGGAACGACCTTGGCTCCGTCCCCAAAAGAACGTGACGCCCAATGAGAACCTCGCTGAGCCAGCACGCCTCGCTTCAACTCTAGGGTCAGGCTCAGTCGTATATCTAGGTCAAGGCAAGGTATCGACGTTTGCCTCCTTTAGCAGAGTTGATCGGGGATGGAGCCTGATCTTGACTCAGGAGGCGCGAGACTTTTTCGCTTCCACGACTGGTCAGAGCCGCGCAGCCGGGGCGGTGATCGCCGCTTTGCTAATCATCCTGCTCGTGGTGGGCGGGCTTCTCCAACGCAAATGGCGTAAGGCGGAATTTCGCAGCGAGCACGTCAAGCGATCCTTTCTAGCGATAGCAGGTCACGAGTTACGCACGCCGCTGACGGCCATCCGAGGGTTCAGTCAAACTTTGCTCAGCCGCTGGGACGACGTCACCGATGACAAAAAACTTGAACTCGTGACCACGATCGGCGGGCAGGCCCGGAACCTGGACAACCTTGTCGAAAGGCTTCTGGTAGGCGCACAACTCGAAGCGGGGATCGCCTCGGCAGCTTCAGTACGGTCGGTCGATATAGCGCCTGCAATCGCGACGTCGGTGGAGCACCACCGGTCACTAACGCCGCTGCATACCTTCAGAACGGAAGTTGAACTCTCCCTGGTGGCGAAGGTGGACGTGAAGGGATTCGACCGGGCCTTTAGCCAACTGCTCGAAAACGCGGTCAAATACTCGCCAACGGGGGGTGACATCTTTATCTCCGCCCGCACGAAAGGCGGGCAAGTGGAGGTCGTAGTCGAGGACGAGGGAGTGGGTCTACCTTCCGACATATCCGGCATTTTCGACAAATTTGGCCAGGGCGAAGAGGTCGATACTCGCGTCCATGATGAGGGCGGCATTGGCCTTGGGTTGTTCATCGCCAAGACACACCTCGCTCTAAATTTCATGGTCACGCTGCAGCGCGAACGCTACTCGAGCACTGGCCTAGGCGAGCCGAAAGGCTAGTTACCGCACCGCCCCCAAGATAACTATTTCTAGCTATGTAGACGCATCCCCGCGGGACCGACACTCCTTGTAGTCAGATGAATCCTGGTGGTGCTCACCAGGATCCTCCCGAAAGGATCCAAAATGAAGAGAATCAAGTTCACGATCCTGCTAGCAATACTGCTCTCGGTCTCCCTCGTAGGCATGGCGGCAGTCCAGGCCGATACCGCCACCGTTACAGCGACTCTGGCGTCACCCGCGGGTACTCGGGTCCTCAGCGGGATTGCCTCCTCGACCGCACTGGTCACCAACAGCAGCACGTCGGCGTCGGCATCGTTTTCGGTCGCAGCGGTGGAAGCGCTTGCCGACGGCGTCACCAACGGTTGGTCGGTGACCGCTGTTTCCGGTGACTTCGCGAAGGTGGGTGGCGGATCTATCGCTGCCTCCAACTTCGCATACGCTCAGGGCAACGCAGGCAGCCGAACGGTTACCGGCGTTGGCACCCTCTCCGGAACCATTAATGCAGGCACGAGCGGTGCCTTGGACTCAGCCCAGACTTTGTTCTCGGTCTCAGGTGAGACAGCCGGCACCTTCCCCGGCTACACCGGAACCTACACAGGCGTCGGTAACGTCACGCTGACACTTCCCGCAGGGACGGCTTCTGGCACCTACACTGCAACGGTCACAATCACGCTGGTTGCCTAACATTCCCACTATGCTCAAGCCCTGAAATATGAAAGGGCGAAGCAGGAGACTCGGCAAAGTTGCCGCCCTCGGGGCGGCAACTTTGCTTTTGTCATCCAACTCCTTCCGAGCGCTTTCGCAAGAACCCAAGATCGGATCCGTCAGCGTCAAACCCGTCGGCACTAGCAGCAAAGATCCCAATCTAGGGGAATGGTTCGTACTAAAGCTCGAGCGCGGGGAGACAGCGAAGGGGACGGCCCTGATTACCAATATTGACGATGTTGCCCAGCACTTGAGGCTGCACCTCGCCGACCTAACCTTTACGCGCAACGGAAGCGCCCAGGTAAACGATGGCGATCAAAAGGACGTTGGTGCATGGGGCAGGTTCCTAGTCCCGGACATCACCGTCGGGCCCCGAGCGTCGGCCGAGGCAGTTTTTGAAATCACCGCTCCATTGGGCGCCGAGCCCGGAGACCACATCGGCGTCGTGATGGCCACGTCCGATCCCGATCCCGGCAACTTGACCTTTGTCCTGCGGTCGGCCACACGCCTTTATGTAACCGTACCGGGGGAAGCCAAAAAGGCCTTCGAGATCGACGATTTCGCCTTCGACTTGGACTCCTGGTTTTTTCCCAAGGAAGCAGTCGCCACAGTCATCCTTCAAAACACGGGCCGCATCAGGCTTCAACCCAAAGTCACAGTCCGAGATACCCCGGCAGAAGGCGCCGACGTGCTTCTTTCCCAATCACGGGAGCGCTACATCGCAGACGTCAAAATTCCGTGGTACGGCGGATTGACCAAGATGCCGATCGTGGCGCGCAGCGAGGGTGGATTGATACGTAGAGTCAACGCAAGCAAGTTCGTTTTTCCTTTTGCCTTGATTCTTGGACTGGGGTTCGCCGCCCTCGTGGCTTGGCTTGGCCGCAGATGGTGGAGAACAAGAGGCAGCAGGCTCGCGGCACTCCACGCTGACATCCGCAGGCTAGAGACCCTTGTAGTGCAAAGGCCGGCCGGGGCCAGCGGAGTGCCCGGCTCGGTTGAGGAGGCTGCCCAGGGCGATGAGATGGACGAGGTTCAGGCTCTGCTGGCCGGACTCAAGCGAGCGCGCAGAATTCAATCTCAAGAATCCTTGGAGCGACTGGCGCTGGCTCTGCATCGCACAGGCACCAACAGCTTGGAGTATCTAGAAGAAGCCCTGAAGAAGGCTGCTCCCGGCGCCGCGACCGAAATCCGAGAAGCGATTCGGACTTACGACCATCCAGATGCAGAGATCCAACTGGCCCCGAAAATCCCGAAAGCGCCGGCACCCAGGAACAAAAAGCCGCCGGTGAAATTACCTCCGAAAAGGTCCAAGGGTAGAACAGTGCCCAAGTCGCGAGTCAAGCTCTCACCGCCTGAAAATGAAATAACCGATGATAAAAGGAGCGGCTAGGCTACCTGCGCGACTTTCTTGCCAACGGCCATCTCGAGGAAGCTGTCCACCACTTTGGGGTCAAACTGCTTACCTGCGCACTTCCTGATTTCCTTGAAAGCAGCGCGCTTTGTCATTGCCTTGCGATAAGGGCGATCGTTGGTCATTGCGTCGAAAGTATCCGCGACGGCGAAAATCCTTGCGCCGAGCGGGATCTCCTCGCCCGCCAGGCGGTCGGGGTAGCCGCTTCCATCCCACCTCTCGTGATGGTTTCTGATGACGGACTCGGCTTCGTCACCCAACCGGAGAGGGCCCACTAGACCGAGCCCCAATATCGGGTGGGTCTTCATGATCCGCCATTCTTCCCGGTCCAGAGCACCTTCCTTGAGCAGGATTGAGTCTGGTATGCCGATCTTGCCGACATCGTGCAGCACGAATCCGTACCGCATCGGCTCGTTGCCCTCGAGGGCCGGGTCGATGTGTCGCGCCAGGGCGGCGGCAACTTCAGGCACTCGCTGAGCATGGGTGCCTGTTGTGGAATCCTTGGCATCGACGGCCGACGCCAGGGTCTCGATGATTGCGGCATCGCGGCTGCGTTTTTGCCGGACGATGTCGGCATAGTGCCTCAAGATTGGGTTCGCGAATTCGGCCGCCACGGTGACGGTGCCCCGGCGAGCGGAATCCAAGGCGTGAGCAAGATACTCAGTCGAGTCCCTTTTTAGCACGAGGCCAGCATCACCATTCTCCAAGGCCGCTTTGACTGCGACATCGCCCGGTTCGTCCGCCAGCCAGATCAGTCGCAATCCCGGGAGCTTTTCATGCACCTCCGCGAGCAGAGCCCGAGCCTCCTCGGCGCCTGCGAGGTCAACGAGCATCATCTCGGGGTGCAGTTTCAAGGCAGTGTCGATTGCCTCGCGGGGGGAGGCAACTTCAGCCACAACAGTGATGCCTTCCAATCGGTTAACTATCGTTCGCAAGCAGTCCCTCATCAGGTTATGCGGCTCCTGAATGAGTATCCCCACCGGGCCTGCGAGTACCGGCCTATCAACCAACTCCATTGACGCTCCCCCAAGCTTGCCCAATCTTGTATTCAACGATGACAGACGGAGCTCTCGGGCGAATCCCCCAAAAGAGTGAAAATTCCCGTTCTTGCAGGGGACAAGCACAATCTTCATTCGAGGAAAAGATCTGATATATGGTTAGCAAAGGCACCAGTTGGGCAAGATTCGTACAGGATCAACATGGACGCAACCTAAAGGGAGAATGAACAGATGAGAACCAGATTCAGGTTGGCAGTATCGGGACTTCTGATTGCAGTGGCATTGGTCGCCTCAGGGTGCGCAACGACTACACCGGAGACGAGCACTCCCGTCGAAACCAAAGCCAAGGGAGGAGTCCTTCGACTAGAACTGATTGAGCCGGCCCAGCTGGATCCGGCCCAGTCGGATGACTCCGAAGAACTCGTCGTCACGAGGGCCCTTTACGAGGGGCTCGTAAACTACGACGAGAAAACGGCCGCAACGGTGCCTGGAGTCGCAACAAAATGGACACCCAACGCCGACTCCACGGTGTGGACCTTTAACCTGCGAAAAGATTCAACTTTCTCGAATGGAGAAAAGGTGACGGCCGAAAGTTTCATCCGAGGATGGAACCGTGCCACGAGCCCGCCGACAGGCGAGGAAGACACGTCGCCCATCGCATACCACCTGGCTGGCGTCGCGGGTTACACGAAACATTATGGGGACGCCGCAGCAAAGCCGGCTGTAGTTGGAGACGGCAAGGGATTGTCGGGGCTGAAGGCAATCGACCCATACACCCTGGAAGTCACACTCTCGGCGCCTGATCCCGAGTTGGCGATCAAGACTGGGCACACTGTTGCCTTCCCGCTCCCCAGTCAGGCGGCGATGGACGCCCAGAAGCCTTCATTCAGCGAATTTCCCATCGGCAACGGACAGTTCATGCTGAAGGGACCCGAGCCCTGGAAGCACGATCAAGAAATCCGTGCGGTCCCCAATCCAAATTACAAAGGGGGCGACGACGCGACGACTCTAGAGGAAGTTGTTTGGCGGATATTCCCTGATCAAGACACCATGTACCTGGAGTGGGTCGCTGGCAATCTGGACTACATCCGCGTGCCCCCCGACAAGATCGCTGAGGCGCAGTCCACCTACAAGGCCAAGTTGCTATCAGTGCCCACAACCGTCTTGACATATGTAGGCATCACTATCAAGAAGGCGCCTATGGACAATAAGAAGGCGCGCCAAGCCTTTTCGATGGCGATCGATCGTGACGCGATCATCAAGGCGATCTTCAACAACACCCAAGTCGCAGCCAGGGGAATCCAGCCTCCGGTTATGCCCGGCTTTCGCAAGGACGGCCCATGCAAGTATTGCGACTTCAACGTGGCTGAGGCCAAGAAACTTCTTGCTGAATCCGGGTTCAAGGTCACGGAACCTCTCATCTTGGCGTTCAACACCGGCGCGGGACATGAGAACTGGACCCAGGCGGTTGTAGATCAGTTGCAGACCAATCTCGGGGTCACCGTCAAACTCGAGCCCGTAACTGGATTTTCCCAGAACTTCATTCCGCGCCTTCGCGCCGGCAAAGTCTCGGGGTTGTTCCGGCTCGGATGGGGTATGGACTACCCCACCCCGTGGAACTTCCTGGGGCCGCTTTTTGGGACCGAAGCGATTGGTCATGACAACCTTGTCGAATACAGCAACCCTGCATTCGACGCCCTGCTCAAAGAGGCAGCTACCAAACCGGATGTAGCCGCCCGTATAAAGCTGTACCAGCAGGCCGAGGATCTCGTCTTGGAAGACATGCCCATCATCCCGATGTGGTTCAGAATCTCGATCCGGCTTGCAAACAACGACAAGTTTGGCGGACTGGGAGTCGACCCGTTCGACAACCCATCGGTTTCCACAACTTACCTCAAGAAAGCCGCCAGTCCGGCAGCCGAATAAGGAGACAACCTGAAAACTCAAAATGGCCCGCGTAAGCGGGCCATTTTGCTTGCATGGTGCAGAATTAGGGCTAGATGATTCGCTACATCCTCCGTCGACTGCTTCAAATGATTCCGGTGTTTCTGGGCGCGACCTTTCTCCTCTTCCTATTTCTGTACATATTGCCTGGAGACCCCACTGAAATCTTAGGTGGGGAACGAGCAACCGACCCCGTCGTCAAAGCCGTTCTACGCGAGAAGTGGCATTTGGACGAACCCGTCTACGTGCAATACGGGATTTACATGAAGAATCTGGCCCAAGGCGACTTTGGTACTTCCTTCAGGTTGTCCCGTCCGGTTTCGCGAATCCTTGGGGAGTCGCTTCCCTGGTCGATGAAGCTCGCGTTAGCGGCCATCGTGGTGGAAGCGATTTTCGGGGTCATCGCTGGAGTGATATCGGCGGTGAAGCGATACTCATTCTGGGACACTCTTACGACCATCGCAACAAGCGTCCTTGTTGCAATCCCCGTTTTCTGGCTGGGGCTGATGCTTCAGATCACATTCGGCTTGAAGGCGCAGGGCACTCCTTTTGGATTGCCAATATCCGGTGTCCAGGATGGATGGAGGAGCTACATTCTGCCCTCGATCACTCTGGCGTCGGTGTTCACTGCCGTGACTGCCCGGCTTACTAGAACCACAATGCTGGAAGTGTTGAAGCAGGACTACATGCGGACGGCCTTCGCGAAGGGATTGCCCCACAACACCGTCGTCTACAAACATGGGCTCCGCAATGCACTCATTCCCGTCGTCACTAACATCGGGTTGGACTTTGGAGGCTTGATAGGCGGGGCGATCTTAACTGAAAGCGTTTTCGCCTGGCCGGGAGTTGGCCGGCAAGTGTTCCTTGCCACGGTGAACAACGACAACCCAGTCATCATCGGGTCAACCATCGTCTTCTTGATTGGCTTCATAATCGTGAACCTCGTCGTTGATATCTCCTATGGGTTTTTGGACCCCCGAATCAGGTACGAATCGTGAAACCGCCCGATCAAATCAGTCCTCTGTTACTAGCGCCAAGCGCCGACCTTGCAGTCAGCCTCTGGGCCGATGTCTGGCTGCGGCTGCGAAAGAACAAGCTAGCGATCCTTGGCTTGGGAATCATCTTGATATTGGTCTTGACCGCGATCCTTGCTCCCCTCGTTGCCCCGTATCCGCCGGGCCAACAGAATCTGCAGATCTCGAAGATCCCCCCTAGCGCCAAGCATTGGTTCGGAACCGACGTGTTGGGCCGCGATTACTTCAGCCGAGTCGTTTATGGAAGCCGGATTTCTATAAGCATCGGAGTCGTAGCCGTAGGAATCACTCTCGTGATCGGCCTCACCACCGGCGCTCTCGCCGGCTACTTTGGAGGCTGGGTCGATGCCGTCATCATGAGGTTCGCCGATATCTTCTTTGCGTTTCCATTCATCGTCGGGGTGCTCGTGATGATCACTGTATTAGGAGAGACGGTCCCCCGGCTCCCTCTGCTCTTCATTTCTATCGGCCTGTTCGGGTGGGCCTCGGCGGCACGCCTGTTTAGGGCGAGCATCCTGCAAGTGAAAAACCTCGAGTACGTTGAAGCAGCAAGGGCTATGGGCGCCGGACATTTGAGAATACTCACCCGACATGTGGTGCCCAACTCTCTTGCGCCAGTGACGGTTTTTGCAACCATTTCGACCGGCACGGTCATCCTTGTCGAAGCCGCGCTTTCATTTCTCGGAGTAGGTGTGCCCGTCGGAACACCGGCTTGGGGACTCATGGTTTCTGAAGGCAAAACCCACATGACTACCGAGCCCTGGCTGGTCCTGTTTCCCGGGCTTGCCATCATGGTCACGGTTCTCGGCTTCATCTTTCTCGGGGATGGTCTGCGAGACTCAATGGATCCGAGACTTAAGTGAACTTGAGTTCAGATCCCTCGCCCAGGACCACTCTCGCCGCCCATCCAGACGGGGTGGTTCCCTTCAGGAATTCGCAGACCGTTCTTGAAGTAAGGGATCTTGCCGTTCACTTCTTCACCGACTACGGCCTTTTGAAAGCCGTAGACGGGATCAATTACTCACTTAATTCTGGAGAGACCCTGGCGATAGTCGGGGAATCGGGCTCGGGTAAGAGCGTCGGGGCCCTCGCCCTGATCGGGCTCGTTCCTTCCCCTGGAAAGATCGTCAGTGGTCGCGTCCTTTTCAACGGGGCCGACCTCGCACAAGCTAGCGAAGGCGATCTTCGCAAGATACGGGGCAATCGGATTGCGATGATCTTTCAGGATCCTCTCACTTCGCTCAATCCAGTCATGAACATTGGCAATCAGATCGGCGAGGTCATAAGGGCCCACCAAGGGGCCAGCCGCAGTCAGGCGCGGCAACGCGCGATCGAACTGCTGGAGCAGGTGGAAATCCCCCGCGCCCGCGAGCGTATCGGCGACTACCCGCACCAATTATCGGGAGGGATGCGCCAACGCGTGATGATTGCCATGGCAATCGCTCTCGAGCCGGCGGTTCTGATAGCCGATGAACCAACGACGGCTCTCGACGTGACCGTCCAGGCTCAAATCCTTCTTCTGCTCAAAGGCCTTCAGAAGGACTCACGCATGGGTTTGATCCTTATCACTCACGATCTCGGAGTGGTGGCCGAGCATGCCGAGACGGTCGCGGTGATGTACGCGGGCAAGATCGCCGAGTACGCCCGCGTAAACGAGCTTTACGCGAAGCCCTACCACCCGTACTCGATTGGGCTGATGAACTCAATTGCTCGGCTAGACCGTGAACGAACGGGCCCCTTGAAGCCCATCCAAGGCCAGCCGCCGAGCATGATTCGTGTGCCATCCGGATGTCCATTCCATCCAAGATGCGCCCATGCACGAGAAGTATGCATGTCGGATTATCCAGACATTCTTCCGACGCTCGAAGATCCGCAACGTCTCGCGGCATGCCACTTCGCCGGAGATCTTCCACCTCCGAGGAGCCGGGATCAGATTGAACGCTGAAGCGAAAGTGCCCCTTCTGGAGGTCACGGATCTCGTCAAGCATTTTCCGGTCACTCGGGGAGTCATCCTTCGGCGGCGGGTCGGCACCGTCCAGGCGGTCGACGGGATCAGTTTGCAGATTGCGGAAGGCGAAACGCTTGGCCTTGTGGGCGAATCTGGGTGCGGTAAATCCACCGCGGCTCGGACGATCTTGCGCCTGATCGAACCGACGAGCGGATCGGTGCGCTTCAAGGGCCAAGACATCGGCACATACGACAGGAAGAAGTTGCAGGCCCTCCGTCGTGAGATGCAAATCGTTTTCCAGGATCCGTTCGCTTCGCTCAACCCAAGGATGACGGTGCACAACATCGTCGAAGAACCCTTGTCGATCCATGGGGTGTCCCGAAACCAACCTGCCAACTACGTCAGGGATTTACTCGAGCGAGTAGGCCTCAACCCCGAACACGGAAACCGCTATCCACATGAATTCTCGGGGGGCCAGAGGCAGCGCATAGGCGTGGCGCGTGCCCTCGCGCTGAAGCCCCGCCTGATCATCTGCGATGAGCCGGTCTCGGCCCTTGACGTATCCGTCCAAGCGCAGATCATCAATCTCCTAGAAGACCTTCAGAGCGAATTCGGACTCACTTATCTCTTCGTCGCACATGACCTTTCGGTAGTCCGCCACATGAGCGACCGCGTGGCCGTGATGTATCTCGGAAAGATCGTAGAGACGAGCGACCAGAAGAACCTTTATCTTTCCCCCTTGCATCCTTATACGCAGGCCCTTCTTTCCGCCATCCCGATTCCCGACCCATCGAGAAAAGTCGAGCGAGAACGCATAGTCCTGCGCGGCGATGTGCCCAGTCCGTTGAATCCGCCCTCGGGATGTCGTTTTCACACGAGATGTTTTCGGGCACAGGAGGTAGCAGCAGGTAGTGATTCGTTGGAGACGATTGCCGTGGGAAGATTTCAGCAGCGCCAAGTCCCAAAGGTGTGCACCACTGAAGAACCACCACTCCAAGAACATGAACCGGGTCACTTCGCGGCCTGTCACTTCGTCGTGCCGAGAAAGGTGGTTTGACTCGTGACGCGGATAGGCAAGGCCGTCATGGTCGCCATGCTTCTGATCATGCTGGGGGCGATGACAGCCGAGAGTTCGGCTCAGGAGACACCACCTTCCGAAGAACCCTCGCCCTCCCCCACCGAAGACGGAACCGGGAACTGCCAGATCGGTGCAATCTGTTCTGACGTTGGCGAACAGGTGAAACCTGGCACTAACACGGGCCCAATCAACGACCCCCCGGGCGACCGGGTGACCTCGCTGCTCACCATCGCTTTTATCGGACTCGTAACTGGGACCTACATGTTCATCGCGCTAACCGGACGTCGACTCCCGCTGCCCTTTCGCAAGCGCAGAGCCACCTAACTTAACTTCGCTACGCGATTGCATTCAGGGTAGGGTTTCTCAATGGGCGAACCTGTATACAAAACGGTCATAGCCGCGGCCCGGGGCCTTGCGGTCCTCAAGGGTTGGAAAGTAAAGACCATGGGAGCGGAGAACATTCCGTCGTCCGGACCCGGGATTCTCGCCATCAACCATGCCGGCTATATGGACTTCATCTTCGCCGCTTGGACTGCAACGATGGAAAAGGGCCGCCTGGTTCGCTACATGGCAAAGAAGGAAGTGTTTGATCACAGCATTTCTGGGCCACTGATGCGTGCGATGAAACATATCCCCGTAGACCGCAAGGGTGCTCCCGCCAGAGCCCTGGACTTCGCGATCAAGGCTCTGGAGGACGGAGAGATAGTCGGGACCTTCCCTGAGGCCACTATCAATCGATCTTTCGTGCCGGGCGACGGCAAAACCGGCACGGTACGGATGGCCCAGGCCACAGGGGCCCCGATGATACCGGTTGCAGTTTGGGGCGCCCACCGGTTGATGACGAAAGGACGCCCCCGCAACTTTCAGCGAGGCGTCGAGATTCTCGTCAACGTCGGGCGAGCAGTTGACATCTCCAGAACGGAGGAACCCCGAGTCGCAACCAACCGGCTGATGGACGCCATTAGAAGCCTGCTAGCCGAAGCTCAGACAAAATACCCGCAGCAACCCTCAGGCGATTCCGACCGCTGGTGGCTGCCGGCGCACCTGGGCGGAACGGCGCCACTTCCCGAAGATGTTAAGCCGAGGGCCCGCGGCGCGGGCCTCGAATAGTAGGTTCAACTTAAAAACAAGAGAGGTCTTCTGTGGAACACGAAGTTGATTGAGGATTTTTACTCCGCCTTTGCTGCCCACGACTCCGCGGCCATGGCGGAGTGCTATCACCCAGACGTTCGTTTCTCCGATCCCGTATTCATCGACCTTAGAGGAGCACGGGCCGGCGGTATGTGGGAGATGTTGTGCGAAGGTGGGAAGGACCTGAAGGTCGAATTTCGCGACGTCTCGGCGGACGAAAGCACCGGCCGCGCCCACTGGGACTCGTGGTACACGTTTTCAGGTACGGGACGAGCCGTTCACAATCCAATTGACGCATCCTTCGAATTTCAGGATGGAAAGATCATCCGCCACACCGACTCATTCGACTTGCACGCCTGGGCGTCACAGGCCCTGGGTCTGCCCGGCCGCCTCTTTGGGGGCTTGCCCTTCTTCCAGAAAAAAATCCGGGCGACTGCTATGAATCGGCTGGAGAAGCACCTAAAGCGCGGGAGCAAAGGCGAGGCCTAGAACCCGCCATCACGGCGCGAGCCCTCGCTTGCCAACCCCATCCGCGGACTTGTCTGTGGAATCGATGGTCATTTCCGCCGTCGGGCTTGCTTCAAAGATAGGCATCGTAAACTTGAACGCGGAGCCTCCCTCCTTTGAAGGCTGCATCCAGATCGTCCCTCCCATCGACTCGACGAGGCGACGGCATATGAACAGTCCGAGTCCGACACCTCCGATCGCTCGAGTTAAATGGTCGCCGAGCCGCGTGAAACGCTCGAATATTTTCTCCCGATGATCCTCGGGGATGCCCGGTCCCGCGTCGGAAACGGTGGTCAGAACTTGGGTGTCCATGCTCTCGAGGATGATTCTTAGAGGCGAGTCGGGAGACGCGTACTTCATCGCGTTGTTCAGCAGGTTCGTCAGGACCTGCACGGCGCGTTGCTCGTTGCCAACCGCCTTGGGAAGATCCTGGGCGATGTCCAACTCGAAGTCGCGCTCCGGATGCTGCTGGCGGAACAAGTCCACAATACTTCGCACCGATTCCGCCCAGTCGATGGCATCCGACAGGAAGATCTGCTCGCGGCCCTGGAGCGTAACCGAATCGAGCAGCTCTTGCACCAGCCGACTAAGTCTTTCCGACTGGCCAAGCATCGTCTTGTAGAAGTCGGTCCTCTGCTCTGCTGAGAACTCAACGTCTTTACGAAGAAGCGTTTTAAGAAAGCCTTGTATGGGCGTAAGCGGTGTTCTCAGCTCGTGGCTGATCGTCGCCAGGAAATCGGTCTTGAGTTGATCGACTTCGCGCTGGCCGGTGATGTCTCGCGCCACGGCGACGTAACCGCCGTCCTGCATCGGTGAGAAGGTGCAGCTAAGCCAGCGGGTTTCACCTCCGCTGGTCATTACCTGAATGTCTGCCGGCCCCGAGTCGGCTTCGATCCATGCGTCGGTCAAGATGTCGTTGCCGTCAGGGTTTCTCGGACGCAGAGTTCCCAGGTGCCTGGTGCCGAGCATCTCGGCTGCGCTGTGGCCGGTGATCTTTGCCATGGCCTGGTTCCAGCTGGTCAACTTGCCGTCGTTGCCAACGGAGAAGATACCGTCGGAAGATGATCCGACGACATCCGAGAGTTTCTTGCGCTCCTCGCGGGCCTCGCGATACGAAGCGGCCTTGTCGAGGGCCGCGGCTCCGATTGCCGCAATCGCCTTCAAAAGATTGTCATCGGCCTCAGTGAATGACTCGAATCCCCGCCGGCCCGAAACGGTTAGCCATTTCTCCCCAGCATTTGTTCGCAGAACTGATCCGAGTTCGGCATCCGCGGGGGCCTCTTCATCGATTCGAGCGGACTCACATCGAAGAAGGTTTTGAGCGCTCTCGATTATCGAGCTTTCGACCTCCTCGGGGCGCATCGGGGCATGAATAGTCAGGGCGGCTGAGAAGAGACCGTCCATTCGTTCGCGGTCGCGCCGAGCACGCAGGTGCCCAGCAAATGCAATCTGCAGCACGGCCACCGGAACGACAACAAAGGTGAGGGCCCACGGGAATGACTTGGCAACAAGCCCCGCGAGCAGCCCTGCCGACACGTTGCCCATCCAGATCACCCAGCGAATCCCAGCGCCATCCAAAAGGGCGGCTTTGAACTGGCGGCCCTCGGCCAACGCAATCACGCCGGAGACGGCGGCGTTTTGCAGAATCAGAAAGATCGCAGCGCCAACCACAAGTGCGAGCAACACTCGGGGCGACACCTGCCCCGTTACTGGTGCCAAGGCATGCATGGTCCAAACAGCCGCACCGGCCGCGGTGACTGACTGGCCGGTGTTGAAGAGGGTTCTTAGCCAGCCTCTTCGTCGCGCCAGCTGTCCGATGCCAACGCCCAGAGCAAAGGTAGCGACCACCTCCAGCGGAGGCAACAGCGCCGCCATGGCGACAAGCAGAGCTTCGTCTAGATGGAGCGCTTCCGTCTCCTGCTTGCGAAACATGAGGAGCGGAAATGCCCAACTCACGGCCAGGATGGCAACAAAAGCAAGCATTACGAGCGGCCCTTGCAGGCCAGGCTCCGGATCGGCGATTGCGGATGCCCCGAGCGTTCCCAAACCGGCTGCCGTCACGGCCGAAACGAATAGTCGCAGCCGTATTGGCGTCATCAACCTACCTCGTTTGTGTTGGCAGTGTGCAGTGCTACGAGGAGCCTACTCCCAGGCGCCGTACCAGCTGCTTCCGTACCAGGACGAACCGTACCAACTGCTGCCGTCGGGCTTGCCGTACCAGCTGCTGCCGTACCAAGAGGAGCCATACCAAGATGAGCCGTACCAGCTGCTTCCGTACCAGCTGCTTCCGTACCAGGACGAACCGTACCAACTGCTGCCGTACCAGCTGCTGCCGTACCACGAGGATCCATCCGGCATAACGTACCAAGAGCTTCCGTCGGCCGTCAGGTACCAGCTACTTCCGTACCAGGACGAACCGGTGGGCTGCATGTACCAGCTGCTGCCGTCGGGCGCCGTGTACCAAGATGAGCCGTACCAGCTGCTGCCGTACCAGGAAGAACCTTGCGGAGTCAGGTACCAACTGCTTCCGGAGTAAACGATTGGGTCCCAGAGCAGAAGCTGCGTCGTGAGGAGCCCGCCGACGACGGTTCCGAGAGGATCGTTGGTCGCAACCTTGACGGTGCCTCGGCTCAGGTCGAGACTACCGAGGCCGTTCGAGCGGACGGTCTGCTGATTTGCGAGTCCGGCAGGCGCCTGAAGGGCGGAGTACACATCGAGCGTTCCCGCGCCAACTTCGAGCGGGTTGTCGCTCGCCGACTTTCTCGCCGTCGCCATCAAAGCGAACTTCGCGCGGTCCGGCTTCATCGTGGGGTCGGCCTGGAGCATCAGGGCGACCGAACCCGAGACCACGCCGGCCGACATCGAGGTGCCGCTGCCTTTACGGTAACTGCCATCGACGTAGGTCGGGAACTGCGTATCGATCGCGCTTCCGACCGACCGCAGCGAGATCATGTGCGCGCCCGGGGCCGCTATGTCAGGCTTTGCGAGTCCGTCCGCAGCCGTCGGGCCGCGAGAGGAGAAATTGGGTAGCTGGTCGTCGCCGAGACCGGAAGTCCCGCGGTCGTCCACCGCTCCAACGGTGATGACGAAGGGGTCGTCGCCGGGCTTGCTGATCGTTCCCGGCCCGGGGCCGCGGTTGCTGGCCGACACGACAACGGTGATACCGCTGAACCAGGCCCGCTCGACCGCGTAGTTAAGGGGGTCGGTCCTGTAGCTCTGAGTGCCGTCGGTACCGAGCGAGAGGTTGAGGACCTTGATGCCGTAGCGGTCCTTGAAGGAAACCACCCACTGGATCGCAGAGAGCACATTGCTGACGTCGGACGAGCCGTCACGCCCGGCGATCTTTATCGAGACCAGGTTGGCTTCGGGAGCAACGCCCTTCCAGGCACCTGCAGAGGAAGCGCCGTTACCGGCGATGACGCCGGCGATGAAGGTGCCGTGGCCGTAAGAGTCGGCACAGTTGGACTCCCCAGAGAGGTTGACACAGGATGAGTACGTTCCCCTTATGTCGTCGTATACCGGAAGGACTCGGCCCGAAAGATCGGGGACGTCGGCGATACCGGTATCGATCAGCGCGACTGTGATGCCCTTTCCGGTATAGCCAGCCCTCCACATGTCGTCAGCATGGGTCGCCTTGGGATAGACGGACTTCAGTGCCGATGAGTCCGTCGTTGCCTGGACCCGCACCTTGGCATCTAGCGAAAGAGAACGGATGCCAAGGGTAGACGAGAGCGAGGGGATGGCCGAAGCAGGAATGGAAGCCGAGAATCCGTCGACGATGGGAAGGACCTTTTCGATCTTTCCTCCAGCCTTGCGAACGGCCTGCTCTGGGCGGGGGTCGTCGTTCGAGAACTTCTGGACAATGACCGAAACGACGCCGTCGCGGACGGATTTGAGGGCAGCGTCAATCGAGGCGACAGTGTTTGCGGGTCTTGTTTGCGATGCATATCCCTGGCCTGCACTCTGAGCTGCAAGCGCGAGGCTGAGCACCAGCGCGAGAGCAAGAAATGCCCTGGTGGAACGGTTCTGGCGGATCGCTAACCAGTTCACATTTCCCCCTAATTTGTTTCGATATGTTTCGGCCCTGAGAGGGACCCTCCTAGATAGCTAATAATGACTAGTACTGCTTCACTACCATCTACAATGCGGGCCAAATTGGAGGGCTGCCGATGCTGGGAGATCATCTCGTGTTCCCGATCCTGCTGTCGACGGACTTGAAGGCGAGCCGGGCGTTCTACCACGACACGCTCGGGCTCGACATCCTGCGCGAAGACGATGAGCGGATCATGTTCCGGTGCGGCGGCGGCTCCCAGCTGACGGTGACCTTGAGCACGACTGGGACTAGCGATACGCAGACCCAGCTGGCCTGGCGCGTCCCCGATCTCCGGGCCGAGCTCGCGGACCTTCGTGCCCGCGGCGTGCCGATCCAGGAGTACCAACTGCCCGACCCGGAGACCCAAAACGGGATCGCCGACATGGGCTTCGCCTGGGCGGCCTGGATCGTCGATCCGAGCCGAAACGTCCTCGGGCTCATTCAACCGAAGGCTCCGGGTGGCGCAGCGGTCGCGCCACAAGCCGGGTAACGATCGTCGCCCGCGCCCCGCTTACTCTCTTGTGTCCTTCCCACCGCCGCAGGATTACCGTGGGCGGGTGCGCATCGAACGTGATGCTTGATGATGGCATCAAGTGGTGATAGGATAGCACGAGATGAGAACGACAGTGAATCTCGACCCGAGCGCGCTCGACGCTGCGCGGCGTGCGCTTGGGACTGACGGGGTCAGCGAGACGGTGAACGCCGCGCTCAGCGACGTCGCCAGGCGCGTGGCGGTCGGGCGGTTCGACGTGCGGCTCTTTGACGTCACCGACGACGACATCGCTCTCGCCCGACAGGACCGCCTGGAGACGGAGCAAGGTTGAGCCGACCTGGGTCGGTTGCCCCGTTATCCGAGCCGCATCTCGCCGATAGCACCGTCTGGAGCAAGGTGCGTCACCGCGAAAGGCCCGATCTGGCAGACTGGTTCAACGCAGAGGTTCATGAGGGCAGAATCCTCGTGTGCGAGCCGGTGGCGCTCGAACTCCTGCGCAGCGCCCAGAATGCGGCCGCCTTCAGCACGCAGAGCGGCTTGCTCGATCTCCTCGCATCGTGTCCGGTCGGCATCAAAGAGTGGCGTCGGGCTCGGGCAGTGCAGTCCCTCCTCGCCGCACGGGGGCAGCATCGCGGCGTGCCGCCGCAAGATCTGCTCATCGCGGCAGCCGCAGAGTCCGCGGCCGTTCCACTGCTTCACTACGACCACGACTACGACCTGATCGCGGATGTCACAGGGCAACCGGTCCGCTGGCTCGCTCCTGCCCGCACCCTTCCCTGAGGCTCTCCAGCTCTCGCTGGATACCGATGGGATGCGGTCGGAGCCGACAGACCTACCGTGGGCAACGTCAACACCGACGGCAGTCACAATTGTGCAGAAAGCACTTGACCGTTATCTACAAACCGAGAACCTGCCGAAGAGCCGCGTCCATTCGTCCAAGGTCGCGCTCGGACAGCTGGCCGAGCTTTGCGAGCAGAAGACCCTTGAGCAGAGACTGGAGCTTTGATGCTCTGAGAGTGGAACGCTGAAGCAGCCCCGCCTCCTTCCAATCCTCAAGCAAGATGTCACCTTCGCCTGGTCGCTTAAGGCGCAGCGCACTGCTGTGACCATCGCCACCACCACATCACCTTCAGAACTGCTCAAGCCTTCGTCGGAGACGACACAGACGGGCCGACGTTTAGAGCCGACCTGGTCGGAGAAGGTGAGGGGCGCGATAAAGACATCTCCTCTGGCGGGAATCATTGAATCCCTCAGAAGGCCTGAGCCGAGGGTTCGTAGTCGTCGTACACGGCATCCTCTGGGCTGTACCAGTCGATCACCGAGGAAGCCGGCGGTAAATGAGCAGGCCGGTCCCAGTCGAGCAGCTTTTCGCGCAACGACCACAGGACGATCTCGGCCGTGTCTACGGCTCTCAAATGTTCATCCGGCGAAATGTAGTGCTCCGACTTCGCCTCGGCCTCAAAGTAAGTATCGATTGCACCCCTGAAGGCCGCGTAGGCCTCGTCGAGACGACGGCGATCCGAGGCATCCAGCGAATCCATCGAACGGAGCGGAAGATCCTGCGGACTACCCATAGATGTCATTGTCTCACCTCCCCAAAGTCCCAGGCAAGTAATCACGCCAAACTAACCTGAAGGCCGCATCCCCGACAGCCGGATCCCATCAAAGGGGTGCATCGCTCGGACGCCTTTGTGGAAGGACGAAGCGGAAGGTCGCGCCCCCGGGCGTCTCCTCCAACCAGATCCGCCCACCCAGCGCGTCAACCAGTTCTCGGCAGATGTACAGGCCCACGCCGAGACCACCGTGCGCTCTTGTTGAGCTTCCGTCTCCCTGAGTGAAGGATCTGAAGATATTATCCTGCTTCGATTGGGGCACACCTGGGCCACGATCGATCACTGAAAAGGTCAATTCTTGGTCACCGCGATGTGCTTCAAGCCGGATCGGCGAAGCGCCGGGTGAGAACTTAAACGCGTTGTCGATCAAGTGGGAGAGAATCTCCTCGAAGTAGGCAGGCTCGGTCACGCAAGAGGCAGCTTCGGCTGTTACGTCGGTCTCGTAGTCTCGTCCAAATGCCAGTACCGCCATCGCCTTTTCGAAAGCTCGGTTGATGTCTACGCGATCGAGGGTCAAGGTTCGGTCGCGATTTCGTTGGATCGTCGACACGCGCAGGAGTGAGTCAACGACCTTCAGCAAGTGGTTGCCTTGAGCGTGGATCGTTCCGGCAAACTCTTTCACCTCTTCCATGGAAACATCCTTGGTGCTGAGATAAATCGCCCAACCGATGATCGGCGTAAGAGGTGTTCTTAGTTCGTGTGAGCAATTGGCTATGAATTCTTCACGGGTTCGCTCCGCCTCGCGAGCCTTGTCGGCAGCAATCTCGAGTGCTCTCTTCGCCACCTCGAGTTGGTCTGCCCTCTTTTTCTCGATTTCGTATAGCGCTTTGATCTCCTCGGCGAACACTAGAGCTTGGCTCAGTGGGTTACGCCGCTCCGCCTCGTCGGAGGCGTCGGATTCTAGAGCTTGACGCATCCTCTCCACGGCGCCTTTCTCCTTCATCGGCTCTACCGTAGAAAGGGCCCCACGACATCTCTTAACAAGGAGACCTTGAATGGCTTTGCGACGAAACCCTCGACGCCCATCCCGAGAGCCTCCTCTCGTTTGCTGTCGTGCACAGTGACGATAACAACCGGAACACCGGTCATGGAGGGCTCCTCGCGCAGGTGAGGCAGGATCGACAGACCGTCCTCATGTCCCAAGTCGACATCCAGCAGCACCAAATCCGGACTCTCCCGACGTGCAACCTCTCGCGCGTCGGAGAAGGTTGCTGCCCGCACCACCTTGACCCCGAGGTCGTCCAAGGTCATCGCGACGAGGCTCTTCATCTGGGGCTCGTCATCTATGAGAAGTACCACTTTCATTCGGCGCCTCTTGCCTCGAAGACTTCTTCGACCTTGCGGATCAAGGCGACCGGAGAGAACGGCTTGGTGAAGTAATCGTCGGCGCCCGCGGCTTTACCTTCAGCGATGTCTGTTTCTTGTGCCAGGGCGGTGAGCATGATCACTCGGACCTCTTTCAATCCGGGATCGGCTCTGATGGCCCGGCATACATCAAATCCAGACAACTCGGGCATAGAAACATCCAGGAGAACCAAATGCGGTCGATGCTTCTCCACCAAAGCCAGGGCCTCAAGGCCATCTGAGGCTTCCAGGATCTCGTAAGCCTCACTCTCAAGGGTCATCTTCACCAGCGATCGGACCCCAGCCTCATCGTCGGCGATCAATAGCTTTCTCATTTACCCCCTCCTCCTCTTTCGTTGTCTCAGGCGCAACGGGAAGAGAGAAAGCAAAAGTACTTCCATCCTTCTCCGAACTCGTTACCCAGATCTGCCCACCTAGAATCTCCAGGAGGCTCTTTGTAATGAAGAGTCCCAGACCCGTCCCACCCGCTTCTTGGACTTCCTGGCGGTCGACTCGATAGAACTTCTCGAAAAGGTGTGCGGTCTCATCGTCTGAAAGGCCGATCCCTTTATCAGCAACGCAGACCTCAACGCTGGGCCCGTTGTACCTCGCCGTAACGGTGATCGCAGATCCGGGGGGCGAGTACTTCGCCGCGTTTCCGATGAGATTGGTTAGGACTTGTATGAGCATGTCTGGATCGGCAAGGACTCTTGGGATGCCGGGCTCGAGTTCGATCCTTAAGTCCCGTTGCGCGCTGAATGGTTGGGCCACCTGAGCGATCGCGTCGCCGAGGTCAACGGGAACGCTTCTCACCACTAGTCGCCCCGATTCGATCCGGGACACAGACAGAAGGTCGTCGATGAGACGGCCAAGTCGCTGCGCAGAGACATTAATTTGCTCGAGGGCTTCGCGTGACTTGTCCGGCTCGAATTCGCGAGACAGGAGCAATTCTGAGAATCCCTGAATCATGGTAAGCGGGGTTCGAAGCTCATGGGATACGGTCGATATGAGCGCCGACTTCATCTGGTCGACCTCCCGCTCGTGGCTCATGTCTCTTATAACATCGACCCCCCCAAGCGGCTTTCCCTCATCACCCAGGATGGGGGCGGCCGTGAGCGCAATAGGTACGCGGCGGCCGTCCTTCGTTTCAAGCATGAACTCGAACCCGTGAGTGGCAACCACCTCACCAGCTTCTACCGCCCTACTCAGCATCCTTTCTTCTATAGGAACCTGCTCCCCGCGCGCATCGAAGACGGGGAACGCCTCAGCGTACGGTCGGCCTAGGACCTCCTCTTCGGACCAACCGGACAGACGCTCCATCGCGGGGTTGATCGCGACAACGAGCCCCGTATTATCGGTGGTGGCCACGGCTTCGGCAGCGGAATCGAGGATCGCCGCGATCATCGTCCTTTCCGCGTCGAGTGCCCCGATGAGGCGGAAAAGGATCAGCGACGCCAACAGCGCGACCAATATGATCAACCCGGCCACGCCTGACAATCGCCTCGTTAACGCCGTGATCGGTCGAAAGGCTTCCGACCTTGGTTGCTCGACAAGAACGGCCCACCCGATCTCAGGCACTGACGCGAAGGCAACCAGCCGGGAGCCGCTTGATCCGGGCAATTCCGACTCCGTCACTCCCGACTTCCCCTCGAGGGCCGTGGCGATGACGGGATGATCCTTGAAGGTTCTAAGAGCGCGGTCTGGTGGCGCGTCCAATGCGTGGCCGGCCTGGTCGAATATCTGCAGTGAGCCTCCATTCGGGACATTGACGCGCTTTGAGATCAGGTCGAATTTAGTGATCGGGAGTGTCGCCTGAACGACGCCGACAACAGCGCCGTATGAGTCTCGTATCGCGACAGAGAACGCGACGACAACTGCCCGAGGCGTCCCCTTTTGCTGAAAAGCCTCCGATACGTAGGGACCCCCTAAGCCGAGTGCGCCCCGGAAGTAATCACGTGACGAGAAATCCTGCCCCAACACCGATGGATCAGGCGGATCGCGTGCCCAGAGCGTGCCCGACGTATCGAACATCGCGGCACTGGCCAGATCGGGATCCAAACCGCGCAGCCCCTGGAGGTAGATGTTCAGCCCGCTCCAGTCACCAGCCGCTGCCAACCCAATGACGTCAGGGCGTCCGGCAATCCCTTGCACCGCCCGAAGCCGACCACTCACTTCGGTGGCGGCGATCGTCGTTGCCATACGCGCCAGAGCCTCGTTGCTCTCCAGCACGAGGGCGCGCCTTGATGCTGTCGAATCGACCACCTGCCAAACGAGACCACCCAACCCGACTACCAGTACCACCAAGATCGCCGCGACGGCGTATCGTGTACGCGCGCGCAGGTTGGATCGTCTAGTCACGACGGAGGGGATCCCATTTGGTCGATCCGTGTCGTACCTCTTCGAGTTCTTCGACTGAGATGCTGAGGAATGCCTCAACTGCCTCGGGCCAGAACTGGCTCCCCGACCCGTTACGGATCTCGGCTATGGCGTCCTGCGTGGACATCGCTTTTCGGTATGGCCGGTCCGAGGTCATCGCATCAAACGAGTCCGCTATCGGGAAGACTCGAGCGCCAAGCGGAATCTGATCACCCCTAAGACCCAGGGGATATCCCTTCCCGTCCCAGCGTTCGTGGTGGGCATAGACGATCTCCTTTGCGAGAGCAAGGAAGGGAATCCCATCAAGGATTCGCCTTCCGGTTTCTGGATGAAGGCGCATGATGTCCCACT
>CAZCSK010000035.1:0-25654 GCA_964501265.1 uncultured Actinomycetes bacterium
TCACCAACGGACTTCGCGTGAAGAAGGGAACCGTACTCGGCTACGTCGGCACCTCTGGAAACGCCCGGGGAACTCCTCCCCATCTGCATTTCGAGACCCACGTCCCCGCGGGGCCCGCAACCAATCCCTACCCGATCCTGCGCAGAGTCGATCCGCTAGCCCGTTAATCCAGGCGAATGGGCCCCCACACACCTAGACTTTCTTCCCCATGATTCAAGCCCTGCTTCCGACTCCCGGATACTACGAACAGACGTCGCTGCCGGGTCTGCCTGAAATCCGCTTTAGGCAGAGCCCTTTACTCTTCTTGCTTGAGGATGAACTCCCCGAATCCCCACGGCCCAGTTACATACCGGGCCAGATGACCCTCGGGGGGCCGGAACAACTCGAACTGGCTGAATTGCCCTTCGCGCCGACACAGTTGTCCCTGCTGCCGGATCCACCACTTTGGGAACTTGACCCAGGCCCCCCGCCGGCGGTGCTGAGACGAAGCCGGCTTTCCCGTCGCCGCGCTCGAAGCGGTATCACAGCTGGCCAGCAGTCGCTCTTTTGACCGAACCTCACGGGCCATTCTCGGGGAGGCGCTAAGACGTCAGGCAAGGGCATAGTCGCGCTCGTGCTGCTCGCGTCATGCTCTCGGATTGATGTGCCCCGTCCCCTGGTGGCGGTAAGGCCATCCCCGAAACCGGCAGTACGTATCGCGGCATCGGGAGACATCGCAGACTGCAACTTGCAGAGCGACGAGAAAACATCGTCTCTACTGGACGGATTCGAGGGCCAGATTCTCTTGCTGGGAGACACGGTCTACGAAGTCGGCGCCATAGCGACCTTCAGAGCCTGTTTCGAGCCGGCGTGGGGCAGACATCTGTCGAAGATCCGCCCGGCGCCCGGTAACCATGAGTACGGCGATCGCGGTGCGGCGGGTTACTTCCAGTACTTCGGAGCAGCGGCGGGTCCTGCGCGGCTTGGCTATTACAGCTTCGACCTGGAGGATTGGCATCTGATCTCCCTCAATTCGAATTGTCACCAGGTTGCGTGCGGAGAGGGATCCGAGCAGCTTGAGTGGCTGAAGAAAGACCTAGCCCAGCATCGAACGACTTGCACGCTCGCGTACTGGCATCACCCAAGATTCAGCTCGGGGCTTCATGGAAGTGACGTGGAGATGGCGGCCATTTGGAATGCGCTGCAGGCGGCCCGCGCCGATGTTGCACTTTCCGGACACGACCACAGCTACGAGCGCCTCACTCGACTCGGCCCAAACGGAGAACCGGATTCAAACGGCATAAGGCAGTTCGTTGCCGGCACAGGTGGGCGCACTCTTTACCCGATTTTGGGCAGCCTTAGAGGAAGCGAGGCGAGGGATCACTCAACATTCGGCGTGCTCTTCCTCACCTTAAAACCAACTTCTTACCAGTGGACGTTTACCCCTGCGTCTCCGGGAACTTTTATCGATTCGGGAGAGGACTCTTGCGTCATTTGACCAAAAAGCTCCGATAACTTGGATTCGTAGAACCTAGGATGGGTAGATGGACGCTGAAACGCTTGTCCCGTTGTCGCCTTCACGGGTATCAGACTTTAAGAATTGCCCGCAACTCTTCAAATTCAGAGTCGTAGATCGGCTTCCGGAACCGGCAGACATTCTCTCTACGAGGGGCACGCTGATCCACGCCGCCCTGGAACGCCTCTTGCAGCTGGAGCCGTCCGACCGCAATCTCGATTCGGCCCGCCGATTGATGAGCGAGGCTTGGACAGAACTCAAGGCTCTCGAGGAATTCGCAGACCTTGATCTCGACGAACAAGTAGAGGTCGAGTGGCTGGCTGCATCCGAACTTCTGCTCGTTAACTACTTCTCACTCGAGGCTCCGGCCGACGTTACTCCGCACGAAACGGAATGGTGGGTGGAACACACCACATCTGCGATGCACCTTCGCGGCATCATCGACCGCGCCGAGGTCACCGACGAAGGCGATTGGATACTCACCGATTACAAGACCGGACGCTCACCGTCGGAAACCTACGCGCTCGGCTCCTTCTTCGGACTCAAGTTCTACGCGCTCGTGTTGTGGCGGACTCTAGGAAGAATGCCAGCTCGGCTCAGGCTCTTTCATCTGCAAGAGCCGGAAGTGATAACTCTCGTCCCGACCGAGCAGATGTTGGAGGGACTCGAACGTCAGTTGGATGCAATAGCGCGGGCGATCCTTAGGGCGTACGAAAAGGATGATTGGCGGCCAAGGCCAGGACCTCTTTGTGCATGGTGCCCGCACAAGCCGATCTGCCCGGCTTTCGCGGATCCGGGACCGTCCACCGGGTAGGAAAGAATCCGGTGAAGGCCGCTCCTAGCGGCCCTGGCCCGCGAAGGGGTTCGTCAGCCTCTCTCGATCCGTCGACGTGGAGGGTCCATGGCCGGGGTACACGGGAAGGTCGCCCAATTCAAACAACCTTGTGCGAATCGAGGCGATGATCGCCGAGTAATCGCCTCCCGGCAGATCCGTGCGTCCGATGGAATCAGCAAACAGGGTGTCGCCGGAAAAGACTGCCTCGTCTTGCGCAAGCAGCGAGATGCTTCCCGGCGAGTGGCCAGGAGTGTGTATTACAGCTAGCTTTATTCCACCGGCCACCAATTCGTCGCCGTCGTCCAACCGGCGGTCTACCTCAGGTGGCGGCGGGCCGTCCACCCCCAGAAAGAGCTTCATGCTCACCGGCAGCCAGTCGAGAAGGGCCATGTCCGCTCGATGCAGATAGAAGGGCGCACCAGTTTCCGCCCGTATCGCTTCTGCTGCAAGAACATGATCGAAGTGAGCGTGGGTCGCGACTATCCCAGTCAACTGCAATTCGTGTCGCCCGAGAGCCTCGAGAATGGCCCCGGGCTCGTCGCCGGGGTCGATGAGGATGGCTTGCTTGGTGACGTCGTCGCCGACGATGTAGCAGTTGCACGCAAGATCGCCAACAACCAGATGTTCGAAGATCCGCATCGCCATCCCGATACTGTATTGGGAATGAACAGGCCTGTCGTCTTCAAGTTATCGATTGATATCGAGGCCCTGCCCGAGCAGGTATGGCGATTCCTGGTCGACTGGGAACATCTCCACGTTTGGATGAAGGAGGGTCGCGGCTTTAGGGTGACATCCCGCAAACGCGAAGGCGTTGGAGTAACGGCTGAGGCGACAATACGAATCGGCGGCATCACGACCACGGACCCGATTCGGATTTCTCGCTGGGAGCCGCCGAGGACTCTTGAGATGGAGCATCTGGGGTGGGTCAAGGGTTCAGGTCTGATGCAATGTCTTACCCATGCGGCTGGGACAAGGATTGAATGGACCGAGACCCTGATCCCCCCTTGGGGAGTCCTGGGGGCCGCGGGAATGCGGCTACTGAGGCCCTTTATGAGGCGTATCTTTGTAAGCGATCTGATCCGGTTGAAGGGTCTGGTTGAGCGGAGGGCTCCGTAGAAATAGGCTTGTGGAACTTATGACCAAGAACCGTAGCTCTTTGTTCGTTAGATGGTTCTGGCTGGTCTACCTACCTCTGGGACTCTTCGCCTCGGCAGTAATTCTCAGGTTGTTCGGCGTGCTGCCCGGCGGAACGACTTGGATCCTTGTAGTGCTCGGCGTTTGGGGGTTGCTTGCCGTCCGTCTGCTAATCGAGCGCCGCCGCGCGGGACTCGGCGTTCCACCGCCAAAGTCGATGGTGATTGGGATCGGGTCGATTGCGGCGATGACCGGCATTGGCGCCCTGCTGTTGATTCTGGGCATGGGACGTCTCACTACCGGGCAGGGACTGGCGATGACTGCCATCGGAGGATTTCTCATGTTGATGTCTGTAACCCTTCCCACGTTCCGTCTGATGGATTCCGTCATCCGGGGAACGTCGAGATTGCTAGGAAAATTGAAGCGGACTTAATGACGCGATTGAAGAGCCTGTTTGAACTCCTCTGATCCAAATCGCTCCGCTTGAGCGGAGCGGGCGTGCTCCAGAGCCGCCTCATACGCTGGCTTGATCGCTTCGTTGAGGGCCCGCTTGTTGGCGGCAACCGCGCCGGGCGGGTTTGCTGCAATCACCTCGGCCACCTCTTCGGCACGGCTCAGAAGAGACTCGGGGGCAACAACTTCGTTCACAAGTCCCCAGTCAAGGGCTGTCGGTGCATCGATCACCTCGCCAGTCAGGAGCATCTGCGCAGCCCGTGCGGCCCCCGCAAGGGACGTGACCCAATATGCGCCGCCAGTGCCAGGGATTATCCCGAGCTTGACCCACACTTGGCCGAACTTCGCATCCACCGATGCGATTCGCAAATCACACGCGAGGGCAAGATCCATGCCGGCGCCCATCGCAGGACCGTTGACAGCCGCGATGACCGGCACCTCGATTTCGCGGATCGTGCGTATCAATCCCTGATACCCGCCGTAGAGTTGCTCGGCTGCCTGCTCGGGCCCCGCCTCGGAAAGACGCTTCAGTTCTTCGAAGTCCCCGCCTGCGCAAAATGCAGTGCCCGCCCCGGTGAGTATCACCACTCGAGAGCTGGCCGCAGCCGACCTGAGGGCTTCCGCTAGGGCCTTGGTGGCCTGGACGGTCAGTGCGTTTCGCCGGTCGGGACGATTGATAGTCAGACGGCTGATCCTTCCCAGCTCAACCAAGACGTGATCCATGGGGACAAAACTAACAGGGCCCGGTTTCCCAGGCCCTGCAAGCTACTGAATCCCCCTCTATCTTCAGTTCACTCGGGGTCGCTTTCCCACTCGGACTGCGACCATCCCTATGATCATCAGGCTGATCGCCAGGATGAACATCAGATCCGAACCAATTCCTGTCGTCGGCAAGGGCATGCCTCTGACAACCTTCACTCCAAGAACCTCTGTCCGCTTGGGGCCTCTGCTCAACGCTTCTCCAAGTACTGAAGTGTTCCTACTCGCCAGCGTCAGCGTGATCGGGTCAGTCTGATTGCTACCGCCCACAACCGGAGGGCTGACCACCGGAGGCGTCACAGCCGGAGGGTTGCTGACTGGTGTCACAACCGGAGGGTTGCTGACCGGAGGTGTCACAACCGTAGGCGTGGTCCCAGTGGTGCAACCTGTGTGCGCCGGATTGGTCTTGCCAATGCCGTTGTTTCCGTCGCACTCGTATCCGTTGTTGTGGTCGCTCCCGTCGGGGTATTGGCCCGGAGGGTTCTTGTCATCAGCATTTCCGACACATCCGGCGCAGGGCTTGCCATTGGCGTTTCCGTTGCCGTTTCCGTTCTGCGATTCACCGGCTGGGCAGGTGTTGTTGTAAGGACCGCTCTGATTTGCCCCGTGCCCGGAATTACTCTTGCCCGAAGGATCCCCGTTGCAGTCGGCCGGATCTTGATGATTTCCGGATGCTACGGCTATCCCTGCGGCCTGGATGGTGAATATTGTCACCACCATGATTCCTAGTACCTTTATGCGCTTCAACATCTCTACTTCCCGTCCCCCGTTGTTCCTCAACGGCAAGGGCGGGTCGGTCTCGCCACTAGCTCCCCCGGTACCAAGGCGACCGATTAAGGCGCCGGGATCAACACTCCCCTAAAGCTCTGGACTCTGGAACGGTTCCTCCTTTCGAGTCGAAAAAGAAGAGCCCAGCTTCAGGGCCGGTCTCGCCACTAGCTCCCCCGGTACCAAGGCGACCGATTAAGGTGCCGGGATCAAAGCTTTCCCTTTGAGTAGCACTTTGGTGCTAGTACTACTCGGGTCTAATATCGACCTCTGGCTGGACCGGAACAGAGCCCAATCGGGGTAGCCGGGACTCGCCAATTTGGGGGATGCCGATTGATTTCAGGGGGTTCGCAGCTTCTGGCGCGCGCGAGTTCGTACTTAGGGGGCTGCTACCCCCCCGAGCCCCCCGCTTGATTTCGGGGGGTTCGCAGCTTCTGGCGCGCGCGGGTCCGTACTTAGGGGGCTGCTACCCCCCCGAGCCCCCCGCTTTGCGCCAACAGGGGTTGTGATAGTGGCGGCGGCCCTCAGGGTCGTCAGCCTTGTACGCCACCACGTGGATCGTGCCCGGCTCGATCCACCCTTCGCACCAGGGGCAGCGATAGCGCTTTGACTCGGTCACTGAACTTCGAACCACGAAGTCATCTGTTTGTGCCCATGCGGGTCCGATGATGCGCTTGCTCAGTTCCTCGGCCGTAGGCGGCGGCCGCCGGAGCCGGTTGCGACGGCCCATGGTCCCTACTTCGGCGGTGTTGAAGGCATCGTCGAAGACGGGGGGTTCGGGGGCGTGTGGAAGATAAAGGACGTATAACCTTCGGCGTAAGTCATTTTTTGCCCCGACGCGTCCGCAATCGCCGAACCCATCTCCTTCATCCGGCCCGCCATGTCGGCCGAAAACTCAGGCGTCTGCGTGGAGTGCACCATTACTGCCTCAATCTTTTTGTCAATGTGGTCGGTGATGTCGACAAAGTAGTTTGAACTCGGCGAAAAACCCAGCAGCGCTGCCTTCAGCTCGTGGGGCTCGAACCCCTTGTCGTAAAGTTCCTGTCGGTAAATGGGAAGCGTGGCCGCGCCGGGATTGACCGCGGCGCAAAACGCCGCACCGACAGCCCTGTGATCAGGATGATTGATGTATCGCGGCGGGAAATGATAAAGCGAGGGATCGGGCCCGATGACGACATCGGGCTTGAACCGCCGGATTTCACGGATCATATCGCGCCGCAACTCATGTGAGTCCTCAACGTAGCAATCTTCGTATCCAAGGAAGACGATCTCGGATGCGCCGGTAATTGCCGCCGCTTGTCGCTGCTCCTTTTGCCGGGATTCGATCAGGTCGTCACGCTTGATCGACGGGTCATTAGACCCGTGCGAGCCGTTGGTCACGACAACGAGTGCGACCTGTTTTCCTTCCGATGCCCACTTGGCCGTCGAGCCTCCGGCCATGAACTCCCCGTCATCTGGATGAGCGAAAAAGATCATCACCTTGTCGAATTCAAAATCCATCAGGGCGCTACTCTTCCAAACTCGACAAAGGCTTGATGGGTTGCAGGCATAGCCTCAGCGAAAAACTCTTCTACAGCCGCGCCGTACTGGCGGATTTCCCACATGGCTGCCTCAGCATTTCTCAGTGAGATGAAGTTCATGAGGGCGCGAGCGTTGACCGTCCAATAGAACTCGGTGTAAAGGCTGACCGGCAACACGAGTCGGGCCAGCTCTTTGGCGACTTTCGCTTCGAGCAATTCCTGGTAAAGGTTCCAGGCGTCCTGATATTGCTTGCGCATGAGGTCTTGTACACGCGCCGCGGTGTCTTTATCGAGCGACTCGAACCGGTATGCGCCCGGTTTGCCAACCTGGGAACGAACCTGATCCGCCGCCGGGACGTAGAAATCGTCGATCGCCTCTGAATAGCGCAGGCTGTGTTCGTTGAAACTGCTCCATCGATGACGCATCCACTCGCGCGCCACCGCAATCGGACAACGGATGTGAAATCGAAATAAGTTGTGCTCGAAGGGCGAGGCATGCTTCTCGCGCATGAGGAAACGGATGAGGCCCTCGTCTTTGGAATCCATCTCTTCCTTGATTTGCAGGAAAGAGACTCGGGCACCATTCACCACGGAAAGATCGGTGGCCTCAGCGGCGTCCAGGCGCACAAAACCATGGTCTAAGACGTCGATTCGGTCTCCCACGGCAGGCATGGCCGCATCTTACTACTTGACTTCGGGGGGTTCGCAGCTTCTGGCGCGCGCAAGTTATGCCTCTGGGCCGCTGCTACCCCCCCGAACCCCCCGTGACATAGGGGGGAAAATCGGCGACACTTGATGGAAATGAAAAGTCCTGCCATCCTCCTCGCCGTTTTGGGTTTGTTTGTCGCGGCCGCTCCCGGCGGGGCCGCCACCCGGGGCATCGATGTCCAAGTACCCACCATGTCATTTGTGGTGGCCTCAGCGCTCGTCGACGACGAGCCCATCAAGCGGCCGGAGCCCTCGATCGTCGTAAAGCCTGCGCCTCCCTTTGACCCGACCCCTCGGATCGGCTCCCGTGGGCCGGAGGTGCTTGCAATCGAGGAGCGGCTGGCGGCCCTTCATTACATGGCGGGCAAGGCCGACGGAGTTTTCGACAAGTCGACCTCGCACGGGGTGATCGCCTTTCAGAAAGTCGAAGGGCTGGGACGAACCGGAAGGGGCGACGGGCCAACTCTGGCCCGGCTGGCATCAGCCGGCATCCCCACGCCGCGGTACGCGACTCCCCCCGATCACCTCGAGATCGACATCGCCCGGCAGGTCGTCTTCGTTGTGCGAGGAGGAGCGGTCGCGTGGGTGTTACCTACGTCCACCGGTTCCAACAAGATGTTCACAAACCAGGGATACACCCGGCGGGCCATCACACCCAATGGTACCTTCAAGATCACCCGCAAGATAAATGCGATGCGGATCTCTCCCCTCGGCGAACTCTACAAACCCTCGTATTTCAACGGTGGAATTGCATTTCACGGCAATGGGTCGGTTCCGATCTATCCAGCATCGCATGGGTGCGTGAGGCTTCCGATGGCCTTTGCCGACTGGTTCTTCTCAAACTCCCCGGTCGGCATGATGGTTTACGCGTACGGGGGGCCGAACGGTCCCAACCCGCAGCCTTTCATCGACGACCAGCCGCCCCCCTCGCCGAGCCCGAGTCCAAGCCCGAGTCCGTCGCCGAGCCCAAGCCCGTTACCGACATCGACACCTAGCGTCAGCCAAACCGCCACCTAGCCTTCAATTCTGGGTGTCCGGGCAAAAAAAGTGCACCGAGTGACTTCCGGGCCGAAGCCCTTCAACCACTCGGTGCAAGAGTCACTGTAGAGGGCTTCCTCCCATCGGTCAATACCTTTCTCAAAGTTTTTTCGCGACCTATAAAATTTATTCGCGACAAAGCGTCGACATAGAATGATCCTTCCAAACACTTGGGAGGCCAAATTTGAACCAAGCTCTGCTCGACGAACTCAACCAACTTCTTCGTTTTCCCTCAGTCTCGACCGGCGAGGCCAACGTAAACGGCCTTCGCGACGCTGCGGCCTGGATCAATGAATACATCAATGCGCACGGGGGCAAAAGCGAAGTAGTAGAAACGAAACGTAACCCATTGGTGGTGGGTGACTTTGCCTCGGCAAATCCCGATTCTCCGACCGTGCTGATCTACGGCCACTACGACGTCCAGGCCACCGGCAATGCAGACGCATGGATCACCCCGCCCTTTGAACCCACCGTCCGAGACGGGCGCCTGTTCGCCAGGGGGGCGTCCGACAACAAGGGCAACTTCTGGCCGCTTATGCACGTCGCCGCGCAAATGGCGACGGCCGGAGAACTGCCGGTTAACATCCGCGTGCTCGTGGAAGGAGAGGAGGAAGTAGGAAGCGCCTCCGCGATCGAATGGATTCTTCAAAGCCTGCCGGACGCCGACTGCTGCATCATCTTCGACTCTGGCAGCCCCAATCAGAAGATCCCGGCGATCACTCTCGGGACTCGGGGGATGATCCAAGCAAAGATCAAAGTGACTACGGGTGCGCGCGACCTTCACTCCGGTATTTACGGCGGGAGCGTATTCAACGCCAATCATGTTCTGACAGCAATGCTTGCGGCTGTCCTGCCCGGTCCGGACGGAATCTTGCGCGACGAGTTGCGCGCCGGGATTACCCCGATCCCCGAAAAAGAGAGGGAAGTCTGGAAGATTCTGCCGCGAGCGAAGGACCTCTTCGCTGCTGCGGGGGCCCGGCCGCTGACCGAGCGCTCTGAAGAAACCTATTACGCGCAGAATTGGGGGGACACATCGCTCGAAATCAACAGCGTCTCGGGCGGAGAGCCGAGAACGGTTATCCCCGCCACTGCGAAAGCACATGTGACGATGCGGCTTGCTCCTGGCCAGGATCAAGGAACAATCGTTCCTGAACTAACGCGCCTACTTCGCGCCGCGGCTCCAGCCGCGGTTGATGTCGAAATCGAAACCGAGGGAGTAGACGCGGCCGCGTTCGACTCAGAGGACCCCGCCCTCGTTATAGCTCGCAAAGCATTCGAGAAAGTCTGCGGGACCGAGCCCCTGCTTATCCGGCTCGGAGCCACACTTCCGCTTCTCGCGCCCCTCGCTTCTAGGGGGGTCCCCACGATTCTCGCCGGTTTTGCAGTCGAGGACGACGCATTTCACGCGCCAAATGAAAGCTACCGCCTCGAGGCGCTCGAGTTGGGAGCCGCGACGGCACGCGAGCTCTACGTGGGTCTGGCTGAACTACCGGTCAAGTAAACTTCGCCTTTCCTTCACCACAAGGAGACACAAAACATGCCCAAGGTTCGATTCGACAAGTTTTATCGCTACGATGAACTCACAAAAATACTCAGAGCATGGGCGAAGGAAAAGCCCGGCCTGTTCAAACTTTCGAGCATCGGCAAATCGTATGAAGGTCGCGACATATGGCTTGCGTCCATCACGAACAACAAGACTGGCCCGGACAAAGAAAAACCCGCCTTCTGGCTCGAAGCAAACATCCACGCCGGCGAAGTGACGACGTGCACGGCCGCGCTCCATCTGATCGACAAACTGCTCACGCAATATTCCAAAGACGAGAAGGTCACCCGGGTCTTGGACACACGAGCCTTCTACGTCGTCCCGCGCCTTAATCCTGATGGTGCCGAGTGGGCGCTTTCAAACCCCCCAAAGCTCATCCGCTCGAGCACGCGTCCCTATCCGTCGGAGGAGGAAGCCGATGGACTTCACCGCGAAGATGTCGACAAAGACGGGCGCATCCTCACGATGCGTATGCAAGACGCTAACGGGCCCTGGAAGGTGTATCCGAAAGACAAGCGTTTAATGATCCGGCGCGAACCCGACGACGGTCCCAACGACGGCCCCTATTACCGCTTGCTTCCCGAGGGAGGCATTCGCAACTACGACGGAGTGACCATCAAGATTGCCAAGCCCCTGCAGGGCCTCGACATCAATCGCAACTTTCCTGCGGATTGGGCGCCCGAGGGCGAACAGTCAGGTGCAGGGCCCTATCCCACATCGGAACCGGAGATTCGTGCTGAGGTGCAGGCAATCACCGACCGCCCCAACGTCACCGGTTTTATGAGTTACCACACCCACAGCGGTGTGCACTTAAGACCCTACTCAGGCTACGACGACAAGAAGTTCCCGGTGTCTGACCTCCGCGCCTTCAAATGGCTCGGTGAAAAGGCCACAGAGATCACCGGGTACCCGACGGTATCCGTCTTTCACGAGTTCAGGTACCACCCCAAACAGGAGATCAAGGGAGTATCCGCCGACTGGATATACGACCACCTCGGTGTGTTCGCCTGGGTAACGGAGTTCTGGGCCCCCCTTCGCCAAGCCGGAATCACCGACTACAAGTTCATCGATTGGTACCTGGATCATCCCCTCGAGGACGAACTAAAGGTGTTGGAGTGGAACGATAAGAAACTCAAAGGGAAGGGGTTCGTGCGGTGGTACAAGTTCGACCACCCTCAGCTGGGCAAGGTGGAACTCGGGGGCTGGGACATGATGAACATGTGGGCCAATCCGCCCTTGCAGTTCTTGGAGAAGGAGATCGCCCCGCACGCTGACTTTCTCATCACCCACCTTCTCGGCTCCCCCAAGCTGGAGATACATTCACTCGACGTCGAAGCGGTGGGGACCAGGAATTTTCTGGTGCGCTTGGTCTTAATCAACACCGGGTGGCTCCCCACGAACCTGACGCAAAAGGCCTTGGACAGAAAAATCGTTCGTCAAATTCAGGTGGAGTTAACCCTGCCCAAGGGAGCTCGTTTGGTTAGTGGCGAGGAGAAGGTCGAAGCAGGGCAATTGACGGGCCGGTTCGACAAGCGGACCTCTATGGGATGGGGGTCGCCGGATGCCACAACGGACCGCGTGAAAATCGAGTGGGTCATCGAAGCTCCAAAGGGCGGGACACTCAAGATAGAGGCCCATCATCAGCGGGCCGGCGTTGTTCGCGCTAAAACAGTTCTCAAATAGATCCTAGGAGGTAACGAAATGGCTCTTCCCGACTTAATACCAATAGAAGTTCTGCTCGGCAATCCCGAGAAAACCCGAAGAAGGTGGCTATCTATGGAGGTTCATATGGGGGGTATGCCGCGCTGGTGGGGGCCACTTTCACTCCGGATGTTTTCTGCTGTGCGGTGGATATCGTCGGACCCAGCAACCTCATAACGCTGCTCGATTCCATTCCGCCCTATTGGATTGCGATACGAGCGACCTTTGAAAAGAGGCTGGGCAGCACCACGACAGACGCTGAATTTCTGAAGTCACGATCTCCTTTGTTCAAGGTGGACCAGATCAAGATCCCGATGTTGGTCGCTCAGGGAGCAAACGACCCGCGCGTAACGCAAATCGAAGCCGAGCAGATCGTGGCAGCGATGAAGGAAAGGGGTATTGATCACGAGTACGTCCTCTTCGAGGATGAAGGTCACGGATTCGCCAAACCCGAGAACCGAATTCGTTTCTACGAGGTAGCCGAGAAATTCCTAGCCAAACACCTGGGCGGCCGCAAAGACTGATACCTACTGGGCCTCGGCCAGGCGTCCGGCTCCGGATTCGGTGTCTAGAAACTTTCGGCCGTCCTCGTAACCGGCCTTCATAAGGCGCTGCGTGTGCTCGAGACTCGTAAATGGAATATGGCCGACTTGAACTGCCGGGAACTCGTGGATGGTCGCCTGAGCGCGGTACTTTTCCAAGTCCCGTCGATACCTTTGCGCCCGGGCGAGAACGAGTCCTTGCATCATAAAGTCGTGCGGCCTGTTGAGCGCCCTTCCCTGCCCCGCCGAGTTCACATTCAGCACATGAATGTACTTCGCGCCGAGTTCGATGGCCCGGGAAACCGGAACATTGTTCGCAACTCCCCCGTCGATGTAGGTCCTTCCGCTAATCTCGACGGGGGGAAATACGCCTGGCATTGCCGCCGATGCCAGAAGCGGATCCATCAACTCCCCGGAAGAAAACCACGTCTCGTCTCCACTCGCAAGATCGGTGGCCACGACGTGCAAGGGTACGGTGAGTTCCTCGAAAGCAAGAGGAAGGGCGGACGCGATGATTCTTCTTAAACCCGCGCTGGAGTAAACGTGCGAACCGCGCCTCACAGCGTGCATCATCGTCTCGAACCGGCCACCGGGGAACATGTCGTCCTTACGCATCCGAAGCCATACTTCCGTCAGAGCGTGCGCTCCCCGTTCCGTGGGGTCGTTCGCGATGAGAGATGCATTTAACGCGCCGACCGAAGCCCCAATCATGAGATCCGGCACGATCCCAAAATCTAATAGAGCTCGCAAGAATCCAACCTGAATTGCACCGAAAGGGCCGCCCCCCGAAAGGACGAACGCGACCGAGCCGCGTTTGCGCGTTAGCCGGTCTCGCAAATGGTTAAATCGCTGAGGCAATCGACCCCTCTCTATAACACCGATCCGTCAGTCAAGGGTAACGGCAACCAGGGGTCAAACGGGTGCATTGCCCTGAAAGAGGCTTGCGTTCTTGTTGGCGCGCTGGAGTCTTTGCCGTTGCGCGCCGGAATGCTCGAATTTGCGCGACCCCCGTCCCTCGTAGCCCGTCGCGCCGAAGGGGGTCGCGCCTCCGACGTTTCAACGCGGTTGGGGGTCGCGCCTTCCCGTTTCAGCGTTTGGGTTTCGCGGGGCGGGCTGCCGTCTTCTTCTTCGCCGCCGATTTGGGCTTTGGCTTCGGCTTGGGCTTGGTGTCTCCCAATTGCTTGGCAGCTGACCGTGCAGCATCCAGGGCCACCTTTGCCGCCGCGGCAATGGCCTTGACAGCTTCGCGCGCCTCCTTGCGGGCCACTTGAACTTCCTTGGACTTGGCGATCTGAAGCCCGGTCGAACGTGCCACTTTAGACGCCCTGTCGGCCGCCTTGCGAAGACTGAGCGCTGCGTCTTTGACGAGCTTCTGCGTATCCTTCAAAGCCTTTTTCTGATTGACCATCGTTTCCTCCTTTATGTGAGGTTGATTTTGACCCATCTGCGATGCCTGCACGCGGGGCACTTGAGCCACGTGTGGTGATACTTAAGCGGGACGGTGAAGTTGAAGGGCAAAGCGAGTTTCAAAAGCCCCGACGCGCTCACTTGAGAGTGATTCCCACACCCGGAGCATTCAATCCGAAAGGGACCTTCATGGCGGGGACGCCCGGAAAAGAGGGCCGCCTTACCTTCGGTATCAAGCGCGCGCGTCACATCAGTTCTCCGGCGATTTTACGATAGGCTTCGGCCCCCGCATGCTTGGGAGCAATATCCAGAAGCGACCTTCCCTTCAAGGGCGCCTCCGCGAATCTTATCGACTTGGCAATTGGCGGCTCGAACACCGGTATCGCCCATCGGCGCGCCACCTCGTCCAAAACATCCCTCGAATGTCTCACTCTTGCGTCAAACATTGTAGGTAGTATCCCCCGGATCTTCAGATGCCGGTTCGTGTACCGACGGACGTCGTTGATCGTGTCGATCAACTGGGCAACGCCGCGCTGCGATAGCGCCTCACACTGGAACGGAATGATCACCTCGTTCGCGGCGGTGAGAGCGTTGATCGTCAAGACGCCCAACGACGGGGGGCAGTCGATCAAGATCGCATCGTAGTCGGATGCAACTTCTTCGAGGATGCGTGCAAGTTCATATTCCCGGCCCGTCCGAGTGAAGAGATGAACTTCCGATCCGGCGAGCTCAATGTTTGAAGGCGCAACGGCCAGACTTCCTGCATCGAGTATCACCTTGACAAGCGGGACGCGGCCGAGAAAAACATCGTGAATCGTAGCTTCAAGTGAATCTGGATCGAGCCCCAATGAAAAAGTCAGACTACCTTGGGGGTCGAGATCCACAAGCAGTATCCGAAATCCCTGCTCGGCCATGGCTACCCCGATACTCACTACCGATGTAGTTTTGGCAACTCCGCCTTTCTGATTGGCGAATGCAATGATCCGTGCCACTGGTTACTCCTCAGGAACGGGCTTACCCTCGCGCATGGCTTGCAGCGTCTTCGGAAAGCCGATTTCCAGAAAGTCCCTGAAATTCAAGTCCTGATATTCGAGGACGCTGCCGATCAACCGATCGATCTCTTGTTCATCACAACAAGCAAGCGGAGTCTGGCCGACGAGGTGTATGGCCCCCTCCTCGTCGCACGCGAATCGAATGTACTGTCGCAAGTTGCGCTGAAGGATCCACTTGTAGGCTTTGGCCTGACATTCAAGCTCGGGGGCCTTTATGAAATAGGACTCCACTTGCAAAGTGCGGTCGCCGACCCGCATGATCAACGAAATCCCCTTCTTATTCTCACCGTCCATCCGGATGTACCAAGAGTCGTCGCCCTCGGGCTCCCAGTCGATTTCGTGGTCCTTGAGGTAACGCTCGATAGTCGTGCGAACTTCGTGGCTCATCCGTCTTCGGGGTTAGGCAAGGGATCGGTAGACCCGAGCACAGGAGGGTCGAAGCCGGATTGTTCCATCAATTCCGCGATTTGCTCCGAGGTCCATCCGCGCCGTTTCAATTGAAACAGAAGATTAACGGGGGCCAAGTCTCTGCCGCAAGTCGGACAGTATGACCATCGGTATCCACCCTCGGGTAGCGTCGCCCCGCACCAGCCACAGTCGTCTCCGGACGCTCTCTGGCTGGGCTCCATGTCGTATCCGTCAAGAAATCCGCGAGCGTAGTCCCAGCCCACGTATTCGTCGGGGTCGGGCTCGAAGGCCGGCTCGTGCACCGGAGTTCGCCCGCTGCTCAGGATCTCCTCGAGATTGCCCACAAGAAGGTCCCAAGCCAAGTAATGGTCGTCCTCGCAGTCGGGACACCAGACGACAACTCCCCGGATTCCCTTAGAAGCAAGGACAACCTTGAGAGTCTTTACATCGACGAGATCCTGGCGAATCGCCCGCCGCTCCCCTTCGCCGATAGGCGCCAAATCGAGGTCGTCATCCTCGAACCCGCCTTCGTCGATATGCTCTTCGTAGGCCATCGCACTATCCTACTCCGCACCAACCAAGGAGGATCCCCTGACACATATCAGAATCGGAATCGTGGAATCGGCACGAGAAGTCGCCGTTGAAGTGGACGAAGTAAACCCAGACTTGATGAAGAAACTCGAAGCGGCCCTCGCCGGCGAGGGAGGCGTCCTTTGGCTCACGGACCGCAAGGGCCGGCAAACCGGTGTCAACCCGGCCAGGATCGCCTACATAGAGATCGATCCAACCATGTCGACAAGCGGCGCTGGATTTGCGCCATAATCTGTAACGATGGCCGCCCCTCCAGAGAACTTCGCATCGCTCCTCCGAGCTCGCCGGGGATACCTCGCGACGATCAGCCCCGAAGGCGCCCCCCATCTGTTACCGGTTTGCTTTACATGGGCCGGTGAGGTGATTTGGACAGCCATCGACGGCAAGCCCAAGAGCACCCAAGAGCTGCAGAGGATCAAAGATATTGGGGCCAATCCCAACATCTGCTTCACTGTGGATAGGTGGGACGAAGATTGGTCTCGGCTCGCGTGGTTGCAGGCCCGAGGAACGGCATCGGTCCTTGTTCGAGGGCCCGAGGTCGACAAGGCCAGAGCGGCGCTCACAAGCAAATACGCGCAGTATGCCGACACTCCGCTGGAGGGTCCGGTCATAAGAATCGACGTGGAGCGATGGGTGGGTTGGGAACCGCAAACGGCGGACTAGCTTTTCTGGTTAAGTTTCTCGCGTACCAAATCTGAAAGGCTCTTTCCGTCGGCGCGCCCCGCTATTCTCGGCATAAGCGCTTTCATCACGAGTCCCATTTGAGCAGGCGATGTTGCGCCCGAAGTGGCAATTGCTTCATCCACCAAAGGACCGAGCTCTTCGATCGATAATTGAACCGGCAGCCACTCGCGGAGTATGTCGGCTTCGAGCCGCTCGGTCTCCGCCCTGTCAGTGTGCCCGCCGTCAGAAAATGCCTTGGCGGCCTCTTCGCGCCGGCGCACCTGGCTTGCGACTATCGTGACGGACTCTTCATCGGACAGTTCGGCCATTTTCGCAACGGCAGCGTTCTTCAGGGCTGCCGAAAGCAGACGCAGAGTCTCCAGACGCAATTTGTCACCCGATTTCATAGCGGCCTGAATCTGGGCCGACATTGCCGCGGAGTTAAGAGATCCCCCCATACCTAGTGCCCAGCCCGAGGCACTATCTAAAGGCCAATCAGATCGGTCACGCGATCGAGAAACTTGGTGGGATGAAACGGTTTCGCGAAGACATTCTCTATTCCAAGCTGTTCCTCCATCCGCTCGACGGCCTCATGCTTTCCTGTGACGACGACAACGGGTATGCGCGCAAGTCGGCTGTCCATTTTCATCTGGCGAAGAACCTCTTCACCGTCCAGGTTGGGCATCATCAAGTCCAATATGACGAGCTGAGGGATAAGAGCCTGAATCTTTTCGAGCGCCTCGTCTCCATCTAGAGCCCTCACAACTTCGCAGCCTTCGACTTCGAGAAGGACCTGGTACAGGTCCTGGGCCGATACGTCGTCCTCCACGACGAGGATGGTTGCTGATGGCATATGCCGCCTACGTTACTTGTTACGGGGCCCGGGAGTCAAAGATGACTGCGCAAACCCGGCTCTTGGATCTCGCGATAGAAGAAGTTCAGATCGAAGACGTTGTGCGCCACATATACACCGGAAGGGACCCGCTGGTATAACGTTTCTCTAGTAATCAAGGAGGAAGTGCCATGGGAACGTGCACAAACTGTGGAACTGAAATCAAGGAGGGCGCACGGATCTGTCACTCTTGCGGCAGTCCATACTCCCCACAACAGCAATCGCCACAACAACAAGCATCGCCCCAGCAAGCATCTCCCCAGCAAGCGGGGCCAACGGGACAACCCGCTGCCCCCCTTCAACAACCTCCTGCCGGTCCAACCACGTGGCAGACGCCCCAGAGTTTTGGGCCCGGCGGAGCCGCGAGAGCGGTGCCGACCGATGGACAGGCAATTGCGTCTTTGGTTTGCGGAATCCTTGGAATCTTTTTCGTACCCATCATTCTCCCCATCGTGGCGATCGTCTTGGGCAAGACTTCCATGAATCGAATCAAAGCAAGCGAAGGAGCCCTTCAGGGCCATCAAATCGCCATGGCCGGGTTCATCGTAGGCATCGTTGGAGTGGTTCTCGGAGTGATCTTTATTGGTTTATTTGTGCTTTTTATGGGTGCCCTCTTTACTTCCGGAGGCGGGTTCTAGTTGACCGCGCGGTCCTGGCACAGCGTTACCGCCATCGGCAACACTTTCCGCGACCTCAAGGGTCACGCGCCCACCTCGCTTTTCACGGCGGCGATTCTGCTGTCGCCTCTGCTAATCACCTCTACCTTCGTGGGTGTCACCGGCAATCCTTTTGTCCAGTTCGTGAACGCGTTGGTCGGTTTCCTGGCCGGCATTTGGCTTGCATTTGCCATGACTCTGGCGACAAAGATGTATGCCACCGGTGAAGACCCCGGAGTTGGAGGACTGCTCGACCGCTCGGGAACTCGCAGGCTCTTCAGTTTCATGGGGACCAACCTCCTGGTTGGGTTGTTGATCGGAGCGGTGGTGGCCGTGGTCGTAGTAGTGATGGCTGGCGCAAGCTTCGTGGCCATTGGCAGTCCTCTTGTTAATGGTCAGCTCCAAAGGTATGAGTCGCCTGGCCTGTTCCTATTTGCGCTTCTGGCTTTGATCGTTGGGCTCATTTTGGCGATCGTGCTGGCCCTATTCCTTTACCTTCGATACGGTTTGGCCGGTCCCGTCAACGCTCTCGAAGAGCAAACCCCCCGGATGAGCCTCACGCGGAGCAAGAACATCACCGAAGGCAGCCGGCTCGATTTCTTCGTTTTGCTGTTGATGCTCGCTGGGATCTATTTCGTGATTTCCCTCGTGTTGAACGGGCCGGCGATGATCCTCAATTTTCGGGCAACTGGATTCGCGAGTACCGGGGTCGGCGCCAACTTCGGCTCCGGCGGCCCTTCGTCTTTCTTCCCCACCGCTCTCAAGCCCAATATTCTGAGCCCGGCCGGCTCGGTGGTGGCCGCGATTTCAACTTATCTCACCAGCATCGTCGGGGGCGTCCTTTCGGCTTCGGCCCTCACGAACTTCTACCTGGGAATTCGAGGTGAAGAAGTCATTGCCGGCAGCTCGCCAAGGTCCTGGTCGCCCGAGCCAAGTCCGTTCCCCCCGAGCGGGCCAGCCACTCCCACATGGAATCCGAGCTCGCCGCAACCTCCCGAGCCACCACGCGCCGAACCGCCCGGATCGTCGGCCGAGCACCATTCCGATACCAATGGCCGTCAGTGGTCTTGGGGTCTCCCCAAGAAGGAAGGCGACGATTAACGGCGGAACGACGGGCTCCCCTTAACCCCGAAGTTACAATCGTTAGTTCCATGTCCGATTCCACAGCCGTCATAGTCGCGCGCTCCCTAACCAAGAAGTTCGGTGATTTCACTGCCGTAGACGCCATTGACTTCGAGGTTGAGCCTGGTGAGGCGTTTGGTTTCTTGGGGCCCAACGGCGCCGGCAAGACATCGACGATGAAAATGATCGGTTGCGTTTCACCCGTAACATCTGGCGAACTGCAAGTCATCGGGATGGACCCTCGTACGCAAGGGGCCAACATCAAATCGCTGCTCGGCGTCGTCCCCCAATTGGACAACCTCGACCTCGAATTGACGGTGCAGGAGAACCTCGAAATGTACGCCCGGTATTTCAGAATCGATCGGCAAACGGCGCGCGATCGAGCAACCGAACTCCTTGAGTTCGTTCAGTTGACGGAGAAGGCCGCTAGCACCGTCGAAGCGCTCTCGGGTGGGATGAAGCGACGGCTAACCATCGCCCGCGCGCTCATTAACGAACCATGGCTTCTGTTACTCGACGAACCAACGACAGGGCTTGACCCACAGGCTCGGCACCTGCTTTGGGATCGTCTTTATCGGCTCAAACAGCGTGGCGTCACCCTGGTCATCACAACTCACTACATGGACGAAGCCGAGCAACTATGCGACCGGCTTGTGATCATGGACAAGGCCAAGATCGTCGCCGTTGGCACCCCTCGAGAATTGATCGCCCGCCACGTCACGCCGGAAGTTCTGGAGTTGCGGGTAAGCGACCAGGTGAGAGCCGCCCTAGATGGGCAGTTAGAGGGACTTGCCGATCGCGTGGAGAGTCTCCCAGACCGGTTGCTCTTGTACACCTCCCACGGAGAACGGGCGCTTTCCACCCTTGAACTTGCGGGCATCCATCCAGAGAGCGCACTGGTTCGCCGCGCCACCCTCGAGGATGTGTTCCTCACTTTGACCGGCCGCTCTCTGGTCGAATGAGCTACGTCCAGGTCGCGCGGCGAAACGGCTTGGTTTACAAGCACGTCTGGAAGGGAACCCTGCTCTTCACTTTCTTGAATCCAATCCTCTATTTGGGTGCGATCGGCTTCGGAATCGGCGCACTGGTAAGTCGCAGGAGTCCAGACGCTTTCGGGGAAGGCGGATATCTGGCCTTTTTTGCCACTGGCATGTTGGCGTCGACGTGCATGAACGCCGCCTCATTTGAGTCCTCCTGGTCGATTCTGCAAAAGCTCACCCGGTACGGGACCTACGAGGCGATGCTCGCTACTCCGCTGCAGAGCAAAGATATTGTCCTGGGGGAACTATTTTGGATCGGCCTCCGGCTCATGACGGTTGCCTCGGCTTTCTTCATCGTCATGGTGGCTTTCGGAGTTGTGGGAGCGCAGTCGGCGATACTCGCCATCCCTGCCGCGGTGCTCACTGGACTTGGATTCTCCGCGGCTATCATGGCCTACTCAGCGACTGCCGAGAGTTCCAACGATCTCAGCGGCATGCAGCGCTTTGTGATCCAGCCGCTGTTTCTATTCTCCGGCACTTTCTTCCCATTGGATGCTCTGCCAACTTGGATAAACGCGGTCGCCAATGTTAGCCCGCTCTACCATGGAATCGAACTCGTGCGCGGCGTCACGCTGCATGGCATCTCGGTAGCCGAAGCCGCGTGGCATCTTGCTTACCTCCTGGTATTTCTGGCGGTATCGATATGGCTGGCCCAGAGAACATTCCACCGAAGACTCGTGAAGTAATTGGCCGTCGCTCAGCGCTCATTTCGCACAAAAGTGCCGTCTGCCCGGCGGGCTTGGAAACTGGTGCAGCGAAGCCTTCTCGTGTACCGGCACACGTGGATGGTCATCCTTTCGGGATTCTTCGAGCCTCTCTTCTATCTCGTCGCCGTAGGATTCGGAGTTGGGCGATTGATCAAAACTCTGCCCTTCGGCGGTAAGGAAATTGCGTACGCCGCATTCGTGGCCCCCGGCATGCTGGCCGCCTCCTGCCTCAACGGGGCGATCACCGACGGATTCTTCAATCCCTTTTTCAAGTTGCACCACACCAAGACTTACGACGGCATCCTGGCGACCCCGATGTCGGTTCGAGACATTGCCCTGGGCGAGATGATGTTTGCGCAGATCAGAGGTTCGATCTACTCGGTTGGCTTCCTGACCGTAATGCTCGCGTTAGGACTGATTCTTTCTCCCTGGGCTCTGCTGGCGCTACCGGCGGCGATGGTCACCGCGGGGGCCTTCAGCGCGGGGGCGATGGTGCTCACGAGTTTCGCCAAGGGGCTCCGCTCCTTCGACAAGATTCTGAACCTGGTCGTGTTCCCTTTGTTCTTGTTCTCGGGAACCTTCTTCCCCGTGTCTTTGTACCCCGCCGCGTTGCAGCCAATCGTAAAACTCTCACCGCTCTATCACGGCTCAACACTTCTTCGAAGTCTGACGACGGGAGTGGTGGGACCAGGAATCCTCTGGAACGTCGTCTATCTGATAGCGATGTTTGTGGTAGCAAGTGCGATCGCAATGCAGCGCCTCGAAAGGGCGCTGATCAAGTGATCTCCGGGGCGCTCTCATCATCCGGGCGAGCCCCCTCCTCGATGCCTCGTCCGACAAGAATCAATTCCCTGAACCTATGAAACCTCGCAGACGACAACAGCAGGAAGATGCCTAGTCCGATAAACACGAGAATGCGAAAACCGATATCGAGAAGCCAGACGTCGGCAAGCACGACCTTGGCAATAACCAGGGTAAAAAGCGCAACAGCCATCAGACGAATCCAGCGTCTGCGCATGAGGAATCCAGCTTCCATCAACACGGCTGCGTACAGCCCCCATATCGCGGTGACTGTGAATTCCGCGGCCCCAACGCTATTGCTGGGAAAACGATCGAAAAATTGATTCGCCTCGGACGAGAGCCAAAACAGCGTGAGCACATTCGCTCCAATCGCCGCGCCGATAGCAGCTTGGTCGCTCACATGATCATTAAGTCGCCGCAAGAAGTAACCAGCAAGATAGAGAAGAAGGATCTGGCTGAAGACATGGATTGAGTCGGTAGAAAAGATGAGTTGAGTCGGTTCGAATCTGGAGGTCAACATCACTAGGGTCGCCAGCAAGCCAAGTCCCAATACGCCTGTGGCGACGCTTCGAATCTGGCCAGATTCGAACTTCCAAGCCAGAGCCGCAAGGGCCGTTCCCTCGATGATCCACGCAGTCGGCAATGCGAGTCCCGTCCATTGATACGGCACGGCCAAAATGAAACATGCGATAGCCGTGCCCAGCAATGCCTGGGTCACCTCTCGCCCGAATTTCTTAGCTCCCAAAGCCCCTGCCAAATGTATGGCTCCAACCAAGGCGAGGAAAAGCGCTTGCCAGTCGACATCCTGCTTCCGAAGAATTGCGAGCCCAGTCGCAATGTAGGCAACGGCGTTGACGGCGAGAAGCCAGACTTCGTTGGCTGAGTTGCCAATGGTCATCAGACGCCGAACCAGAGGCACTGCTGAGATTACGACTGCCAATGCGGTCGCGAACCTCAGATCGCCGTCGCCAATATCGACTATGTACCAAATGACGAGCCAGCTTCCAGCAAACGCCACCCAATCAAGGGAAGGCCATCGCTTCATCGTTGCGAGCGTGAAAACCGCGACGTCGATGATCAAAACGTACCCCAACACGGCCAACGCCGGATGATGCAGGTTCAGAAGAAAAGGATTGAGAAACGCCAACCCGGTCGCCAAAACGGCGAGGGCGAGCGAGTTGTAACTGATTGCGAGGCCAGCGGTGAGAGCGGCGATGGCGACGAATAGCACTAGCGCCAACGAACCCGGAAACAAATGGTAGAGCCGCGCGCCCGCAAGGATCGACAGGTAAAGCAGCCCGCTGCCTCCCCCAGTGACTGCCTCAGCTAGGCGGCTGTATCCTCGACCACGTGCCCATCGTCCCCACCCCAAGAAGAAGACACCAACCAGCAGACCGATCGCAACGCGCATTACCGGTCCGATCAGTCCGTGCTCGACTGCGTACCTGAAAGCAAACCCCGCACCGATAAGGATGGCGACCGCGCCAACGCGCGGAAACCATGTTCCCACTAGCGCTTCTTCCAGGCCCCGCGAGGAATCAACAGCGGCCACGCTCGGGGTATGGGGCGATGGAACACGTTGACTCGATGGCGGGTCGGAAAACGATTGCATCTGCGGCTCGTGATTGGTAGTCGGTTGCGGCTCGATCGTCGGATCCGGCATGCCGAGTTGAGCTCGCATGGCCATGAGCTCTTGCTCTAACTGATAAACGCGCTGCGTAAGCCGTGCGATTTGAGGGTCCACTCCCTCATCATCCCATTGGGGCTTGGGTTCAGTCCCCCGTGCCTCAGGACACGCCAGCTCCTCGCGCCACCTGAATGGCCGAATTCACCATGCGTCGCCGCCTTTCACTGATGATGGGTTCACGTAGTTCGTCGAGAGTGAACCAGCGAAGTTCGAGACCCTCCGGACTGGTCGCATCGTCCTTTGAGTCCGTAAGAACAACGAATCGCACATCCAAGTGGAGGTGTTCTTCGGTCTCTCCGGGACCCCCTATCAAGTCCGCTATCGCGGGCCATATCTGAAGACCTTCTAAGCCCGTCTCCTCCTCAGCCTCACGCAGAGCCGCGCAGACAAAGTTCGCCTCGCCGTCCATATGCCCCCCCGGTTGCTGCCATCGTTGATAGCGAGGATGGTTCAAAAAGAGAGTTCGCTGAAGGGTCGAATCGAGAACGACCGCAGATGCGGTGAAATGAATATCCGGCTCCCGGTCGAACCTGCCTTCGTTCTTGGTAAGAAGATCGACAGCGCGAGCTAGGGCACCTTCGTCTTCGTCAGGGTGGTATTTCTCGAGCAGACGACGACATGCGTCGATTCCATTGAATTCGCTCATGCGGGAGGTTCCCAGCTGGAGCCAGCGGTTGTTCAATTGGCCCGCTCACCGGGGAGTCCTACGAAGGACCAAGGCGAGTGCGACATACGGGCAATGGCTCGACAGGCGCCTTCGATGTCGGGCTTTCCGTCATGCAGGTAGGTTGCGGCTTCGAGCGAGATGGTTCCAGGGAATCTCCGCTTATTAAAAGCCCTAAATACGCCAGGAAAATCGATCAAGCCGTCTCCGGGCATGAGGTACCTTCGAGTGCCGTCCGGCCCCGAGAGGTTCCCGTCGTAGTCCTTGATGTGCACGTGCCTCACATGGCCCTCGGCCCACAACCAATCCGCTGCGAGAGCCTCTTCAAGTTCGCCGTGCAGAGCTAGAAACTCCGTGTCGAGAGCGACCCCCACGCGGGGCTCGTGTTCCAGAACCCGCTCAAGGTTTCGAAGTGGGGTGCTCTCTTGGCATGGAATCGTTTCAATCAGCAGTCTTATGCCGTGCTTCGCTGCTACATCCGCGGCGATGACGACCGCTTTCAGCCGCCCGGCGAAATCTGTATCCGATTCAGGCAAGTCCCAGAGATGCAGCACCAGGTCTTGTGCGCCAATCGTCGCCGCGAACCAAGCAGCCTCGTCGAGCTGCGAGACCGCTTCTTGAGACGGAAGGGCGGCGCCGACATGCTTTGGTCCATGAATCACAGGAAAACTCATAGACGACACTAACAGCCTGTCGGCAGCCTCTTTGAGAGAACCCACCATCCGCCGCGTTACCAGAACCTCTATTCCGTCGACTGGCATTCGGGGGCCGACCGAAAGGATGTCCGCGACATGGTCGTCTCGTGGCGCAACCAGCCGCCCATCCGGCCCACGGTGGAACAAGACTCCACTTGAACAAAGAATCACAGTTCGGTCATCCCGGCGCTCCAAGTCTCTGATGCGATGGTCAGCGCGGCTGCGTACCATCCGGGGGCGTGACCGGCGTCTCTCACCGTCTTGACGGCATCCTGAACGTCGAGCAGTTCGACCTTGAGGACTTCCTCTCCCCCAAGCGGATTGGTCGGCTCGCCGACAATGCGCGCTTCGCCGAACCCCACGATTCTGTAGAAAATCGGGAAGGGAAGGTGCTCTCGATACGGCGTGGTCATTTTCGACTCGTGCCGTATCGCAAAGATGGGGGTAAAGCCCATGAGTTCCGCCCCGGCTTCCTCCAGGAGTTCCCTGCGGGCCGCTTGTTCGTAGGTCTCGCCGGGCTCAAGAGTTCCGCCGGGAATCATCCACCCCCATTCCTTCGTAAAGATGAGGATGCATCTGTTGCCGACGAATGGCACCACCGTGACGTTGCTGACAAGGTCTTCGGAAGGGACGTTGCCCTCGAACGACATGGCGCCCCACTCGAATTGAGTCGTCTGTCCCAGCTCCGGAAACCGATTGACGTCTATCACCACCATTTTTGCTCGGGGGGCGGGACTCGAACCCGCAACCTATTGATTAACAGTCAACCGCGC
>CAZCSK010000036.1:0-15223 GCA_964501265.1 uncultured Actinomycetes bacterium
TCCCCGGCGGTGTGAGCGCTGACCGCGATGGAAAATCGGCAATCACGTTGTATGCAGAGGTCGACGACCTGCGCAAGTACTTGTATCGAGCGGCTGACCTTGGGGCCAAGACCCTGGTGGAGCCGACAGAGGTCGACCCGACGACGACGATCGCGATTTTTTCGGACCCACAGGGCAACACCTTCGGGATGTACACCCGCAAGAAGGCTTAGTCGCCTAAACCTCTCACTCCAGTTCCTTCACGACAAGCGCGGTCCGCTCGTTACGCTCCACCTCGGTGAACCCCGCATCTATATAAGGACTGGGACCTTCGCCATTTGCCGCGCAGAGCGTCCGTGCGTCCGTGGTTAATGTTGCGCATCGAGGCCAAGGGCATACTGGGCCCGTGCGCTTGCTCATCGTAGGTTCAGCTCTCCCCGGATTGACGTGCAGTCCACCGAATTCGGGTGGCTCCATTTACAATAATGTTTATGTTGGGCTGCAGCGTCGCGCCGAAGTGGAGCAACTGATCTCGGGCGATGCCTCCCAGGCGGTTTGGGAGGTGGACATTGACGTCATTGGCCATGGTGATGAGATCGATTTTCGAGGTCCATTTGTACAGGGCAGAAAGGGCGACCGCTTCCTTTATCTGAGCTGGGGGACTGTTGACGAAGGCGATCGATTCCAAATGTTTCGTCGCGCCAAGCTAATGCTGGAACCCGTCGATAGAGACATTGTAAGGAGCGCCGATCGTCCCGGTTTTCGATTGCTCGGCAGGTTGAATCTCACCGGCGGTGATGGCGGGCCCTTGTGCGCGGCTGTTCGGCCACCGGTCATTGAATGGACAGCCGACACCGCCTGAACTCTTCATCCGACACCTTCGTCGAAATTTGCCAAGAACCCTGGGCCGTTCAAGCCTCTCTGAGCGCAGTCTCTCTTCGCCTAGGTTTCGAGTGCTGCGTACCAGAGTTCGTTGTTGGGATCACGCACAAATAAGTCCAACCTGGTTCCGCTCCAAGAGCATGTGACACTCTTTGCATCCTGCGGCGCCCCCTCCACGGACTCCCAGGGCACCCATTCGCTGCCGTTCCAATAACGACGACGAAGGACGCCGGCCGTGTCGATAGCAAAGATATCGATGTGGTCGGCGTCGCGTGCGGACGCAGCCGGTTGTCCCCTGAACGATCCCCCGAGCGATTCCCATTTGTGCCATTCCCGTCCGTCCCAGTAACGGTTCCAGATCTGCGAATCGTTCTGGATGACAAATACCTGAACCTCGAATTCACCCCATGAGGCCGCGGCGGCTCCAGATTCAAGAGAGCCGCCTAAAGACAACCACGCAGTCACCGCATCGCTCCTTCCAGAAACACTTTCAAGAGGCCGCAGTCTAAGGGATTGGGCAGGCCGTCCTCCCTCACACGGGCTCGCCCGGTGACTCGATCCGAGCGGCTATCCATTGGTCTATGCGCTCCCACCATTGGTACAACCATTCGATCAGTTCGTCACGCTCTCGGGGAACCTCACTGGGGGGGATGCGCCAATATCGGGTCTCGATGGGATGAGAAAGAGGTATCCGGCTCCAAAGCTCCTTGAACGTGCCCACATCCTCTAAAACCGCGTGCGCAACGAGCACTACGTCGGCGTCGCTGGCGCTCTGGAGAGCGGCCATCACGCCGTTGTGGCGCGGGGGCAGGACGTACTTCATTTTCTCCGCACGTTCTGCGGCTGCGAGGTGGCCCTTGCGTTGTAGGTAATCGATGGCGCGAAGGCGAACCTTGGGGGTGAAGTCTTTGCCCTCAGGGAATAGCACGAACGCGTCCTGATCCCCCAGGCCATGAGCGAGATCCCCGATCGCGTTGATGTAACGGTCGCGGTTTTTGGGGTCGTGTCTGATGAACCGATTGGGAAGGCGGTTGAGCATGATGTCGTAGAGAGGCTCCCATTGCAGCTTTGCGAGCATGACAATGCGGGGACGCCGACGGTATCCGACAAGGATCGTGCCGATGAGCAGCATTGAGTTTCCGGGGCCGGCATGGCGGCAGAACACCAGGATCGGTCCGGGCCGCGGCACGGGACGATCCTCAATGTGGATGCGGAGATGGAAGAGCGCTTGGGCGGCGCCGTTGATGGTACGAAGCCACCACCGCATGAAACCGTAGTGCGCTTCTTGCATGCCGGATGATTTGATCCTGGTCCCAAAGCCGCTGGCTATCCAAAGCCCGACCATCGCGACCAAGCCGATCACCTCAAGGGCGAGGTAGCTTGTGACGAAACCCACGAGCCGAAGCGTTCGCCAGTTTCCAGGAAGAAAAAGATCCGCGATGGCCGCTAACAGCAGCAAGATGGGAGACAGAACAAGTAACAGGATCGACAAGATGAACACGAACGGGGCGAGGACCAGGCGCCGCACAATCACGGGTGGTAGGAGATCCAGCTTGGGCCCCTTTCTTGAGCTGCAGGATAACTTGCTTCATTTCCTCCCGGAAGGGGAAGTTGAGGAGAGATATGCGGCAGTAGCTTGGTGAGCACTTTCGATGCGCCGCGCCACCGCCTTGAAGTCGCGGTAGTTCAGTTCGGATAGCTGACTCTTCGTGGTTCGCTTTGGCTCGCCCGTGGGCAGGACATGGGCAGTGATGCCGTCGGGGAGTGCAGCGAGGTCGCGAGCGAAGCGATGGCGCCGGGCGATCTCGAAGGCCACGAAAGCGACTTGCACCGGCGTCCGTGGCAGTACGAGAGGTCGCTCGATGCGGCCGACTTGAAGGACATAAATCTGCTTGGCGCCAAGGTCGACTGCGCGCGAGATCGGGATGCTATTTACGATGCCTCCATCGACGAAGTGCTCACCGCCGATTTGAACCGGAGGAAGAACGCCCGGAACCGCGGCGGACGCGAGGATGGCTTCTGCGAGGGGGCCGGCGTGGAACCAGTGTTCTGCAGCTCGCTCGATGGACGCCGCGACGCATTGGAACGGCACCAACAATTCCTCGAAAGTCTCGACGCCCAATATCTCTTCGATGAGACCGCGGAGCGCGCGATTCGAATGCATGTGAGTGCGGGTCCGGACCAGATTCGCAGCAACGGCGAAGATGGAGCCTCCAAAGATGCGATCGGCGTCGAGAGTGAGCCACACCTCGCGCAAACGTTCGACCATCAGAAGTGTTGGATCCGATGCGATCGCGGCGCCGTTGAGGGCCCCGACCGACGTCCCCACTACCAGGTCGGGGCGAATGCCATGCTCGATCAGCGCCCTAAGCATCCCTACTTCGACGGCGCCGTGGTGACCTCCACCCCCAAGGACAAAAGCGACCTCGGGTAGGAGAGCCTTATGAGGTTGAGAGGACATGAGTGGTCATCATAGGTTCCGATTGCCTGGACGCGCAGCAAGGGGCAAATCGTCGTCGGGTCATCGAGTAGCGGGGGCCGGGCGAGGTCCGAGTGGGCCACCGGCGGATCGAGAGTGACCTCTGTCAAAAGGCGTGAGAGATTTGGGTACTCAGTTGCGATCCGCGCAAGATTGCCGGACGTCTTCATGCGCGCCGAGGCATCGTCATAGCGCCTGACAAAGACTTTTTGTAAGAACTGCCCAACCTATTCCATTTTCTCGCCCGGAGCATAGCAGCGCGATCTTAAAAGATTGGATGCTCGCGTGTCGGCGGACCATGTCAGGCGCGGAGGCGGACGAGACACAATACGAACCGGGTTTTGCCGGGTGCGGGAGTCTGGCTCGAAACTGAAGAAGGGCTACCTGCCGCCTGAGGTTGGCCAGGAGTCCACACAGGCTCGGTTTCAGGTCTGTTCGGATAGTTCGGCCAGGTGCCTTCGAATGCGAGTCAGGAAGTCCCCGGGGGTTTCGATCCGAATAGCTTGGTTCTTGGGCCAAAAGTGGCGAATGTTGAAGGTGATGAGCGAATCGCACTCGGCCTTCAATGCTGCCACCAGGATGGGGAGGTCTTCCGGATCAGCCTGCCCTCGGTAATTTTCCAGTTCTCTCGTCCGCGGGTTTCCTACCCACCGCACGGCGGCATCGGCCAGGAGCCGAAATGCAGGAATCGCTGCTGGGAGCTTGGCCGTGAGGTTGCGCTCCGACTCTCGCCGTACTTGCTCTGAGCAGACCGCGTCGATCAGCCCCAGTTCGCTGAGTTGCAGGATCAAGTGACTCGCCCCCGCGCTGGAGGCGGAACCCGCGATCAAGGCGTCTGCATCTATGAAAACCGCAGGTTTTTGAGGAGAGGGCCTGTTCAAGACTTGGGCGGAAGTCGCTTTCTCTGCTGCGCCTGACCTTCAATCAGATCCTCAACACTTAGGCCCGTTTCTTCTCGCAGCCTTTCGATTTCGACCGCTAGCTTCGCGACTACCCCGATTTTCGGGGAGAGAACCATTACCCCGTCGAGGTCGACTAGGGTCATGGGATCACCCTCGGATAGCGCGTAGCGGTCTCGGATGGGGGAGGGCAGAGTGAGAGTCCCCCGCCCCCTCATTTGGATAATCTTGGTTTCCATGCCGACAGTATATCCGGAATTCAGAATTTCTGCGATGTGACGGCGCTCGGCTCGCCAGGCTTCAGCCTCTCGCTCGAGCCCAGCGCAGACAATTCGGGCCAGGGCTCTGACTACTCCTTCCCTCTGCTCGGCAGTCATGACACCTACATAGATCGGCGGCAAAATCTCTATGTCGTCCGTTCGAACTCGGCGGCGTTTACCACGTGCATCGTCTGCCTTTGTTCCCGCGGCAAGGGGGAACTCGTCGGGTGATGACAAATTCGATTCAGCACTCGCCGCCACGTCTGCAGACACGTTGCCAAGTGTAACAACAGACCTGTAATTACACCCGTGTAATGGCGGAGGCGGACGGGAATCGAACCCGCCCACCGACTCTCGTCGGCGCACCAGTTTTGAAGACTGGGGAGGTCACCAGACCTCAATCGCCTCCGAGTCCAGAATACTCGGGGCGAACGTGATTAGCGCTGAGGGAGGAATGTCGCTGTTGCCCTACAGGTCGGAATCGCCGTCGAGTCCATGTTAGTTTCTGCGCCATGCCCGACTTCAGACCCGGCGAGCGTTTCGCGCAGATGACCGACGCGCCCCCCGGTGATCATGGAATCTGGGCCCACATGGGTTGGAGACTCGTGGAGTGGGCGCCAGGATCCTCCGTTTTGGAATGGGAGCCCACCTCGGACCATTCTTTTGCAGCTGGGGATGGCTGGATAGTGCACGGCGGGATGGTCACGGCCATCCTAGACACCGCTTTGGGTTGGGCGACGTGGAGCCTACTTAACCTCGATGAGGTCTTCTTGACCACCGACCTGCGGACTGAGTTTTATCGGCCGACGTTACCCGGTCTCATCCGTGCCGAGGGAAAAGTCGTTCACAAGACGAGAAAAGTTACGTTCGCGGCCGGTGAACTATTCGATCAGGCAGGCCAACTTCTTGCGGGGTGCCGCGCAACAAACCTCACTCTCAATCTTTCCGAGCGCCCCGACCCCGGGCGCGGATGACCTGAGGATGACCGTGGGATAAAACTTCGGCCCCCGAGTTTTTCCGGGGGCCGAGATCTTGTATCGCAGAAATTAGATCAGTCTCTGTTTGCCTTACCCTTGCCTTTGCCGTGAGAAGCGTTGCTCGCTCCCGACTGCTCTTCACCATCATCTTCGCCGTCTTCTGAGGCTGACTCCGCGGCCTGCGCTGCAACCGCTTCGTCGAGATCAGCTTGATAAGTCCCGCAGGGTCCCGTCGGCGTTGCATCCCCTTCGAGCTTCTCGGAGACTGCCGTTTCGTCTTGCGCAACGGATGACACAAAGTGGCCGCGGTCCTTGCCCTTGAGACCGGCTTCCTTCGCCGCGTGCGCCCAGTAAGAGACGCAGTGTCCGTGGTTGGGGCCGCCGCCTTCTTCGCCAGCACTCTCGGTCTCGGACGATTCAACCTCGGCAGCCTCGAGCAACGCGGAGCCCTCGTCGACGCCCTTGTGCTTGTTGTCGCCCGCGACCGCAAGGGCCGTGGCGCCGAGAAGAGCGATTCCGATCAATACGCCGCCAGTGGTTAGGTACTTGCGCAGTCTGTTCAGCACTTGCCGCCTCCTAGTGTGAAAGGTTGTTGTCTATATAAGCGGCGGGCAGAGGCCCAAACTTACTCCCCCATCCGGTGGAGGCCCTAATTCCCCGGCCCCCGCCCCCGGCCCGCTAGTTGGAGTGAGAGCGGCGTCGCAGCCAGGCGTACCCAACGCCCACAGCTACGAGCGTCAGGGCGCCTCCACCGGACAGCGCGACGGTCCGTCCGGAAGGTGCGATTTCAGCCAGTCGCGTCCTAACGGTCACCGGGTTGCTGAACCGGAGCACCTCCCATCCGCGCTCCTCCGCCGCACGCGCAAGCGCCCGGTCTGGGTTGACCGCTACTGGGTGCCCGACGACCTCGAGCATTGGAAGATCGGTGATCGAATCGGAATAGGCGAACGACGCCGTAAGGTCGATGCCATGGCGATCGGCGAATTCTCTGATCGCCGTAACCTTGTGGGGGCCGTAAGAGTAGAACTCAAGTTCGCCGGTGTAACGGCCGTCCGGGTCGACCTCAGCTCGAGATGCGATTACTTCGTCTGCCCCGAGCAGCTCCCCCAAGGGGGCCACAATCTCCTCCGGAGAAGACGACACGATCACGACTTTTCGCCCCTCAGCGCGGTGGAAGTCGATCAGGTCGGCCGCCTCCTTAAAGATGATCGGTGTGATGACATCACCCATAACATCTTCGATGATTCGCCTTATCCGGGTTTGATCCCAACCAATCGTGAGGGTCTGCGCCTTCTTGCGCATCTTCTCCATCTTGTCTTCGTCTGCCCCGACCAAGAGATAGACGAATTGAGCAACAACCGCGCGAGCGAGTAGCCGCTTCGTGATAAGGCCCTCCCTATAGAAGTTCTTGCCGAAGGCAAGTCCGCTCGAACGAGCGATGACGGTCTTGTCGAGATCGAAAAAGGCGGCTTCCATATGCCCCCATGATAGGGGGGTTCGGGGGGGTAGCAGCCCCCAAGGGCACCGACGCATGCGCGCCAGAAGCTGCGAACCCCCTGAAATCAACTGGGCGGGGGGCTGTGGGTGGCGCTCTGCGGTCAAATCGCGGTTAAATACACACGACACTTCCCCGCGCAACCCAAGACTCTTCAAGGAGACTTTCATGACGGGACGCGTGGCGCCCAAGGTGTTGGTGGCATCCGACGACGCCGCGCTGCTCGACGAAATCGTCCGTCATCTTGAAGAATTCCCTCACTGGCGCATCGGAACCTCTGTCCGCAGCGTCGAAGATCTCAACCAGGCTATTGCGACCCAGGCGCCTGATGCCGTCCTCATCTCCGACGGGCTCGCACGTGATTTGGCCGCCGCCGGGGGGCCGCAGTCTCCATCGGGCGGCCCTCACCCCGTGCCCGGTCTTATAGTCATCGGTCGCCAGGAGCACACGGACACCTACAAGGCCGCGCTGAAGCTCGGTGCTCGCGGCTTCGTGGTCTGGCCGCAGGACCGGCAACAACTAAGGGGTCTGGTTGAACGCGACCTCAAGATGCACCGACGGTCAGCAAACCTGGGGGAGCTTCACGCGTTGTGGTCACCCAAAGGTGGCTCGGGAGCGAGCGTTCTCGCGGCCCACCTCGCTTCGGCTCTAACTCGCGTCGGGGCCTCGTGCACTCTCGTCGATCTCGACATCGAACATGGAGATCAAAGCGCCATCCTCGGCGCCGAAGGCGAGAACAAAACTTTGGTCGAACTGCTCAGAGTCGGCGACGAACTTGTCGCCTCGATGGTGGGCAACGTCGTTTGGACTCACACCGACGGCTTCAAGGTGGTTCTCTCTCCCGGAGCATCCGGCGAGGCGGAGGCGATTAAGGCACCGGCCATAAGCCGGGTCCTAGTCTCGGTCCGAGAAAGTTCACCGCACGTCATCGCAGACGTGCCCTCAGGAATCAATGAGGTTTCATTCGCCATGTTTGAGGAGGCTTCGACGTTACTAATGGTTGTAACTCCCGATTACCTGTCCCTCAAACGATGTCGCGACGCTCTTAAGATCATCAGGTCGTCGGGTCTCGACACGTCGAGATGTGCGCTTTTGCTGAACCAGTGGAGCGACCGGGACGTCACCGAACAAGATGCAACGGCGGTCCTCGGTTTGCCGGTTGCCGCGACCATTCGATCGGACCTTCAGATCTACAAGTCGTCAAGCAAAAAAGAACTTTCCGAGTTCGGCAAAGCGATGCTCGAACCCCTGGCACGAAAAATCATCGGGTTGCCCGATGCCCGACGCGGATGGCGCGATCGCATAAAGGGAGCCTCGCGATAGGCGCCCACAACCTGGCCGAGGTCCTTCAGGCCAACTTCGAGAAGAGCGGGGACTACCCTGCCCTGTTCTTCGAGGGCGAGTGGATTACAAGCGGTGATGTACACGACCGCTCCAAACGCGCCGCAACGGGACTTTTGGCGCGAGGACTCCAACCTGGCGACCGAGTTGCCGTGATGATGTCCAACTGCCCCGAGGTGATGGTGTCCTACCGAGCGACCTGGCAGGTCGGCGCGGTCGTGGTCCCCCTCATGTTCTTGATGCCCCCCGATGAGGTCCGGCGAATTCTCGAACACTGCGAACCCAAGATGATCGTGACCACAACCGAACTGTTGCCCAACGTTATGCAGGCAGCGTCCGGCCTTGACATCCAAATCATTACGACGGGAGAGACCCCCGACGACGTGACATCGTTCGCATCGCTGCTGGAAGGTGATCCGGTGGCCGACATCACCGCGCGCGAGGACGAAGATCTCGCAGCCATCCTTTACACCGGCGGCACGACCGGAGCCTCGAAAGGGGTGATGCTTTCTCACAGAAACGTCGCCGTGGGGGCACGGTCCGCGTACGAGGCGCTTGAGATTCTCGACGGTGAACGCGCGATCCTCACCCTTCCGCTCTCCCATGGATTTGGGCTCCTAAGCTCGATCGTGATCACCCATTCGCTGCGCCCGATAATCATCGGGATGCGCTGGTTCGACCCGACGCAATGGTTGCAACTTGTAAGCGAGCACAAGGTTCGAAGGTCTCCAATGGTGCCGACGATGCTCAGAATGCTGCTTGCGCTTGCGCTGGAAGACTACGACCTGTCAAGCCTGGAAGTCGTGACGGTCGGGGCGGCTCCCGTCTCCTTAGACACCATCGCGGAGTTCGAAAAACGCGTGCCATCCTGCAAGGTGCTGGAGGCGTACGGGCTTACTGAGTCCGGAGTTGGTGCAACGGCCAACCAGGCCGCCAACGCCCGGCCGGGTTCGGTTGGACGGGCGATGCCGAACTACGAGATCAAAGTCGTTGACGAACAAGAAAATGAAGTCGCCGCCAATGAGCCTGGGGAGATATGCATTCGCTCGGAGGCTGTGATGACCGGGTATTACAAGGCGCCAGACGAAACTGCTACGGCGCTGCGCGACGGATGGCTCTATTCGGGCGACATTGGCAGAAAAGATGAGGCCGGTTTTGTATGGATAGTCGATCGGAAGAAGGACCTTATCATTCGCGGGGGCTTCAACGTCTTTCCCCGCGACGTCGAAGATGCGCTGCTAGAGCATCCGGCCGTTGAGATCGCGGGCGTGATCGGTCGCCCCGACGAAACGTACGGCGAAGAAGTGGTCGCGTTTGTGTCGCTTCGCGCCGGACACGAGGCCGCGCCGGAAGAGTTAATAGAGCACACCAAGATCTTGCTAGGCAAGCATAAGTATCCGCGTGAGGTAAGAGTCGTTGGGTACATCCCGCTGACGATGGTAGGCAAAGTTGATCGCAAAGCTCTTCGGGAGATGCTCTAGTGGAGCAGCAGCCGGCCGAACTCAAGGAGCGCGTGCGACGGCGTCTGCTTGATCAGCGCGACCCATCTCTATTCGAGGGCACATCCGCCGACAAACGTGTGAAGCTGCGAGACGCGGTTCGCCGAGTGCTGGAAGAAGACCGAGTGATCATCCCCGGTGTCGAGCTGGCGGCGCTGGTGCGCGAGATATCCGACGAAGTGGTAGGCCTCGGCCCCCTCGAAGCATTGCTTCGAGACCCAACCATCACCGAAGTGATGATCAACTCACCCGAAGAGATTTACATCGAGCGGGAAGGCCGCATTGAGCGGGCCCCGATCAAACTCGATTCCAGTGCGCAGATTCTTCACTTGATCGAACGGGTGATTGGCCCTCTGGGCTTGCGGGTAGACGAGTCGCAACCGTTTGTGGAGGCAAGGCTTCCCGACGGTAGCCGCCTTCATGCCATCATCCCTCCCCTTGCGGTCAGCGGACCAACGGTGACCATCCGAAAATTCTCGGTGGTCCCATTTACATTCGACGACCTTGTTCGCAAAAACTCGTTGACCGAGAGCATGGTCCGGTTCTTGAGCGCGGCAGTCAAGGCCAAACTAAACATCATTGTTTCCGGAGGCACCGGCAGCGGCAAGACGACCCTTCTCAATGTCCTGTCGCGGGCAATTCCCGAGGGCGAGAGGCTTATCACCATCGAGGAGGCCGCAGAACTAAGACTCGGGCGCGAGCATGTCGTCTCTTTGGAAGCCAGGCCCCGCAACATCGAGGGCAAGGGTGAAGTCGATGTCCGAGAGCTTCTACGCAACGCCCTGCGGATGCGGCCCGATCGCATCATCGTCGGGGAAGTGCGGTCCGGCGAGGCGCTCGACATGCTTCAAGCGATGAATACAGGACACGAGGGCTCGCTATCGACATGTCATGCAAACAGTCCGGCGGACCTGCTAGTGCGCCTCGAAACAATGGTGATGATGGCGGAGTTGGGCCTCCCCGTGGGGCCGATCCGCCAGCAAATCGCCGCCGCTCTGGACTTGATCGTGCATACGACTCGCTTTCCCGACGGGACGCGCAAGCTCGTTCGCGTGACCGAGGTGCGCGGACTGAAGGCCGATGCACTCGAGTTGGCCGACATATTTCGGTTCGAGCCGGCAGGCGTCGGGCCCAGCGGCCGCGTTCTTGGTGAATTCATCACCGTGGAAGCGCCGCTCTGTAACCGGCGAATTGCGGCGTCCGGGATCTCGGATTTCTGGGATGAGATCTGATGGATCTGTTGATCACTTTTACTCTGTCGAGCTCGATATTGGTTGCCCTCACTGGGCTGCAAAAAATGCGAGGCCGCCGCGAGACTGCCGCGGTGATGGAACGGCTGGGCGCTGCTGTAGACGCCTCGCATCGGTCCGCGCCTGAGCGTCGTGCACTTCTCGAAGGATTCGCCAAGCGCTTAAGCCGGACTTCATTGGGCGGGCGAGTCAGCGCTTACGCGGCGACGAATCACGCGCACACTTCCTTCTCGGATTTCCTCGCGATCATGACGTCGTCGTTGATCGCGGGATTCATGCTCGGTAATTTACTGTTCGGGCGAAGTCCGCTTGTGCTTGTGGCTTCAATAGCCGGCCCTCTTGCGGCCGATCGCATCATGATCCGCCGACACGGGCGCAGGACAGCACGCATCGAACAGCAACTGCCGCAGGCGCTGCATCTTCAAGCTTCGGCACTGAGGGCGGGCCATTCACTGGTCCGCTCTTTGCGGGTCATGGCTTCCGAAGTCAAGCCCCCGCTGGCCGACGAAGTTGATGAGGCGCTCCGGGAAATCGATTTGGGAGAGCAGATCGAGACTGCGTTGAAGAATTTCGGCGACCGCAATCCCAGCCGCGATATCGATCTGTGGCTGACGGCTCTGCAAGTTCACCGAACGACCGGCGGCAATCTTGCAACCACGATTGACTCACTTGCCTCGCGCCTGCGAGAACGGTCCCATTTGCGCGGCGAATTGCGGAGCCTGACCGCGCAGGGCAGGCTGTCGGGAATCGTCGTCGCATTCGCTCCGCTGGTCTTTTTCATATTTCTCTCGGCAACATCGCGAGAGGAAATGCAAATCCTCTACTCGACGCCGCTCGGACTCACCCTTCTGGCCGGTGGCATGACGATGGAGGCGGCGGGTTTTGTTTGGATCCGAAGGATCCTTAGGGTAAGACCGTGAGTGAGTTCATTCTTGCGTCCATGTGCGGGATCTGCGCTTGGATTGTCTTTCGAGCGCGCCCCCGACACGATCCGGCGCTTGCCGCGCGCCTTGCAGGCATGGGCGGCCCCTCTGTGCAGGTCGTTCGCCGTCTCGCCGGCCCCGGCCCCTTCGCTCGCATCGGCCGCCGCTTTCCCCAGGGGCAGTCGGAGTCGATCCGCCAGTTGCTCGCCTGGGCGGGGAGCGAAGCCCAGGGTCCCGAGACGGTTCGGGGAGCCCAGATTGTTTTTGCTGTGCTGGGGGGACTTCTTGGGCTGATGGCAGGGCCGTTTGCGGTGGCCGTTACGCCGGGAGCGGCCTTTGCCGGGTTTCGTCTCCCCTTACTCATGTTGCGCGTCCGAATCAAAGCGCGCCGCGAAAGCGTGGCGGCGGCTCTGCCTGAAGTGGCCGACCTTCTGGCGGTCTGCACCGAGGCCGGTCTGAATATCGCCCTTGCGTTGCGACGGGTGGCGGATAGAACGAGTGGAGTCTTGGGGGCCGAGCTGCGCCGGATGCTCGACGAGGGCGATCTTGGCACTCCCAGAAGCCGGGCGCTCGAGCGTTTTGCCGCCCGCAACGAGATTCCCGACATCGACGCCCTCACGCAGACTCTCATAAGCGCCGAACGCTTCGGCACGCAAATCTCGGCGTCTCTCACCAGCTTTGCATCGGACCTGCGGGCAAAACACCGCCGCCACGCCGAAGAGCAGGCACGCAAAGCCCCGATCAAGATCCTGTTCCCGTTGGTCTTTCTCATTCTCCCCGCCTTTATCTTGCTCACCGTCGCCCCCCTCCTTTTGGGCACCTTTGAGCGCCTCGGATTCTGACTGCTAGGAGAAACGCGCCAAGTTGGGAAAAAATCATAGGCGAACCCCTAGCCACGGCGGGCCCATTCCCCTTACAATTTGGCCACTTCCCCGCACTTTTCGTGCATGACCGCGATGAAAGAGGTGGTGGTGATGGGAAGATTCAGAAGCGAAACCGGTCAGACGACCGCTGAGTATGCCCTGGTGATTCTGGCGGCGGCCGCTCTCGCGGTCGCCCTTATCGCTTGGGCCAACGGCGGAGGGCTGACGGCATTTTTCAGCGCCGTACTCGGCAAGCTCATGTCGATGGTGGGCGCCGGTTAGGCACCGGTGACCCGGGGGGGGGCCGGGGAGCGGGGTCAGTCGACCGTCGAGTTCGCACTTGTTCTACCGTTAGTTTTGCTGATGTTGCTCTCTCTGCTTCAAGTGGGGATTATGTTGCGCGACCAACTTCTAGTTTCGGCTGCCGCGCGCGAATCTGCTCGGGAAGCGGCGGTGAGCGCGGATCCCGCTCGCATCGAGGCGGCCGGTCGACGGGCCGCTCCGGGCCTTTCTATCTCATTGGATATTGATCGCGGGCGCAGCCGCGGAGACTCGGTAACGGTCAAAGTTTCGGCCAAACCCCTTCGAGTCCCGCTAGTGGGGGCGTTGGTGGCCGACCGCATATTGAGAGCTGAGGCCACTATGCGGGTCGAACGCGCCGCCTAGGAGTCGGCGATATGACCAAAGCCGGGCACGAGCCGGGCAACGCTTCGATCGCGGTCCTTTCTCTGGCGGTCATGGTAATGATCCTTATCGCCGGGCTTGGCGATCTCGCCATCTTCTATGTCGCCAGGGCTAAGGCTCAGACTGCAGCAGACGCGGCCGCTCTTGCGGCAGCCTCCGAACTTGTTCCAGGGCTCGGCAAGGACCCCAGTGGCCAAGCGGTCCAGTTCGCAGCTGCTAATGGGGCGCAACTTCTCGATTGTCGCTGCGGGTTTGGGTCCAGGGCAGCGGAAGTGCGGGTTGTCGTCCGAGTTCACTTCATTTTGGCCCGAGCCCTGGGGGTCAAGGAAGTGGGCGCCCGAGCCAGAGCAGAGGTTGACCCGGGGGGCCGAGGCCGGAGAAATACTTAAGTAAGGCCCTTCAACCCGTTAGTCTTTATTGCCGACAGGACTTTAGCGGCTGGAAGTCGCTGGGTTGTCGCGAGCGCAGTGGCAAAAGGACGGTTAATGGGTTTCGGAGCGAAGCTGAATCTGAGAGGCCGACCTGGGCGCGCCGCCCGCCGCGCTCCCCTTGCGCTCATCGCCTTTTTTCTGATGCTCGAAACCTATGGTGGGGGGCCAATCTTCGGCCAAGTCGTACCACCGGACCCGAACTTGACCATCTCAAAGACCGACGGACTTACCGAGGTGGACCGCGGACAGGCCGTGACGTATACGGTGACAGTCACCAATACGGCCACCAACCCCGCCGCGGACGCCACAAACGTGGTGGTAACCGACAACATCCCCTCCAACTCATCCTTCGTCTCATGCACGATCGCCGCCCCAGGAATCTGCACGAACAGCGGCAGCGTAGTGACTGCAACTCTGAACGCACCAATCAGCGCCAACTCCTCAGCGCAGGTCACTGTCACCGTGCAGATAGATGCAGCCGCTACAGGCACCGTTACAAACAACGTAGCCGTGGATTACGAGGACTTAAACGGCAATCCTTTCCCCACCGAGACCGCATCGGACATCGATACGGTCAACGAACCGCCAAACGCCGTAGACGATGCCGGATCCACGGGCGCGAACACGCCGGTGGCCATGAACGTGCTCGCCAACGACACCGGCCCCGAACCCGCGGACACGCTCACTATCACGGCAATCACCCCCGCCGCCAACGGGATCGTTGTCTTCACAACCAGCACGGTGACCTATACGCCCAACGCCGGCTTTATTGGGACTGACACTTTTACGTACACGATTAACGACGGGCACGGAGGAGCCGATACGGCTACGGTGACAGTAGTAGTTAATCCACTTTCGAACTTAACGATTGCTCAGATCGACTCACCCGATCCCGTCCTAGCTGGAAACCAAGTTACCTACACAATCGTTGTTGGTAACACCGGACCCTCGACGGCCAATAATGTTACGGTCAACGAACTTCTTCCCCCTGGGTTCTCGGTGGCCACAGTGGGTGCATCGCAGGGGACGTGTTTGGCTCTCCCGTGCAATCTCGGCACCATGGCCGTCGGCGACATCGCGACGGTGATCGTCGTAGTGCAGGTCTCGTCCGCCACGGCTCCAGGCAGTTACTCGGTAACGGCAACCGCGGTCAGCGATGAGGGACCAATGGTCCTGGATCCCGAGACGACGCAGGTCGCGGGGCAAGCCGACCTTTCGGTCATCAAGGACGATGGGGTCACCTCGGTCACCGCTGGCGACG
>CAZCSK010000036.1:15323-23444 GCA_964501265.1 uncultured Actinomycetes bacterium
ACCTCACCGCCTCCGACACCAACACCGTAACCACCTCGGCCGACCTTTCGGTCACTAAAAGCGATGGGGTCGTCTCGGTCACCGCCGGAGACGCGATAACCCGCACCTACACCATCACATTGACAAACGCCGGGCCCTCCGACGCCACAAGCGTGTCTCTTTCGGACACCTGGCCCGCCGGCTTCACGCGAGGGACGGTCACCCCATTACAGGGAAGCTGCGACACGACCACCAGCCCGACCGACTTCACCTGCGCACTCGGCACGATCGCCTCGGGCGCTACGACAACGGTCACGGCCAGCTACACAGTGCCGTCATCAACTACTGGATCCGAGACCAACACGGTCACCGTTTCCAGTCTCACCCCCGACCCAGATAGCGCAGACCTCACCGCCTCCGACACCAACACCGTAACCACCTCGGCCGACCTTTCGGTCACAAAGTTCGATTCACCGGACCCCGTAAATCCGACCGATGACCTGACTTACACGATCTTCGTGATAAACAACGGTCCGTCTGATGCTTTGAGTTTCTCAGTGACCGATGATCTTCCGATCGGTACTACGTTTGTCACGGCCACCGTTTCCGACTGCACCGAATCGGGAGGAACTGTGACCTGTTCGAGTGCCGGTCTTGTGAGTGGCGCGTCTGTCTCCTGGACTCTGGTTGTCAACGTAAACGCAGGAGTTGCCGATGGGACGATCATCCCCAACACCGCCGAGATCGCCACGGCATCGACAACGGACTCCAATGGATCCAACGATTCCGCCACATCAACGACCACGGTCACGGCGCCGGTCCTGACGCTCTCAAAGACCGCGGTCCCCCCGAGCGGCTCAGACATATCGCCGGGCGAGGACATCGCTTACACGATCACCTATTCGAACACGGGGTCTGGAACTGCAACCAACTTCGTGGTGACCGACACTGTTTCCTCGCTTCTTGGTGGAGTTACCTTTTCGCCGGGTGGAGTCTACGACCCTGCTTCGGGGACGATAACCTGGACGGTCGGCGATGTGGGGCCTGGTGTCACGGGCACGGTCACTTTCACGGCGACCGCGGGGGCCACGACGTCCCCGGTGAACATCACCAACCGCGCGTTTGGTACTGCTACCGAACTTGCCGGCCCGATCCAGAGCAACCAAACAACTCATCGGCTGCAGCCCCCTAATGTCGTGATCATCAAGAGCGCCGACCGCGCGGAGTTGAGCGAACTAAAGGCTTTCGAGGTGTTCACGTATCGCCTGACGGTGACAAACCGCGGGACCGGTAATGCCCTGAGCGTAGTGCTCACCGATGTTCCACCGCCCTATCTGAACTACGTTGCTGGAACGACAGTGGTGGCTGGCGCTCCTGTCGCCGACGTTGGCGGAACATCGCCGTTGTTCGGTGCTGGAATAAACCTGGGAACACTGGCCCCAAGCACGACGCGTGTTATCGAGTTCCAGATGAAGGTCGATGTGTCTGCGCCCGCTGGGGAGCTGCTTGAGAACTGGGGTTACGTCAACTGGAATCTGGGTACGCAAACGTCCGCAGACTTTTTCCGGTTGCTGATTTTCACTCCGCGATTGGGGCCGCTGCTCCAACAAACGATCCTGGTTCAAGGGCCAACCGGCACCACGATCTTTGTGACGGTTTTCAATGACGTCCTCGGCAGGGCGACTCCGCTCTTACCCAATACCGGCATCGAGATGGTGTTGTTTCTCATACTTGCTCTTTCGGCGGTAGGATTTGGTCAGGCCCTGTCAAGTAAGGTCGGCTCGAACCTGACGCCAAACAACAGGTGGGACGAATGAGCGAAACGCCGCAAGAAGACCCAACCCCGGAGGCCGGTAAGCGCACGGCTTGGATAATGCTGCTCCTTATCAGTCTTGTCGTTCTGGGATACACGGCTGTCTTGTTGATCGGCGGCAGAGCACTCAAGGAAGCTCCAGGCGCCGGCACGGTTGAGAGACTGAAGAAGGGGATAACCGGTCTCATCGACGATCCGCAAACCTTACGTGGCCCCCAGGCGCTTTCGCCGAGGAATCTGGTCCCGACCTCAAGCCCCACTCCGATTGCCCCTCGAATCACCCCCTCGCCAACCCTTTCTCCAAAGGTGATTCCGCCCGAACCGAACGATCCCTCGCTTCTCACCTTCACGATCAAGTTTGAGAACACCACCGGGGTCCGGCTAACTGAAGTGAAGATCACCGACAAGATTCCTTCGGGCACTACGTACAGAAACGGCTCGGCATCTTCGGGTGGCATATTCGACGGAACTCAGGTGACCTGGAACATCGGCACCCTCGACCCGGGCGCGTCCGGCAGCGTTAGCTTTCAGGTGTTCACGCGCCTCCAAGGCAAGATCACAAACGAGGCGATCCTTACTTCCAAGGAGGCGCCCCCCTCGTCCATCAAGAGTTCGGCCACCGTTAGCTGAATGGGTTAGGTGGGGGGTATGGGGGGTAGCAGCTGCCCAATGGTTCAACTCGGGCGCGCCAGAAGCTGCGAACCACCAGAGTAGGTGGCTGTTTCAAGGGTCCGCGATGCGGCCAAGTTTCTTTTCGGCGCATGGAATTCGAGATCCCGTAGTAAGAAGGTTCTAACAGCGCTGGCCCTGGCCATGATGATCGCAGGCGCATCGATGCTCGCTTATCCCGCTGCCACTCACATCTATTCTAGGGCGAGCCAAAGGGGGCTCGCTGCTGAGTTTGTCTCTCCGCAATTCAAGCGCAACTTCGAAGCAGGGCGGATCGTTGAAGGCCAGGTGTTGACTCGGATCGTGATCGAGAAACTCGGTGTCAATGCACTAATCGTCGAGGGCACGGACCCGAAAGCTCTGCGCGCGGGAGCGGGACATTATCGAAAGACCGCTCTGCCATGCCAGGCCGGCAATGTTGGGATTGCCGGACATCGCACGACATACGGCAAGCCGTTCAACAGACTCGATGAATTGCGTGCCGGTGACGTAATAACGCTTGTAACTCCCGGACAAAGTTGCGATTACGTGGTGGTTGAAGGTGAACGAAGTAAACGCCGCCCACGCCGAGGCGCGGCGGGCTGGATAACTCATCCAAACGACGGGGCGGTTCTGGGCCCTCTCAGTGGATCGATGCTGACCCTGACGACATGTCACCCAAAGGGGAGCGCCCGCGAACGGCTTATCCTAAGAGCCCGCCTCCAGGCGGCATAACCTAGAATTGTTTGCATTATGAACGAAACTAAAGCGGCGGCATTCTTTGATCTCGACAAGACCCTGATCCCGGGTTCATCCCTTTTCCTGATGGCGCGAGGTCTTTATGAGCGCGATCTGTATCGAGTTCGAGACATCCTCAAAGGCGGGCTTCGCCAGATGGCCTTCGTGGTCGGCGGCAAGGAGCGCACAAAGGACATTGAGCATTCGCGGGACTCGGCCCTCAGTCTCGTCAAGGGTCGTTACAAGGAGGAACTCGAAGCATGGGGGCGCGAAATCGCCGAAGAACGAATTCTCCCCCGCGTTTACGAGGATGTTGCGCGAGTCATCGAGGGCCACCGCAATGCAGGCGACTTAACATTTCTGGTGACCGCCGCGCCGTTGGAACTTGCGTCGTTCATCGCGGAGGCGCTTGGGATGACCGGCGCGCTGGGCACCGAATCTGAGTTGGACGACGAAGGCCGATACACCGGTCGCCTTGCCGGTGAGATCTTGCACGGCCCTGCAAAGGCGAAAGCTGTCGCCGAACTTGCCTCAGAACGCGGAATCGATCTCGCGGACTCACACGCATATTCCGACTCGAAGAACGATCTTCCCCTCTTGGAATCCGTGGGCCATCCCCATGCCGTTAATCCCGATCCGAACTTAAGAAGGATCGCCCGTACTCGTGGCTGGCCCGTTCACGAACTTCGGACCCGGCGGCGGGCACTCCTGATTGGAATCCCGTCCGCGGTCGCGGCAGCCGGTCTTTTCGGTGGGGGAGTTGCAGTTGGGTCCTTGTTGCGCGGTCGACGTTCGGCGCGTGGTCGTCGTTCGGTCCGTGGTCGTCTCGCCCGTCGCCGCTAGACCTTACGCCCCCAGGTAGGCTTCTTTGATGGCCGGGTCGGCAAGCAACTCTTGGCCGGTTCCTTCTTTGACTATCTTTCCAGTTTCCAGCACGTAGGCGCGATCGGCCACACCCAAAGCCTGAAACGCTTGCTGCTCGACGAGCAGAATAGTCTTGCCCTCTTCCTTGAGCCCGCGGATGATCTCGAATACTTGTTTCACAACCAAAGGAGCGAGGCCCATCGACGGCTCGTCGAAAAGGATGTAATCGGGCCTGCTCATCAGCGCCCTGGCGATCGCAAGCATCTGCTGCTCGCCCCCGGACATCAGCCCGGCCTTTTGGGTCCGCCGTTCTCCGAGTCTAGGGAATCGCTCGTACTGCTCACCGACGTCTTTGTCGATCTCCTTGTCCTTGCGCGGGAACGCGCCGAGAATCAGGTTGTCCTCAACCGACTGGTTCGGGAACACCTTTCTTCCCTCTGGAACATGGGCGATGCCGAGTCTCATGATCTTGTGTGCCGCAGTCTTTTCGATCCTCTGACCCTTGAAATCAATCTTGCCTTTGACCGATTTGTAAAGTTCCGCGACATTCGTGATCGTTTTCAGAGTTGTCGTTTTTCCGGCCCCGTTCGCGCCGATTATCGTGACGACTTCGCCAGGCCGTACTTCGAAGCTCACATCCTTCAAGATGTGCACCCCGTCGTAATGGACGTTGACGCCCTCGACCTTAAGCATGGACCTCCTCTTCCGCGCCGCCGAGGTACGCTTCGAGCACCCTAGCGTTCTCCTGGACTTCCTTCGGGGTACCTTCGGCGATGCGTTGACCGAAGTCGAAGCACGTAACTCTGTCGGAGACATTCATCACGATGTCCATGTGGTGTTCGATCAAAAAGACCGTGATGCCGGTCGACGCAATATCTCGGATTAGCCGGGTGAGACTGGCCGACTCTGCCGGATTCAAACCCGCTGCCGGTTCGTCGAGAATCAAGAAAACCGGGTCTAGCGCCAGGGCGCGGGCGATCTCGAGAAGGCGCTGAGGACCATACGGGAGTTGGCCGGCCGGAAGATCTGCATAACGGTCGATTCCGCAGAACTTGAGTAATCCAAGCGCCCGTTCGCGCGCTTGGGCCTCTTCCCGGCGCTGCATCGGCGTGCGCAACATGGAGGCAAAGAGTCCCGATTTCAGGCGAGTGTGCAAGCCGACCATCACGTTGTCGACTACTGGCATCCGCTTCCATAACTGCAAGTTCTGAAAGGTGCGGCCGATGCCGGCATAGACGTTCTCGAATAGCGGCCTGCTGTCGCACCGGGTTCCCAGGAACTCGATCGAGCCCTCGTCTGCGGTGTAGACACCCGTGACGACGTTGATGAATGTGGTCTTGCCGCTTCCGTTGGGGCCGATGAGCGAATGGACGGTGCCTCGGCGAACTTGCATGTCGACACCGTCGTTCGCACGAAGCCCCCCGAAGATCTTGCTCATCGATTTGGCCTCAAGAACGACGTCGGGAAGGTCGGTCAACTCGGTGGCCGTTCGAGCCTGGGCTCGCGGACGAGTCATGGCCCGGTCGACATCCACTTCGACCAGCCCTTCCTTCTTCTTGGAGAACTTACCTGCGAACTTCTGACCAATTCCGATCAATCCCTGAGGCGCTGTGGCGACTGTGAAAATGGCGATCGCCCCCAGTATCAGTTGCTGAAAGTCGAGAAACTTGGCAAACAGCTTGGAGGTCAGTTCTATTGAGGTGGCTCCGAGAACTGGGCCGAAAAGGCTGCCGGTCCCGCCAACTATCAGCATGACAACGTAGCGAAACGACTCCAGGATGCTGGATGGAAACATCGGGCTCACAAACCCAACGGAATGCACGTAGAGGACACCGGCAAGGGAGGCATAGACGGAGGAGAGGACGAATGCCATCGTCTTGTAGCGAGTAACGTTCACTCCGCACGCCTTTGCTGCGATCTCGGATTCTCTGATGGCCATGAACGACCGGCCCATGCGGCTCTTTATGATGTTTCGAGTGAAGAAGATCAGCAGCACAACAAGAATCAAGTGGAGGTAGTACCAATCCACGTCGGTCGGATGGTATCCGAAGAAAGCAAGGCGCGAGGCAATCGGGGTTGCAACGTCCTTGATCTGTCCCTGGTCGCCGAACAATCCGGAGAACTTTTTGAATCCGTATACGGTTTGAAAGATCGGTACGAAGGCCAGGGTGACCACAGCAAGAAAGGCGCCCTTGACTCGAAGAGCCGGGATACCTAGAACCGCCCCCACCACTGCGCCGATGACGAGTGCGACCACAAAACCCACCCAGGGCTCTCCGAAAAAGTTGCCGGCAAACTTCGTCGTCAGGATCGCTGCGGTGTAAGCCCCGATCGAGGTGAAAATGCCCTGACCCAACGATAACTGTCCCGTGTAGCCGGCGATTATGTTGAGGCCCGACACGACCATGATGTAGCGGAAGATGATCTGAATCTCATCAACAAGGAAGGCATTGGGTCCTATCGGAAGGAGCCCCTGCGGAAACAGAGCAAGGAGCAATATGACGAAGCCAAGTGCGATCCCCGTCGGATTGAGGAAGGCGGCTGCGCGTCCCCGGGGCTGGACGGGAACCTGCTCCCAGGTCTCGGTCTCGGGGTCAGACGATTCGGGCTTGCCGTGCTGCCCCGACCGGCGCAGATCGCGCCTCCTCTTGGCGTCTTCGTTGGCTTCAACGATCTCCTTGATGATCGCCACTGCGCTAGACCTTTTCGATCAATGCTTCGCCGAGAATGCCCTGAGGCTTGACGAGCAGGATGAGTATCAAGCTGAAAAAGACCAGGGCCGTGGACAGGTCCGCGGCGTTGAAGAAGATCGCGAGGGCCTCGACCAAGCCGATGACGAGCCCACCAACGAGCGCGCCCCGCGTTGAACCGATTCCACCGACAACCGCGGCGACAAAGCCTTTGAGCCCGTTGAACGTTCCCATCGAGAGTGACACGAAAGTTGTGGGGGCCAGGAGGAATCCGGCGATGGCTGCGAGCGCACCGGCAAGTCCGAACGAATACAGGACCATGAAGGTTGGGTTGATTCCCATCAACGACGCGGTCGCGGGATCGTGCGCAACGGCTTTCAGGGCCTTGCCCAAGGTTGTCTTGGAGTGAACCGTCTCCAGCAGAATCATCAACCCGATAGCGCCGACGAGGATCGCCAGTTGCTGCGCTTCTAGTCGAGCTCCGATTCCAGGGATAGTGATCGGGTCCGCCTTGATCAGCTGTTGGACCGTTTTTTGATCGGTGCCGGCAAATAACTTGACGAGGTCAACCATGATGAGTCCCGTCGCAAGGGTTGTGAGGATCCAAGCGATGTTAGTGCCGGGGTCGAACTTTCCGAGAACGCGAATGGAAACCGTCTGAACGAGAATGCCGAGGAGTATCGCCACGGCTATCGACCCCAAGAGCGCGAATAGCAAGGGCAGCTTCAAGACGGAGGACAGCAGAAAGTATGTGTATGCCCCTACCATCAACTGCTCACCCTGAGCGAAGTTGATCATGCGTGTCGTCAGAAAGATCATGGAAAAGCCAAGCGCAACGAGGCCGTAGATCGACCCGTTGAGAATCCCGATGACTATCTGCTGGAAAAAGACCGCCACTGAAGGTGGATTCTGGCCTTCCGGACCTGAAGATGCAACTCCTCTAGGAAGTACCGGTTTCAGCTACTCGGGAACTCTCGCGCGGATGGTTGCCGCAAACATTCCTGGAACGACTTCATGGGTCGGTTCCACGCTCACATCGACGAATCCTTCGGCGGTCAGACCCAACGCATACTCAGTGAACGATAGGGCGCCGGCGACGCATCCGACGAAACTGCCTCGCTCTGCTCTTGTCGCGGAGCTCAGCTCATCGGATGCGACGATGTCGCTGACTCCCACGCGGCCACCAGGTCGGAGCACCCGGCGCATCTCGCGAAACACAGCGGGCTTGTCGGAAGCAAGGTTAATGACGCAGTTCGAAATAACAACGTCGACCGACGACTCCGGCAAGGGGATCGACTCGATGTCGCCCTTTAGGAATTCCGCATTTACTATGCCTGCCTCGCTCTGGTTTTTCCTCGCAAGCTGGAGCATCTCCTCGGTCATGTCCAG
>CAZCSK010000037.1:0-20482 GCA_964501265.1 uncultured Actinomycetes bacterium
ACGCCTACTGCCGGACGCTGGACCGCCTGGGGCTCTCGCTCGTGAGCCTCCCGCCCGACCCGAGATTTCCCGATTCCACCTTCGTGGAGGATGCTGCCATCGTCACCAGCCGAGGCGCGATCCTCACCCGTCCCGGTGCTCCTAGCCGGGCGGGAGAGGTCACCGCAGTCGGGGCCGCGCTCGACCGGTGGTTTCCCGAGCTGGATCGGATCAGCCCGCCAGGAACCATGGACGGCGGCGACGTGTGCGAGGCGGGCGAGCACTTCTTCATCGGGCTCTCGCAGCGTACCAATGAGGAGGGAGCCGCTCAGCTGGCCGCCTGGCTGGCGGCGGGCGACTTCGGTTCGAGCGTGATCGATATCCGTGAATTACCGGGTATGCTGCACCTCAAGACCGGTCTCTCATGGCTGGGCGGGCGGCGACTGATCGCATGGCGGGAGGTGGCCGGCCACGAGGCGCTCCGCGGATGGGATGTGCTCGAGGTGCCCGGTGGTGAGGAGTACGCGGCCAACTGCGTCAGGGTCAACGACGCAGTGCTGGTGGCACACGGCTTTCCCGAAACCGCGGCGCTGTTGCGCGGCTTAGGTTATGACGTCACCGAGCTCGACATGTCGGAGTACCGGAAGATGGATGGTGGGCTCAGCTGCCTGTCGGTGAGATGGTGAGGCGGCGGATCTAGCATGCTTCCGCAGTACGGCTTGGGGCGCCTGAGCGGCATGCCGTGTCCCTCGCCATGACTCCAAACGCTGGGTAGCTTCGTCCAATATTCCAACACCCAATAGCGCTCGCTCGCGTCTGGTGGTTCGAAAGCTGGGCAGTAATATCAGCCTTCACTATGGACAATCAATGTCTGAAACGAACGTAGTCAGAAGCCTTATAACTCCTCACGATCAGACCCTGCGGTCCGTCTTCAACGCACAAAAGTCATACTTCATCGATATTTATCAACGCGAATACAGATGGACCGAAGAGAATGTCAACACGCTCCTGAATGATATTGAGGTACGTTTCCTACAGCATGATTTGAGGAAGACGAGCCCCAAGGATATCCAAGAGGATGTGCTGGACCGCTTTGAGCCCTACTTTCTCAACACGTATCTAACGCATACGACTGCAGCGAATACTGCGATCGTGGACGGTCAGCAGCGACTAACAACTTTCCTCTTGGTCTTTATCAAGCTTTACCACATCCTCAAGACTGGCGAACAAGCCACCCCCAGCGAGCGCAAGACTTTTAGTAGCAAAGTGCCAGAACAGCTCATCTTTGAAACAAATGATTTTGGTGAAGCAGAACGGTTCAAGATATTCAACGAGAATCGCGAGGAGGCTTTCCGCGCCCTCGTTGAGGGCAAGAATATTCAGCTCAGAGATGAGACCAGGAAGCGTATCAGTCAAAACTTTGCCATCATCAGCGAATATCTGGATGGGTTTCTGAGTGCAGGGCAGCCTGGGGTCTACGATTCAGTCAAGACGACCTACTACATCGCATACCTTCTGGACCGTATCTCCATCGTGGAGATACGCATCGAGCGGCAGGACAATGTAGCAATGATCTTTGAGGTGGTGAACGATCGAGGTTTGGGCTTAAGGCCATACGAAATCCTAAAAGGTAAGCTAATTGGTGGCCTGCCAAGTGATCAAAAGGAAAAAGCAAACCGAGTGTGGACCGAGCTGCAGGAGCGGTACTTCGCAGTTGAGCTTCGGAATACCACAGAAAAGAGCATTGATCTGGACTTCTTTTTCCAGGCATTTTTCAGAGCCAAATTTGCGGACGGCGAAAAGGAATACGAAAGGTTTGAGGGGGATTATCACTATGAAATGTACCGAAACGCCAAGATCCGTAAGTTCTTTGGCAACTTTGAGGACCGAGACCTCCTGTTCAGGAGGATAACGGAGGACTTCCGGTACTTCGCCGATCTGTATCTCCGACTCAGAACGACATACGACGAGAAATACCTAATCTTCAACAAACTCCTGGATCAGAACCAGCAGTACTTACTCCTGCTATCAACGATTGTGCTTCATGATCCGGACGAAAAGGCCAAGATCACGGCCATTGCTCAGAAATTTGATCAAATCCATGTAATCCTGCGCCTTCTGGACGCCTACGACAGCAACGGGTTCCAGCGGCTGATTTACCCGCTTAATGCCGCCATTCGAGAGAAGGATATTTCAACTGCCGTCAGTGAATTCGACAAAACCTTAATTGCCGCTCTTGAGGAGGCTGGGGCCATCAGCGCTGGGCAGCACAAGGACGCTAAAGAGCTCTTCGAGTACGAGCGGTTTAAGGGAGTCGCAAACAAGTCTCTGAATTTCAGCAAATACGTCCTGATGCGTATTGATCGGCATTTGGCCGAAATGTTGGATAAGCCTTCTTTCGTTACAGACAACCTGGAGGAACTCGAAGCACGCTTTAACCGTACGAACACCAAAGTCCATGCTATGCACCTGGAGCACATCTATACACAGCATCCGAAAAATCGGGGCTTGTTCATTAAGGATGGGGTGTTCGATGAGAGCATGTTTCAGCAGACGCGAAACCTCCTGGGGATGGTCCTGCTGCTCAAGGACAAGCACAACCTAAGCAGCAATGACGACATCTACACGGACAAGCGGGATACCTACAGCAAGAGCAACCTGATTTGGAACGAGTTGCTGGTGGGACACCTTCAAAAGGTAGATGCTCGTGACCTGCCTCCCGAACTGCAGCTTCAGCGGATTGATCCCACGGCAGAGGGGGTATTCCCACGAGACAGAGTAGAGGATCGGCAAAGGGCTGTCTTCGCGGCAATCAGGGATATATGGGGTTCCTTTTAGCTAGTGAACGGAGCCTGGGACCTTGAGCTCCAGCGTGCCAGAGCGCGGTTAGCTGGGTACTCTCTCTCGGGCGGTCTCAAACGGTGGATGCGACCCTCGACGCCTGTCATACGCTGCTGCATCTTAGGGCAAATGACGTAACGTATCCTGATTTGAGTACGGGCTACTCGTCACCCCCAAACAATACGGTCGGAGCTCCCGCCATGTTCTTTCCCCCCGAGTTCTACGGTGATCTGGGTCTGGCTCTTGCACGAGTTGCTGTCGAACTTGAGTCGTTTTTCGATCGCCAGCAGTCCATTTTTCAGGACCTAAGCTGCCGGCAGGCTGGCCCTGTTCAATCCCAGTATCACGTCGAGCTGACTTCACCTTCTGGTGGGAGCGTCCGGATTCTTACGTTTCCTGCGCGGACTTCGAAGGAAGTCAATCCAGACTTTCAGTTTGGCGCACTACAGCGATCGTTTCCTGTATTCGATGTAGGTGCCTACCGATCCGGCGTCTTGCAGCGTCTCAACGGCCTTGTCGACACAAAAACGAAGACCCAGCATCGTTTCATCAAGTTTTCCTATGATAGGATGCTCCAGATCGATGGCCGAACGCGAGCAATTTCGACCTTCGAATGGGCTGCCAGCCAGGTCAGATGTGCGGCCGCGGTGGAAGCGGCTAGAGCATCGTTCGTCTCTGACGGCTTGGTGAATGCCCATAGCGAGTAAGCTAAGGCGCGGTTCTACTTCGCCCCGACGCCTTTCAATAAGCCGTCCTTGGATCCGCTCTGCTATTCATCAAACCACTCGGCAAGTTTGTTCCAGCTACGCCGTCGTTGCCCTCTTCCTTGCGCCGGCCGCCACCTGAGACCGCCAACGCTGATCGTGAGCGTACCTAGTCTCTTTTGATTGCGCTTCCATTTGCTCCATATGACGAAGTCCATACCCGCCTTATCGACAACAAACGTTTGTTCGAGTCTGGCAAGCACCCACTTTGTCGGACGCCCCTTTTGACGGCCCTTCATGCTCCCTCCCTTGGAAGAGGTTACTTGGGTAAGCTGCAAACAGATTCGCCGTAGCCACGGCAGGAGCGCTATTTGTGTCAAACCGTGAAGGCGAACGCGTAGCGGCCGTCGGGAAATCTGATTTGCGGCCACCATGATGCGTTTCTGCCTCTATCGGCCTTCGTTCGAAGTAGAAAAAGCGTGATCTTATCATTCGGGACTCGTCCTGCCTCACCACCATCTAGAATCCCTTGGGTCTCGCGCCGGTCCTTTTCCATCCCTCGGTCCCGAGCCACATATAGGTATCCTTTGTTCTCTTTGTGAATCTTTGCGAACTGTGCTAGTGACTCGCCGACGGCGACCGGATCCCACACACGCTCTGACTTACTTTGATCGGGCCTCGTAAGCGCGATTATAGCGCGTAACACATCGATGGAGACTTCGGAGTACTGCTGATCATGGAGATCTTCAACCAAATGGTCGATCTTTAGGGTCGAAGGTTTGACGCTCTCATCCCGCATGACCTGAGCTGGGTTATAGATGCTGCCGGCTGAGTAGACGCCGATGGTACCAGGGGCCAAGACATTCTTTCGCGTTGCGCTGACTCCGCTTTCCACGTAAACCCCCCGAAACTCCTCCGTTGGGCGTCGGGCTATTAGCTCACGAAGGCTTCGCTCCATCTTGCTGACTGCCTTGAATACGATGTGAAGCTCTTTCGGGAGGAACAACCGGAGAAGACCGATGTCCTTCCTTCGATAGCCATACATTCGGGCATGCTGGAGCACAGTGTCCGCCTGTGGTTTCTTCGGATGACGGCCGTAATAACTGACGAGGAGGTTCTTGATAGTCACACCTCTTCCAAGCTTGTTGCCCCCTACAAACAGGTTGTACGGCGATCTTACGGCGACATCTTCGTCGGTCTCGCCATTGACGAGTTTGACCGAAATCCCCGGAGCGAGAAACCCAATGGCCTCAACGAGGTTATCAAAGCTGCTTCCCCTAATCCCCTCTTGCGTCCCCGCTAGATCGTCGTAAGCGGCTCGAAGCCTCCTAATTGTTCCCTCGTTCTTCGTCCTAACACCGATGGCTAGGTCTGCCTTATACTTGCGCAGCAAATCGACGATGTGGTTGTGGTCAGCAGTACGGGTGCTCACGTGGCATAGGAAGGCACAGTTCTGATCAGCTTCCTGGGTCCGCTTGTAGGTTGCTCCAATCATGAAGGTGTCCAAGGCCCGCACTAAAGACTGCGGCATCTCCAGCTTTGGGTGTGTCTGCGGACCAGGCGCCAGGACAGCGATATCATTAAGAGCGAACTCTTTGACCAACTTAGAGTCATCACCGAAGAAGTCCTCACCGCCTACATAGGCAGAACCAGGGTGGCTCAGGACCGTAAACTTGGGCCTGAAGTCATGCGCTGCAGCCTGAAGGAACAATGCCTGAGGTGTTGCGGTCACCTGCAAGTAGGTGTTTTTCTCGAAAAAGGTCCGGAGCTGGCCTATCCTCTCATTGATGGCGCTCCTTGTACCATCCGCACGCCCTGCTCGCGTGTTGAGACTCGCTTGGTCTGCCTCGTCGTCGATTATGAGGCAGGTGAGACCACGAACCCTGCCTTTCTTGAAGTTCTCAATCAGAGTCTTTAGAAGACCGGAGTTTTTCGTCGTTACGATGGCACACGTGCCGCTTTTTATACGCTGCAGGAACTCGTCGACATCCCTAAAATCTCTCTTGCTGATTATGTCAATTCCCGGAAAAGCTTCCTGCGCCCGGCCAAGAGTTTGCTCATAGAGTGCGTCGTTATCGGAGGTCAGGATAATGATTGTTCGATATCCCTCATCAGCGCCCATGGCGCCAGTCACTGTCAAAACACCAGTCTTGCCGCTTTGCACAAGTCCATAAATGAGGCCGTTCGTTTCCTCTCTTCCGCCGCTCAGCGGATCGACCCATTTGCCGGCAACTTCCTCAGCCGTTCTGTTGATATCCTTCACTTCCTCGACATTGCCGATCTGCTTCTGTAGTAGCCCGAGCACCTGGTCGCGATGCTTCATTGATGACCTCAAGCGTCAAGAAGACGTTGCCAGCGTGAAGGCGGAACTTTCTCGGCCAGTCTGCCGTCCGGACCGCTGACTTTGTAGTACTTCCCGTGGTCCCGATAACAAGCAATATGAATAGCAGTTGGTCTCAGTACCGCTATGGACCGGTACTCGAGATATGAGATAGCCGCTATGCCGTCGGCACCGCATATTAGACCTATTGCGGCCGGCAAGTCCGCACTCTCTTTGTCAAGAAGCACCTGCTCGTCACGCGTGAATGAAAAGCCCCACGGGCTTCGCCCTCGTGTGCTGTACTTGAGCAAGACTCTTAACCGGTCGTTCATGTGGAAAAAAGGCGGCTTGTATCGGATGCTCGTGATCGCGCCCCCGCGAACCAATAGGTGGAGGGCGGCTCCCTCATAGAATTCCTGCTTCTTTATCGCCATTCTCCTCTCCTGCCAGTGTTCCGCCTGATCGTCGGCCCTGCGGCTAGCCGGTCTTAGGTGGGGCGAACAACGAGCACAGAGTCGGACAGATCTAACGGGCCACCTCATCATGGATGCTGGCTTGTGGATATTGAACAGGACCACGCCACCTCCAGATCCAGTAATCTGATCCTCGTGCTCCAATCCTCCGAGCTTGGAGGATGTCGCACTAACCGTCGTCAATTCGGGCGCTGATTCATCTTTGGAGGCTGCATCCCATGACTGACATAGGACTATCTGAAGACGCGGGCAACGACTGGACAGATGCGGAGCTTACCGCGTCCGTCGACGCCTACCTTCAAATGTTAATAGCGGAACAGTCCGGCACGCCCTATTCCAAGGCAGAGGTCAATCGAACTTTGCGAGCAGGATCCCTATCGGCTCGCACCAAGGGGTCGGTCGAATATCGGATGGGCAACATCTCAGCGGTCCTTGTTGACCTCGGCCAGCAATGGGTTGAAGGCTATAAACCGGCAAAGAACGTCGGGGACCGAGTTAGGGAGCGCATCCTGACAATACTACGAGAGCGGGGAATTCAAGCCGTTCCGCTCCAGCCCACCCCGCCGGGGCACGCACTAGACCGCATGGTCAGCCGGATCAGGCACACCGGCATTCCGTCAAAGCCGGCTGGAGCTCCCGAGCCTAAGAGGGTGAGCGTTGAACAGCTGGTGTATCTGCGAGATCCAGCCGTTGCAGCCTGGGTTCTGGGTCAGGCCTGCGGAATCTGCGAGGCCTGCAGTGTCCCCGGGCCCTTTTCAACGTCCGATGGCTTTCCGTTCCTTGAAGTACACCATGTCCGTCCCCTTGCCGCAGGAGGATCGGACACGGTGTTCAATGCTGCCGCAGTCTGCCCCAATTGCCACAGGCGGTTTCACCTTTCCAGTGATAGGAGCGAGTACACCGAACAGCTCTACTCGCAGTGCAGCCGTCTCGTCCGAGAATGAACGGCCTTCGGACATTTCGAATTTATCTGCCCAAGGGACGGTTTGGTACTTGGTTTGTAAAGCCTGTCGTACCTAACGTCGCACTTTGGTCAAGAATGGGACTAAGTGCGCCAGACCCACCTGAATCGTGTCGCAATACCCAGGAACACTTCACTTTATACGCCAGACAGTAAGGGCCAACAACGGGGGAGACAGCGAGAACCTCTGGGTTGAGTGCTGCTATGGGCTATCCGTACTCTCTTCCGGCGCGTACCTTAGGGAATCCCATCACGCTTGCCCACATCAATACTGTTGAGTCAACATCTGCCGGGACCCAGTGCGGGGCGAGGTAGTCGAGGCCATGCCACGTCCAGCGGAAGCGTTCTTAGACATCGAAACGTCGAGGGACCTCGAGATCATCCTTATCGGCATTTACTCGCGATCCCTGGGTATTAAGCAGCTGGTTGGCTCGGAGTGCACTGGTCGGAGACTCAAGCGGCTTCTTCCCGAGGGAGGACGGTTATTCACCTTCAACGGTCACTGCTTCGATTTGCCCAGGATTCAGGACCAGCTTGGGATGAGGTTGCGGGAGTCCATGGACTCGCATGACCTGAGGTATGAATGTCGTGACTGGGGCTTGCGTGGAGGTCAGAAGAAGATCGAGCGTAAAGTGGGCTATCGCAGATTGGCTAACCCTCTTGGGTACTTCGAGGTTTGGAGGTTATGGGATCAGTGCAGCCAACGACCCAACTCCTATGCGAGGGAGCGGTTGCTCACTTACAATCGATTTGACATTGCTGGTATGCGGGCAATTAAATGCTACTTGGAACACCGTCATGCCGCCTGCTAAAGGCATCCGGTCCCAGATACGCAGGATCAGCCGTCCTTGAACTGCATCCCTGCATCACATGCTGACTTATTCTTTCGCGTGCGTGGACGCCCACTAGTCGTTGTCGCCGCTGGTACACTGGGTGCATCGAGTAGCTGCAGGAGTAGGGGTTTGATGTGTCTGGCAACGGCCTCCGCAAGTCGCGGGGGGACAGCATTCCCTATTTGGCGCGCGATCTGCAGCTTAGAACCGCAGAACATGTAGTCGTCGGGAAAAGTCTGAATCTTAGCAGCTTCGTAGTGGGTTATCGGTCGATCCTGGTCTGGGTGTAAGTAACGGCCTTTTTCAGGCTTGAAGAACTCCGTACGAACCGTCAAGGCCGGCTTGTTCCATTCCAGGCGTCCCATGACGTCGGAAGACCCGTGCTCCTTCTTCATCCAGCAAGGCGACGTCAGATGGGGGGCCTGGGCTTTCAGGTGAAAGCGATTTTGGCCGGGCTGAATAATCTTGTAACGATCTAAAGAGAGTTGAGTCGGTCGCCGGCCTATGTGAAGCTCTCGGGCGGGATGAGGCACATAATGACCCGCCACCTTCACGCCGTTCTGGAAGTCATAGCGCAGAGGTAATGAGCGCAGTGCGTACAGAGCGTGAGCCAAGTTCTGGAGAGCAGGATCATGTGAAGGTTGAGGGAGGCTCGCGACGCCGTTCTTTATCCCTATTATGAACGCTCGACGCCTTCGCTGGGGCACCCCAAACAGTTCGGCCTTAAGTACGCCCGCAGCGATGTGGTAGCCCAGCACCTTCGCTTTCCGCTCGATCTTACGAAACTGGACGGATTTCAAGAGTTGAGGAACATTCTCGATTACGAATGCCAGAGGATGCGCCCAGTCGACGACCTTAAAGAACTGACGCCAGAGTTCGTTCATCTGCGCGTGGCTCTCAGTAGTCGACATTCTCCCGAGTGTCGAGAAGCCCTGGCATGGCAAGCCCCCAATCACAAGCTGAATCCCGCTTGGGAGGTGGCGCTTGCGAAGTCTCTCTATGGGCTTATCGAAGACTGAATGGCCGAAGTTTGCTTCGTAGCTCGCGGCAAAGGGCGGTTCACTTTCCACCGCAAAGACTGACCGGTACTCGATCTCACTGTCAGATGCCTGTTTAAAGCCTTGAGCCAAGCCTCCTGCACCCGCGAAAAGGTCTACAAACTTAACGATGCGGGGTTCGGCCTTGGGCATGTCGTGCCTTCTTAGCATTCAGGAGTGGAGTGAGACTTCGCATCAGCTTTCGGCCGTCGCGAGTGCGACATGACCAAACTGTAATTACACGCCAACCCATCTTTCTAAGGTCGCGAGCGTTCCGGCGGTCTCGCTGGACATTGGCTGACAGCTTAGCGTGCCAGAATTGGCGCCGAGTGGCCGGGACAGAAGCACGTTTACAGGCGCGGTGCGCATGCCAGAAGCAGCCATGCACGAAAATCACAGTGCGGTAACGTGGGAGCACGATGTCAGGCCGACCCGGCAACTCCCTAGCCTGCAAGCGAAAGCGAAAGCCGAGCGTGTGAAGCAGTGTTCGAACCGCTTTCTCGGGGGCAGTATCCCTGCCTCCCACTCGGCTCATTATCCAGCTGCGCTTGATCTTATCGAACACGTCGGCCATCTGACAACCAAAATAGCGCATTTGGATCCCCGCGCATACCGTCGCGGGTTGTGATTGTCGACGGTCAGGACGCGAAGAACAGCGGCGGCTGCCTGCCGGCAGATCCCCCAGCTGGGGCGCGGAGATAAAGTATGCGAATGATTCCGTCGGGTGTCAGTGCCGGGACTCAAAGCAGGGCGGAGCGCCGACTCTTTGACCTGCTTAGGGATGTAAACCCCGTGCCCGACGCATTCTGCCTTCACTCTCTAAATATTTCGGAGCACGACTATAAGCTCTGCGGAGAACTTGACTTTGTTGTGGTCAGTCCCAGCGGCGTCTTGGTACTGGAAGTTAAGGGAGGTGGGGTCAGTTGCCATGACGGGATTTGGACATTCCGGGATCGAATGAACAGGGAGCATAGAACCTCGGAGGGGCCCTTTAAGCAAGCACGGTCAGGCATGTTCTCGTTACGTGCACGTCTGGAGGAGCAATTTGGATCCGGTCTACTTCGCCGTTTGCCGTTCGGCTATGGAGTCGCCCTTCCTGACTGTGAGTTCGAACTCCAGAGTGTAGAATGGTCCCGGGAGATGGTTCTGGATGCACCAGTCTTCCGGACGCGACCCGCGTTGAAGGACAGCCTCTGCCGGTTACTCGAATACTGGGTAGCAAAGCGGGACTTCTGGGAAGCCCCCGATCCGGATCTCGCAGGCCGGGTGGTTCAGTATCTTCGGCCGGATTTTGATAAGGCGCCGTCTCTGCAGGTGAGAGCGGAGGAAATCGATCGTGTAATGGAGCGCCTGACGGAAGAGCAGTACGTTCAGCTCGATGTCATAGAAGACAATCCGCGGATTCTCTGCACCGGGGGTGCCGGAACGGGGAAGACGTTCCTGGCATGCGAGATCGCCCGCCGCTTAGCAGGGGAAGGACGCGAGGTGCTCGTGACCTGTCAGAGTCCAATCCTTGCCGCATTCATCGGCTCGCGTCTAAGCGCTAAGGGCGTCACAGTGTGCGACTTTGGGCAACTCAGGGTTAGGGATTACGTCTTTACCGCCTTGATTGTTGACGAGGCACAGGACGTCATGAATTTCGAGGCACTCGAGCGATTAGACGGTGTCCTTGAGGGGGGGTTGGAACATGGGTGCTGGCGGCTTTTCTACGACCCTAACAAGCAAACCGGCTTGCACAGCACTTTTGAGCCTGAAGCCGTAGCGCTTCTCAGATCGTACGGCGCGGTCGCTGCAAAGCTTCAGCGTAACTGTCGCAACACGACAGACATCGTACTTCAGACCAAACTCTGGAGCGGGGCGGATCCTGGTACTGCCCATGCGGGAAAGGGCCCACCCGTGGAGTACGTCTATTACCGTGATCGGGCTGAAGAAGTGATGCTGATCGAGCGAGAGCTCAGCCGGCTATACGAAGCCGGTGTCAGTCCCGGGGATGTGACGCTGCTCACTCCTTACGAGCTCAGCCAGTCCAGCATCATCCTCCTGAAGGCATATCGAGCCGGCAAGATAAAGCCTCTCACCACGGCCCTGGCCGCCTCGTGGCCGGTACTAGAAACCTCCGCGGCCTCTGTCACCGATTTCAAGGGCCTGGAGAACCGATTCGTTTTGGCAGTCGATCTGGAGAGCTCGGACTCACTTTCGTTGCTGGAGAACAAGCTTTATGTGGCTATGACCAGAGCGAGGACAGGGTTATGGATGGCGGTAAGCAGGGGTCTCGAGCCTCTAGTAATGGAGCTCCATAGTCGCAACCTGAAACTGGCAATGCAATCGGCGAAACCGAAGGGATCAAATGTCCAGGCGTGAGGAGTTAATTGACCTCCTGAGGCTTCATGTCGTCGGGCCTCGAGATGGAGCTGCTGAGGTCGCCTCGGATCCACCTAGTCGTCAGTACCTCATGGGTACTCTCTATCCACAGCAGGCGGGTTTGACCGAGGTTGCGGAAAACGAGGAGGAAGAGGGCAGTGGTGGAGGGCTTCGTGACGAGATTGCCGATGACCCGGTGCGGCTCGCGAACGAGTGGCTACCAAGTTCTATAGGGCTCTCTTTCTTCGTTGAGACCTCCTCCGGCGTCAGATGTTCCATCCGCGGAGCCAGATACGAAACGTTTCGGGACGGTCGAAGTAGGCGTTGGCGACGAATTGCGATTGCTTCGAGCGAAGAGCCTGAAAGTTACGCGATGGTTCCTCCCAAAGACGGCCGCGGCCGCACCAAGCAGATGGTGTTCGGCGGCCGGGGTGAGATCCAGGCTCTTTGGCGCCCTATGGGTAAGGGCTACCTCGCCACTATTACGCTGGTGAACATCCAGCGGCAGGTTGATCCGGATAAGGTCGACCCAGACCTATGCCTGCATCAGGTCGGCTTCGCATGCGAAGCCACCAACGGAACCATTCGGGAATACCCCTCGATGGATGTCTTGACCCGTGATCCCGAGGAGGAGGAGCTGCGTCTCCTTTACCGGCACGCCAAGACGTACGCTATCGGCCACGGGTGCTCAGCGGGGTGGGGATCGACCGATACCGGAGGGGTATCCTCGGTATGGACGGAACTTCTCCCGTCCTTCGAGGTTGCAGCCCTGACATATGCTGGCGGCGAGGACGATCAGATTCTTCTGCTCCGCCGTCTCGCCGACCCCCATCTGCCTGCTGAGACGCTCGTCTTTGAGCTGAGTGAGTTCCTAGGGCGGTATCGCCGCTGGATCAAGGATTTGCCCACCCTCCATGCCGACATTCCGGCCCGTCTTTCAAACGCGCGCGATCGCCTTCTCGAGCGACTGCGACTGACGGCTGACGGCATAGATCAGGGAATTCGACTCTTGGGCTCGGACCCGGAAGTGCGGGAGGCATTCAGGCTTGCCAACAGGGCTATGCTGATGCAGATGAGGCACGCTCAGGAGGATGCCGGAGGCCGTAAACGCGAACGGGGTGCCGCCCCACAGACGTATGACTATGCTCAACTGCCGTTCAGGTGGCGTCCATTTCAACTGGCGTTCCAGCTTCTTACCTTGCCTTCAATCGCTTCTACGGAAGTCGTCGACCGGGCGGTAGTAGATCTTCTCTGGTTCCCCACAGGAGGCGGGAAGACCGAGGCGTATCTCGGTCTCACAGCCTTCCAAATCTTCCTTCGCCGGTTCCGGCGCGGCGCACGCGCCGGCGGGACCGCTGTGATAACCCGCTACACGTTACGGTTGCTCAGCGCCCAACAGTTCCAACGAGCTGCCGCCCTAATCTGCGCCTGCGAGCTCCTTCGCCGGGAAATGGGAACGAGACTGGGCAACGAGCCCATCACTATCGGCATCTGGGTAGGCGACGAAGTGGTGCCCAACCGGTTTCATAAGGCATTGGAATTGTTTGATGAGGTGTTGGAAGCTGATGCTCCCTCCAATCCATTCCAATTGGAGCAGTGCCCTTGGTGTGGAACGGCGATTGTGCCCGCTCGTCGCACCGACGACCGTTCGGCTTACGGTATCCGCGCCGGTAACAACTCATTTGGATTTTTTTGTCCTAACCCATCATGCGCGTTCTCTGAGACGCTCCCGGTTTCAGTCATCGACGAGGACCTGTATCAACGGCCACCGACATTCCTCGTCGCCACCGTTGACAAGTTTGCTCGTCTTGCCTGGGAGGAGGGCGGGGGAGCGTTCTTCGGCAGAGGCGTGGTCGATCCTCCTTCGTTGATCATTCAGGATGAGCTTCACCTTCTATCCGGCCCGCTGGGGACTACAGTCGGAGTCTATGAGAACGCGGTTATTTCCCTATGCGAGTACTTCGGAGCCGCACCTAAGGTCATCGCTTCCACGGCTACAATCCGCAGAGCAGATGAGCAGGTATTGAGTCTCTTTGGGACCGGTGTCCGACTGTTTCCTCCACCCGGTTTACGGGCCTCGGATTCCTATTTTTCCAAGGTCGACAAAACCAGACCGGGTCGCACCTTCGTTGGTGTGATGTCCCAAAGTCACACGATCTCAACGTCTATAGTTCACTTGGGGGCAGCGCTCCTCCAAGGGCCCATAGAACTTGGCCTGAGCGGAGAGGAGTTGGATCGATATTGGACCCTAGTCGTGTATCACAACAGCCTGCGGGAACTGGGACGAACAGTCACCCTCGCCCGAGATGACATTCCAGCTCGGCTAAAGGTGGTATCCCGGGACGAGGCCAAGGCTCGCAAGTTGGGAGATCAGGACGTCGTTGAGCTCACCAGCAATGTGGCGGGTAAAGAGTTACCGTCACTGCTCGCGCGACTGGGACGGCGCTTCAATGAGCAAGATACGGTCGGTCTGCTGGCCACCACCAACATGCTATCGGTAGGGATCGACATCCCACGGCTCGGCCTCATGCTGGTCAACAGCCAGCCTAAGTCCACCTCGGAGTACATTCAGGCTACGAGCCGAGTCGGTCGCGGCAGCACACCTGGATTGATCGTGACCATGTATGCTGCAACGAAGCCTCGTGATCGCTCCCACTATGAGAGCTTCTTGCCGTTTCACGGGGCGCTATATCGGCATGTAGAGCCCACAAGTGTAACCCCGTACTCGGTACCCTCCAGGCAGCGCGCCCTGCACGCGGCACTTGTGATCCTCATACGGCACGGAGCTGGGCTCGGGGCCAACGACGCCGCAGCACGCTTCAGGGTGGACGATCCTGAGGTACAGCGTTGCATAGACCTGCTCTCAAGGCGGATCCGCAGAATCGATCCGTATGAGGCCGCAGCAGCAGACATCCAGTTGCGGAAGCTGGCAGAAAGATGGGAGGGCTGGGCACAGAAGAGCCATGCGGCCGGGCGTCTGCTGTACTACAACGCAAGCGGCACAAGGCAGCACGACGCGCTCCTCGCTGATTTCGGCTCCGATAACGACGGCTGGGAGACGCTGCATTCAATGCGCAATGTCGATAGACAGTGCACGATCAAGGTGTTGGGAGCATGACTATGTCGAGAGTACGTAACGTGAGGCTTTCACAAACGCTCGTCCCATTCGGCGTAGGAGCGATCTACGACATCCTGGGTGAGTCCCTGATCGGGTGCGACACATTCCACTGGCGTAGTCACGGAGACGTTATACGAATTCGTCGGCTCGAGGAGGCATTAAAGGTGAAGCAATTCCGGAGTGCTCCATCGCATACTTCTCTGTTTCAGAGCCGCGGGGCCGGTGTGCCGTATTTCCGCTTCCCTCAGTGGCTGTTCTGTCAAAAGTGCCGACGAATGGTGCGATGGAATTTGCATAACGAGGTGGAAGGAGAGCCCCCGAAATGTGGATCGTGTCCAAAGCGCCCACAGCTTGTGCCCATGCGTTTCGTCATCGCATGCTCGAAAGGGCATGTGGGAGATGTTCCGTGGCAGTTTTGGGCCCATTTTGGCGCTGCCAAGGCGGAGCAAAAGCAGTGTCACTCCAACGATCTATACTTCGAGGTACGGGCGGGGCGTGGGTCAGGACTCGAATCGCTCGTAGTCGAGTGCCGAACGTGCACAGCGTCCCGGTCGCTACAAGGGATCTCGGCGTCTGGTAGTCTACGACCTTTAAACATTAAGTGTCCCGCCCGCCAGCCTTGGCAAAGGGCCGAGGAGGTAACCGCGTGCGATGGAGAACCTCAGGTTCTGCAGCGCGGGGCTAGTAATTTGTACTTTGGGTTGGTTAAATCAGCCATCGACATTCCACCCGACTCCAACGCATCGGTTTACGCTGACCTTAGCCTCAAGGTCATGAATGCCGATGAGTTCCGCTTGCTTCGAAGTTCCCCGAGCGGCCCCTTGGCAGGTCAGCTCATAGATGTCCTCGCCGGACGTTTCGAGTGCACTCCTGAGAGGATACGTGCCATTCTCGCTGCCGACCTTAAGGACACTGTAGGCCCCATTGTGACTGCGGCCGACGAAGGTCTCGATGCGGGCGAGTGGGATGCGTTCATAACCCCTCAGCAGGATTTAAACGAAGGCAATCGCTTCATCACCAGGCACGTACCGTTGGTAGAGGGAGGGACCGGCGCACCCCCAAGCAAATCAGTGGTTCTTCTGTCGGAGCTTATCGATCGAGTGGTGCTCGCGGTCAAGTTGCGCGAAGTCAGGGCTCTAGTAGGCTTCAGCCGGTATGACCCCGAAGGAACCTTGGTGGAGCCTGACCTGGGGCGCGGTCTCGACTGGCTGCCTGCTATAGAAGTTTTTGGCGAAGGCGTGTTTCTCTCTTTAAGTGAAACAGCCTTACAGCGATGGGAGGAAAACGAACAAGCGCAGGCCTTAGCTGCTGTCCTGGAACAACGTAGGAAGATCAGTTTATTCGGCAAACGGCTACCCCGTGCGACGCCTCGGTTCCTCCTGCTCCACAGCCTGGCTCATCTCGTGATCCGGGAGTTAGCTCTCCAATGCGGCTACTCCTCGTCGTCGCTTCGCGAGCGGATATACGCCCGCATGCCGTCTGAAGGAACACCCCAAGCCGGCCTTCTGGTCTACACAGCTGCCGGCGATGTCGAGGGGACTCTCGGAGGGCTCGCTCGTCAAGGCGAGCCTCCGCGCTTGCTGTGGGCTCTTCTGAGTGCTTTGGATCGCGCCTCCTGGTGCTCAGCAGATCCGATATGCCGCGAGAACCGCGGTCAGGGCTTTGGGTCGCTCAACCTGGGAGCCTGCCATGCATGCACTTTGCTGTCGGAGACGAGCTGCGACCATGGTAACACCCTTCTAGATCGCAGCTTTGTGGTGAATACGTCCGGCGGGAACGGCGTTCCGGGCTACTTCGATTCAGTACTGGACGCCGCACGGCTGGACGTACTTGATATGAGCCGTGCATGAAGCTTCCCGTGTATGAAGATCTTTCAAAGGAGCAGGACAAAGTCTACACGATTCCGCTGGATGAATCCTTTGTGGTAACAGGACCGCCGGGGACCGGCAAGACTGTAATGGCTCTGTACCGCGCTGACATGTTGAAGAAGCGCAAGACACGCGTAAATCTGCTCATGTTCTCCCGACTCCTGGCTCAGTACACCCAGGCCGGTGTGACTACTTTAGAGATCGACGGAATTGTGGAGACCTATCACAAGTGGCTCTGGGAATTCTACAAAGACACGTATGGAGGCAACCCTCCGCGTATAGAGCCGTATGTGTATGACTGGATGGCAATCCTCGGACAGGTGAACGCCGAGCCCCCAAATGGAAAGCAGATGGCTCATCTGATCGTAGACGAGGCCCAAGACCTGCCAGCGGAAGCCTTTATGGTGCTGCCTCTTTTGGCGAAGCGCTTATGCATTTTCGCTGACGAGAATCAACGCCTCTTTAAGACCAACTCAACGATCAAGCAGATACGGGGGTACAGTGGAATCAGCAAGACATACTCTTTGACCCGCAACTACCGTAATACAAGGCAGATAGCTAATCTCGCAGCCCATTTCTATACGGGGCTTTCTACAGGCGTACCGGATCTGCCCGATCGAGAAGGGGAGCTCCCGGAGCTTCTCCATCAGGCATCAACCAACGCATGCGCTGAGAAGATCCTGACTACCTATCTAAACAATCCCAAGGCAGAAATCGGAGTTTTTGTCCCCACAATCTTTGTGCGTAACGCTCTTTTGAACCGCTTAAAGGATATGGCTGCGGTGAAAAGGCTTGTCCCCGACGACATTATCCAGGTCTTCGAGGGCGGACTTGGTGCTCAAGGGCCGATTCTTCGGTTCGGCAAGGGAGGTATAACGCTCTTGTGCTATCAGAGCGCCAAAGGACTGGAGTTCGACATTGTTTTCATACCGGAGCTTCAGAAATATGGGGCCGACCCGACCGATCCGATCGCCCGCATGACCTTCTATGTACTCATCTCCCGAGCTCGCCAGCGGCTGTACTTGTGCTATAGTGGACCGGGGAAGCCGAATTTCGTCATGGCGCTTCCAGCGAATCTCATCAAGGAGAGCAATGACCGCGTCGAAGGGTGAGATTCAGGCAGCGGTGGCCGAGGGAGAGTCACTCCTGTTTCTGACGAACAGGTTCAATGTTCTCCGTATTCTGAGCTCGGGGTTTATTGGACCTCGTGCATGGTTCCCAAAGTATTACAAAGACCTGCTCGATCAGTCCCCGGGCCGAATAGTGCTCTTTAGGGGTGGAGTCTCTCAATCCGTTGGGAATGCCGTACTCGAGGAAGGGGAAACGAGCCTTCCGGTTATACTCGAGATCGAGACAGAGGCCTTGGGCTCTCTTCCGTTACCCGCCCTTACATCGGAAGGGGTAGGAGCGCAGGAACCGCTCGGCTCAAAAGGCTGTGTCGCGTGGGCAGGGTCTGGATGCATCCCCTTCTTTGCGTTGAGAGCGCTGCACTTCCGCCTGCCGGCCGAAAAGGAGGAGTTTGAGGCTCGAGGCTACGACAACATTCCGGCCAATGCTGTCCCGCTTGCGGTGACCCCTGCTCTTTTCGAGACGGACGGCCCTGATCTGTCAGCCCTCTTGACCTGGTTGAAGACGCTCCCGGATGAGGATGGGCCTCAGAGAGAGGATCTGGACAGGATCGATCGGACATTAGGGGCTCTAAACCTAATTACGGCGACTCTGCCCGGATCTCCGGAACATTTGGGTCAGTTAGGCGCGCTGCTCGCCGGAACGCCAGTCCCGCAGGGCACCGAGGGATTCCCTCCATGGATTAATGATGGGAGTCTGCGAGGGGAGCAAGTAAAAGCTCAACGGGGCATTGCGGCGGTCGACCGCGAGCTCTTTCCCAGGGCGACAAAAATATTGCGAGGGATTGAGCCGGCCAGGTCCTGGAAGCCGGTCGACATTCTCGAAGAGGTCCAAGCGTCGATGAGCGGGGTCACACTCCCGAAGAAAGAGGCTTCGGATCTAGGAAAAGCCTTCCACTACGGAATTGCGATCCTAAAAAATGAGGTTGCTTTCAAACCGTTCCGTCATGGATCTGCGCTGCCGGCTGCAAAGGGCCTTCTGATGGCCTTAATGCGCCCGGGGCCGGAGGACCTTCTGGCCTGGCCCGTGGCCGAGTCTGGGGCAGACCTCCCTACCCTCCTCGCTGCGGCTGCCTTTTGCGGGCTTCTCCAGGGACATGCACGGTTGCCTGCGGGTACCCGCACCGTGAGTTTGGACCGCTTTCTCTCTGCACGTGGTGCGGCGGACTTAGGGCCCAAATCACGAGAGCTCTGCCGGATCGAACCTAACGATCTTCGGTTGCAAGTGGAACGAGTGAGTTCCGATGGTGAGCAACACCTCGCACTCACGTGGCGCGGGGAGACAGTTGTGACAAAGGCCCTGCCGCCTTCATCCTTGATCGAGCTCCTAGACGCCTTGGACAACACCGACCCTAACGTCCAAGTGGGGCTCATAGACGTTTGCGAGCGTAATAGCTGGGGTGAATGCGTGCAGTTCAACCTCGCGCTCAGCGCTGCTGGAGCACGTATTCAAATGACGGACGGCAAACCTTCGATGGTAAACATCATTGGGCTCGGCCGGCCCAATATCGTCTATAGTGTTGATGTTGCAGCGTTACGTGCGCGTCTGAGCAGTGCGCAGAATTCCGCGGAAAGTACTCAAAACATAGCCAGGGATTTGCGAGCGCTGAGGGATACTAAGCCAAAATAGAGCTAAGCCGGCTCACAGTGGAGAACACATGCCTGACCAGTCGTTTGTGATCGGGAGCATCCCGAAGGGAACCGACGAGGTTCGTTTCGCCATCAGTGAGTACAAAGGTGTCAAGTACTGCGATCTCCGTAAGTGGTATAAGGCCAAGGGAACGGGGGAGATGAAACCGACAAAAGAGGGAGTCACCTTTCCCCTAGCTCAGATTCCAACAATGCGCGACTTCTTGGTCGAAGCAGAGCAGTTGGCCCGTGATCGGGGCTGGTTCGAACAGAAGGCGCCATGAGGCACCAAGACTTATTCTGGTAAGCGTCGGGAGGTTCCAGTGGATCCATGGTATCTCAGTTTGTGTCCTTTTTGCCATGTGCCTGTCGAGATGCGTCAGTTGGTGGGGGGAGGCTGGGATAAGTTCGAGGTGAACAACGCGATTAGATACCATCGGTGTCCTCACCCCACAGAGCTCTACCGAAATCGCCAGAAGCCCGCTCAACAAACGGTTGCGGTTACACCCACGCCGAGACCGATCGGTGGCCAACCCATGCCCAAACCCCCTCTGCCGTCACATACAGCGCATCCATCACATCCAGTGCATAGACCGCCGACTCCCACGAGCACCAAAGCTCGGGCGGCACATGGCGAGGCCCCTCTCTACGCTGAACCTGGCATCGACACCGCACATCCGGCGGACAGCTCTGGAATTGCTGATCGTGGTAGCTGCGCGGCGTGCGGAGCAACCATAGCAGCAGCATCGCTGCAGGATCTATGTGCCCGCTGCCTCAGCCAGGGTTAGCGATCAGCCGAATATCGCTAGCGCCTATGCGTCTTCAGTATCCGCACTACCGGTTGTCATTTGATAGTCTAAAGTCGAGTCGGTAGCCTGCCTCGATGGCGTGACCCATGTTCCGGTATATTGCCTCTTCCGATGACGTGCGGTGCCTCACCGCTTAGCACCATCACGACATTGTAAAAAGGAGATCGATCGGGGTTGCATCAGGCGTGCCATTCCTGGCCCGCGGGCCATCAGCTTCGCAATCCGCCATCTACTTCGCTCGAGCCCCTCAACGCCTCTAAGAGGCTGTCACAGCCTCAGAATATCTTTGCGTCAGAAGGCAACCCAAAGCATCAACTTCAGAACCCTCGTGATTTATTCGGCTGGCGGCAACGGACTCTACTCACCCCGCGACCTGATCGCCTACCTCGAGGGCGACTTCGCCGCCTGGTGCGAGCGAAGGC
>CAZCSK010000038.1:0-20424 GCA_964501265.1 uncultured Actinomycetes bacterium
TCGACCTGTCACTCGACCATGGATTTTCTTGGAGTATCTGAGTTCGCTGCACGGGGACAGGAAACACTGCAGGCTATGGGCGGAGGTCTCGACTCTGTGCCACTAGAGGTTCACCGCTGTCCAACTTGCCGAAAGGTTGAGTTCTTTCTTCCCCCTTCAGCCGGATAGTCCTGTCATACGACCGCGGAGAGGCTAAGGGCGAAGTAACCTCGATCGTCGGTGAGCCAACGAACCGGCCGAAAGCCCGCCCTTTCCAATTCACCCTCGATTCCCTCGCGCCGAAACTTCGCGCTGATCTCAGTGTGAACACGCTCTGTTTCCTCAAACTTGATCTCCTCGTCGAGGGCGGCGATAGTGACAACCTGGGATTGCTTGGACTCGACCCACATCTCCATCCACTCCTGCGCCCGGTTGAAGAAAGCCACATGATGGAATTTGTCTAGTACGAAGTCCGCTTCGAGTTGATGGTTCAGGACGCTTAAGATGTTGAGGTTGAACTTGGCGCTCACCCCCGCCGAATCGTTGTAGGCCGCCTCGATCAGGGCGATGTCCTTAACGAGGTCAACCCCGAGCAGGAAGTGATCACCGGGCTCAAGGGCTTCGACGAGTCGAGCGAACAAGTCGGCTCGCTGCCTGGGGTCGAGGTTGCCAATCGTGCTGCCAAGGAAAGCCACCATTCTGCTTCCTGGGCGGGCCCCTCTGACTGATCTCGGGGGGTTCGCAGCTTCTGGCGCGCGCGCGTCCGTACGTAAGGGGGCTGCTACCCCCCCGAGCCCCCCGGGGAGGTCGTAGATGTGCTGTTCGAAATCGCCGGCGATACCGTGGACGATGAGCCCCGGATACCAGACCACGAGTTGTTCGGCGGCCGATCTTAACGTTGCCTCGTGCACGTCGAAGGGGGCAAAACATTCGAGAGTTCCGGCAGCGGTGAGAGCGTTGATCAGCAGCCGCGTCTTCTCGGACGTACCCGAGCCCAGTTCAATTAGCGTGTTTGCCTTGGTTAGAGCCGCAATCGTGGCCGACTCACGTTCCAGAATGCTTCTCTCGCACCGCGTCAGGTAGTACTCCGGCAGCCTGGTGATTTCATCGAACAGCTCCGACCCGCGCTGATCGTAAATCCATTTGGAAGGTATTCGCCTGGGTGTCGACAAGAGGCCTTCGCGGGCATCTTCGCGAAGTTGCCGCGCTAGGTCATCGACGCTAAGGCGCACTTCGATTTCTATCCCCGAATTTATTTTCACTAATAGATCAAGCGTCTCTTGCGCAGCGGAAGCCGCAAAAGATCTGACGCCGGATTGGATAGTCCCAATTGCGAAACGTCGTTCTTATTGCGGTGGGATGCGTGGCCCACGATCCACCCTTAAGCACTTTGTAATCGCGCCCGAAGAAAACCTCGGAGTATTCACGATACGGAAAAGTTACGAACCCGGGATGGGCGTTGAAGTCCGATGAGGTCCACTCCCATACATCGCCGATCATCTGATGACAGCCGTAAGGGCTTTTCCCCAAAGGGTAAGCGCCGATCCCCGCGGGCTCGAAATGTCTCTCGTTGAGGTTGGCCAGATCCTCGGAGGGATCCTGATCTCCCCATGGGTAGCGGCGTTTGGTCGAGGTCGCCGCGTCCCACGACGCGGCTTTCTCCCATTCGGCTTCTGAGGGTAGGCGCTTGCCGACCCATTCTGCATATGCCTCGGCCTCGTGCCAGCAAACGTGTTGCACAGGTTCGTCGGCAGGCAACGGCTCGCTTTTTCCGAATCTTGTGCGCGACCACGAAGACGTGCCCTGCCGCGTCCAAAACAACGGCGTTTCCAGTCTTTCTTGTTCGCGCCAGGCCCACCCTTGGGTGCTCCAGAATCTTTGGTCGCGGTATCCGCCGGCCTCGATGAATTGTGAATACTCGGAGTTGCTCACCGGGGCCGTGTCAATGAAGAAGGAGGGAAGGTCGACTGTGTGCGCAGGACGTTCGTTGTCGTAGGCCCAGGGTTCGGTGTCGGTTCCCATTGTGAAGGGACCCGCTTGTACTAACACCTCTTTACTCGGCAACGGGGCCCCCTTTGGCGGGGGAGTCGCATCGAGCGGGTATTCGCCGCGCAATTGAAGAGTCGCGAGTATCGTCTCGTCGTGCTGATGCTCGTGTTGGATGGCCATCCCGTACACGTACCCATCGCTGAGGAGCGGGTTGGATGGATCCAGTTCTATTGCGTCGAGCACCTCGAGTACCTTGTTGCGGATGTCCGAGATGTACGAGCGCGCCTGCGGCGGACCGAGCAACTTTAGCCGCCCTCGGTCGTGGCGAGCATGACGAAAGGCGTCGTAGATGTCGTCCAGCGCCGGAGCCCGTGATGGGATCCCAGCAATGGTTCGAAGCAGCCAGATCTCCTCGTAGTTTCCGACGTGGGCCAGATCCCAAACGAGTGGAGACATGAGTGGCGAATGTTGCTTCAGAAGCTCAGAGTCTGGAACCGGCTCGAGCAAACCGAGCGACCGGCGTCGAACGCCTTCGAGTTCGCTAGCGATGACTTCTTTTACGCCCATGACTTGATCCTGTCTCCCGCCATCCGCTTGCGCCAGTTCTCTAGAATTTCGTCTGCAAGCGTACGCCCGCGGCGCACATAACGCTCATAGAAGGCCCCGACGACGTCCGCGTGCTCGCAGGGGCCAGCGGTAAGGACATCGCTGGCGATTTCGAAGCAAGCCACCGCAGACGCTCGCAGAAGTGGGTTATTCAGACCGTCTCGGGCTGCCTGGGCCCACAATCCATCGGCGGAGGAGGCCGCCTCGAAGGCTGCAGCCAAGGCGGTTTCGTCGTGGACAAGTGCTTTGACGATCAAAATGGGCACTCGCCACCACGGATCGCCAAGGGCGTCGATCATTCTCATCTCGAGCCACCCCTTCGGCCGGACCGGAGGGAACAAGGTAGTGAGGTGAGTCTGAAAATCATCGAGAGTCGGATACCCGAGTTCGTGACCGTTCTCGATCCACTGTCCGAATGTCAGAGAGGCGAAGACTGGTTCAAACCCCGTCGAGGGCCCTTGACCTTCGATGAACATGACTCGCGCATCCAGCGCAAACCGGGCCCAATCGATCGCGAGGTCGCCAGTCGCGAGGGCCGGCGTGGTTCGGGATGAATCGATCGCCTGCCAAATGCCAAGCCTCGTGGACTGCCATCCGGAAGGACGACCGGCCGCGATTGGCGAGTTGGCAAACGCTGCGGCCAGGGCAGGTCCAATTAAATGCGCGAGCCGCCATGCGGCCCCGGAGTCCATTGGAAGATCAACGTTTACTTGAATCGCCGCCGTTGACCTCATCATCAAACGGCCCTGGGGCCACGGGGGCCGGGGGGGTAGCAGTGGCCCAGAAGTAGAACTTGCGTCCGCCAGAAGCTGCGAACCCCCCGAATCAAGTGAATCGAAGTAGTTTTCCATGGCGTCGTATCTAGGGCTGTTCATGACGCGATCAGGTTTCCGGAACGGCTCGTAGCCCGCACCCACTAACTGGATGTCTTCCTCGTAAAGGGCGCTTTGAGCGTAACTGAAGTCAACTGCTATTGACTCGCAGACTGCGTCGGCGGACGCGGACGGTAGCGTGCTAATTTCCAGCTGGCCGCCCGGCTCGTAAGTGATCTTCCCGCCGGCGGGAAGAATCAGTCCTTCGGGTAGCAGGAGGCGAACCATGTCGAAGTCCGTTTGTAGGTGGGGCTCGCCGATTGGAACCGTGAGCCATTCGATTTCGGCGCCAACGCGACCTGCATTCAAATGATCCTCGATCTGGTTACGCACATAAACCAGGACATCGTTGGCAGAAAGAGATTTTGTCGATTCAGGCATGTCGGTTGGCTAAATCACCTTCTGGGTTTCGTATTCCAACCAGATTGATTGCGGCTCCGGCCATCAGAAGACCGGCGGATACTTTCATCGCGAGCCGGAAGGCATCGGTTGAGGACTCACGGATGGCCAAGAGCAGACCAGGGTCGACGCCCGGCCCCGGACGATTGAGCGGGGACACCTCTGTCCGGAACGACTCGGACGACACATTGACGCCCGGCGCGCGTTTCGCAAGCCCGTTGTAGAAAGCCGCAGTTAGCGCGACGAAAATTACAGCGCCAACAAGTTGGGGGCCCACTCGCGAGATGGCATTGTTGATGGCCGATGCGACCCCTGAATTGTGAGAAGGAACGGATGTCATAACCGTGGCCGTGAGCGGGGCAACCATCAACATAAGCCCAATTCCAAAGACCGCGACTCCGGGAAGAACGTCGATGAGGTAGCTGAGCGGGGGGATCAGGCTCACGGGTTTTGCGGCCACGAGGCCCCACGGGCCGCTCGTTGCAGGGATGCGTGCAAGCCACAGCACGCCAATGGCCATGAGGGCGGGGCCAGCCGCAAGAAACAACCGCGGTCCGTACCGGGAAGCGAGTCTTTGGGCGCCCGTGGAAAAAAACGTTAAGAACAGTGTCGCTGGAATGGTGGCCACTCCCGACGCAGTCGCCGTGTACTCGAGAGTGCCTTGCAAGAATATCACCAGGTAATAGAAAAGCGTGTATAGCGAGCCGTAGATTACGAGAGTCGACAGGTTGGCGATGGTGAAGTTCCTCGATCGGAACAACTCAAGCGAGACCAAAGGATGGGTGGACCGTTTCATCAAGAAGGGGAACGCGATTGTGGCAATAGCGCCTGCTACCAACGCTCCGATGGCGATCGGACTGCTCCATCCGTGTTCCTGCCCGCGAATCGCGCCCAGCGCAAGCCCTCCAACCGCGACGGCCGCGACTATCGCGCCCAGCCAGTCGAACTGGCCCCCGGACCCTTGATCACGAGATTCCTGTACGCAAGCTCGAGTAGCGAGCAGAGCGATGATCACTAAAGGGACGTTAATCAGAAATGCCGCCCGCCACGAGATCGCATCCACCAGAACGCCTCCCACTAAAGGGCCGAAAATAGTTGACGCTCCCGACGCTCCTGCCCAGATTCCGAAAGCGCGGCCCTGCTCCTCTCCGGCGAAGGACGACGTGAGGATTGCGAGAGATGCTGGGACTAGGACGGCGCCGGCGGCCCCCTGGAGCAATCGAAAGAGGATCAAAAGCTCCATCGTCGGCGCGACTCCACAAAGAAGTGACGTAACGCCAAACCCCGCGAGCCCTATCATGAACAACCTGCGCCGTCCGTAATAGTCGATGAGGGCCCCTGCAAGGATTAACAGAGCGCTCAGGGTCAGAAGGTAGCCGTAGTGGACGAGTGACTGGGCTTCAAGCTCTCGAAACAGACGGCTGGGCAATTCGGCAGTGATCTTGGGAAGCGCGACGCTCACGAGGGTGGAATCTAAGAAAACGATTCCGGAGCCAAGAATGGTCGCGACGATCGTCCACCGCTTCGTTCTGTTCATTCCGAGGGACAAGATAGCACCGGGGGTCGGGGATGCGTCGCCGTGTTAATCTCGTATCCAGTTCAAACAGTTACGGAGATATCAATGAAAACAGACATCCATCCCGAATATGTCGTGGCCAGCGTGCATTGTTCCTGCGGCAACACCTTCGAAACGCGCTCTACTAAGTCCGAATTGCGCGTGGAACTCTGCTCGCAGTGCCACCCCTTCTACACCGGAAAGCAGAAGCTAGTCGATACCGGGGGACGGGTCGAGAGGTTCGAGAAGAAATACGGCAAGCGCGACGCCGCCAAGTCCTGAACAAAGCCAAAGTGGCCAGTAAGCCGTCGGTAGGCGGCCAGGCCGTCCTCGAAGGTGTAATGATGCGCGGCGAAAAGGCGTGGGCGGTCGCCGTGCGCAAGCCGGATTCTGAAATCGCCGTTGAGACCTACCCTCTGCCCGGTCGACAACAGAAGCACCCTTGGCTCAAGTGGATCTTCATTCGGGGCGTCTACGTTCTGTACGAATCCCTATCGATCGGGTTCCGAGCACTCAAGATCTCCGCGAACTACGCACTGGGAGAGGACAAGGACGAATCCTCCGACAAGGCTCTGGGCTGGGGGATGGCAGTGGCCCTGCCGGTCATTCTTGCGATCTTCATCGCCGCGCCAGCCCTCGTTTCCAAACTCGCTGGTTCGCGCATCGGCGTCGACACCGACCTGATGCAAAACGTCCTCGAAGGGATCATTAGGATTAGTTTTTTTGTGGGCTACATCCTTCTGATATCGCTCATCCCTGACATCCGTCGCACGTTCCAATATCACGGCGCCGAACACAAGACGATTTACGCGTACGAAAACGAGGACCCGCTGACGCCGGAAGTTGTCGACCGCTATTCAACTCTGCACGTCAGATGCGGAACGAACTTCTTGTTCATCTTGCTTTTCATCACGATCATCGGCCACTTCGTCGCGGACGTTCTTCTTCAGGGTCAGCCGATCGTCTTTAAGATCGCCGCGCGCATTGGGATGATCCCCGTGCTTGCCGGAAGTTCCTATGAACTAATTCGGGCAGCCGGCCGCAACGACCGCTCATGGTTCTTCCGAGGCGTGAGCCTTCCGGGGCTCGCTATGCAGAAAATCACGACGCGGCCTCCGAGTCGTGATCAAATCGAAGTAGCCATCAAGGCCATGGAGGCAGTCACCAGTGTTCGACCGGCTGGGTGAAATTGAGGTTCGTTACGAGGAAGTCCAAAGGCAGCTCGCCGATCCGTCGATAACTTCGAATCCAACGCGCCTCAAGGAACTAGGGATACTTAACGCCGAGCTGGAACCGACAGTCCTTGCCATACGGCGGCTAAGGACGGCGACCGAGGAATTGGACTCTGCAAAGCAAATGCTCGGTGAAGAGTCCGATCCCGAAATGAAAAGTCTCGCTGAACAAGAAATCGTACAGTTGAAGGTTCTCATCGAGTCAACGGAGGAGGCCATCAAGTCTCTTCTGCTTCCCAAGGATCCCCGTGACGATCGAGATGTCATTGTGGAAGTACGGGCCGGTGAGGGCGGCGACGAGTCGGCTCTGTTCGCTGGAGAAATCTTTCGCATGTACAACCGCTATGCGGAGAGAAAAGGCTGGACGGCAGAGGTTCTGTCGTCGAGCCCTTCTGCGGTGGGCGGATACAAAGACGTGATCCTCGCCGTGAAGGGTAAGAGCGCTTTTTCGAGGATGAAGCACGAGGGTGGCGTCCACCGGGTGCAGCGGGTGCCTGAAACTGAGTCGCAAGGGCGCATCCACACATCCGCCGTCGGTGTGCTTGTATTTCCCGAGGCAGATCAAATCGAGCTTGAAATAGATCCTAAGGACATCAAGGTGGATGTTTTCAGATCCAGCGGGCCGGGTGGGCAGTCGGTCAACACGACCGATTCCGCGGTGCGACTCACCCACGTGCCGACGGGACAGGTGGTCACGTGCCAGGATGAGAAGTCCCAACTACAGAACCGTGAAAAGGCGCTCCGAATCCTAAGGGCCCGCCTTTATCAGATCGAAGTCGACAAACAGATGGCCGAACAGTCCAAAGCCCGCAAAGGCCAGGTCCGGTCGGTCGATCGTTCGGAGAAGATCCGCACCTACAACTATCCCCAGAACCGCGTGACCGATCACCGAGTCAAAGTCACAGTTCACAACCTCACCGAAGTAATGGATGGAGGAATAGACCCTTTCATCGACGCCCTCATCGAGAAACTCCGCGCCGAGCAGATGGGGGGGAGCGAAAGTGAGTAGGGCCCTCATTGCCGACGCAGTTTCTAGGCTTCACTCGAGGCACGAGGCTGAGATCTTGATGGAGCACGTTACGGGTTTGTCTCGCTCCGAAATTTACGCGGCCCCGGACTTTGAGTTGGCGGCCGCTCAAGCTCGCCGGTTCCAAAGTCTAGTGGCGCGCAGGATGTGCTCTGAGCCCCTTCAGTATCTGACTGGCTTTCAGTCGTTTCGCCACCTCGAGTTGCAAGTTGGCCCGGGCGTACTCGTTCCTCGCCCCGAGACCGAAGTTGTCGTCGAGCGCGCGCTCGCGCTTATCAAACTGATATCAGAGCCACGCGTCGTCGACATCGGTACGGGTTGCGGAGCGATCGCCTTGTCTATCGCAACAGAAAAAGCCGACGCCCGCGTCTGGGCAACAGACGTCAGCGCGAAGGCGCTCGAGTGGGCTGAGGCCAACGTTAGCGCTTTGCAAAGCGACCGCGTCGAATTGCTTCATGGGGACCTCTTCGAGCCGGTAGTCCCTCAGATGAAAGAGAGTTTTGACTTGATCGTTTCGAATCCTCCCTATCTCAAGGAGCAGCAGGTGCTCACGGGTCCGGCCGACGTGAGGGATCACGAGCCTCACCTCGCAACGATTGCAGGTCCGACAGGGCTCGAAGTCGTCAGTCGCTTGATCGAAGTGGCGCCGCAGTGGCTAAAGCCAGACGGATGGATCGTGCTAGAGACGTGGGAGGACCAAGCGGAAGACTTGAGGCTGCTCCTATCGCGGTCGTTTCGGGACTTGACCGTGAATAGAGATCTGACAGGCAAGATCCGCGTGCTAGAGGCACGCAAGAAATGAAGATCATCGCTGCATCGGCAACCGGAGCCGCCGTATCAGCTCAGGAGGTACTTGCCGTAGGCGGCCTTGTGGTAATTCCGACCGACACTGTATATGGACTGGCTGCCCATCTCGATCGCCCCGCATCCATTGCCCGCATCTTTGAATTGAAGGGGCGACCCACTTCAAAACCTCTCGCGGTTCTGGTTGCCGATCTTGCCCAGGCCTGCGCCTTGGGATTCTTTAACGACGAGGCGCGAAAGTTGGCCGAAGAAGGCTGGCCGGGTCCGCTGACCATCGTCCTCAATTCCGCAAAGCATCTGGGGCAACTGGGCGGAGACGGAGAGACGGTTGGGATCCGCGTCCCCCGGCACCCTTTCTGTCTATCTCTCTTAAGGCTCACGGGCCCACTGGCGGTTACGAGCGCGAATCCAAGCGGTGGAACGACTCCAAAAGGAGTGGGGGAGATTACCGAACTCTTTGGCGACGGTATCGACCTTTACGTAGATGGAGGGGAGATTTCGACCGCTGCGTCTCGAGTTGTCTCCGTTGCCGGTGAGTTCAAGAGACTTCGCTAGACTGCGACCCCAATGAAGATCGCTATGGGCTCAGACCACGCTGGCTATTCTCTAAAACGATTCTTGTTCGACTATTTGAGCGAGCGCGAACATGAAATCGTCGATTTGGGGGCCGACTCGGAGGAGCCGTCCGACTATCCCCAGTTCTGCGCTGCCGTGGCCCGGGCAGTCGTGCGCGGTGAGTTCGACCGAGGAATCGTCCTGGGCGGCAGCGGCCAGGGCGAAGCGATGGTAGCCAACAAAGTGCCCGGCGCGCGCGCGGCCCTTTGCAACGATGTTTTGATCGCCCGGCTGGCACGTGAACATAACGACGCCAATATCTTGGCGCTCGGTGCGCGCATCATTGACGCGTCTTTAGCGAGCGAAATAGTGGAGATATTTCTTTCGACGCCCTTTGAGGGCGGACGCCACATTGCGCGGCTCCAACAGATGGAAGCCATCGAGAGAGAAGCTTTAGAAGCTCCTGGAGGGGTCGGAAGCGCATGACTGTCGAAGCGGGAATTGCTTTGGTCGATGCTGCAATCACTATGACCCGCTTCCCTTGGGGTGTTACCGCCGCTCGAGGTGCTGCAGCGATCTCGTCCGATGGGACCAAGTTGGCCACGGTGGTGTGGCGAGGCGATCTGGATCGGAACGTCAATGTCTACTCGTTGCTCATCATCGACATCACGCGGGCCCGGGAACACCCGAGAATGACGCCCTTACCGTTGCTATCGATCGACTTCCATGGAGACCCACAGGACCAGGTCGCCACTCCCATTGCGGACGTGATTTTCACCCCTAACGGGCGGACCGTGGCCTTCTTAGGCAGCCTAAGTGGTGAACCCCGCCAGGTCCATGCGATCGACATCGATACAGGTGAGTGCCGCCGCCTCACTGATCATCCGACAAATGTTCGAAGCTTCGTTCTGAGAGCGGATGGATCACTTGCTTTGTACGCAGTGGCTACTCCCGATCCCAGTGGCGATCGCGCTGATCTCATTGAGAACGATGGTCTCCTGGTGATGGACCGTGAACTCTTCCCCGAACGCCCGCCATTCAGCAGTGGTTATGTCGCCGTGTGGGCCGACAAACCTCGCGAAACCCGCCAGTACCTCCTCGTCTCAGCCGATCGAGAACCAGTTTTGGTCTTTGACTCGCGTCGCAGCCGGCCGCCTTCTTTGGTAAACGCCGGCGTCAATTCGTCGGGAGCGATCGTTCCCACAGCCACCCTCGACGACGAGCATTTGTTGCGCCATCTTAGTAGCCTGACTCCCGATCCCACCGGCCGGTACGCGCTGCTCTGGCCCTATGCGCTGGCGGACGAGCCCGTGCTGACCGATCGTTACCCCTACTTCAAAGCGATGAACCCATTCCGCCGGGGACTGTGCTCTTACTATGGTCTGGTCGACCTATCTTCGGGGGACATAGAGCGTTTCGCCGACGCGCCTCATTCACCCCTCGATCGCGCTAGTGGCCGGCCGGTGTGGGCGCCCGAAGGGGGGTCTGCATTCATCTACACCCTCCTTCCAATTGACGGTTCCGACATCGATGGTGCTGGCCAGGCGACCCCCCGGTGGGCTGAGGTCGATCTTGTGAGCCGGAGCTTAAGGTCCTTGGATCTCCCTGAAGACTGGCAAGTCGAGTCGTGGAGTGCAACTACCGATCTCCTTATCCTAAGGAAGGGCCAGGAACTCGCGAGCCTGCGCCACCACGCCGACGGATCCTGGGTTGACTTCCAAAGGCTCGCCACTACCGTTGGATTTCAGGACTACCCGGAAGTGGTTACAGACGGCGAGATCATCGTGGGCTCGCGGGAAACCCCGCTCGAGCCGCCGGAGCTCGCGTTCTACGAAGTATCGAAGGCGCGACTCACCATTGCAACCGACCTCAACCCCGAATTACGGACGCGACAGTACGCCGAGGTCGAAGAGATTGAGTGGAGCGGCGACCTCACCACTTCGCGGGGTTACTTGGTGAAACCCTACGGCTATCAGCCAGAAACTCGGTACGCGCTCGCCTTCTTGCTAGACGACGGGGTTCTGCGTCGAAATGCCACGCCGTTTTTACTTGATGGCGGCGTTCACCTCTCGGGCCACCCCGTTCAGGCTCTGGCGGCTCGTGGGATAGCCGTGCTTTACACGCGTGAGCCCCCTACGATGCGAGAAGTCTCCGAGACGCCAGCTGAGGGGGAGCACATGCGCGACCATGTCGAGAGCGCCATCAGGTATCTCGATCAGCTGGGCATGATCGATCCTGCGCGTGTGGGTCTATCAGGATGGAGCCGCGCCGCTTACTACACTGACTATCTGCTTATCCATTCTTCGCGGCAGTTCGCCGCGGCCACCCAGATCGACGGGGGAGCTGTCGATTACCTGGACCGCGGTCGCCCTTTTTACGACACAGAACTCAAAGGAATTCGGACACCTATCCTATTTGAGGCTCACGGTCCGGCGAGCTATATAAGTATGGCGTCCATGGCAGACCGACTCAACGCTTTGGGTGGCGCGGCCGAGATTCTCTACTTTCCCAAAGCGCCCCACTCGGTCATAAATCCTCGCCATCGGCGTCGGTCACTCACGGTGCACCTTGACTGGTACTGCTTCTGGCTGGCCGGCGAGGTCGACTCGGACTTGACAAAAGAACGACAGTACGACCGGTGGTCGGAGCTTCGACACCGCCTTTTGGGCATAACGTCGAGGACGGAAGGCTCCGAGGATGAATAGGCAATCTCCCCTGCAGCTCGCCCGCCGCTATCCGTCGCTGGGTCTTATTGCAATCGCCGGGGTACTTGCCCTCCTGCTACCGTCGGCTTTGAACGTTCCGACGTCAGGGCCGACCAGTCTGGCTGAGTACGCGCCTGTTCCTGGAAGTGGCCTCGCCGGCGGTGATCTTTCTTCATTGGGAGGCGCCGAGAGGGGAGCATTCGGGATCGGTCTTGGCGAGCTGTCGGAAGGTCCAAGAGCAGGGACCGGACCTGGTCAGTGGACGCCAAAACTAAAGCGCTGCGTTGGAAATCCGCGGAGGCAGACGGAGGATCCGCTCTCTCCTCCCTGCGTTGCGTTCTTTGATGGAGATAACGGGGGGGCGGCCTGGCGAGGGGTTTCTAAGGATGAGATCAAACTGGTCCTACACTTTGGCGAGCTATCAGAGGCGAATGAGAGTCCGATTCTTGTCGACTACGACGACCCCAAAGCTGGCGGAAATCTCTTTGACGAGCTGGCCCGCGCGTACGCTCGGTTTTTTCATGATCGCTACCAAACCTATGGCCGCCGGATCCACCTCTATGGCTACTACAACGCCGGCGCTTTTGGCGACCAAAGTCCGAGCCATGACCTAGATTTGCTCATGCCATTGCAACCGTTTGCAGTGGTTCCGCTTGGACTGAACACGGAAGGTGGCCACGCTAGAGAAGCTGCAAGCCGTGAGGTTATTGCTGTCAGCGTCGGCTCCTATTCGCGTGAGCTTCAGCAAAGGTCGGGGCCATACCTTCTGTCATATCTCCCAGATCAGCAGGACCAGGCGACGATGTTCGCAAGTTTTGTCTGCCAAAAGCTCGCAGGTCGCAATGCAAGATTCTCGGCGAATCTTGGGGAAGGCAACCAAAAGCGCAAATTCGGAATCGTTTTCTACAACGGCGGCGACCTCAAACCGCTGAAGGAACACACGAAGCGTGAACTGGGCGATCAATGTGGTCTTTCTGGGCTCCCCGAAGCGGCATATAGGGATCAGATAAGTGCTGACTACGCGATCGCGCTAGGAGCAATGCGGCAAGCGGAAGTGACTACCGTTCTAGCCTTTAGCTTTGCGGTCGATCCCTATTTTTGGGGAGCGGCTGCCGAGACCCAGAACTACTACCCGGAATGGGTAACGCCGGGAAAGAGTGGCGCCGCCCTTTCTCACGAGGACAATTCACAAGCGCGCACGTTCCCACCGCGGTTTTGGGCAAATGCATTTGGCATTAGCTACAATTACCGGCGCCCGGAGCTTCAAAGTCAGTTCTGGTATCAGGCTTTCCGGGAGGCGTGTCCGTCTTGCGCAGAGCCACCGGCTGACGCGCGAAGCGCCTCCATGTATGACGCGATGAATCTCCTGTTCTGGGGAATTCAAGGAGCAGGACCGCGTCTGACCCCGGCAAATATCGACAAAGGGTTGCATGCCATCCCGCCGCGTTCTAGCCCCAATCCTTCTACACCGGCGGCTTACTTTACTCCGGGAAACTACTCCTGGATCAAGGACTCTATGGCTATCTGGTGGGATGCGACTGGGACCGAGCCCGGAGGTGGCCGCGGTTGTTACAAGCTGGCAAGCGAAGGTCGCCGTTCGAGACCTGGGGAGTGGCCCAACGGTGACGATGACCTCAAGATTGCGGGGGCTCCCTGTCAGGGGCCCACCTAGGAGTTAGTCGACCAGGATCCCGGGGGCCGGGAAGGCTTCGCAGAACTCTTTGATCTCACCAGCGATTCGCGCTTCAATGTCCTCATCCTTCGGCGACGAAATAACTTCGTCGATCCAGGCCGCGATACGCTCCATATCCGGCTCCTTCATCCCGCGCGAAGTGACTGCAGGAGTGCCCAGGCGAATGCCAGATGGGCTCGCGGGTTTGCGAGGATCGAAGGGGACCGCGTTGAAGTTGAGCTCGATGCCTGCTCGGTCCAATGCTTTCGCAGCAGGCTTTCCGCCGATCCCCTTATTCGTCAAATCGATCAGGATCAGATGGTTGTCTGTCCCCCCGGAAATCAGGTCGTACCCGCGCTCGATCAGGCCCTGGGCTAGGGACTTGGCGTTGGCAACGATCTGCTTCGCGTAATCTTTAAACTCCGGCTTTGCGGCTTCGTGCAGTGCCACCGCGATCGCCGCGGTCGTGTGATTGTGGGGCCCCCCCTGTAGCCCGGGAAATACCGCTCTGTCCATCGCTTTGGCATGCTCCGTGCGAGACAAAAACATGGCTCCCCGGGGGCCCCGCAGAGTTTTGTGAGTCGTAGTCGTGACGACATCCGCAACTGGTACTGGCGACGGATGCACGCCACCGGCTATCAAACCAGCGATGTGAGCGATGTCGGCAGCGAATATCGCGCCCACGTCGCGCGCGATCTGGCCGAACGCGTCGAAGTCGATGATTCGCGGGATGGCCGTGCCGCCTGCCCAGAGAAGTTTGGGCTTCTCGCGTTTTGCGAGATCGCGCGCTTCGTCGTAATCGATGCGGCCCGTGTTCTTGTCGACGCCGTAGTTAACGGCTCTGAACCATCGCCCGGTGGCAGACACTGAGTGCCCGTGGCTCAGGTGTCCTCCGTGGGGTAGCGAGATGCCCATCACCGTGTCGCCTGGTTGCAGGAAAGCCAGATAGACGGCGAGGTTGCATGGAGTTCCTGAGTAGGGCTGCACGTTTGCATGCTCTGCCTCGAACAGACTCTTGGCCCGAGCGACCGCGAGTTCCTCTATGGGGTCTATGAACTGCTGGCCTTCGTAGTACCGGCGGCCGGCGTACCCTTCTGAATACTTGTTCGTGAGCACCGATCCGGTCGCGCCGAGCACTGCGGCGGAAACATAGTTTTCCGATGGTATGAGACGGATCTTGTCGCGTTCGCGTCGCTCTTCCGACGCGATCAGGCCCGCGATTTCTGGGTCGGTCTGCTCGAGGTGGTCCCTAAGGGAATCCATGGAGTCTTTGTTCGGTCCGTCCTAAACGCGTGCAAGAATAGCCATGTGATGGCACCTTATCTCACCGTGGCCGTCGTCGGCGCGGTCATCGCTTACGCCGTGACCCCCGGAGTGCTTCTATTGAGCCGCAAGATTGGTGCCGTCGACATCCCCGACGACCGAAAGGTCCATGCCGTCCCGACCCCGACCCTGGGAGGGGCCGCGATCTTCATTGGCGTAATAGGGGCCTTGATCGCGGCATCGCGTCTTTCGCAGTTCCGGGCCGTTTTCGGTCCAATCTTCGTGTGGCCGTTGCCCGAGATGATCGGGATCGTGGCCGGGGCCTCGATTATTTTCGTTCTTGGTGTGATCGACGATCTGAAACCGTTGCGGGCTCCGGCCAAACTTTCGGCGCAGTTGCTCGCCGCGGGGCTTGTTTTTATGTCGGGAGTTCGCATGGAGTACTTTCGCTTTCCCGTCAAAGGTGTCGGTGCCCTTTCCCTTTCGCCCGACATCTCGGCGATCGTCACGATCGTCTGGATCGTCGGTGTGGTCAATGCAGTCAACCTGATGGACGGCCTCGACGGGCTCGCCGCAGGAATAATCGCGATCGCCGCTGGAACATTTTTTGTTTACTCGTATCAGTTGAGTGAGCAGGGACTTTCAGGTACCGAGCCAACGGCGCAGCTCATCTCGATCATCATCGTGGGAGCGACTTTGGGGTTTCTGAGGTACAACTTTCACCCGGCGAAGATCTTTATGGGGGATTCGGGCGCGTACCTGCTTGGCTTCTTACTTGCCACTGCCACCGTGGTGGGGGTCGGCCGGACGGCGACGCAGAATCAGGTGGGCGTCTCCGCGTCGTTCCTCTTCTATCTCCCGCTGGTCATACCGTTGATCGTTTTGGCTATTCCGATACTCGATACCGTCTTTGCAGTGATTCGGCGAGCAAGCCGGGGACAGCATGTGTTCCACGCGGATAGGGGCCATCTGCATCACCGCCTATTGGAGATTGGGCATGGTCATCGCAAGGCGGTGCTCATCATGTACGCCTGGGCCGGGACGCTGGCCGGCATGACGCTTACATGGACGTTCGTGTCGCCGGTGTGGGTTCTGCCTTTCGCGGTTGCGGCATTCGCTATCTTCGTTTACACGGTGCTTCCGCGAAGCAAGGTCTCCGTCTGACGGGGGCTCGGGGGGTAGCAGCGGTCCTTCGGTACGACTTGGGCGCGCCAGAAGCTGCGAACCCCCGAAGTAGAACGGGGGAAGTACAGGTCGGAACTAGTGAGTGGCGAACTTCGTGGGGGAGTTTTGCACTTCTCGCAGGCGCTGCGCGACTCCCTTCAATATCTTGCGGCTTACGGTCGGAGTGGAGTCGAGCAGGCTCGCGAAGCTGCGGGCGTCCAAGACCAACAGACTCATTGGAGTCTCCGCGGTGACCGTTGCTGCCCGCGGTCCTTGGTCCAACAGGGCCATCTCTCCGAAGAAATCGCCGGCGCCTAATGTCACGATCTTCTTGTTGCGGATCGAGACTTTCGCTTTGCCGGCGGCAATTACAAAAAACTCAACTCCGGGCCTGCCCTCTTTGGTTAGCACGTAGCCTTCATCAGTATCGATCTGGTCGGCGAGGGAGGCAACGCGTTTTAGCTCTTTGTCGGAACAGGCCGAGAATAGCCAAACCTTCTTGAGCAAATCGATCTTCTGATCCTTCGTTCGCCGCATATCTGGCCTCCTTGGGTTTAAGGCCGGATTCTATCCATTGTTGGGGGCTGCACGTTGGTCGCGCGCTCCCATTCAGCGTTTTCAAGTAGTATGTGAAAAATTTCACAAAGTCCTTGTTTCTCGGATCATGAGCGGATAGACGTGAGATAGGATGCAAAGTTCCCGTGCTATGAACCTTGGTCAAAAGAGACAGCAATCCATGATGTCTGGATTTGGGCAGGCTATGGGACTCGCGGGGGAGTTGGTTGCAACAACGGCAGTAGGGGCCGCCTTGGGTTGGCTGATAGACAAGGGGCTGCACACGAAGTTGGTTTTCTTGATGGTAGGCGCTCTTCTTGGCGGCGCCGCCGGGATAGTGAGGCTCTACAGAACATGGATGAGACCAAAGTAGAATCAGCAGTCCCGACCCCTGACGTCGGGGGCCGGGCGGGTCGTGGGCTGCTAGGCTCGTTGCTCGCCAAGTCGTTAAGTCTTGGCGTGGTGGCCGCTCTTGTGGCGCTCGGACTAACCACCCCCTTGGGTGCGACGGGAGCTTTTGTGGGTTGTCTGGCAGCGGGATTGTACGCCGCAGGTTACCTCAGCTCCCATATTGGCTCGGTTGGCCGTGAGCGGTTCTTTGATTCGAGGATCGCGAGGTCCGCGATGCTGCGCATGGCCGCCGTGGCGGCTGCCGGCTTCGGCGCATATGCTGCCGGCCGGCATGCATTCATTGCGTATCTGTCCGCGTTTGGGCTTGCGTTCGGGATACTTGTGATTTCGGAGATTCCTCGCACAAGGCAGGCTCTAAGGGCCAGGGAGGTGATTGGATGACTGGTGGTTTACTTCTAGCTCAGGCGGCCGAAGAGCCGTCCCCTTTCTTGAAATTGATCAACCACCTCTCTCCGCACCACTACTCTTGGACGCCGTCGTGGGTCATCGGTGGTGTCGATCTGTCGCCTACGAATGCGGTCGTCAACATCTGGCTGGCGTCGTTTCTGTGCGTATGGGTCTTCTGGATGGCGGCCTCCAAGCCGCGACTCGTGCCCAAAGGGCTTCAGAACGCCATTGAGGTCGCGATGGATTTCGTCAAGGACAACATCGTCTATTCGGTGATGGATGCAAAGGACGGCAGAACGTGGTTCCCATTTATCGGAACAACGTTCTTCTTCGTTTTCTTCATGAACGCGGTTGGCTTGATCCCGTACATCGGATTCACGCCGACCAGCAATATCTTTGTCACCGCCGCCCTTGCGGTCGGGGTCTACTTGATGGCAATCGCTATCGGGATGGCTCGTCACGGCGTCCTGAAATTTTGGATTAAGACGTTGGTTCCTCCTGGCGTACCCAAGCCCCTGCTGCTCCTGATGGTCCCTATCGAATTGATTTCGCAACTTGCCCGGCCCTTCTCGTTGGCCGTCCGTCTGTTTGCGAACATGCTGGCCGACCATGTGATCCTCCTGATTTTTTTGGGTTTCATATTTCTGGTCGGAGGCAGTTTCGTGTTCGGCCACATCATCGTTATCCCAGTGGCGATGGCCTTCGAAATAGTCTTCACGATGTTTGCAATGTTCGTAGCCTTCATCCAGGCGGTCATATTTTCATTTCTGTCCACGATCTACATCAATGATGCACTTCACCCGGGTCACTAGGAAATAGGAAAGGAGAACAAATTGGATCTCGTTCTAGCTCAGGAAGGCGGCAAGGCCGTCGTAGGTTTGACGAACCAGGGGTTGGCGTTTCTCGGTGGCGGTCTCGCTATCGGTTTGGGCGCCGGCGGGGGCGCAGTCGGCATCGGTATTTTGTGGTCCAAGGGTATAGAGGGAGTTGGACGTCAGCCCGAGGCCGAGGGCACCCTTCGGAGCCTGATGATCCTTGGCTTCGCATTGGCCGAGGCGCAGGTGCTTTACGCATTCGTGGTCACGATCCTTCTGCTGTTCGTCCTTTAAGGGGGGCTCGGCATGATTCTGGCTGCAGAAGGCGGGTTCAATCCGTTTAACCCCGAGACCGGTCTTTGGGTCTGGACGCTCATCGCATTTCTTGCGGTTCTCTATTTCCTGGCCAAGAAGGTCTTTCCGAAATTGCAGGAGGGGCTGGCTGATCGAGAGCAGCGCATCCGCGCGGACTTGGAACAGGCTGAGGAAACTCGCAAGGAAGCTGAGCGCTTGCTTGAGGACTACAAGGCCCGCGTCGCCCAGGCGCGCGACGAATCCAATCACATCATCGAAGAGGCTCGGCTCGCAGCGGACACCGTCCGGAAGGACTTGATCAGCCGCGCCGAAGGCGATGCCCGTCTAATCGTCGACAAGGCCCAAAAGCAGCTTGCGGGCGAGAGTGATAGGGCGCTTGCGCAACTTCAGACTCAGTTAGCACAGTGGTCGGCCGCCATCGCATCACAGATCGTGGAGAGAGAGGTCGACGCTAAGACGCATCAAGGCCTCGTTGATTCATTCATCGGCAAACTCGAGGCGGACGCCAAGAAGTGAAGGACGAAAAGACTCTCGGTTACGCCAAAGCCCTCTTCGAGATTGCTCGCTCGGAGGGCGAAATCACGCGCGTTGCCGATGAGCTCTTCAGAATCGCCCGCACGCTCGATTCCCAACACGAGTTGCTGCAGGCGCTGACTGACATCGCCGTTCCTCTCGAGGGCAAGGAGAAACTTCTGACCGATCTTTTGGGCAGTCGGGTCTCCCCGCACACTCTGAACGTGCTCAAGTTCGTCATCGGTCAGGGCCGTTCCAGACAACTCGTCGATATTTCGGACGAGCTGGCGCGACTTGCCGAGGAGGAAGCAAATCGGGAGATCGCCGATGTCAGAAGTGCTATCCCTCTCGACGAAGACCAAACCGAGCGGCTTGCCCAGGCGCTTTCGAAAGCTACCGGCAAGAACGTCAGCGTCAAAGTCATCGTCGATCCGTCGGTCATAGGCGGCATCCTCGCCCGAGTCGGGGACGTTGTCATCGACGGTACTGTGCGTCACAAACTCGATTCACTCAAGCAGCACCTCGGTGTGTAACTAAAGGAGAATGAGTTGACGGATCTGACATTGAAACCTGAGGACATCAGGGAGGCGCTCGACCAACTCGTCAAAGACTTTCACCCGTCGGTCGAGACCGAGCAGGTCGGGCGAATCGTCCAAGCCGGCGACGGCATTGCCCGTATATCCGGCCTTCCTGGAACGATGGCCAACGAGATGCTCGAGTTCCCCGGTGACTTACTGGGAGTAGCCCTTAACTTAGAGGCAGATCTGGTGGGTGCCGTGATCGTTGGAGACTTCTCGGGCGTTGAGGAGGGCATGCCCGTAAAACAGACCGGTCACGTTCTCTCGGTCCCGGTGGGCGACGCTTATCTGGGCCGCGTCGTCGATGCCTTGGGTCGCCCCATGGACGGCAAGGGCCCGCTGGATGCATCCAAGATCGATGGCACCCGCGAGCTCGAGTTGCAGGCGGCCTCAGTTATCAATCGCCAGCCAGTCACCCAGCCTCTCCAAACCGGCATCAAGGCCATCGACGGAATCATTCCGATCGGCCGGGGCCAACGAGAACTCTTGATCGGCGACCGACAAACCGGCAAGACCGCCGTCGCCATAGACACCATCATTAACCAAAAGCAGTATTGGGGAACCGACGCGGCGATCAAGTGCATCTACGTTGCGATCGGTCAGAAGAACTCAACCGTTGGCGAAGTTCTCAAGGGTCTGCAGGAAGCAGGCGCAATGGAATACACCACGGTCGTCAACGCTCCGGCTGCTGCCCCTAGCGCCTTCAAGTACCTCGCGCCCTATTCCGGATGCTCCATCGGCCAGCACTGGATGTACAAAGGCGAGAACGTGCTGATCGTGTATGACGATTTGTCGAAGCAGGCCGACGCCTACCGGCAGATCTCACTGCTGCTGCGGCGCCCCCCCGGTCGCGAGGCATACCCCGGCGATGTCTTCTATTTACACTCGCGGCTTCTGGAGCGCTCCGCAAGACTGTCCGAAGAATTCGGCGGGGGATCGCTGACCGCGCTGCCGGTGATCGAAACGAAAGAAGGCGACATTTCGGCTTACATTCCCACCAATGTGATCTCGATCACCGACGGCCAGAT
>CAZCSK010000039.1:0-19860 GCA_964501265.1 uncultured Actinomycetes bacterium
GCGTGGGCCGCGTCGATTACGGCATTGATGTCGGGGATCGCATATCGCAGGTCGGCGGAGTTGGCAGCCGCCATTGGTCCATATTCGGGTTGGTCGAAAGAGGGCAACGCCAAGGCACATCTGGATGTCATCCGGCGCCATCGTGAGGCAGTAGATGAGATCGACGAGGACCGTGCCCCCGCCAATGTCCTCACGGCTGCGCGCGACGCATGGGATGACGCCCTTGAGTTGGGAGCGAAGCACGGATACCGAAACGCACAGACCACTTTGATCGCGCCTACTGGGACTATTTCGTTCCTTATGGACGCGGACACTACGGGCATTGAACCGGACTTGGCATTGGTAAAGACCAAGAAACTGGTTGGGGGCGGGACGATGAAGATCGTCAATCAAAAAGTCCCTAGTGCGCTGAAGCGTTTGGGTTATGAGCCTCAGGAAATCTCTGAGATCCTCTCGTACATCAGCGAGCACAACTCGGTCAAAGGCGCGCCTTTCATGAAGGAAGAGCACCACTCCGTATTCGATTGCGCGATGGGTGATAGCCCAATTCACTATCTCGGTCACATGAAAATGATGGCGGCGGTTCAGCCCTACCTTTGTGGCTCGATCAGCAAGACGATAAATCTTCCGGAGGACGCAACAGTCGATGACATCGAGTCCCTGTACGTTCAAGGTTGGAAGATGGGGCTCAAGAATCTTGCGATGTACCGCGACAACTGCAAGGTGGGTCAGCCCCTCAACGCGGACAAGAAAAAGAAGGCTGAGCCGGCAGGTGAAGGTTCGCCTACAAAAACCGTACGCCGGAGGCTACCTCGCAAGCGCAACGCGAAGACGATGTCATTCAAGATTGCCGACTGCGACGGTTACGTGACCGCCGGTGAGTATCCCGATACCGAAGAATTGGGCGAGATCTTCTTGAAGGTCGCGAAGCAGGGCAGCACACTGGCGGGAATCATGGATGCATTCGCCATCAGTGTCTCGGTTGGCCTGCAGTCCGGGGTACCCCTGAAGACATACGTCGATAAGTTCATCAACATGCGGTTCGAGCCCTCCGGAGTCACCGACGACCCGGACTTTCGCTTCGCCACGTCGATAGTCGATTACATCTTCCGGCGGTTAGCATCCGATTACCTGACCGATGAGGAAAAGGAAGCGGTCAACGTCAAGACCACGGGGGAGCGCCAGGCCTCGCTTGATGGGGGAGTCTCAATCAAGCCAAACGGGCACTCAAGCCTGGAGAGTGATTCCAGTCTGATCGTTCGATCGACTTCTGATGCGCCTCTTTGCTACACCTGCGGAATCAAGATGCAACCCGCTGGATCGTGCTTCGTCTGCAATTCATGCGGAACCACGAGCGGATGTTCTTGATAGCTTCCAGCCAATCTTCAGCCCCGGCGGCGGCCCTTTTGGGGCCGCCGTTTGGGTTGAGCCGTAGGATGGCCTCCGGAGACCCGACTCATGCGCTGCCCTTTCTGTAGTCACGATCAAGATCGTGTTGTCGACTCGCGAGTCGCCGACGAAGGGCGGTCCATTCGCCGTCGGCGTGAATGCGAGGTTTGCAACCGCCGATTCACTACTTATGAGAGAGCGGAAGAGGCCACTTTAATGGTGGAGAAACGGTCGGGAGAAAAAGTGCCATTCGACAGCGCCCGGCTCCTCGGTGGAATTGTTAAGGCATGCGTCAACCGGCCAGTTGATGAGAAGGACCTCGAGAAGTTGGCGGAGGATGTCCTCGAGTCGGCGAAGGCCGGGGGCGGAGGAGTCGTGCAAAGCGCGGACTTGGGAAAAGAGATTCTCGAGCGACTCCGAGTGCTCGACGAAGTCGCTTACCTTCGTTTCGCAAGCGTTTACAAGGATTTCCAGGAACTGACAGATTTTGAGCGTGAACTCGGACTGCTGCAGAAGAAAGTGCCCCCCAAAGAAAAGGCTGCGAAGTCGTGACGGACGAAGTGAGAATCAAGATCAAAAGACTTGATCCTGAAATCCCCCTTCCAACGAATGCCCATCCCGGAGACGCGGGCATAGACCTGACTGCCGCAGACGACGTAACGCTCAAGCCGGGCGAAAGAGCTCTGGTGCCCACGGGGATCGCCATAGCGATTCCAGACGGCCACGCGGCATACGTCCTGCCGCGCTCGGGGCTTGCCATACGCAAAGGGCTTGGGATCGTGAATGCGCCAGGGCTCATCGACTCGGGTTACCGCGGCCAGGTGCAAGTAGTCGCTGTCAATCTCGACCTGCATGATCCCATCGATATAAAAAGAGGCGACCGCATCGCGCAGATGGTGATACTTCCGGCGCCAAAATTGATTATCGAGGAGGTAGGCGAGTTGCCCGAATCGGATCGAGGGACCGGGGGGTTCGGTTCGACGGGCGGCTAACCCACCAACTTGCGTATGAATAGATAAACCGTGAGAGCGATGATCGTGACCGCAAAGAGCCAGGTAACGCTGCCGTAGAGTCGACTATTGGCCTGCTCGCCCATGAGTCGCTTGTTTCCGCAGAGGCGAACCGTGTAAATGAGAATAACGGGCAGCAAGATTCCGTTCACAGTTTCGGAAAAAACCATCATCTTGATGAGGCTCAGATTGGGTATCAGTACCATGCCGGCCCCGAGGGCAATCATTCCCGTGAAAATGGCGTTGAAAGGTAACGCCTCGGCCCAACCCTTACCGACGCCTGACTCCCAACCGAACGCTTCGCATACAACGTATGCGGTCGACAACGGAAGGATGCAGGCTGCGAGCGTCGAAGCGGCAACAAGGCCGATGCCGAACAACACCTGCGCCTGCTCCCCGGCCAAAGGCCGAAGAGCCCGCGCGGCATCCGCGGCGGTCGCTATATCGATGTTGGCGACAAACAAAGTGGCTGCCGTGGCAAGCACGATGAAAAACGCAATCGTGTTGCTGAACACAGATCCGGAAAGAACATCGAGACGCGTGAACTTGTAGTCGCGGAGCTTCACGGCCTTATCCCGAACGTAGGACTGTATGAAGAACTGCCCCCATGGGGCTACGGTCGTCCCGGTGATCGCGATCGCCAGCAGGAGAAATTCAGGATCGGGGTTGAAGTCCGGAACGACCAAACTGCGAAGCACTTTTCCCCATGGCGGATCCGCCAACAGCCCGGACGCGATGTACGAGAAATAGAACAGAACGAAAACCATAAAGAGACGTTCGACGCGGCGGAAGGATCCGCTCGAAACGATAAACCATACGAGGGCGGCCCCCAGCGGCACCGTGATGTACTTCGAGAGGCCGAACAACTCGAACCCAGACGCCAGCCCCGCGAACTCGGCAGCAGTTACAAAAAGGTTGGCCGTGAGCAGAGTAACCAGTGCGAAGACGACAGCTCGGAGACCAAATTCTTCCCGGATGAGGTCGGCCAGCCCCTTGCCTGTAACCACGCCCATCCGGGCGCCCATTTCTTGGGTTATGGCCAGCAGCAAGGTGAGCACCAACAGGACCCACATCATCGAAAAACCGAACCGGGCCCCGGCCAGGGAGTAAGTCGTTATTCCACCCGCATCGTTGTTGGCGGCAGCGGTGATCAGGCCCGGGCCCATAACAGCGAGATAAGCGTAGATGGGAATTCGCGGTCGGCGCGGAAATGGGATCCTTGGGAGAGGCATTGTCAAATCTTATCGAGCCGAAGGACCCAGGGGCTGTTACGATGCGTTCTTAACTGCGGACGTGGCTCAGTTGGTAGAGCATCACCTTGCCAAGGTGAGGGTCGCCGGTTCGAATCCGGTCGTCCGCTCGACAAAAGGCCTGGTAAACACCTTTGTCCGCTTCCGGTCCTTCCCCCGGTCATCCATCAATGTGCGCGAAAAGTGCGCGGCCCGCAGAGCGTTATCGAGTCCTTGGATGATCGGTTCATCGTGACCTTCGAAAAGGTGACCGTAGCGGTCGAAAGTAACGCGAATAGACGAGTGGCCCATCAATGCCATGATCTGCTTGGCATTGGCCCCCTCGTGGATCAGGAATGCCGCAAAGGTGTGCCTGAGATCGTGGAAGCGCAGCGGCAAAAGGCCGGCTCGTCTGACCGCAGCGTTCGCGGCTTGGCTCCTCGATACGGTGTTCCTTTGGCTCCTTTGGGTCTGTGCTGGCATCTTGGCGCTCGCATTGAGCATCTTGCTTGACGCATTCGGAAGCGGGACCGTTTCTACAGGGCTTCGTATCCTCTCTACATTCTTCGTCCGTCACCCTCTTCGTTTTATCATCATTGCATCCCTCATCTATCACCCTCTTCTGGAGGCTTCGCCCAAGCAAGCGAGTCTTGGAAAGATAGGTTCGGGCCTAGTAGTCACGGATTCTCACGGCAATCCCCTTACCCTTGGAAGAGCGTTCGGAAGGAATGCAGCCAAGCTCCTTTCGGGACTAACTAGTGCAGTACTCGGATCTTTCGGACGACGAGATCGGGCAGTTGGAAGACAAGGTGGACAGTTACGCCGAAGGAGTCCTTCTAATTCCTAACGAGCGGCTAACCTCGGCGATCGCGTTAGCGTCATGGGGGAAGCTGATGGAGCGCGAGAAGGCTCGGCGATACTGCAAATCGAGCTGATCCACTCCGTCACCTCGTGTTATTATGCTTACTCAAATCGGCGGACAGGAGATCGGTGAGCACCAAAGAGCAGGCCGTAACGTGGTGGCCGGATTGGACGAAACAACATCCCGAGCTTCCCGAGTTCCTTGCCGATGCAGAAGAGGAGGCTCGCAACCGAGGGCACGAGTCCATCCGCCACATCCACTTCATCCTCGCGCTCACGAACACAAAGCCCGAGCGAGATGCTCTGCTCGCTCGGGCCGGTATCGATCCCACTCGACTGCGCGATCGCACCATCTACATCGAGGGGCTCAACGACGGGCTGCGCTCCTACGAGACCAAGAGCCACATCCACGTCGCCAAGGCCGCGGACGGCGTTAGATACGAAGGCCGCATGATCCTGGCTAAGGGCGCATCGATGGCCCTCGAAACTGCGCGCACCGAGGCTGCACCTCTCGGCATGCCGGTCGCCCCTGCCAACCTCATCGCAGCCATGGCGAGCAGCCCGCTGACCTCCTTCTCAGCCATCACCCTCGCGAAGGCCCGCGCCCTCGCGGGCATCCCTCACGAGCGCACGGTGATAGCCCCCGGTCAAGATCGGACCAGAACGCTAAGGCCCCGCTCCATCGCACCCCTCATCCTTTGTGGGGGCGGGGAGCCACCGGAGACGGACCTCGCGGCGCTCGACATCGCAGCCAAGCACCACGGGCGGAGCCGCTCCGAGATGGAGGTCGGTATGATTTTCGCGGCCAGTCCCGATATGGGAGAGGTGCCCCGCAAGCAGTACTTCCTCAAGACCTTCTCCGATGCAGGAGTCCGGGTTCACGACGTCGGGCTCGATCGACGCGAAGACGCAGCCAAGCCGGAGGTCTTGGAGAGGATCGCGAGCGCTCAGATGCTGTTCTTCTCCGGCGGCAGGTCGGAGTGGATCATCGACGCCATCCTTGGCACCCCAGCCCTCAAGGCGATCTCGGCCGCCGCGGACCGAGGAACCGTGATGATGGGGATGTCGGCGGGGACGGCTCTGTGGGGGAACGGGATGTTCAGCGACCTCGAATCCGGTGACGAGCTGGAATACTTCCGTCTGCTTAACTGGGTGGAAGACGTGATGATCGTCCCGCACACGAAAGGTCTGGAACACCTCGACATGATGCGCAGCACGATGCGCCGGTTCAACATCTCTACCGCTCTCATGGTTGCCCACCTCGGAGCGATCTTCGCCGAGCCCGGCTGGCAAACTTTCCGTGAGATCGACCGGGGATACGCGGGCTCCTACATCCTCCGGTCACCAGACACGGACCCGGAGCCGATAGAGGCGTAGGCTACTCGGTCGTGCCACCCAAACCGAGAAGACAACAGTCGAGGTCTGTACCGCTCACCTTCGCCTCGGTCGCTGCTCTCCTTCTAATATTGATCGCCGCATCGGCCATCGTGTTCATTCCCCCATCTCCTCCGAGCGTTGCGGAGTTCGCTCCCCAGGCTCAGGAGCCCCTCGACGTCCCGGATGCTCCGGGGAGCGCTGCGTCCTCCGGAGGAGCATCGGAATGTGGGCCCGGAGCGACCTGCGAAGGTCCCAACACGGTGGCCGCACCGCCGAGGCCCCGTCAGGTCATCGAGAAGGCGCGGGTTCGCCGGTGCGTCGGATCGCCACCGCGCCAGACCGAAGATCCTCAGTCGCCGCCGTGCGTCGGCTACTGGCAGGGAGATAACTCCGGCGCAACCAGTAAAGGCGTGACCCGCGATGAGATCCGCGTCGCGATCGGGCGTCCCTCAAGCCTTTCGAACAACGAGGTCCTCACCTTGGTGGAGTTCTTCAACCGGCGTTACGAGTTCTACGGCAGAAAGATCAAGCCCTTCCTGCTACAGCGCGCAAGGTTCGGCACGGAAGGTGACCCGGTGGTGCAGAGGGCCAACGCCGTCAAAGTCGACGAGGAGTTCCGCGCCTTCGCGACCGTCGGTGGTGTCGTCGAAACCGCGTACGGCGACAACACGGTCTTCATGGACGAGCTGGCTCGCCGAAAGGTCATCGCGGTTGATCCCGACCCGCCCTACCGGATGTCTGCCGACCTCCGTGCGGCGCGCCCGTACCTCTGGACATACGCACCTACGCTCGACATCGCCGAAGCGAATGCAGGCGAGTTCATCTGCAAGTCTCTCGCCGGCAGGCTCGCCGAGCACGCGGAGGACCCGAGGCTGCAGATCTCCACACGCCACTTCGGCATCGCAGTCGCCCAGCACAAAGCGGGCACACCATCGGATGCCGCACTCACGTCAGCACTGGAGCGGTGCGGGGCGCGTTTCTCCCGCTACAGCGTCGACGGGGACGACCCGGTCGGATCAACCGGGTCGGGCTCCGACTTCAACAACCTGGCGGTGGCCCGCATGCAGGCCGATGGAATCACGACGGTCATCTGCATCTGCACTCAGCTCCTGTTCGCCAACGGGTTGATCGTGTCGGCGAACAACCAGGCGTACGGACCTGAGTGGCTGGTTTCTGGGGTAGCCGGTCAGGGCAGCGAAGACATGACCCACTCGGACCGGCGTCAGTACTCACACATGTTCGGAGTGACGAGCCAGAACAAACATCTTCCGCCTTCGAACGAGCCATTCTCCTGGGCGATCCGGGAGGTGGATCCTTCCGTCAGGAGCTGGACGCACCTGAACTATGCGCGGGCGCATTTCCGCAACGTGTACGACGGTCTGTTGGTCCTCGCTTCGGGGATCCAGACGGCGGGACCGAACCTGACACCCGCCAGCTTCGAACAAGGGCTGACGCGGACGGGATTCCCGAACCCGGCTGCCGGCGCCACGCCCTACTGGCAGGCGGAGGTTGGTTTCGGCGGGAAGTACAGCATGGTCAACGACTTCACCTTGGTGTGGCACACCTACAGCCACGACCCTCCGACCGGATACGCGGACAGCCCCGCCGACCTCGGATGGTGGTGCTTCGTCGATCGGGGGGCCCGCCACAATCTCGGCTCTTGGCCGCAGGGCCCTAGCGCGTTCTTCGACATCACCGAGCCGTGTCGCTGAACACGTCCGCGGAGCACGGTCACGACCAGGACAGTCCCCCTTACCATGACCATGACCATCACCACGATCACGGCGACGACCACGGAAAACAGACCATCGGATCCCGGCTCAGACATCTGTTCTCTCCTCACAGCCACGATCCATCTGCATCGATAGACAGCACGCTGGAGTCGAGCTCCGAGGGCCTCCGCGCACTGCGGATCTCGGTGGCGGGGCTTTCTGTCACGGCCGTTCTGCAGGTGGTGGTCGTCGCGTTCACCGGGTCGGTCGCGCTGCTTGCCGACACCATCCATAACTTCGCCGACGCGCTCACCGCAGTCCCTCTCGGGATCGCGTTCTGGATCGGAAGGCGACCCCCCAACAAGCGCTACACCTACGGTTACGGAAGAGCGGAAGATCTGGCGGGAATCTTCATCGTGCTGACCATCGCTGCATCCGCGGCCGCAGCGGGATGGGAAGCGGTGTCACGCGCACTCAACCCCCGGCCCCTCAGTAACCTTCCTTGGGTGATGGCCGCCGGCGTCATCGGCTTCGTCGGCAACGAGATCGTCGCCGCCTACCGGATCAGGGTCGGGCGCAAGATCGGGTCGGCAGCTTTGGTTGCCGATGGTGTACACGCTCGAACCGATGGTCTGACTTCGTTGGGTGTCGTTTTGGGGGCCATCGGAGTGGCCTTCGGTTTTGACCTAGCCGACCCGATCGCCGGCATGGTCATCACCGTGATGATCCTGATCGTGCTCAAAGGAGCGGCCCGCGACATATACCGCAGATTGATGGACAGCGTCGATCCGGCCATCGCGGATCAGGTCCGTCGTGCGCTCGAAGCAGTATCTGGAGTTGAGGAAGTGGAAAGTGTCCGCATCCGCTAGGTGGGGCACCACATGCGGGCGGAAGTCGAGCTGGTTTCCAACTCGGAGCTCACCCTCGTCGAGGCGCACGGCATCGCCGAAGAAGCTCACCACCGTCTGTTACATGAGGTCCCCCGCTTGGCCCAGGCGACCATTCACTCGAACCCCTGCAATCACGACGGAAGCGATCATCACGTCGTCAGCCGGCACCATTTCTAGGGAGAGCCGTCGGGATCTCATCACTGCGGCGCCCTAGAAAGGCTCCTGGCACGGAGGCCTCCCGTTGAACAACGCGTCCCCGGTTGGCCACTCGTTAGCGCGATACCTCTTACCTTCCTCGCTCAGCCGATAGCACCCGAGCCGCCCATGAGATGTGACAAATTCGTCGCCCATACCCTTGCCCCCTGTCGCGCGGTTGAAAGGGAGACTATGTCCCAGCAGATCGGGTGACAAGACGGGCTTGGAGGTCCCGACCCGAAATGAGCCTTGGATGGACGACTAAAAGGGTCGACGAAACCCGCTGAATCGACGCCAACGCCGCAGCAAGCGCCCAGCGATCAAACCTGACACTAACCCTCGGGCTCTGCAGATGGAGAGCAAGGGACATCCGCTTTTCCCTTGCCCTGCTTTGACAAGACCCTAAGGATTTTGATGTCCTTGTTGACATATCAAATGATTCAGGAGTAGTGTCAGCAGCCGGGGAGTAACACGGAGGAACCGCAGATGAGAACGCGCAGGCGCCAGTCCAAGGCGGTAACTATTGCCTACGCAACTATTGCCGCGATAGTGCTGCTGGTCATCGCCGCCGTTGCGCTAGTCATAGTGCCACCATCTCCACCAAGCGTCTCCGAGTTCGCCCCGCAGGCGGTCGAGCAGATCGAGGATGCGCCTGACCAACAATCGAGCCAATTCGGCTCGGGGGTCGGAGCGTGTGCGACGGGGCAAATCTGCGAGGGTCCAGATGCGGTGGTTGGTCTTCCGCCACCGAGAAACGTGATCGAGAAGGCCCGCGTTCGTCGCTGCATTGGCGATCCTCCCCGTCAGACAGAAGATCCTCAGTCGCCTCCATGCGTCAATTACTGGGAGGGTGACAACGGGGGCGCGACATCCAAAGGCGTTACTCGTGACGAGATCCGAGTGGCTTTCATGGGATGGTTCGACCTAATCGAGCCCCGGTTGGTTGAGTTCTTCAACCGGCGATTCGAATTCTATGGTCGCAAGATCAGGCTTATCGAGGTTCCGCACGTGGGGGGGCTAAATGCGAGGAACCCAGAAGAAAAGCGAAGTGCAGCCGCTAGAGTGGACGAGGAGATCAAAGCTTTCGCATCTCATGCGAGCTCGGAATCGAGGTTGAATCCCTATTTCGAGGAGCTGGCGCGTCGACGGATTCTAGGCATAAGGGGAGAACAGAGTTACGCGACGGAGCGCGCCAACTACGGTCCCGCTACCCCCTACCTTTGGAGCTTTCCACCCGTCCTGGATGACTTTCAGGCAAACCAGGCGGAATGGATCTGCAAAACTCTGGCACATAAAAATGCCAACTTCGCGGGTCCCCAGCTGGCACAGTCAACCCGAAAGTTCGGAGTCATCCTTGAGAACTCGGAGGAAATCGGGGAAGTCCCGGATATATCCGCCCTAGTCAGCGGGCTTAAGAGATGCGGAGTTGATATAGCGGAAACAGTTGAGGTGAGTGGCCCTCCGAGAGACGAAAAAAATCCCAGAATTGTCGCAGCGGTGGCCAGACTGAGTTCAAGCAACGTCACGAGCGTCACCTGCTTCTGTGATGCCAATTACTTTTTTTCGGCTATGCGGGCCTCGAGCCTACGAAACTATCACCCGGAGTGGCTCATCGGCTTCGGAAGTGAACACGATGTCGAAAACACCTATACGCAGCACGCTCCCCCTGACCAGAACATCTTCGGACTCAGAATTTTTAACAAGGTGAATAGTCTGGCAGACTCGCCGTGGTACTGGGCGATGAATGAGATCGACCCTACCTACGTGCCGCCTGACCGACGCGTCAACGACCACGAGATTCTCGATAACAGGAACCAATACCAAGCGCTCCTGCTCTTGGCCTCGGGAATTCAGCTCGCCGGTCCTGAGCTGACCCCCCAAACCTTCTCCCAAGCACTCACGAAGGCACGATTCCCCAATCCCGGATGCGGCGCACCGCCCTACTTTCAATCCTGTGTCGGCTTCGGTCCTTCCGACCATACGATGACCAACGACGTTGGCGCGGTCTGGTGGAATCCCGCTGGCGAAAAGGTCCACATGGAGCGTGGCGCTCCTCCCGGTAGTTTCTGCTACGTTGGGCGAGGTGTTCGGTACAGTCGGGGTCGCTGGCCGATAGAGCCGCTGCCATTCTTTGATAGAGATCAGCCCTGTCGGTAGTCGTGCCACGAAAGTCGATTCTATGCACTTGCTTCTCCCTCTCGTTTCTGTGAATCACTGAATGCATGTATCAAATCCGGTTGCCGTCCGCCGCCTCTCGAGCAAAAACCTATGGAAGTTCGGGACCACCCTGGGACCACAACGCGGAGAGATTCGACGTTAAATCTCGTGATGTACCGTTAACCTTAGTCAAGCACGAGTGAGCGTGACGGGGCGTTCCTGAGCGTAACGGCGGAAGCTACTTTCCACCCTTACAAGGCAGGGGTCACTGGTTCGAATCCAGTAGCGCCCACGATGTCATGTCGCGGCGCATTGTAAAAGTTCGGTACCTCTGCCTCACTTTGGCTTCGGTACCTCTGCAACACCCCCCGACCCGGCTTCGGTACCTTTGCAACACTGGCTTCGGTACCTCTGCAACACTGATTCCACACATCTGATGCCCCTTTTGATCTTGACTTGTGCTCAACCGAGCCAAGGAGGATCTCATCATGCTGACGGACCTATCGATGGTTGAGCAGCGATATCAGGCGGTGCGGGAAGCACTCGACACCGAAGCCACGATCACCGATGTAGCCACCCGCTATGGGGTGGACCGCACGACACTTCATCGCTGGCTGCTGCGGTACGCAGATCTAGGTATGGGAGCACTTGCGAATCAAAGCTCAAAGCCAGGCCGGTGTCCACATCAGATCACCCCCACCATCGAAGCACGGATCGTTTCACTTCGAAAAGCTCAACCCGGTTGGGGTCCGCGAACCATCCTCAACAAACTGCGAAAGGAACTCGACCAGGTTCCTTCTCGCTCAGCTATCTACCGGTGCTTGGTCCGTCACCGTCTTATCGAACCCAAGACAAGAAAGCGTCGGCGCGACGACTACATCAGATGGGAACGTTCCCGCTCCATGGAGCTTTGGCAGATGGACGTCATGGGAAGCGTGTACCTCGGAGACGGCACGCAGCTGTCGGTTGTCACAGGCATCGATGACCACTCGAGATTCTGTGTTATCGCCAAGCTGGTTCAAAGAGCAACAGCCAAGCCTGTCACCGATGCACTCTTAGAAGGCCTGTCCCGTCATGGCATCCCGGAGTCGATCTTGACTGACAACGGTAAAGTCTTCACTGGTAAACGGGCCCCAAAGCCCGCCATCGTGCTGTTTGACCGCATCTGTTTGAACAATGGGATCAAACACATCCTTACTGCTCCATTTTCACCAACCACAACCGGCAAGATCGAACGACTGCATAGGACCATGCGCGAAGAGTTCTTCAGCGAGCAGAGCTTTGACACCATCGAACAATTTCAAGTCGCACTCGATGTTTGGGTCATCGAATACAACAACCAACGAGAACATCAGTCCATCGGCGACGTTGCACCGATACGACGCTTCGAAATTGCCAAACAAGAAGCGTTCGAAGTCATCGATGGTGACGTCGACTTGAATCAAGAACCTGCACCTAAGAAGAAAACTACTCACCGTCGCGTTGACCGAGCTGGTCGCATCAGTATCCTTAAGCACCGCTACCATGTCGGTCGCCATCTTGCGGGGGAAGCTGTCGAGGTTGAGTCAACCGATGGAGTCCTCAACGTTACGCACAACGGCGTTCTAGTAGCCACTCACGCACGACGCCACCTGATCGATGACGACGACAGGATGGACCGAAAAGCCAAGATGAGACCAGCGCCTGCGACCAAGGGCGGTGAAGTGTTCCGCAATGTCGACCACACAGGCGCGGCGAGCTTCGCAGGAACCAACTACAGGGTGGGCAACAAGTTCATCGGACAGGTCGCTGGGGTTCGCCTCGTCGGAGACACCGTGCAGATCACGATCGACGGAGCCCTTGTAAGAACCCACAAAGCCCGTCACGATAAGTCGAAAGAGTTCGGAGCCTTGGCTCAACCCAACGGCAGACCCAGAAGGAGCAAAAGTGTCGCATAGCTACCGAAGCCAATTAGAGGCACGGGTACCGAACCTCGACACATGTCGCGGCGCATCGTGGACAGCTGTCGCGGTGTGGGTGACATAAATTGTTGATCACGCCTCTGAGCAGCCAAGATAGGCTGGCTGTTTGGAAAATCAGGTCATCGAATGGGGATCAGGAAATCGTGGTCAACTCGCTCCTTTACTTGCTCTACCGTGTCCTGTTCAGGTCTCTTTTGAGGATCGGCGGATCCGAGGCCAAGACTGAACTCGAGAATGTCGTCCTTCGCCATCAATTGATGGTCCTCAAGCGTCGGCTGCCCCGCACTCGGGTCGCCCTTCGCGATCGAGTCTTCATGACGGCAGCGGCCAGGTTTCTGCCCCGCGCTGCACTTGCCGGGTTCATCGTGAGCCCGCAAACCTTCCTGCGCTGGCATCGCCAGCTCGTCAGTCGAAAGTGGGCACGCTATTCACGCCGACCGCGCGGACCCGGACGGCCGCAGTTGCCGCAAGAAACCCAAGAGTTGATCCTTAGGATCGCAAAGGAGAACGAGCGCTGGGGTTATCGCCGCGTCCACGGGGAGCTCGTCAAACTTGGCGTCAAGGTGTCGGCCACGGCGGTGCGGATGCTACTGCGTAGAAACGGTCTTGGTCCGGCTCCGAGGCGTGAAATGCAGACCTGGACTCACTTCTTGTCGATGCAGGCAAAGACTGTTCTCGCATGTGACTTCTTCACGGTAGACACGCTGTTCTTAAAGCGCATCTACGTTCTGTTCTTCATCGAGATCGCCAACCGTCGGGTCCACTTCGCAGGCTCGACCGCTAACCCCAACGGCCAATGGGTGACCCAGCAAGCCAGGAACATGTTCATGGCGACCGACTTCGACTATCTGCGCTTTCTGATCCGTGACCGCGACGCCAAGTTCTCGGGTACCTTCGATGAGGTCTTCTTAACCGAAGGATTCACTGTCATGAAAACCCCGTACCGATCTCCACGGGCAAACGCATTCGCGGAGCGTTGGATAAAGACCGTTCGCAATGAGTGCCTGGATCATCTTCTGATCCTCGGATGGCGTCATCTGGGCAACGTGATGCGCATCTTCGTGGAGCATTACAACATGCAGCGCCCCCACCGCTCCTTGGGTCTGCGCCCGCCGATGGGCGATGCGCCGGTGGCAGCGTCCGTCGCCGACATCAGTGTCAAGAGGCGTGACCTTCTCGGTGGGCTGGTCCACGAGTACTTCGCCCAACTTAGCGACCGTCCAGAGGAGCCTCATCTCTTAGAGTCTGAGGTTCGTGCTCGCAGCAACAGTTCACAGTGCCCGAGGCTCCCGCGTCCCACTTATCAACGGGCTCAATGCACCAAGGAGACCCGACGTCACAGGACGGTCAGGTGCTATTTTCATCCGCTGACGGTGCCCCGGCAAGGGGCATGAACACTTATCAGCGCACCCATTACGAGCCGGGCGAGCTCGCCCAGTGGGATCTGTGGCAGCCAGCGGTAGAGATCCCTGTTGGCTATGACCTGACTGAGAAGTTGTGGGTGGTGACTGGGGTCACCGGCTACGCGCGCTACTCGATGGGTCACATGGTGGCTTCAAGACAAACCCACGATGTCTTGGGCGGACATCTCGAGTGTTTGAAGGATCTGGGATCTGTTCCCCGCATGGGGGTTTACGACAACGAGGGCGCGATCGGAAGAAACCGCGGCGGCAAGATCGAGCTGACTCACGCCTTTCAAGTTTTCCGAGGAACGCTTGGGATGGGAGCGAACGTTCTCAAAGGGAACTTCCCCGAGGGAAAGGGAGTTCTCGAGCGAACCCACGGCTATTTCGAGACTTCTTTTCTACCGGGCAGAACCTTCACCGGGATCGACGACTTCAACTCCCAGTTCAAAAGCTGGCTCGTCAACAGGGCGAACCACCGTATTCACCGAACTACTCGTTGCCGTCCCGATGAGCGCATCGCCGAGGACAAAGGCTCGATGCTTGCTCTTCCTCCGGTACTGCCCGACACGGCACTTCATTTCCCTACACGCATCAGCAGAGATCACTACACCGCACTGGTACTTGCGACTACTCGGTCCATCCCAAAGCGATCGGCCGCAGGGTGCAGGTCACCTTGGATCTTGGGTGGGTGGTGGTAAAGCTCGGAGAGGAAGAGGTCGCCCGGCATCAAAGGTGCTTCGCCCCTCATCGCACCCTTACCGATCCAGTGCACGGCCGGGCAAGAAGAGAGATGAAGCAACAGCGACAACTAACGATGCATCAGGGAGAAGAAGTTGAAGAGCGCGATCTCGCCGTGTATGAACGGGCGTTTGAGCAGGTGGGAACATGAATAAGGCAAAGAGCGACCTCACCTACCTGTGCCGCAGCCTCAAGGCCCCAGCGCTTCTGTCTTCAGTCGAACGACTGGCCGAAAGAGCGCGCTCGGACAACTGGACTCACGAGGACTTTCTGGCGGCGTGTCTTGAGAGAGAAGTCTCGTCACGCCAGAGTCATGGTGGGGAGAATCCGATCAAGTCCGCGCGCTTTCCCTCATACAAGACCCTTGAGGACTTTGACTTCTCCTTCCAGCGCTCGATCCGAAAGAGGTTGTGGCTCATCTGGGAGCACTCGACTTCATCGAAGCGAAGCAGAACGTGATCTTCCTGGGCCCACCTGGAACCGGCAAGACGCATCTGGCAACTGCACTCGGGATCAGGGCGTGCCAAGCCGGTCATCGGGTGGTGTTCGCTACCGCATCCGAATGGGTTGCACGACTCGGGCAACCGCTCGATGCCGGCACGCTGCACAAAGAACTTCGGCAGATGGTGCGAACTCCGCTTCTAGTGATCGATGAAGTGGGCTACATTCCCTTTGACGCAGAAGCCGCCAACATCTTCTTCCAGCTGGTGTCTTCGCGCTACGAGCGAGCCAGCGTGATCGTCACGTCCAACAAACCATTTGGGAGATGGGGCGAGGTGTTCGGTGACGCCGCCGTAGCTGCGGCAATGATCGATCGTCTCGTACATCACGCTGAGGTAGTAAAGATGAAGGGAACGCAAACCCATATCAGTTGACACCTTCGACCCAAAAGGGCGGTTCGCCCCCGAGGGTGGTAGCTCAACGGGCCCATCATCAAGTGGGATGCGGAGTTTGATCTCGACCTGCCAGCCTTGGACTCGCACTTCCTCGACGACGAGACGCAGGAGGCGCTGACGTTCTTCGAAGTCGAGCACATCTATGCCATCCACAACGCGTTTGCCGAAGTCCCCGACTCGGTGGCGCAGACGGTTGTCCTTAGCGAGCTCATCGCGTTGAGCCGCGAGACTCTCACGCTGGTCTTACAGCGCCGAGGACGAGCGGCGAAGGTTCGATGAGCTCGATGAGCCCAGCTCCTTAGCGCGGCGCTGCAGTGATTGAGGGTCGCCGCAACCTGAAGCTTGCGTTTGAGGCTGGTCGTCAGGAGCGGGCTGACCAGTGGCAACCCTGATAGAGGTCCACCATCTTGCGGAAGTGTGGGGCGGCGGTCAGTGTCCATGCGTACCGCACGGAATCAACCGGTCAGGCTGAGCCTAGCGACGCGGTCTTGGTGGCGGATCTGCGGCAGCGCGATGTCACCACGCTGATACCGATCGGACACAGTGCGGGCATTGTCGAAATGATGACGCACGCATCCAAGATCGGCTACCAGCCCGAGTGGCAGCTGCCCGGAGGCTGGCAATGTGTACCAGCTCGACGAAATCAACTGGCAGCGCGCCCCCGCCGACCAGACTCTGCATCTCCTTTCTCTTGGTGGTTCCAACAAGGGACTCGCCCCGCAGGATCGGCCATCGACGTGGTCGCTGAGGGAGGTCGGTGTGAGTCCGGGCGACGATAGAACCGCCGCCGCCATCGAAGTTGGTACTTACCAAATGATGTTGCTGCTCGCGTCTGGAATCCAAGCGGCAGGTCCAAAGCTGACTCCCGATACCTTTGCAGCGGGGCTGCAGCGCACGGCATTCCCTAACTCTGGCGCGGGGGCCGCTCCCTACTACCAGGCATCCGTAGGTTTCAAGGACGACCATTCGATGATCGACGACGAGGCTCTGCTTTGGTGGAGCGCGAACGCGCCAGCTTACGGGACCCGCACCGCGGACGTTGGCGGATGGTGCTACATCGACAGCGGCGCTCGCTGGCGGCTCGGCACTTGGCCATCACGCGAGCACTCCTTCTTTGATCGAGACAAGCCGTGTCGCTAGTCCAGAGAAGGCAGTCGAAGTCCATTCCCCTTATATATGGGGGCTTCGCTGGTCTGCTCTTGATCGTCATTGCCGCTTTGGCTTTGGTCTTCGTTCCTCCCTCCCCTCCGCAGGTCGCAGAGTTCGCGCCACAAGCGCAGGAGCAAATCGTGGAAGCGCCTGATCGGCAGTCAAGTCAGTTCGGAACGGGAGGGGGCGGTGCGTGCGCCACCGGACAAGTTTGCGAAGGGCTAGATGGGGCACTGGTCGCTCCGAAGGAGTCCACATGCGGAAGCTCGGCGCAGTCGCAATCTTGCTAGTGGTCTCCGGATGCGGTGGCGCAACTTCCCAATCGGGGCCTCAAACTGCGCCGTCGGTCAAGCCGGTCCCTGAGTGGCGGCGAATAGCCAAATCTTCAAACTCAAGATGCCCGCCCGACTGATCTGCAGCATCGAGGCCGACGAGGAGAACGCCACTAACGTCGCGATTTACGTCCTGAAGGAAGGAACAGTGACGGACTCGTCGTTAAGAGCGCCCGGCGAGGCCCGGCCCTATAGCGACGAGGTGCAGGTGACCGAAGCCTGGAACGGGCGAAACCGCGCTGCAGAAATCTCCCGGCCGGTACTTCCTCCGGGTCAGCGTTGTGTATCCGCGCAGCTACACGGTGAGCGTCTAGAGCCAAGGGTGACCGCTGTCGGCGAAGCCGCTAAAAGTAGACCCTCTAGGGACGCGAAAAGGACGCGGGACTCCGGGAAGTGTGCGTGAGATCATGGGAAACGTCGGGAACTGTTTTCGCAGGTCAGAGCGCATTTGGGCAGGTCAGCGAGGCGCTTAGCTCAGATTGCCAAGGTGAGGGTCGCCGGTTCGAATCCGGTCGTCCGCTCGACAAAAGCCCTGGTAAACACCTTTGTCCGCTTCCGGTCCTTCCCCTGGTCATCCATCAATGTGCGCGAAAAGTGCGTGGCCCGCAGAGCGTTATCGAGTCCTTGGATGATCGGTTCATCGTGACCTTCGAAAAGGTGACCGTAGCGGTCGAAGGTAACGCGAATATTTGTCCGCGCCACATCATCTTGAGGACTGTCAGAGGTTCGACGAGCTCAAAGATTCCTATCGAGCGTTTATGGGAGATGGGTAGTCCGTGGGGTTATTCGCCGCCTCGCTCCTCGGTGGGGGCGAAGGGACTCTCAGCGGCCCCGCCTGAGGCCTCGGGGTGGTCGATAAAGAACTGGGCGTTCTGCTGAGTGTATTCGTTCCACTCTGCCGGGACGTTGTCGCCGGTGAAAATGGCGTCGACCGGGCAGGCGGGTAGGCAGGCGTCGCAGTCCACGCACTCCTCGGGGTGGATGAACAGCTGGTCTTCGCCTTCGTAGATGCAGTCGACGGGACACTCGTCGACGCATGATCGGTCCTTCACCCCGATGCAGGGCTCTGCGATCACATACGTCATCTCGTTCCTCCCTCCTTCATCACATCATGCCGAGCTGAAGCTTGGCGGCTTCGGACATCAGGCCCTGGTGCCAGGGGGGCTCCACTACCACCTCGACGTCGATATCCTCGATGCCCGGAACGCTCAGAAGTTTGGTTTCAACGTCCGCCTTGAGGATGTCGCCCATGCCGCAACCCGGGGCTGTGAGCGTGAATTTCACCTCCGCCTTGTTCCCCCCGTCTGGCAACGGCGTGACCCGACAGACATAGACGAGGCCGAGGTCAACTATGTTGACGGGGATCTCGGGATCAAAGCACATCCTTAGCTGATCCCAGGCCATCTTCTCGACATCGACAGGCCCTTCCGTCGCGGGCCCTCCGCTCTGTGGCGCCGGCGCGACCTCCTCTCCGACGGCATCGGCGTCCTTGCCGGCGATGCGCAGCATCTGCCCCCTGACCGTCGTCACGGTGTAGTTGCCGCCGAACGTCTGCAGCACCTTGACCTCGGTACCTGCGGGAAGGATGGTCCCTTCGCCGCTGGGAATTTGGACTGCCTCGCAGTCGCGGCTTAAGGTGATGGCCTGATGGGTTTTCATCGGTTCATCCTTGCCTTGGTCTCTTCGGTGTTTACTTCCTCGTCGGAGAACGTGTGCCCGCATCCACAGCGGTGCGTGGCCCTCGGATTCTCGAAACTGAGTTCCACGCCTCCGAACTTCCGGCGTACGGCGAGCCGAAGGCCGTCCAGGTGTGGCAGGCTCTCGCTGCTCGCCACGATCTGGATCCCCTCGCTCTCGAAGAAATGGTCCTCCGGCCGGGCCGGCTCGGGATCGAAGCCCAGGGCGTACCGAAACTTGGTTCTGCTCCCCTCGCAGCCCTCGTTCGTGACGTCCACCCGCAACGCCGTTCCTGCGGGCAAGTCCTGGTCGGCCAAGAGACCCCGCACCACCTCGGCCGCATCGCCAGTAAGCGTGATCATGCACTTCCTCCTTTCGTCTGGAAAGAATGCCCCCGGACCATTCGCTTCCCGGCCGGACTTGGGCATCGGCCTCTACGTCTCATGACGGCCACCTTCCTCGGTCGAAACGGTCCCTCTGTTCCCGTCGAGCGCGGCGTGCAGGGCGTGCCACGCGAGGGTCGCGCATTTCACCCGGGTGGGGAACTCGAACACGCCCGAGAAGACGGCGAGCTTTCCGAGCGCCTCTGGGTTGACCGCCGTGTCCGGCGCTCCGGTGACCAGGCCATGGAACCTGTGGAAGAGGAGCTCGGCTTCGGCCTTCGTCTTTCCCTTCACGCCGGCGGTCATCATCGAGCCGGAGGCCGTCGAGATCGCGCAGCCCGAGCCCAGAAAGCTGATCTCCCTGATCACGTCGCCGGCCAACTGCAGGTAGACGGTGACCCGGTCGCCGCAAAGTGGGTTGTAGCCCTCGGCCGTCCGGTTCGCGCCCTCGAGTTCCCGGAAGTTGCGCGGCTTTTCGTTATGGTCCAGGATGACCTG
>CAZCSK010000040.1:0-18976 GCA_964501265.1 uncultured Actinomycetes bacterium
CCTTAAAACAGGTCCGCCCCCCGTGCGGCCAGAGATCCGGGCTCAACTGCCGGTGCTATTCGGGGAGGAGAATGCCTTCTCTTTAGCCGGCGCTAGTAGGGCATCCGCGAACATGTCGGGCAGTCGTACTACACTTGCCGTTTAGCCGAGGAGCTTAAATGCACAACGTTCGCGTTGATCAAATCGCGGAAACCAGAACCAAGGCTGAGCAGGATCCCAAGGGGGCCACGCTGCCGGTCAATCTGGAAGGGGAGTGGCGGGCCGACGAATCAAAGGCTCAATTCGGCGGGACGGTTAAGTTTCCTTCGGGCGAAGTTGTTTTCGAAGCCGACTTTCCGCCGTTTCTCGGAGGCGAGGGACGAGCACCCACTCCACTCGCCTATTGCTTTTACGGCGCGATGTGCTGCTACGGCGCCACCTTTGCGACTCAAGCAGCAGTCGCGGGTGTTGAGATCGAGGGTCTTAGGATCAAACTGGACTCCGGTGTCGACTTCCGCACGTCCCTTGGCCTGGGAGACTTTCCACCCTTCGAGAAATTCGTATTCGAAGTCGAAGTGGACACGCAGGCATCGGACGCCGATGTTCAGACGGTCAAAAAACTCGCCGATGAACGCTGCCCTGCGATTTGGGCGATGCAGAACCCGGTTCCTTACAGCACCAGGGCGCGCAAGTCCTAGGGCTCGCCTCCGCGTCAGCCCGGCGGCGGGAACGTCTGGACCACCTTCCACAGGGCATAAGCGAACACGACCACGAAGGCACCGATGAAGAGGTCGTACCAGCGCGACCATTTCTTTTCTCCCAATCGGCCGATAATCGCGGCGATACCAGTGATGGCAAAAATCCGAATAGACCGCGCTGCTATTGACGCCCACAGGAAAACTGGAAAGGAAAGCCGCCCAGCGCCGGTCAAGAATACGAACACTTTGTATGGGACCCCCGACATCGGCTGCTTCAAAACACCGAGCGCCCCGTCGGCCGCGAGCCAGGCTCCGGCCTGATGGATCATCCCCTCCGTGATCAAGGGCATGTACTCGAGCGGGAACGATGAGCGCCGCGGATAGGCAAGCCAATAACCAATCGCCCCTCCGATCACCGAACCGACTGTTGCAAAGAGCGCCAGCCTCCACCATCGCCGAGGTTCCGCTGGCGTCGCGGCAAATACATAGAAGTCGGGAAGTATTGGCCAAAACAAAGCCTCGGCAACGCCCCAGAAAAGCGCCAAGATGAGGCCCCGGTCAGAGGACACCAATTTCTTCATGGGCGGGTAGAGTCGTGATCGCATGCCTGAAACAGTAACTTGTGGAAGCCGTCCGGCGTCGTTTGAAGTATGCCCCGGTTTCCCGATCAGATGAAGCGTTTTCGCCGTCCAGAGAACGTCATCAAACCGTTCGATTGGTCGTTGACCGGCCCCGTCAGGCGCTTGCGAGGCGATATTCAGGAGCTGATCCTTTTTCCGATCCTTCGGGCCGTCGTCAGACTCCGAGTAGAAAACAAGGAGCACCTACGGGATCTCGACGGTCCCGTGGTCATAGTGGCCAACCACACTTCCCACTTTGATTGCCCCATCGTCTTGGCGGCTCTCCCGCACCGTATTCGCACCCGCACAATCGTCGCAGCCGCCGCCGATTACTTCTACCGAACCAAAGCTCTGGGGGCTCTTACATCTTTGGCCCTGGGGACGGTCCCATTCGAAAGGGAAGGATCGCGCGAAAGTCTGGAACGACTTAAGGAAGGCATACGCCGCGGTTGGTCGGTTTTGATATTCCCCGAGGGTACGCGGTCAAAAACCGGCAAGATGCGTCGATTCAGGGCTGGCGCTTCATATCTTTGCGTCGACACAAAGTGCGCAGCCCTTCCCATTTTCATCAAAGGAGCGTTTGACATCATGCCGAAAGGTCGAAAGTTCCCGAGACCCGGAAAGGTGACTGTAAGGTTCGGCCAGCCGGTGGGGCCGCGACCCGACGACGACTACGAATCGATGAACGAGCGAATATACGAAGCCATGCTGGAGTTGGGGATCGAGGCAGAAGGGGGCCAGGGGGGTAGCAGCAGCCAATCGGTATGACCGAGGCGCGCCAGAAGCTGCGAACCCCCTGAATCAGGTGACCGCGATGGGAATCTACTCGCTGAAACCGGCCTTCCAGAAAAGTCTCATGGGGACTCGGGACGCGCTCGTGAAGGCCGGAGTCAGCCCCGATGCGATCACCTACGCAGCGCTCGTTTTCTCGATACTCGGAGGTGGGGCGCTAGCTATTAGTCCAGGCTTCCGAGGGGCCCTTCTGACGGTTCCGGTGTTTGCCATCGGACGCACCGCACTGAACGCGCTCGACGGCATGGTGGCAAAAGCCACTGGCGTCGCCCGCCCATTTGGCGAAATGTTGAACGAATTTCTAGATCGCATCGCGGATGCAGTCTGGTTCGCTGGGCTTGCACTGGCAATCGATCCTGTCCTGATGCTTGCGACTCTCGCGGGAGTCCTCGTTTCGTCTTACTTGGGGACCGCCGTCAAGGCCGCCGGGGGACCACGCATCTACTCGGGAGTAATGGGCAAGGCGGACCGGATGATTGTCCTTTCCGTGGGCGCAGTCTTCGCCTTTGTCGCGGGACTTCAGATCTTGAGGTACACCACCATCTTCATCGCAGGAGGCGTGGCCGTCACCATCGTTCAGCGCTTTCTGCGTGGTCACAATGCCTTGAGAGACAAGGGCTCGGATGCCCAGTAACCCACTCAACGACCCTCTCTTTCAGCCGACTTTGCTTCGCATCGCTGGCCTGCTGCTTCTCGCAACGGCCCTTATCTTGACGGTCGAACGAAAGAATCTTTCCCGATGGCGCGAGTCGGTTCTGTTTCAGCGGGTTTCCTCGTGGGCGATGATGGCGCCCGTCTTTGCAGCAAGCGTGTTCGCCAGGGGAGCGGTCTCCCTGGCACTTGTCGGTTTCATGACGATCCAGGGCGTGCGGGAGTTCGGACAGCTCGTCAAGCTCCAACCTGCCTACCGCCGGGCGCTCATGGGATACGGACTGTTCGCCCTGCTCGTCACGGCCTGGTGGGGGCATCGATTCTTTTTGTTCATGCCCATCGGTTTCTTCGCCGTTGCAACGCTAGTTCCCCTTTTCCGACTGTCACGCCACGGTGGGGACGCGAGGCCGGAGTTGATGCAGGCTGCGGCCGCGGTCCTCGGATACATGTGGATCCCACTTTTCCTGTCGTTCTTTGTCTTGATCGGCCGCACCGAGAAACACGCTGTCGCGATTTTGTTGCTAATCGGGTTCTCAGTGGCCCTTTCCGACATCATCGCCTTTACGATGGGAAAACTACTGAAAGGGCCGAAAATCTCGCCTGCGGTTAGCCCCAACAAAACCTATGCAGGACTTGCCGGCAACCTCATCGGAGCCTTCGCCGGATTTGCGCTAATGGGATTTGCGATTCCCTCTGAGTTCAGCACGGCGACAAGATGGACGCTCCCGGTTTTCATCGGCCTGGGAGCCGCCTGGGGCGATCTTGTGGAGTCGCTCGTAAAGCGAGGATTCCTCGTCAAAGACTCCGGCGATATGCTGCCGGGCTTCGGCGGACTCCTCGACCGAATCGATTCCCTTCTGGTTGTGATGCCCTTCGCCTACTACGCGATGAAAGTGATGCAGCACTACACCGCCTGAGCGGCGCCAGAAGTGCGTACCCCCCGGAATAAGATGGCGTGATGACTTTGCGCCCCAAAAACGTTCCCGACGGCCCCGGCGTGTACATGTTCCGCGATGATGCCGAGCGGGTGGTCTATGTCGGAAAGGCTCTCAGCCTCAAGAATCGTCTGGCCAATTACTTCTCCGGGGCACTGCCCGCCCGCACTCAGGCCATGATGGACGCTGCAACCAACGTCGAGTGGATATTGACCTCCAGCGAAATCGGCGCCTTGCAGCTCGAGTTCAATTTGATCAAGGAGCATCGGCCCCGCTTTAACGTCCGCTACCGCGACGACAAGTCCTATCCATACCTGACGATCACAACAAGCGAGGCCATCCCTAGGGCCATGGTGACCCGTGGGGCGAAGAAAAAGGGCGATCGCTATTTCGGCCCATACACGCACGCCTACGCGATCAGGCAAACACTCGATCTGTTGCTGCGTGTTTTTCCAGTCAGATCCTGCAGCAAGGGTGTGTTCGACCGCGCTCACAGGTCCAACAGGCCGTGTCTTCTTTTCGACATCGGGCGATGTTCCGGCCCATGCGTTGGAGAAGTGACGCCCCATGAGCATTTGGAGATCGTGGACCGTTTGTCCGCATTCATGGACGGTGAGCGCACTTCAGTGATCAAAGATCTCAAACGGCGTATGAACGAGGCGGCATCCGCTCTTGAATTCGAGCAGGCGGCCCGGGCACGCGACCAACTCGCCGCCGTGGAGCGGGTGATCGAGCGGCAGCAGATGGTGGGGGACGTGCGAGAAAACTTCGACGTTATTGCGTTCGAGGCCGACGAACTCGAAGCGGCGTTTCAAGTGTTCTTTGTGAAAGCCGGACGGGTCGTGGGCCGAAAGGGATTTATCGTCGATCGTGTGGAGGAACTGTCAGATTCCGGCCTTGTTGCGACCTTCGTTCAGAATCACTATTCGTCCGACGAATCGATCCCGAGGCAGATTCTCGTGCCCACCCTGCCTGAGTTCCATAAGGTGTTTGAGCAGTGGCTGTCCCAGCGCAAGGGATCGGCGGTGACGATTCGCATTCCCGAGCGTGGTGTCAAACGAGCCCTCTTGGATACGGTCAAAGAGAACGCTAAAGAGTCGTTTATGCAGAGCAGACTCAAGCGAGCATCAGACTTCGCCGCGCGATCGAAGGCCCTCACCGAGTTGCAGAAGCATCTCGACCTTCCTGAGGCGCCGCTACGGATCGAATGCTTTGACATATCCAATCTTGGGTCGAGCGAGATTGTGGGCTCTATGGTGGTCTTCGAGGACGGGCTTCCGCGCAAATCCGATTATCGGAAGTTCAAGATCAAATCCCTGGATGGCCAAGACGATGTGGGGGCGATGGGGGAGATGCTCGAACGACGCTTCGCAAGATTCCTGGAGGAGAAGGATCTTCCCAAGGAGCGCACCAGCAAATTCGCTTATCGCCCGGGCCTCGTCGTGGTCGACGGAGGAAAGGGGCAGCTGAACAAGGCGGTGGAAGTGATGAGTCGTGCGGGGATCGTTGACGTCCCTATCGTTGCGCTTGCGAAGCGCCTGGAGGAGGTTTACCTTCCGGCGGAGAGCGGGCCCCGGGTTATCCCGCGGGGATCGGAAGCCCTCTATCTTCTTCAACGCATCAGGGACGAGGCACATCGGTTCGCCGTCGGTTATCAGCGTTCACGCCGGGGCCAGACGATGACTGCGAGTATCCTCGACTCTGTGCCGGGCGTGGGCCCGGCGCGTCGGCGGGCCCTGCTTCAAAGATTCGGGTCGGCGAAGCGAATAGCAAAAGCAACCACAGAGGAGATTGCCGCAGTGCCAGGAATCAGCGCCGAACTGGCCGCCGAAGTGCAGAAGCGCCTGACGGCATGAGCCAGTCGGCAGCGGTCGATTTCACCATTGTCACCGGACTCTCGGGTGCCGGGAGATCAGAGGCAGCCAAGGTGCTCGAAGATCTCGGGTTTTTTGTGATCGACAATCTTCCGCCGGCTCTCATCGAAAAGATGGCCGAGTTGGTCAGCGTTCCGCACAACAAGATCAAACATGTCGGACTTGTGGTGGATGCCCGCGGAGGCGAGTTCTTCCCCGAACTCGAGAAGGCGCTCAAGGATCTCAGAGAACGAGGCATCGACTACAGGATCCTCTTCCTGGAAGCTTCCGACCAGGCCCTGGTTAGGCGCTACGAGGAACACCGGCGGCGGCACCCGCTCGCGGGGGCCGATAGGCTGATCGACGGAATCTTCTCTGAGCGCCAAATCATGCGGCGTTTGCGCGATCAAGCCGACCTGATCGTCGACACGACCGACTTGAATGTCCACGAACTTCGGGACAAGGTCCATTCTTACTTCGCGGAAGCGGCTTCCAATTCTTCAATCGCCGTCAGCGTGATCTCCTTTGGATACAAGCACGGCCTTCCATTAGACGCCGACATCGTCTTCGATTGCCGCTTTCTGCCCAACCCACATTGGGTCGAGGAATTGCGTCCGCTGAACGGAACCAACCGCAAAGTCCGCGGATACGTCCTGAACGCCGAGGACACCGAACCTTTCTTGCACAAAGTGCGCGAACTGCTGGGATCCTTGCTTCCTGCTTTCGTGAATGAGGGGAGGCATTACCTGACGATTGCCATCGGCTGCACCGGAGGCAAGCATCGCTCGGTCGTTGTCGCCGACGAGATTGCTCGTTTCCTTCAAGAGAAGGGGTTTGCGTCAACCGTTGTGCATAGGGACAAGGAGAAAGAATGAACGTCCTCGTGATCGGCGGCGGTCACGGAGCAGCCGCTTCGCTTCGAGCCGCGTTGCTTTACACAGACAACGTCGCCGCTATCGTCACAACCGCCGATGACGGCGGGTCGTCCGGCAGACTTGCGGCCGAACTTGGAGTGCCGCCGATGGGCGATATCCGCAACTGCCTGGCTGCGCTGGCGCCCGACTCTGAAGTGCTTTCGACTTTTCAACATCGGTTTGGATCAGGCAAGTTGGAGGGACACGTCGTCGGGAACCTTGTTATCGCTGGGGCAGTTCAAGAGGGTTTCAATTTCATTGAGGCTATAGAGCAGAGTGCCCGTATGCTTGGAAGCAGAGGAAGAGTCGTTCCTCCGACATTGGACCCCATCCGGCTTGTGGCCGAGATCGACGGCAAATGGGTGGAAGGACAAGTGGCTGTTGCGACCGCGAAGGGGCACTTGAGCTTCGTGGCGCTTGACCCTTCAAACCCAAAGCCCTATCAAGGTGCGCTAGAGCTGATTGATTGGGCGGACCAGATCGTACTTGGGCCGGGAAGCCTGTTCACAAGTGTCATTCCTAGCCTTCTCGTGCCCGAGTTGCGAGAGGCTTTTGCCGGATCGACGGCTACGAGAATCTTGGTATGCAACCTTGCGTCACCGCCTGGTGAGACATCGGGGTTCGATGCCACCGAGCACCTGGCCGCGCTGCTTCAACACATCGGAGAGGGAACTGTCGACGTCCTGCTCGCTCATTCCGGGCGGTCGCCAGTGACGAGGTCGCACGTCGTTCAAGTCGATCCATCAGCGCTCGAAGCGATGGGAGTTCAAGTAGTGACCTGCGACGTGCTGCCCGAAACCGGGGCCCCCCGCCACGACCCCAAGCGCTTAGCGGGCTGCCTGTCATCAATCGTGAAGCGAAAACTGACTTAGGGAGGCGAAATCTTGCCTCGATTTGGCCGCCTGTAAACTTAAGGGGAGGCTAACTCTAGGAGGGTGACATGACCGTCAAAGTCGCAGTTAATGGTTTCGGGCGCATCGGGAGAAATTTCCTGCGCGCCTTGCTGGCATCCGAGAATCCCGGCATTGAACTCGTGGCGGTCAACGACGTCGCCCCGACGGATGTTCTAGCCCACATGCTCAAGTACGATTCCATCCACGGAGTCCTCGAAAGAGAGATCAAAGCGAACGATGACCGAATCGACATCGACGGAACTTCTATCCAAGTTCTTTCCCAGCTAGATCCGGCGGCCTTGCCCTGGAAAGATCTTGGCATCGACGTCGTCGTGGAGTCGACGGGCATTTTCACCGAGCGCGCGGCTGCCGCCAAACATCTTGAAGCGGGTGCCCGCAAGGTCGTCATATCGGCCCCGGCCACCGAACCCGACATCACGATCGTGATGGGCGTGAACGACGATCAGTACGACTCAAAGTCACACAACATCATCTCCAATGCCAGTTGCACCACGAACTCCGTCGGCCCAATGGCCCGGATACTCCTCGACAACTTTGGGATCTCGTCGGGTTTCATGACGACAATTCACGCGTACACAACCGATCAGCAACTGCAGGATCAGATCGCCGTAACGCGCAAGGGCAAGGCGAATCTAAGACAAATGCGGGCCGCCGCCCTCAACATCATCCCAACCGCGACGGGCGCGGCCAAGGCCCTATCGCTTGTCATCCCCGAACTCAAAGGCAAACTCGACGGCATGGCGATGCGCGTGCCGGTTCCCGACGGAAGCGTCACTGACCTGGTATGCGTCCTGGAAAAGGAAGCCACCGCCGAAGAAGTGAACGCGGCGTTTCAAAAGGCGGCAAACTCCGAGCGCTGGCGCGGGATCCTCACCTACACCGAAGATCCAATCGTCTCGTCCGACATCGTTGGCAATCCGGCGTCATGCATCATCGACGGACTTTCCACATTGTCTTTGGGGAGTCAAGTCAAAGTCATCGGCTGGTACGACAACGAGTGGGGTTACTCGAACCGTCTGGTGGATCTGGTCCGCAAAATCGCTTGAAACTTCCGTCGCTCGACGATCTTGACGTTAAGAACAAGCGAGTCCTTGTAAGGGCCGACTTCAACGTTCCCTTGAAACATGGGGAAGTGGAAGACGACATGCGCATCCGCGCGGCCTTGCCTACGATCAAACAGTTGCTCGCAAGGGGGGCTCGAGTGATCTGCTGTTCGCATCTGGGAAGACCCAAAGGCAGGGTCGATCCGTCTCTCTCGATGGTCCCGGTCGGCCGGATACTCGCGACCCTTCTCGAAAGGCGTGTCCGTGTCACCGGCGAGCCATCAGGACCTGGGGAGGACCTAGAGAACATGGACGCCGACGAAGTGGGTCTTCTTGAAAATCTCCGTTACGACCCGCGGGAGGAGGCCAACGATCCGGGATTCGCCAAAGAACTATCTTTACTCGCCGATGTCTATGTCAACGATGCGTTCGGCGCTGTACACCGCGCGCACGCCTCGGTGTCCGTGATTACCGCGTTTCTTCCATCGGCGGCCGGCCTGTTACTGCAGGCCGAAGTGCAAGTGCTTCAATCCATTCTCGACAACCCTGCACGACCCTTTGTGCTCATCGTCGGAGGGGCTAAAGTTGCCGACAAAATCGGCGTCGTCGAAAACATGATCGGCAAAGCCGATTCGATCCTTGTGGGTGGCGCCATGGCAAACACCTTCCTCGCCGCCCAAGGATTCGACGTCGGTAGATCTAAGGTCGAGCAGGACCGTCTGGAGGAAGTGTGGAAGACAATTAAGCGCGCCGGCAGCTCGATTGAATTGCCCGAGGATGTGGTCGTCGCCGAAGCGTTTGAGAGATCGGCCCACCCCTCAACCGTCCCAGCCCGTAAAATCCCGGGCGACTCAATGTCACTCGACATCGGACCAGCGACCGCCGCTCGCTATGCAGACAAGATCGCCTCCGCGGCCACGGTGGTTTGGAACGGCCCCATGGGTGTTTTCGAGTGGCCGAACTTCCAAGAAGGAACTCGCGTTGTGGCGCAGGCAGTAGCCGAGAGCAAGGCCTTCACCGTTGTGGGGGGCGGGGATTCGGCAGCGGCCCTAGAAATGTTCGGGCTAGCCGATCGTGTGTCGCATCTATCCACAGGGGGAGGAGCTTCATTAGAGTTTCTCGAGGGCAGGCAGCTGCCCGGACTCACCGCACTTACGGGAGGAATCACTTGAGAAAACCAGTCATGGCCGCAAACTGGAAAATGAACAAGACGCATCTAGAGGGCCTTCATTTTGTCGAATCCCTCCGCAACACCGTTCAAGCTGAAACCTTCGACAAGATCGACGTCGTGCTTTGCCCTCCCTTCACCGCGATCCGTTCTGTTCAAACGGCCATCGACGGCGATGATTTGCAGATCTCGGTCGGCGCCCAGGACATGCACTGGGAATCGTCCGGGGCTTATACGGGTGAAATCTCCGCCGAGATGCTCATCAAACTGGGAGTCACGTACGTAATCATCGGGCATTCAGAACGCCGCGAATATTTTAATGAAACAGACGAGACGGTCAATCGCAAAGTGAAGGCAGCCTTCGACAACGGTCTCGTGCCAATCATGTGCGTCGGCGAAACGCTTTCGGAGCGAGAAGCAGGGAGCACAGCGGAAAAAGTATCGGGTCAAATCCGCGAGGGCCTCAAAGGGGTTAAGGCGGAGCAGATAGCAACGATGGTCATTGCTTACGAACCGATATGGGCCATCGGCACCGGTAAGACCGCCTCAGCGGACGACGCACAAGACACGGTTTCGATCATGCGCAAAGTCGTGCAGGAGAAGTCCGAAAACGCGGCATCGGCGGTGAGGATTCAGTACGGCGGCAGCGTGAAAGTGGGAAACGTGGCGGATCTGATGTCGCGTCCCGACATCGACGGCGCCCTAGTCGGAGGAGCCAGTCTGGACCCCACGGAATTCGCCCAATTGCTCCAGTATTGACCTGTTAAACTCACCGAAACCTTTTTTAGGGGGTCACCGATTCTTCCAGCATTGATCGTTGTTCATGTCCTCGCGGCAATCGTTCTCATCCTCTTCGTCCTCCTGCACGCCGGACGGGGCGGCGGCCTATCTGAGATGTTTGGCGGCGGTATGGGTGGCGGGCTGTCGGGGTCTACTTCGGTGGAACGCAACCTAGACCGGTTGACGGTCGTTGTTGCCCTTGTCTTCGCGTTGACAACAATCGGCCTCGTCCTACTACTCGACTGACTTACTTTGCCCGAGTACTCATCCTGTTGCTGCTCGCAGGAGCGGCCTGCTCGAACGCCCCAGATGTCCCGCCCGTAACACCCAGGTCTGGCGGGACTGTGGTCCTCGGCGTTTCTTCCCTCAGCGAGTTAGATCCGGCCAGGGCGTCGGGGATTGCGCTGCATTTGATTCGGACCGCCTGCGACGGGCTCACTTCGCTCGACAACTCGACCGGCGAATCCCGGCCATCGCTCGCCAAGAATCTGACAATCGAAGCGGGGGGGCTGAAGTTGACGGTGGATTTGAGGCCAAAACTAACGTTCGCAAACGGAGCCCCCGTCGATGCCCAAGCTGTGCGCGAAAGCCTTTCCAGGGTGGCAAGACCCGCGACCGCCTCAAGGTGGGCCTCACTTCTGGAACGCGTATCAGGGTTTGCGGAAGTTCAATCGGCACAGGCTACACATCTGACCGGAATCAGAGTTGTTTCTCCACTGAAAATGGAAATTGCATTTACGGCGCCTGCCGGTGATTTTCTCTCGACGCTTGCCCATCCAAGTCTGACGCCGATCTCACCTGGCAACGAGACCGACGGCGTCAGCGCGCTAAATTGCTCCGGTCCTTACCGAGTTGCGCCCGGGGCGTCGCAGGGTTCCTTCAATCTAACGAAGCACGGTCGCGGAAAAAGCGAGGCTCCAGACGCTATCCGCGTGGAATCCTTCGAAACCGTCGCCGACTCATTTGCCGCACTTATCGAAGGGAAAGTTGACCTTGCGCAGCGCCCCGAGAATCAACCTGCGATCCCAACTGGGATCTCCGTTGAACGCCGTCCGGGATCCGAAATGACTTACCTTTCATTCGACACGTTGAAGCCTCCCGGTTCTGACCCCAATTTCGTGCGGGCATTGTCACTTTCTATGGACCGCCTGGTGATAGTGGACGCTGCCTATGGCGATCGAAGGCAACCCGCGCTGCGGTGGCTCCCCAGCCGGACCGATCCCCAAGACTCTGCTTGCGCAAAGTACATTCGAAGGATCGCCGATCCCGAACTCGCAAAACAGACACTCGGCAGCGCCTCAGGAGAAGTCGCCCTAACCTACGACGCGTCGGTGTTTGATCGGTTCGCCGCCCAAGCCATTGAGGTTCAAATAAAGGCGGCCGTGGGAGTCGACGTGCAGTTGAAGGCGCTTGAGAGCGAAGCATTTACAGCCTCCGCACGAGACAGGCCGGAAGGGGGAGCATGGGTTTTCGAAACCGACACCGACTTCATTCGCGCCGATCAGTCTTTGTTCGAGTTATTCGCAACCGGGCGGCCGAGGAATCGGCTCGGTTACTCAAACGCCGACATCGACCTCGCCTTTGAGGCTTGGCGGCGTGCCGTCGCGCAAGACGCCGCCGGCAAGGCCGTCACGCAGGCCGAGAATCTGCTCTGTGCCCAAACACCTGCCGTCCCCCTTTGGCGCAGAGTCCACCACTGGGCCTTCAACCCCAAGAAGGTGACACTTGATCCCGAGGGGGCCCTTGACACCTTCGGGATGCCGGTCCTGCGCCGCTGACGGTGGTAGATTCTCCCAGCGTGACTCCCAAAAGATATCTCGCTCTAATTGCGGTTGCTTTCCTGGGCCCAGCGTGCGCCGTTGGAGGGTTGGACGACGACACCAAAGGCAAAACGGTGCGCCAGGGCGGCACGCTGGCCGTAGCGCTCACTCCTCCCGATCAGATCGACCCATCGCGCGCCTCCAATCGCTCCGGCATTTTCGTCCTGAAACAGATATGCGACACGTTGGTCGCGTTTGAGCCTCGCACCGGGGAACTCAAACCGGGCATAGCCGAGTCATGGACGATTTCGGCCGACGCAAAAAAGATCTCCTTCAAGATCCGCCAGGGAGTCAAGTTTCACAACGGCCGCGACTTGGTGGCCGAGGACTTCGTTTATTCGCTCTCGCGGTTCGTGCACCCCAAGACCGGATCCCCACAGTATTTCTTTCTTCGGCGCATCGTTGGATATCAGGATGTCCGCCAGGAAAAAAGCCCAACCTTGGCCGGCGTCAAGGCAACAGATGCCCGGACACTCGAGATCGAACTGAGCGAGCCGTTTGCGGAGCTCCCCGCGGTGCTATCCCATCCCTCGGCCGGAGCTGCCGTACCCAAAGAGGAAGTCGACAAGTCTCCGGAAGTATTTGCGGCGAAACCGGTCTGCACCGGGCCCTACTTGGTCTCGTTGCCATGGAGCGCGGGCCAGGACATCAACCTGTTGCGCTTCCCCAACTATTCAGCGACGAACATCTCCTTGGCACGGGGCGGCAAAGGATACGCAAACAAAATCGTCCTGCGGAGCGTCCCCGACGACGAGGCCGGCTACAAACTGTTCGAAGAGAAACGGGTCCAAGTCTCGAACATACCGGTGAGCCGCTTGGTCGCTGCCCGCAAAGCAAAGCACGAAGTCGTGAGCGGCGCCAATGGGCACTTTGCCTACCTCGGATTGCCTGTCACCAAGCCGCCCTACGACAACGTCAACATGCGCAAAGCGCTCGCGACTGCAGTCGATCGCAAGGCGATTGTGGAAGATTTGCTGGCGGGCACTCGTGAGATCCCCGGGAGTTTACTTCCTCGGGCCGCCGGTCCGGCGGCCGCTGGTGGAGCATGTCCAGCTCTACTTCGACCCAGAATCGACTTGAACACAGCGAGGACGGCCCTGGGGGCCTCCACGATAGACCCGGCCACGGTAAGGCCGGTTGTCTATTTTAACGCCGGAGGCGGGCATGAGAAGTGGGTCGCCAAAGTCATCGAACAATGGCAAGCTCTCGGGATAACCGCGACCGCAGAGGCACAGCCGAAAGCTTTCAAGGAACATGTCGATTTTCTGGTCGACCCGGGGGCAGACGGTCCTTTTCGTCTGGCCTGGCCTGTGAAGTTTCCGTCGGCAGAGGCGTTGTACGACCCGCTATTTACCACCGGTAGCCTCGACAACTTCACTCGTTACGCAAGTCCTGAGTTCGACGAGAGGATGAAAAAGGCCCGTAGCACTGTGGGGGACAAGGAGCGGAGGCTCGCGTACGCGGAGGCCAGCGCGATCTTGTGCCGTGATGTTCCCGTCATACCAATGTGGTTTGGAAGAAATCACGTCGTCTATTCATCCGGAAACGGGCCGGCCGGCAGCCGCGCGCTCGACATCTACGGAGACCCAGTTTTAAGGGAGTTGGGATTCATACCGTAAGAATCTTCGCTGCCATTGCGGCGGGTCTTGCGTTGTGGGCTTGTAACCCCGCTGTCAATGATCCCCAGGTTCCGCCCCTTCGCATCGCGATTCGGACCCCGGGCAACCTTGATCCCGCCTTGCTCAAAGATCAGGCTGCCAATCTGATAGCGAGACAAATCTACGAGCCCCTGGTCCGATTCGATCCCGACAGTTTGGATTTGATTCCCGGGCTCGCTGAGAAGTGGCGGATGCATGATGGCGGAGCGCGCTTCGTATTCACTCTGAAATCAGACGCCAAGTTTCACAACGGCAGGCGCGTTGTTGCCGAAGATGTGCGCTTCTCGTTGAGCAGACTCGCCCGCAAGTCCACGCAGTCTGAACTAGCGTTTCTGCTGGATTCAGTTGTGGGTTTCGAGGCAACAGCAATCACGGCGTCGGCACCCGAACTTGCGGGAGTATCCGTGCTAGATGAGCGCAACGTCGAGGTCCGTCTCAACAAGCCATGGGTCGACTTTCCGTATGTCCTCACGCATCCTGCCACTGCACCCCTCCCAAAGCAGGAGTTTGAAGCAGGTCCCGCGGGATTCAAGGAAGCTCCAATCGGTGCCGGACCATATCGCTTGACCTCCGCAGTCGCCCATGGGCAAGATTTTTCGCTTAAGGCAGCCCGTTCGGATCAACACGGACCGCGGGACGTGCAGTTCAAGATCTACGACGACCCGGAGGGCGCTTGGCGCGATTTCAATCGGGGCCTCGTCGATGTGGTCGAGGTGCCTGCTCGATTTATCGAGGATGCAAGGTCGCGTTTCGGTTCCGCCGGGTTCCAACCTGTTGCTGCCGGACTCTACCTGGGAATAAATGTGAAGAAGGTTTCCGACCTTCGTGTTCGCCAGGCGATCGCCCTTTCGATCAACAGGGCCGCGATTGCAGAGCAAGTGTATGCGGGTTTGCTGATCCCATCCGCCAATCTGATACCGATGGGAATCGCTGGCCGTAACCGAACGGCATGCGGCGACTTGTGCAAGTTGAACCCGAAGCACGCCGTATCTCTGCTTCGCGAAACCTACGGCGGCGCGCCTCTGCCGGCCCTTAATCTTGATTTCGAAACCAATGCCTCAAACGACCTCTTGGCTGCCAGAATCAAAGAGGACCTCGGAGCGATCGGCCTGACTGTGAATCTGCAGGGGCGCGATCTAGCGGGCTTCTTCGGCGCATTGGGAGAACGAAACCATGATCTGTTCAGGTTCGGCTGGGTCGCCGAATATCCACTTGCGGACTGGTTCATGAATCCTCTCTTTAGAAGCGGGTCGCTGGACAACAACACGGGCTTTTCGTCGCCGGAAATAGACGACCGGCTCGCGGCTGCGCGGGCCGAGCCCGGGAAGACAGCACGGCGCGCGGCATATCGGGATCTGGAGCGCCGACTCGTACAAGAGGTTGCCGTTATCGGACTCGGACAATTTCGAAGTCGGTGGGTGGCCCCCTTGCGCGTTGGAGGGTTCTATGCCGATCAGTTGGGCGGCTTTGATGTCTCGCGGCTAGAAGTTCATGCGCCGTAGCCTCATCGTTTTCATCGCGTTCGTCGCGGCGGGCGCGTTAGCGTTCATCATTCTGCGGAGTACCGACGTGGCCCCAAGAAAGAAAGACGGTCCGGGGCCGGGGCCGGGACCGGCGCCTTTCGGTGAACTCTCGATCGCCTATCCCGAGGAACCTGCGACCCTCAACCCTTATCTCTTCGAGGGCGACACCAACGCCACGCACGATCTGCTGAGGCCCCTTCTTCCAACTCTTCTCACGATCCAGCCGGATCTTAAGTACGGGCCCGCACTTGCCGTTCGTGTCCCACGGGGGCCCGACCTTTCCAAGGATCCCTTCAGCATCACCTTCAATTTAGATCCCAAGGCCGTCTGGTCGGATGGAACGCCGATAACTGCGGCCGATGTCAGGTTCACATGGGAGGTCATCAAGGACACTGTCCTTCCGATCGCAGATCGGAGCGGGTACGACAGGCTGACCGACGTTGAAGTACTTGGGGACCACAGGTTGAGACTGGTGTTCGATCGTCCCTTTGCGTCCTGGCGCGACTTGTTTTCCGCCGGGGACTTCATACTCCCGAAGCACGCTCTCGCCGGCAAGGATTTCACCAATGCCCTCTCCGACCAGGTGCCCGTGTCGGGCGGGCCATATCTTTTGGAAACATGGACAAAGGGCCTCGAGATTGTTTACGCGGCCAATCCCAAATGGTGGGGCAAACCAGTCAAGACGAAAAAGGTCCACGTCCTTTTCGTTTCCGACACCGAGATAGCGCTTCGCCTCCTCGGAACCGGAAAGCTGAATGCGATTGTCACGACCACTCGCCTCAATCTTGAAGCCCGCGCTCGGGGAGTCACCAACGCCAAGGTGGCAAGCCGCTTCGGATCTTCGTGGTGGGAATTGGCCCTCAATCACTCCGCGCCTCCGGTCGCCAACCCGGGTGCTCGAGAGGCGATAGCAAGATCGATCGACAGAGTCGGCATCGCCGAGGCTTTCATACGCGGCGAAGGTCGAATGCTTCAGCATCTTGCCCCCGGACGCACGGTGACCGGCGAATTTTCGACTTACACCAAGGACACAGCGGGCGCGAAACAGCTGGTCGGAAAGCCGGGAAAGTTGATTCTGATCGCCCCCGCAGAAAACTCTCTGGCAGGAATCCTGACGCGCTCCGTCCAGAAGGGCCTTCGCGACACGGGCTTCGAGGTGGAAATTCGTGCCCCCCCGGGTACGGACCTCTACGCCACCTGGCGACGGGAAGGCAAGTTCGACATCGCGCTTTGGGAGAGGCGCGGCACCGGATCGATGTCTCTCCGAGGGGCCTATGGGTCGGTCTTCGCCGCGCCCGAAGGAGTAAATTACTCCCATCTGAAATCGCCGGATGTTGACATGGCGCTCGATGCCGCCGACGCGACACTCACAATCGATCCGCTCATGAAGCAGCTTGGCCGCGCCATCCCGGCGCTTCCCATCTTCGAGTCGAAGATGTACTGGATCTCGCGGGGCCTGTCGGGGGCCACCCCCAATGCAAGCATCGACGGACCGTTTTGGAACCTGGGGGACGTTTCTGGCTAAACTTTCCTAGTGATTTCCATTTCCAAACTCACCAAGGCATTCGGCGCGCGCTACATCTTTCGCGACGCCGACTTGCAAATTGGTGTACGGGATCGGATCGCACTTGTGGGTCCAAACGGGTCAGGCAAGACAACCCTTATCGAAATGATCGCTGGAGAACAACAGCTGGATGCAGGCGATATCAGCATCGCTGGCGGGGTCGTCTCCGGTTACTTAAGGCAAGAGACGGACTCCCTTAGGGGAGCGACTCTGCTAAACGAGATGATGTCGGCGCGGCGCGATGTGACCGACACGGGCCATCGCTTGCGCATCCTCGAAGATGAAATCGGGCAAACTACAGGGCACGAACACCACCGGCTGGTTGAGGAGTACGGACACATCCAGGATCGCTACCTTGTCCTAGGTGGTTACGACCTCGAACACGAGGCCAAGAAGATCCTCGGCGGCCTGGGCTTCCGGGAGCAAGACTTCGGCAGCCCCACCGAATCACTCTCAGGCGGATGGCTCATGCGACTGGCACTCTCCAAACTGCTTCTTGTGGGCCCGGACTTGCTGATGCTCGACGAACCCACAAACCATCTCGACGTGGAGTCCGTGGAGTGGCTTGAGAAGTTTCTGGGTGCATACGAAGGCGCGATCCTTCTCGTCTCTCACGATAGAGACTTCATCAACGCCATCGCCACCAGGGTCGTGGAGATCGACCAAACAAAACTCACGTCTTACACGGGCAACTTCGAGCAGTTCATTGAGCAACGAGAACTGATTGTCGAGCAGTTGGAAGCCGCCGCCAAGAACCAGGCTCGAAAGGTGGCCGCCACTCAAGAGTTCATCGACCGATTCAGATATAAAGCGTCCAAGGCTCGCCAAGTCCAAAGCCGGATCAAGTCCCTCGACAAAATGGAACGGATTTCAGCGCCGGCACAGCGTCGCAGGGCGATGAAAGTGACATTTCCTCAGCCCCCTCGACCCGGGCGTGTGGTCATGGAATTGAAGGATATCAACTTTGCCTACGAGAACAGCCTCGTCTACGAAAACCTGAACTTGATCATTGAGCGTGGTCAAAAGATCGCATTGGTCGGCCCAAACGGTGCAGGCAAGACCACCTTGCTCAAGCTGTTGGCCGGGGCGCTCGCACCGCAATCGGGAACTCGAACCAAAGGCCATAACGTGGACTGCGGCTACTATGCCCAGCATCAAATCGAGGCGTTGACCCCATCGAACCGCGTGGTGGATGAGCTGCAACTGGCGGTTCCCCCTCATCTGAATCTGAATCCTCGCACCGTCCTTGGTCGATTTCTATTCACGGGTGACGATGCCCACAAGCGGGTGTCGGTCCTATCGGGCGGGGAGCGGAGCAAGCTGGCGTTAGCGAAGCTTCTTGTTTCACCCCACAACATTCTTTGTATGGACGAGCCGACGAACCATCTGGACATGGTCAGCCGCGACGCGCTGGAAGACGCCCTCACCGAATACACGGGATGCCTGGTCTTGATCACCCACGACCGACATCTGATCCGTGGAATAGCGAACCGAATCGTCGAAGTCGTCGAGGGTCGAGTCACCGAGTTCGATGGAGACTACGACTACTACCTGGACCGCCGGTCTGAGCAGCGAGCGATGGCAACGTCCAAGCCCGCGGCTGCGGACAAAACGAAAGGGCGACGAAGGGCCGAAGCGCAAGTCCGTGCCGGGACGAAAGCACTTCGCGACAGGGTCTCTCGAGTCGAGACACAGATGACCGACCTGTCCGCGGAGATCGACCAGTTGACCGGGCAAATGTCCAGCCCCACTTTTTATACCGAATGTGAAGACATCGGCGCTTTCATGAAGCACTTCGACTCTCTGCGTCAACAATTGGATGGGCTAGAGAAAAGATGGGAAGAAGCAGCGACGTTGCTCGAGTTGTCGAAAGAACCTACGAGATCTTAAGAGAGGCCGATTTTCAGCCGGCGCGCCAGATCAGTTCGTGCAGAGCAACCGGTTCATCAAATCCCTTAAGCGCGGTGGGACCGCGTTCCTTCCAGACCAGATCCTTCCCTAAAGACAACTCTCGAATCACATTCGAGCCGAGGATGTCGCCGGGGTCGCAGGCACCACAGATGC
>CAZCSK010000041.1:0-18846 GCA_964501265.1 uncultured Actinomycetes bacterium
GGAGCAATCGTTCCACGTACCACTGTCCCCAATGCCAGGTGTGAAGACCGAGCAAGTCGAACTTTCCGGCGAGCAGGTAGAAGTTGATGTCCCAACCGGCAAGCCGAGCAAGCCCTTTGTATTTCTCACGCACGGCGCTGGGGGAGACCTTAATACTCCAGGACTTTGTTCTCTATCGATGGGGCTTGCCGAAAGCGGGCACCTATCGGTGAGGGCGAATCTTCCCTACCGGGCGTCGGGTAGTAAGAGTCCGCCCCTTGCCGCCAAAAGCGTGCCAGGGACGACTTCGATCTTCGAGGAAGTTCGGAAAAGGTGGGGAGCAAACGCCCCTTGGGTTGCTGGCGGACGATCGTACGGGGGCCGCGTTGTTTCGATGTGCGTCGCTGAGGGCATGGATGTTGCGGCACTCGTCTTTTACTCGTACCCGCTTCACCGGCCGGGGAACGCATCGGATTTGAGGGTGGAGCATTGGCCGAAGATCGATGTGCCGTGCTTATTCCTCGCGGGGGATCAGGATCCGCTCTGCAACCTCGAGGCACTGAAAGCCAATCTGGAGAGCATCAACGGGCCGGTCACCCTCAAAGTGATTGAGGGGGGCGGCCACACCTTGAAAGTTTCAGGCTCCCGCGCGCCGGACGGCAAGACCCGCTCCGAGGAGCAGGTCTTATCCGAACTCGTTCCGCAAGTTGTTGCCTGGATGCAGGGATTGAGTATTTAGATCCTTCGTTAGTACGTAGATACGGGGATGATGGCCTTTTTGAAACACACGAACTGACTCGTGGGCGACCCATTGGTTCTGGCTAGCCAAATGCCTTTCAAAGCGCCTTACATCGTGGGTGAGAAGAATCATTCGGGCACCGGGAGCTGTTATTCGCGCCATCTCCTTGAGCAGCGCCGGGTACAGGATTTCGTTCTCGCTGTGGGAGCCGACAAGGCCGCCCCAAGGAGGATTGACGCATACCTTGTCGACAGTTCCATTGGGCAATCCACTGGCCGTCGCGTCGGATACTTGGACTTTAGTCTGGGCAAGCAGCCCCGCGGCTCGTAGGTTCTGGTCGGTACATCGAATGGCAGCCTCATCAGCGTCAAACCCCAACACGGCTGAGGCTGCCGACCGGTGGAGGCGCTCGATTAGGATCGTTCCCGATCCGCACATCGGATCCAGGAAAGTATCGTGAGGTACCGGATCCGAAAGCTCGACCATCGCCGCTGCGACGGTCGCATTTAGTCCTCCAGCCATATCGCAAACGCGCCACCTCCTCGTTGACAACGGGCGGGGGGTCAGCCTGAGGAGGACCTCCCATGAGCGGCTCTCGGCTGCTGGACGAACCCGAATCAACAATTCCCCTTCCTCTTCGTCAAACGCGAGCCCGGTCGCCAATGACAACTCGTCCGTCAAGCGCCGATAAACGGATGTGGTTGCGCCTGCAGCGGAGAGCCGAAAGGAGGAAAACTTCTGACCCCTATCGCTATGGGTGATCCAGGAGATTCGCGATTCGAGAGCCTGAAGATTCTGGTCTCCCAACAGGCTAGAAGGGCGGCGTCCGCTAAATGTGGTGACAAGATAAAGGGCGACTACTGTCCGAAGATCCAGTAGTGGTTCAACCGATCCCTTCCACGAAAACCTGATGGAGGTAGCCGTCGAAGACAGATCCTCAGGGTTGAATAGACGACGAATCTCATCGACCGCGAACGGCAACAGTCCCGGAAGAACCTCGCATTCCAGGCTGACGGCTTCGGGAGCTGTAACTCTGCGGATCCTAGGCTCCGAACTTCGCCAATCTGCCTCCGGCAGCCAGCATCAAGGGCATCAATTCTTTGGCGAGGACGTGCCCGAATGCTCCGGCCCGCGCATCCTCTTCGTTAAACCTGTCGACAGAATCGAGGCCCACGTTGGCCCCCCACATCAGGAAAGGGACCGGGTGCCATGAATGCGCTTTTAGGGGGCTCGGCGTGGAGTGATCGCCGGTTACGCAGATCACGTCGGGCTGCAGTTTCATGATGGATGGCATCAACTCGTCGACCTCTTCTATCGCCGCCACCTTTGCATCAAAGTCGCCGTCCTCGCCGGCCGAGTCGGTCTTCTTTTGATGAATGTAGAAGAAGTCATGAGAATCCCACGAGCCTGCAAGCGCCTTGATTTCCGCGGCGAAATCAGGTTGCGGTTCGGCAACGTCCATTCCCACTAGACGAGAGATTCCGATGTACGTCGGGTATCCGGCGACGCCGAAGGCTTTCAAGTTGTATCTTTCGGCAAACCCCGGCAGCTCCCGGTGAGTGTCGAACCCTCGGAGCAGGATGAAATTCGCCTTCTCGTCCTTCAGAACTTCGCGGACATGTTGCAGGAAGTCCGTCAAGGCCGCCGCGGTTGGCTCTGCTTCCGCCGTTAGGGCTCGCGGCGGCAAGGGCGGCCGCCCTTGAAGTTGGGGGTCGGTATCGGCAACGTGGGGTGAAAGCCCGCTTCCGGTCATAACCATTAGAGCGCGATGATCCCTTTCCGGAAGCATTGCGATATTTGGAACACCTTTCGTAACCATTTCGCAAAGTCTGCGGTTCTCCTCGGTAGAGATGCGGCCCGCCCTGCGGTCTTGGATGTTACCGGCGGTGTCGAGGGTGCAGAAGTTCACTCGAGCGGCCACGTCTCCCGGCTTCAGCTGATATCCAATGCCCGCGGCCGACAGAGCGCCGCGGCCTATTTGGTAGACAACAGGGTCGTAACCAAAAAGCGCCAAGTGACCAGCGCCGCTGCCGGGGGTTATGCCGGGCGCGACGACGCTATGTACTCCGCTGGAGCCGTCGGCAGCCAGCTGGTCCAGATTTGGCGTGCGGGCCTCGTGCAATTCAGAACGCCGCGCCGCGGTCCGAAACCCCCCCAAACCGTCCATAACCACAAGAACGATCTTGGTGTCCGCCTCGCGCGCGAGGGTCGGGATCAGTTCGTCGGGCATGGGTTCCATGATAGTCCTTGCGTTTTCGCCCCATCATGCTCGAAAGCGCGACCTCGTCCTCCGGGCCCATCGCGCAAAGAGGTCGCGCCTCCCCGTTTCAGCGTCCTGCGTGCGCTAACATCGGATTCCAGCATGTTCTTGAAATCTTTGTCTATCCGCGGCTTCAAGTCGTTTCCCGATCGGACCGAACTCGTATTCGAGCCGGGAGTCACCATCGTCGTAGGTCCCAATGGGTCCGGCAAGTGCATTCGTGGTGATTCGTTGGTGCAGTTGAATGACGGTCGCCTTGTTCCAATCCAAGAATTGGTGGAAACGGCTATCGAGTCCTCGCCTATGGTCGAAGAGTCCGCTGATGGTTGGACGGCTTATCTCGCCCCCGGTGAGCTGAAGGTCCTGTCAATGGATCAAGCCACTATGAAGATCGAAACCCGATCCGTAGCCGCCGCGGTGAAGCGTAAGTCTCCCAGCGAACTCGTCCGGATCAAGACTCGGACTGGGCGCGAGATCGTCGCGACGGCCTACCATCCCGTATTTACGCTTGAGGACGGCGTACTGAGAACTCTACGGGCCGACGAACTTGTTCCCGGTCGCCGGATCGCCTTGCCCCGGTTCTTACCGCTAGGGGACCTGAGCGATGCCCTTCCAAGCGATGAGATTTTGGCGGCCTTCCGCGAAGGCGATGTATATGCGCCTAATACGAAGGAACTCAAGAGCTGGGTACAAGATGCGGTATTAAGACTCGGCGGACTTAGTTCTGCTGCAAAGATGGCTGACGCTTCTTATATGAGGCTCAAGGGAGCCTCGTCTAATGATTCGGTAGATGTCGCTTCCCTTCATAAGTTGTCCCGTGTCGCGATGAGGACCCTGCCTATCAATCGCCTCAGATCAAAGACAGGCGGGGAAGCCCGCCTTCCTGCCAGCCTCACTCCGGATCTCGCGCGATTCCTCGGTTATTGCATCTCTGAGGGACGGAGCACCACCTCTAACCAAATTTGGTTTGTTAACAGCGATCCCTCGATCGTTAGCGATTTTTGTTTCGCTGCCAAGGCGACATTTGGAGTCGAATCGGTAATCAGGCGATACAAGGAAAGTGCATTCGACGTCTTGATCTTCTCGAGTACGGTTGCCAGGATCCTGGATAGGGTTTTCGAATTCAAGGTCGGATCACGGTCCGCGGAGAAACGAGTTCCTCCCCAGATATTCCATGCGTCCGATGACGTAGTTAAGTCATTCCTATCCTCCCTTTTCGAGGGGGACGGATCAATTGATGCGAAACGACCAAGCGTGGAGTATGTCAGCCTTAGCAAGGAGTTAGTTGAGGGCGTGGCAACTCTTCTTACTAGATTCGGAGTTGTTGCGCGGGTGTCCTCAGGGATGAAGAGAGCAACGAATTCTCCAACCGCTGAGCCTGTTAGGGCTTGGCGACTCACGGTTTTCGGAACTGTCCAAGTAAAGGCTACATGTAGACTTTTGAAGTTCGTCGGGGCAAAAAAGTCTCACCTTGAGTCAGTCGCTTCGTTGCCGTTGGCAAACAATCCCAACTTGGATATCCTTCCGGGTGCCACGTCGCTCGTTCGGGACCTGGTTTCCGCTACGGGCGTCAAAGTTAAAGGGCTACGTTCTGGATATCCGACGCTGGCCGCTTACACAGAGCAAAGATGTCAGGCGACTCGCCCGGGATTAGGTCGCACCCTTGATGCAATCAGCATCCACGGCTTGTTTGACCCGGACAGCGCGCAGGCCTTCGAGCAGCTAGAGACCCTGGGCCGATCCGACGTCTACTGGGACGAGATTACTGAGGTCGAGCGCCAACCAGGGGGTGAGTGGGTTTACGACCTGTGCGTTCCAGTCACGCAGAACTTCATCGCCAACGGAATCGTGGTGCATAACTCCAACATCGTAGATGCAATCAGCTGGGTGCTGGGAGAACAGGGTCCCCGCAGTCTTCGCGGAGGCAAGATGGAGGACGTTATTTTCGCCGGGTCCAGGCTCCGTCCGGCCCTCGGCATGGCCGAGGTCTCCCTCACTATCGACAACTCCGCCGGACTTTTGCCGATCGCTTTCACCGAGGTGACGATCACGCGCTCGCTGTTTCGCTCGGGCGAGAGCGAGTACCGGCTCAACGGTCAAACGTGCCGTTTGCTCGACGTCCAAGAGGTCCTTTCCGACACGGGAGTCGGCCGCGAGCAGCACACGATCATCGGCCAAGGACAGCTCGACGCGGTGCTGACCGCCGACCCAATTCAGATGCGTGGCTTCATCGAGGAGGCCGCCGGCGTAGGCAAGCATCGCCGCCGCAAGGAGAGGGCCCTCCGCAAGATCGCGGGAACCGAGCAAAACCTCGTCAGGCTTTCCGATCTGCTGGCAGAGATTCGACGTCAATTGAGGCCATTGCGCGAACAGGCGGAAGTTGCGAAGCGCCATCTGCAAGTTGCCGACGAATTCGGGCGAGTTCGATTGGTGATCGCCGCGCGAGACCTTGCCCAAGCGCGCCTCGGGCTGGGCGACACCGCCGCCGATCTCGACGCCGTGATCCGCATCCAAGAAACGGAACTTTCAACGATCGAGCGCCAGCTCATCGAGGCCGAATCGCACCGCCAGGAAGTGTCAGCGCGGGCGGAGCGGGAACGCGAGGCCGCTTGGGCGCTTGCTCGAAGCCAAGAGAGACTGAGCGCGCTTGGCAAACTTGCAGCGGAGAGGGCGCGCACCCTGGAGGCGGAACTGGGAAGTTCGACCGAGGCGGATGCTCAGGCGCAGGTTCGGGAACTTAAACGCCGTGCAGCGGATTTGGATACTCAACTCGCCAAGGCAACAGATGCCGAGGGGGCCGCTCAAGCAACTCGCACTCAAGCGGAAGCTGACCTTTCTATGCAGCGCGCCGCAAGAACCGATTGCGAGGAGCGGCTCGCGGTCATCCGGACCACGCACCGGGAGTCTGCTGCGGAGGCAGTCCGTATTCGCGGAGAGATCGCCGCCGCCGGCGCCTCGAAGGAGGTAGCTGTTGGCGAACAATTGCGATTCGTCGAACGCACAAAACGCCTTGCAGATACACATGCCCAAGCCGAAAGAGAACTTGTGGCAGCGCGCTCGGCCGCCGCTGAATCGGAGGCCGAGGCATCCCCGCTTGAAATCGAAATGCAGCAGGCCGAGGTCCTTGTTGCGGAACTTGAAACCCGCCGATCGGAAGTCCAGGTCGAGTTGCGCACCGCCGAGCGAGAGTCGGCAATCCTTAACGCGAGAGCTTCCGTGCGCGGGGGGGCTGCTTCGCCGCAGGCCGCACAGCGGATTGTGTCGGCAGGGATCGAGGGAGTCGTGGGAACTCTCGCCAATCTGGTCGAGACTCCCGGTCAATACGAACCCATCCTCGAGGCGCTGTTCGGGAATCCTGCCGGGGTAGTCGTTGTGTCCGATCGCAAAAGCGCCATACGGGTTTTGGAGAACTTGAAATCCGACGAGCCTGTCGATGTGATCGTTGCCGAGGCCGCTGGGGATTGCCCTGAAGCGGACGCTCTGTCAAAGCACGTGAAGCTTGCAGGGCCCCGCGGGGAGGACCCCCTTGCTGGGATCTTTATCGCCCGCAACTCCGGCGAGGCTGCGAATCTTGCGAGTAAGTATCGAGATCTCACTTTTGTAACGCTTGACGGTGTCGTAGCAAGAGGTCCGCGCGTTTCAAGAGGGGCAATGGATGTTGCAGCGGCCGCTTCCCAGGCGCGCGATGCTGTGGGTCGAATCGAGGCTGAGGCTTCGCGTGTGGAGAAAGAACGGGCTTCCGCTCAGGTGCGCCGTGACACTGCTTCACATGCCTTAAACGAGCTCGATGCATCGATGACGGCCATCGCGGAAAGAATCGCCGGGCAGGAAAGAGAACTTCACGCGACCGCCCGCGAAATTGCAGCTATCGAGGACGCGGCCGGACGTGCGAGCGCCGCGCTGGTATTGGCGTCCACGAAACTCGACGATCTCGCGCTCCGACTACCTCCTATTAATGCAGGACTTCAGAAGGCGAGTGAAGATCTGGAGCGGCTGCAAACCGAGCACCATCGCGCGACAGCGGCCCACGGGGCGACCGCTGAGTCGTTCGAACAAGCTCGCGTGCACAGCGGTGTGGCTGCAGGCCGGAAACTGATGATCGAGCAAGAGTCCAATGAAGTTTCGCAAGCGCTCGAAAGCGCGACTGCAACGGCATCTAACTTCGCCGGATTCCACGAGAGCATGCTTGCTCAGGCCGAAAAGGTTGCGTCGATCGCAAATAGAGCGCACGACTTTTCCGGTTTGGTTGGCGCTTGGGCCTCGGAGGCGGAAGATCGCTACGTTGGCTCGCGAGGTTCGCTGGAGGAGATCGACCACCGGATAAGCGAATTGCGTACGGATAGGGCGACCCGAGCGGTGGCCGTCGACGATCTTAGAGTCAAGGCGCGGGAAGAAGACTTGACTCACAGCGAGATGCGGATAAGAGCGCGGGTCCTCGAGGAGCGCATGCGCGAGGAATGGCAATGCGATCCGGACGAGACGGCCGCCAAGTACGGCCACCGTTGGGAGGTCGAAGACGAGTCTCGATTGACCGAACCGCTCGACCGGCTGGCAGTCGCTGACGACGAATCTTTGCGCAGAAAGTACGTCAGACTGGAGCGAGATCTGGCGCAAATGGGAACCGTCAATCCTTTGGCGGCAAGCGAGTTTCAATCCCTGACGGAACGCGAGGACTTTCTCGCGCAGCAAATCGCCGATGTGCGCGCCAGCAGAAGGGACCTCTTCAAAGTCGTAGCCTCGGTCGACGACAAGATCCGTGACATTTTCGAGTCTGCGTTCAACGATGTGGCTCGCGAGTACGAACACCTATTTGCCATGCTTTTCCCGGGGGGGCAGGGGCGCCTTCGCCTGACAGACCCCAAGGACCTTCTCGCCAGCGGCGTTGAGGTTGAGGCTCGACCTGGCGGAAAGAATTTGAAAAGGCTGTCGCTTCTTTCGGGTGGAGAGCGGGCCCTCTCTGCCCTCGCCGTTCTATTTGCGATCTTTGGCGCGCGGCCTTCGCCCTTCTACATACTCGATGAAGTCGAGGCTGCGCTGGACGACGTCAACCTGCACCGCTTTCTTGGACTCCTTGGCAGGTTCAGAGAATCGTCGCAGTTACTCGTTGTGACCCATCAGAAAAGAACAATGGAAGCCGCCGACGTTTTGTACGGAGTTTCGATCAAGCCGGACGGCGCCTCGAGGGTGATCTCCGAGCGCCTGACAGTTAGTTCCCCGGATGTCGAGTCTCTGAGGGGCCGCCTAACCAGCCAGTCGTGAAGTTTTCGGGCGGGGCCCTAATCTACCTGCCCTACCTTCCTGCCTTCGTTGCGATTGTCGTGTTCTTCGTGCTGCTTGTGCGGCTTCGCAGGCGTCGGCCCTCCGAGCCCCCGGTTCCCGAACCCCCCGCCCTCGAACCCCCCGCCCTCGAACCCCCCGCCCTCGAACCCCCCACCCCCGTTGAAGCAGCCCCGGTTGAGGCCCTGCCCCCGCAGCCTTCGCGTTTATCTCAGGGCCTGGCCAAGACGCGAGGCGTTCTTGGGAGAAGTCTCGGAGCGCTTGCTCACCGAGATCGTCTGACGGACGAGTCCTATGACGAAATCGAAGAGTCCCTGATCCTTGCCGACCTTGGCGTCGGGGCATCTGCAGACATTGTTGGAGTAATGAGGGCGGCCAACCCCCCGGCGGGGGCGGTGTCGGCTTTGCTCGAGAAGGAACTGACAAGAATTTTGAGCAAGAGCGATCCGACTCTCAAGATCATTCCGGGCCCCGCCAATGTATGGCTGGTCACCGGTGTGAACGGCGCTGGCAAGACGACGTCGATTGCCAAGTTGGCGCATGCGCAGCTCCTCGAAGGACGCTCAGTGGTCCTTGCCGCAGCCGACACGTTCAGGGCCGCAGCCATCGACCAATTGGGAACCTGGGCCGAGCGCCTGGGCGTTCACATGGTTCGTCACGCACCTGGCGGCGATCCTGGGGCGGTGGTGTACGACGCCATCGCTCACGCGAAAGCACGCGGGATTGACCTGGTCATCGTGGATACCGCGGGGCGACTCCACACAAAGACGAACCTTATGGAGGAACTGAAGAAGGTACGGCGAATCGCCGAGCGTGAAGCCGGCCAGATCGCCGAGAGCCTCCTCGTGATCGATGCCACAGTCGGCCAGAACGGCATCGCTCAGGCGAGGACATTCTTCGAAGCAATCGAAATCACGGGAGTCGTGCTAACCAAACTCGACGGAACAGCAAAGGGTGGGATCGTCGTGGCGATCCAGGAAGAGTTGGGCATCCCGGTGAAGGCGGTAGGCCTTGGCGAATCCATCGACGACCTGGAAAAGTTCGACGCCGCCACGTTTGTGAGTGCGCTACTGGGTGCGTAAAGGACTCTTCGTGATCTGAACTTACAATTGACGCATGTTCGAGGCTCTGGGTTCGCGGCTTGATTCCGTCTTCAAGAAACTTCGCGGTCACGGCCGGCTAACCGACAAAGACGTCGACGTCGCGCTGCGCGAGATCAGACTCGCGCTTTTGGAAGCGGACGTAGCGCTGCCCGCCGTGAAGACTTTCCTAGCCAGCGTCAGGGAGCGTGCGGTGGGCGAGGACATCTTGCATTCGCTGACTCCAGGTCAGCAGGTCATCAAGATAGTCAACGATGAGCTAGTCAAGATCCTGGGTACCAAGGTCGTCCCTCTCGAGAAGGCGCCCTCGCCTCCGACGGTAATCCTGCTCGCCGGTTTGCAAGGTTCAGGAAAGACAACGCTTGCGGCCAAACTCGGTCTTCACATCAAGAAGAAGGGCCAGCGCGTTCTGCTGGTGGCAGCGGATCTTGAACGACCAGCCGCGATCAAGCAACTGCAGATTCTGGCAGAACGGGCCGGAGTGGCGATCCATGCAGACTTGGAGGCGACTGACCCGGTCGAGGTGGCCCGTGCGGGCCTTAACCGTGGCCGCCGTGAAGCCGATGTGGTCATCATCGATACCGCGGGCCGACTGCATATCGACGAAGAAATGATGGCTCAAGTGGCTCAAGTGCACAAGGCTGTTGAGCCTCATGAAGTCCTGTTCGTTCTCGATGCCATGACCGGCCAGGATGCGCTGAATTCCGCAAATGCCTTTTCGCAGACTCTGCCGCTCACGGGCATCGTCCTCACCAAGATCGACGGCGACGCCCGCGGCGGAGCCGCGCTGTCGGCCACAACAGTTACCGGACGGCCGATCAAGTTCGCGTCGAACGGCGAGAAGCTCGAAGATCTGGAGCCATTTCATCCTGACCGCATTGCATCGCGCATCCTGGGTATGGGCGATGTACTGACCTTGATCGAAAGAGCCGAATCGGTTGTCACCGAGGAGGAAGCACAAGTTCAAGCGCGTAAGGTGATGGACGCAAGTTTTGACCTCGAAGACTTTCTCGAGCAGATGCAGAGCGTGAAGAAAATGGGTGGTTTGGGCCAAATGTTGAAGATGCTCCCGGGAATCCCCGGTGTGGGCAAGATTTCCGACGCCGACGTCTCAGAGACTGACTTGACCCGCGCCGAGGCGATCATCCGCTCGATGACCCCTAAAGAAAGGGCAGACCCCAAGCTGATTTCCGGTCCCCGCCGATCGCGGATAGCCAAAGGTTCGGGAACGGGAGTACATCAAGTTAACGACCTGCTGAAACAGTTCGAAGCAGCGCGCAAGATGATGAAGCAAATGTCAAAACTGCGCCCCGGCAAAGGCCGAAAAGGCATGCAGTTCCCCGGCATTTAGTTCCGATGCTAAACTGCTGCACCTATGGTTCGAATAAGACTTCGTCGTATCGGCAAGAAGAAGCAACCCACGTACCGGGTTGTGGTTGCCGACTCGCGCGCCCCCCGTGACGGCGGATTCATCGAGGACATCGGCCGCTATAACCCAAGGACGGAGCCTTCGGAGGTCGAGATCAACTCCGAGCGTGCGACTGAATGGCTCAGCAAAGGCGCGCAGCCCTCAGATGCCGTCGTGAAACTTCTTCAAATAGCCGGTATCCAGCCCAAGTCCTCCTAATGGGTTCGCGCGAAACGCTCGAATTCGTCGTTTCTTTTCTGGTTGACAACCCCGATGACGTACGCGTCGAAGAGGAAGATCAGGGGGGGACGATCCTCTACGACCTCTTCGTTCATTCAGACGACGTGGGAAAAGTGATCGGCCGCGGGGGCCGCACGGCGCGCGCGATCAGGGCAGTCGTCAAAGCTGCGGCCACCAAGGAGGACCGCAACGCCATCGTCGAGATAATCGACTGATCGAATCCAGGGCACGCCCAGAAGCTGCGAACCCCCCGGAATTGATCGTCGTCGGCCAGATCGTCCGCGGTCACGGCATCCGAGGAGAGGTTGTTGTCCGCTCGGATACTGAAAATCCCTTGCGGTTTCGGATTGGCGCAGAACTACTCGTTGATTCGACTGTTCGCCAAATAATCGGAAGCCGTCCTCACGGAAAGATGTTGCTTGTTCATTTTCAGGATATTGAAAGTCGAACTGCGGCGGATCAACTTCGCGGTGCGTTCATCTTTGTCGACAAAGACGAGGTGCCACCGGCGAGGGAGGATTCCTACTGGGAGCACGAGCTTGCGGGTTGCGAGGTATTTGACTCCGATGGACACAAAATCGGAGTCATGACGGAGATCGTCGAGCGCGCCGAGCAGGATCTCTGGCGAGTCACCAGCACTAATGGTGAAGTACTAGTTCCAGCCGTGAAGGACATCGTTATATCGGTAGACATCAAAGCCCGACGCATAGTTGTGGATCTTCCTGAAGGACTCTTGTGAGATTCGACGTAATCACCATCTTCCCCGAAACCTTCGAATCGCCGCTGAAAGTCAGTTTGCTCGGGAAAGCGATCGAGAACGGGGTTGTCGAAGTTGGCGTGCACGATTTGAGGAACTGGGCCTCCCCAGGGGCGCACCGGGCGGTAGACGATGTTCCCTACGGCGGGGGGCCTGGAATGGTGATGATGCCCGGCCCGGTCGTCGAAGCGGTTGAAGCAATACTTCGACCCGGTGGGAGGGTGCTCTTGCTTTCGGCCGCGGGCCGTAGGTTCGAGCATTTCCTCGCAAAGGAGTTATCCCAAGCCGAACAAGTCGTGCTGGTCTGCGGGCGCTATGAAGGGATCGATGCGCGTGCCGCCGAGATCCTCGGGGCCGAAGAAATCTCGGTCGGCGACTTCGTGTTGGCGGGAGGAGAGACGGCCGCGCTGGTGGTCATCGAAGCGGTCTCCAGGTTGGTGCCGCAGGTCTTAGGCAACGACGAGTCCCTTGCCGAAGAGTCCTTCACGTCCGGTCTTCTGGAATACCCCCACTACACGCGTCCCAACGAGTATCGGGGCCACGCGGTTCCCGATGTCCTTTTGTCGGGGGATCACGCCAAGATTGCCGCTTGGCGGCGGGAGCAGGCCGAGCGCCGCACGGCAGAGGTCCGGCCAGACCTACTGGATTGATCATTAAGGCGCATTGATTGCGGGGGTTCGCAGCTTCTGGCGCGCGCGGGTCCGTACATGAGGGGGCTGCTACCCCCCCCGCACCCCCCAAGCTCCTCTCTGCGTTATCATCGTTTCACTCGCTAATAGCCATGGGCCGATTCAATGACGCCCAATCCAAGGAGGAACGTTGTCCAAGACCGATGCGCTGCTGCGCCCTACCCTTCGAGCCGACCTGCCCGATTTCCGGGCCGGCGACACCGTCAAAGTGCACGTGCGGGTCGTAGAAGGCGAGCGTGAGCGCGTCCAGGTGTTTCAGGGGGTGGTGATTCGCAGGCAAGGCGCCGGCATCCGTGAGACGTTTACCGTTCGCAAGATTTCCTTCAGTGTCGGAGTGGAGCGAAGTTTCCCCGTGCACTCTCCGCTCCTTTCCAAGATCGAAGTTGTGACGCGAGGCGACGTTCGCAGAGCCAAGTTGTATTACCTGAGATCCCGTGTCGGCAAGGCTGCCAAGATCAAGGAAAAGCGTGTCTGAGCAGTTGAGTACGGAACGCCACGACATTCTGCCCGAGCACTCCGAAGTCGTCCCGGAACGCAAGGAGGGTTTTGTCGACCTGCTGAAGGAGCTTCCGCTACTCGTTATCGTCGCATTCGGCATCGCGCTACTGATAAAGACGTTCGTCTTGCAGGCCTTCTTTATCCCGTCGGGCTCGATGGAAAACACCCTTCTGGTCGGAGACCGCGTTTTGGTCTCAAAGTTTGTGTATCGATTCACCGAGCCCAAGTACAAGGACGTGGTCGTTTTCGTTTCTCCCCTGGGAGGGACCAAGCAAGAGGCTGACAATGGCCTCGTTGGCAATTTCCTCCGAGATGCGGCGGAGGGCCTGGGCTTGCGATCGTCGGAGACGGACTTCATCAAGCGGGTTATAGCGACCGAGGGGCAGACCGTCGAGGTCAAGGATGGCGCCGTTTTCGTCAACGACCGCAAACTCACTGAGCCCTACACACATGACCAGACTCCGATGCCGAAGTTCGCCCCCGTCACCGTCGCCAAGGACACGGTCTTCGTAATGGGCGACAACCGGGGCAACTCGCAGGATTCCCGCGTCTTTGGGCCCATCCCCAAGTCAACCATTGTGGGACGAGCCTTCATTCTCATCTGGCCCCTCGATCGTCTGGACTGGATGAGCAACTAGGGGAATTTCGTCTCGAAGACGCTCCTTGGCAGTAGGGTCGACGGGTGCCCTTCAAAGCCACGTATCGGACCCGCACTTACTCCACGCGCAGCGGTCGCATCCGTCGGACAAATCCTGTACCAAGCATGCGAAACGAGCGCGCTCTGATCGAGGGCGGTGCTGATCTCATCGCCGGCGTCGACGAAGTTGGACTCGGCGCCTGGGCCGGCCCCTTGGCCGTCGGGATGGTCGTCTTTGAACCTGGCAAGCGCATCTACAAACTGCGCGATTCCAAACTCGTCGACCCGGCACGCAGACGATGGTTGTCGGAGCGAGTAAAGCAAGCATGCTTGTGTTGGTCGATCGGGATGTCCTGGCCCGATGAGATCGACGCAGTGGGTCTGTCAGAGGCGCAGCGCCGAGCTGCCCGCCGTGCGCTTGAGGGCCTGGCCACAAAGCCCGACGCATTCCTGCTCGATGGCAACTGGAACTTTCTTGGAGAATCGACGACAACAATCGTGCGCGGCGACTCTGAATCGGTCTCCATAGCGGGAGCTTCGATCGTCGCCAAAGTTGTGCGGGACGAACTGATGTCGAATCTGGCGGACCTCTATCCGTTCTACCGTTTCGATTCGAACAAGGGATATCCGTCGCCCCAACATCGATGGGCGCTCTCAGCCTTCGGACCCTCGCCTCTTCATAGGCGACTCTTCGCCCCCGTGCAGAAACTGATCGACGAAGGCGTTCCGGGCCGCCTCCTAACCTGATTTAGTGCATGCACGCCTGTAACAGGCTGTCCTGCAAGGCCCCGAGCCAGTGGAGCACGGCCAGGGGCCATTGCTTTGGATCGGATGGATCGGGAACGGTATCCATCATTTCCTCGGTGACGTCAAGGCGGACTCCAATCGAAAGACGCAGATCCGTCAGCAGGGTCAGCCAGGCGTTTAACTGATCCTCTTCGACCCTTCCCGCCCAGCCTGTCGGGCCGAGGCTTGACCGAGCGACCGACAGAGCGTGCCTCTTGGAACTGTCCAGGTCGCTTCGCACCAATTCATCGAACTCGCGAGCAACTTGTTGATCTTCCAGGCTTGCCGAAGGATAGAGGCGCGCGATCACCGGGTCGCCTGGATCGGCAGCCGAGTCGAGGACCTGTTCGTACTCGAGCATCAGTTTTAGAAGCAGCCCTGCCTCGTCCTTGCCGATCTCGGCTCGAACCTCGCCGCGGCGGCGTTTGAACACTATTGATCCTTTGTCATGGTCGCCCAAAGGCCGTGGGCGTGCAGACGGAACACGTCGGCCTCCGCCTTCTCTCGGGAGCCGTTTGACACAACAGCCTTCCCCTTGTGATGGACATCGAGCATCAGGTTAGTTGCCTTTTCGAGCGAGTAGCCGAACAGTTTCTGAAGAACCCAAACGACATAGGACATTAGATTGATCGGGTCGTTCCATACGATGACGACCCAGGGGACGTCGGCTTTGGTGTGTTCTGCCTGATCTGGTCGGTCGGTGGTGACGGGCGCGGTTTTTGTCACCCCCCGAGATTACTATTCCTCCCCATGAGCAACCAGGAGCTTAAGGTCTTCGGTGAAAACGCTGCGGCGGAGCATCTTGCCAAGGCAGGTTTGCGAATCGTTTGCCGCAACTGGCGCACTCGATTCGGCGAACTCGATCTCGTCGCATTCGAGGGCCGCACGCTTGTCTTTGTCGAAGTGAAGGCGCGCTCGACCCGGGCTTTTGTCGATCCCGCCTTGGCCGTGGATCATCGAAAACAGGGTCGCTTACGTCGTCTGGCAGGCGCCTTCCTGGCCATCGAGCGGCCCTCGTACGAAACAGTCCGCTTCGACGTTGTCTCGGTGGTTCCCGGCCCCCGGGGGCCGGAAGTCGACCATATCCCCAACGCTTTCTAGCGAGAGACGCGAAGGCGGGCGAAGCCCAGGGCACTTGGGGGGGGCCGGGGGGGTAGCGCGGCCCGTCGGTATGACCTGGGAGCGCCAGAAGCTGCGAACCCCCCCGGAATCAACGGGATAAGATGCAGCTCAAGTGGAAACGAACTACCAGACCCTGATTGTCGAGGATGCCGACGGAATTGCTACCGTCAAACTCAACCGACCTGAGAAGCGCAACGCCGTTGACCGCACTATGTTCTCCGAACTGGGGCGAGTCTTCGACGCGATTGCGGCCGACAAAGATATCCGGGCATTTGTCCTAACCGGGGTGGGAGATCACTTCTGCTCCGGAGCCGACCTCTCGGCAATCGGGGATGCTCCCTCCAGCCCCGCGCAGATGCTCGATCGCATGCGCGAGATTCACCAGATCATGAAAAAGATCGTCACGTGCCCCAAGCCCGGCATCGCCGCGGTTCGCGGGTGGGCGGCCGGGGGAGGGGCGAACCTCGCGCTGGCCTGTGATCTTGTGATCATGGCTGAGGACGCCAAGTTGGCCGAACTGTTCGTCAAAAGAGGTTTGGTTGTCGACATGAGCGGCACATTCACCTTGCCGCGGGCGGTCGGCCTTCACCGAGCAAAAGAACTTGCCCTATTCGGCGAAGCCATCGACGCACGCCGCTGTTATGAGATTGGAATTGCCAACCTCGTAGTACCGGTTTCAGAACTTGAGGTAACAGTGAAGGAGTGGGCGACGAAACTAGCCGCCGGCCCTCCGATCGCAATGCGTCTTCTGAAGAAGGCCATCAACGAATCTTTCGCGCAGAGTTTTGACGAAGTTCTCGACCAGGAGTCCCTGAATCAATCGATCGTCTTTTCGACGAGCGACGTTGGAGAGGCCATTGCAGCCTTTCTTGAAAAGCGCCTCCCCAACTTCAAAGGCGAATAGCAAATGAGGCGGCGCTGGCCAAAGTTAGTCCTGGCCGGACTTGTATTGCTTGTGGTCGGAGCGCTGGCATTCGCGCTCGTATCTTCAAGGAAACTGCCGGGGGAGATTCCCGGAGAGGCTGCGATTCTGTCGTTGACGGCCATCGAGAAAGGATTTCTGGTCGGCACTTCCAAGGGTCTTTACGTGAGCCCGGATGGCAAGGAGTGGACCAAGGTGAAGGAATACTCGGGCAAACGCGTGCTCGTTGCCAGGGCTGCCGACAAAGCCGTTGTCCTGCACAACAAGATCCTGCTCGACACATCGGATCTGGTGACCTACGAACGATCCTATGGGGTCATCCAAGACGGGATCGCGATGGCGGGCGACCCAGAAGGAAATGTCTACATCGCCGAGGATGCGAGCCACCTTGTCCTGATCAAGTCTGACAACTCGTTGCAGAGAGTCACGGCGATTGACGGGCCGCGGGAGATCGTCACGATTGGAGGCATTCCCGGCGACCCCGTCGTCATCGTGGCGGGCGGCTTGACGTCGGGGTACTGGCGATCTCTCGGAGGAGATGCGCCATGGCGAAAGATTCTGAAGACCCCTGCTCGCTCGATTCTGGTTGACCGCACTAAACAAGACCGCATATTGCTCGGGACGGCGGGTGGAATCTTCTATTCCAACGATGAGGGCTTCAAGTGGGTTTATAGCGAAATGCGCTTGCCCGTGGAGGCCCTAGCCGAGCACCAGGGCATTTATTACGCCTTGACCGCTGACCGGATTCTGTACTTCTCCAAAACCGGAATAAGCGGATGGAAACGTCTCGTTGAGTGAGGAAAATCAATCTCAACTTTAGAAAGTGGCCCGACGCTCCCCATTACCGTTACGAGGCTGAATACCTCGGTGAGGATGAATGGGGGTACTGGGTGCTTGCTCGGAAGGGGACGCCTTTTCAGAGAGGCGACGGGCAAGTCTCGGCCTTCTCTTTCTCCGCCGTGGAACTCATTCCGCGAGAGCAGTGGTTTCAGGCGATGTACTCGCCAACCTGGCCGGCACATGATCTCTACGTTCACGTTGCGATGCCGCCTCGATGGGATGGCGACGTGGTAACCATCCTCGACCTCGACCTGGATGTGATCCGATCACCCGCGGGCGTGACGACTCTTCTTGACTCCGATGAGTTCGAACTTCACTCCACCACGTTGGGATACCCGCCGGATATGGTGCAGCAGGCTCGGTCAACGGCCGTCAATCTCATGGAGCTGGTGGCAGGCCGCGCAGAGCCCTTCGGAACTGCGGTTAACAAATGGCTGGGCACGGACTTCCCCAGCTAAACGCTTGAGCATTCCACGAAGGGGTCAGTTTTTCTGTCAGACCCCATCGTTATTGTGTTTTCATGCTCGCAAAAGTTTCGTCGGTCGCTATCGTTGGGATGGATGCCCGGCCCGTTGAAGTAGAGGTCAACCTTGCCCAGGGTTTGCCTGACTTCCAGATCGTTGGACTTCCAAGCGCAGGGGTCAGGGAGGCGCGAAAGCGGGTCGAGTCCGCGATTGTGAACTCCGGGGAGGATTGGCCGCAAAAGAGAATCACCGCCAACTTGGCTCCTGGCGATCTTCGCAAGGACGGGCCGATGTTCGATCTCCCCCTGGCCGTCGGAATCCTGGCGGCGGGCGGCAGAGTAAACCCCAAGAAGATCGCCGGATATGTGGTCGTTGGGGAACTGGCGTTGGACGGACGGCTTCGACCGGTCAGGGGGGTGTTGGCGGCGTCGCTCGCGGCGAGAGCCCTCGGGGCCAAAGGCGTCGTCGTGCCTCATTCCAACGCCTCTGAGGCTGGGCTCGTTCCAGGAGTGAAAGTATTTGGAGCGGATCATCTTGTTGATGCGGTCGCATTCTTAAACGGCGAACTGCAAGCGCATGAAGATCTGCCCCAACCCGAACGTCTGCTCTGCTTTGACCCCGGTCCGGGGCCAGATCTGTCGGAAGTCAATGGTCAGGCGCTCGCCCGAAGGGCCCTCGAAATCGCCGCGGCAGGAGGCCACAACGTCCTGATGGTCGGGCCCCCCGGGGCCGGAAAGACGATGCTTGCCCGCCGCCTCCCGGGCATTTTGCCACCCCTGGACGTGGAGGAAGCTTTGGAGGTGACCAGAGTTTGGTCGGTCGCTGGGCTACTCACCGCTGGCCAGCCGATGGTGACAGAGCGCCCCTTTCGGTCACCCCATCACCAAGCTTCCGCGGCCGGAGTGATCGGCGGGGGACATATGACTCCCCGTCCAGGCGAGGTTTCCCTCGCGCACAATGGCGTCTTGTTTCTAGATGAGTTTCCCTTGTTTTCGCGCGCAGTCCTTGAAGCGTTGCGCCAACCGCTCGAGGAAGGCTTCGTGACTGTGGCCCGTCAAGGTGCAGCAGTTCGGTTCCCCGCAAATGTCTGTCTTGTAGGCGCCGCCAATCCGTGCATGTGCGGCCGGG
>CAZCSK010000042.1:0-17995 GCA_964501265.1 uncultured Actinomycetes bacterium
ATTCCGGCGGACCGTACGCACCTGCTCAGCACATCTGGGATGCAAAAGCGCGCAACGGCAACCGACGCCAAGCAGATCATCGTGGCGACCGAAACGGGCCTGTTGCACAGTCTTCGAAAGGACAATCCCGAGAAGGAATTCATTGCGGTCAACGAAGAGGCCATCTGCAAGTACATGAAGATGATCACTCCCGACAATTTGCTCAACTCTCTAAAGAACATGGTTTACGAAGTGACGGTGCCCAAGGAGATCGCCGATCGGGCCCGGCTTGCCCTGGAGCGGATGATCTCAGTCACTTGATCCCCGAACTCAAATACAACGCCGATGGGCTCATACCCGCCATCGTGCAAGACACAGAATCCAAAGACATCCTGATGATGGGTTGGATGAACTCCGAATCACTGCGTCTCACCATCGAGAAGGGCACGACTTGGTTTTGGAGCCGCAGCCGAGGGGAGCTTTGGAATAAGGGAGCTACTTCCGGAAACTTCCAGCACGTTACTGAAATTCGCTACGACTGTGACGCAGATGCGTTGGTAGTGAAGGTTCACCCCGACGGTCCTGCATGCCACACCGGCGAAACGACCTGCTTCTATAGAACTCTCCCTAATTGATCGAGTTCAAGCCCGGGCCCGATGAGTTCGAGGCCCTGGCCAAAGATCACAACGTCGTTCCCGTGTGGGCCGAGATATCGGCCGACCTTGAGACGCCGGTCTCCGCGTATATGAAGCTGTCGTCGCAGGCAATTGATCTCGGGGGGTTCGCAGCTTCTGGCGGGCCGGACTCGGAGCGTAGGGCGGCTGCTACCCCCCCGAACTCCCCAGCCTTCTTGCTCGAATCGGTTGAACAGGGTGAGCGCTGGGGCCGCTATTCATTCATCGGAGTCGATCCGTTCGTTGTCATGGTTGCCAAAGACGGCAAAGTCGAATACGAGCCGGCATCCGGGTCTGCAGATTCGGGTATGACTCCGCTGGAGCATTTGAGGAGCTTGCTGACGTCCTTCAGCGCACCGGCACTTCCGGGCCTCCCCGCATTCTTCGCCGGCGCGGTGGGATATTTGGGATACGACGTCGTCCGCTACCTAGAGAAACTGCCGCAAACGACGACCGCCGACATCCATGTCCCAGAGATGGTGATCATGTGTCCGCGGGTCATCTTCGCCTTCGACCATCTGCGTCAGCGCATCACCGTCGTATCGAATGCATTCGCCCCTGAGGGCAGGGAAGAAGCGATCGAGCGGGCCCAGGCCCTCATCACGAAACTTGGAACCCCTCTTAGCTACGAGCCGGTCCAGCCGAAGGCGACGCCCCCGGTCGTTCCCTCATCATCGATGACTGAGGATAAGTTTCGCAAGGCCGTAGAAGTCGCCAAGGAATACATAGTTGCCGGTGACGTCTTTCAGGTTGTGTTGTCGCATCGGCTTTCAACGGAGTTGAAGGCGGATCCCTTCGATGTATACAGAATGTTGCGACTGGTTAATCCAAGCGCCTACATGTTCTTTATCCGTCATCCCGCCATCACGCTGCTGGGGTGCTCACCGGAGCCTCTTGTGAAAGTCCAGGGCAGAAGGGTGATGCAGCGCCCTATCGCCGGTACCAAACCGCGAGGCGAGACCGAGGCCCAGGACCTGCTGCTCGAGCAGGAGCTTCTTTCCGACGAAAAAGAACGCGCGGAGCACGTGATGCTGGTGGACTTGGCCAGAAATGACATCGGCCGCGTCGCCGAGTACGGGAGCGTGAAAGTAGAAGAGCTGATGATCGTCGAGAAGTACTCGCATGTTATGCATCTGGTCTCTCAGGTCTCCGGTGAACTTGGCCGCCAGCTCACAGGTCTCGACGCGCTCTACGCCTCTTTTCCGGCAGGAACCGTTTCGGGGGCTCCGAAGATAAGGGCCATGGAGATCATCGATGAATTGGAGCCTACGCGCAGGGGCCCTTACGCTGGTGTGGCCGGGTACTTCGATTTCTCAGGCGACCTCGACACCTGTATCGCACTGCGCACTGCTTATGTGACTGAAGGCCGGATTCATGTCCAGGCGGGGGCGGGGATCGTCGCCGATTCCGACCCCAAAACCGAATGGGAGGAAACGCTCAACAAGGCCAGGGCCCTGTTCGAGGCCGTTTCGATGGCGGAGCGACGAGAATAATTTCACCGCAACTTCACGCGATCTTCCCAAAGAGCGAAGCGCGGCCCTCCAGAATAAAGACATGAGTACTTCAAAGGGCGAGATCCTGATAATTGAAGACGATGAAAAGATCGCAGATGTAGTCCGCATGTACCTCGAGCAAGAGGGGTACCGCGTCATTCACGAAACCACCGGCGAGAAAGGGCTTGCTCGGCTCGAGGAGCGCCCTCCCAGCATGCTCGTGCTCGATATCGCTCTGCCGGGCATCGACGGGATCGAAGTCTGCCGCAGGCTCAGGGCCAAGAGCAACCTTCCTGTGCTGATGCTGACTGCCCGCGACTCTGAGGTCGACAAGGTGTTAGGTCTGGAAATGGGGGCTGACGATTACCTGACTAAACCTTTTTCACCCCGAGAATTGGTGGCCCGCGTTAAGGCGATCCTTCGAAGGGTCGAGCCAGGTCCGGCAGGTGCGGCACCAATTACGGCCGGAGGTGTCACCCTCTGGCCCGAGCGCAGGGAAGCGGTTGTGGACGACAAAGCGGTTTACTTGACCACCAAGGAGTTCGACCTCGTTCTTTACCTGATGCAACACCGCGGAATCGTCCTGAGCCGCCAACAAATTCTGTCGGCGGTGTGGAGCTACGACTTCTACGGAGGCGAGCGCACCGTCGACGCGCACATCCGCACGATACGAAAGAAATTGGGAACATCTCTGCCGCTGACGACGATCAGGGGCGTTGGTTACAAGATAGACACCGAAGCCGGCCGAGGGCGATCTTAAGGATGGATAACGTGAGGCCGGGTTTATCAATCCGCACCAAACTTGCGGCGGCCTTGATCGTGACTGCCCTTGCATCTGTAGGGATCGCGGCTGCGGTGGCTACTCGCTTGATAAGGCAATCGTCAGACCGGGCAGCCCTTGAGGAGTTAAACCGTCAAGCGCGCTCGATCGTTGCGGAGGGCGGACTGTTTGGAAAAGAACCACAGCGGCAAACGCGGTTTCTGCAGCGAGCCCTCAACCTTTCCGAAGCAACTCTTTACGAAATTTCTCCAGATGGATCCCTGGCCGTGCTAAGCGGCGCGCCCAAAGTCGAACTAACTCAGGACGAAGTTAGAAGCCTGGCAGGGGGTACTGCGGTGCAGGGGAGGAGTCCTGCCGGGCCCGGTGAGATCCTCTTTGTGGCTCAGCCATTTCAGGGGCGGCGTCAACTAGTGGTCGTCTTAGAGCGCGAAGCGCGGGCCGGGCCGGATGCGCTTCGAGCGCGGAACAGAATCTTCGCATCAGCGCTGGTGGCCGCCATCGCTGCTGCGCTAGCGTCCCTCTACCTTTCAAGACGTATTGCGAACCCGCTACGCGAGCTTGCCGCAGCAGCATCGGACGTGGCCAAGGGCGACTTCAGCCGGCGTGTCGACGTGAAATCGGGCGACGAGATCGGCGTGGTTGCAGCGTCCTTCAACAGCATGGCAAAAGATTTGGGAGACGCCGACCGGCGTCAGCGCGAATTCTTTCTTTCCATATCCCACGAATTGAGAACGCCGCTTACCGCCATTCAAGGTTATGCGGAGGCCATTGAGGATGGCATCGCCGGGGGAGACAAACGCAAGGAGGCCGCCAACGTGATAGTTGGCGAATCCCGCAGACTTGCGCGACTCGTCTCGGATCTTCTAGATCTCGGACGAATCGATACCGCAAGATTCACGGTCGGCAAAGAAGAGTTTGCGCTCGCGCCCGTCATTGTCCAGGTCCAAAAGAGCTTTGCACGACAGGCCGCTGAGGCAGGTGTTTCCATCGAGATCGAGACAGGTGAGGAGATCGTTGTGGCAGATCAGGACAGGCTGACTCAAGTCCTTACCAATCTCGTAGAGAACGCCCTGCGCTATACGCCGTCGGGAGGCCGGATCACCGTGTTGTCGGCCGGGGAGGGGGGGACCGGGGGGGTAGCAGCAGCCCGGAGGCATGACGAGGGCGCGCCAGAAGCTGCGAACCCCCCGAATCAAACAGGGCCATCATGTGTAATTGAGGTGGCCGATGACGGGCCGGGTTTTGCGGATGAAGATTTAGGGCACGCTTTCGAGAGGGAGTTTCTTTGGGGGAAGTACAAAGGATTGCGAAACGTGGGCACCGGGCTCGGTCTCGCAATAACAAAGGAGTTGGTCACGGCGATGGGTGGATCCGTCTCCGCTGCCAACGCGCCCGGCGGCGGAGCGAAGTTTCGAGTAACCCTTCCTGCCGCCTAGGCCGAATCGCCGCGAGCGCGGCTCTATTGCTGTCCGTCGCGTGCGCCCGCACGTCGACAATCTCTCCGCCGGTCTTTCCAGCGCCGACTCATTCGGCTTCCGCCGCGCCGTCACCGTCTCCCTCGCCCGCCAAGAGCATCCGACTATTTTCTGTAGAGAGGGCTCTTGAGCACGATCGGGCTTTGTCGGTCGACATCGGCCCCCGCCCGACGGGTAGTGAGGGCGAACGTAGAGCCCTCGACTACATTACGGCAGCGTTCAAGCAAACCGGTTGGGACGTCGCCCACCAAACGTTCAAGCGATCAGACGGCGGAAGTTCCGCCAATGTGATCGCAAGACTGCAAAGCGCGAACTATTCATCCGGTTATGTGGTTGTCGGCGGACACTTCGACACTGTGGCCCGCTCTCCAGGAGGAAATGACAACGCATCGGGTGTAGCGGTGGTGCTCGCCCTGGCTGAGTCGCTACCGGGGACCGATCTGCCAATCGAACTGGTCGCGTTCGCGGCCGAGGAAATTCACCCAGCGAGCCGCAAGCACCATGAGGGGTCAAGGGCCCATGCTTCGAGCTCCGACAAGTCTTTGATCAAGGCGATGTTGTCGATCGACATGATCGGAGCGGGGCCGAAAGTCTTGGTAGTGGCCGATCGTGAGGCGCCGTCCGCGCTTGCGGGCGAGTTGCTCGAGATAGCAAAGTCGATCGGCGTGCCCACCGGATCGTTAGAGCGGGGAGACATCTCGGACCATACGTCCTACTCGCGCATCGGCATACCAGCCGTGCTTCTGTGGACGGGACAACACGAGACTTTTCACAAGCCAACCGATACCTTTGAGGTCGTGCAGCCCGACGCGCTCCTGCGCGCTGGCACCCTGACGCTGGAATGGATAGAAAGGCGATATGGCCAATCTGCTTGACGAGATTCTCGAAGCAACTCGCGAGAGAGTTGCTCGCGCCCGAAAGATCAAATCCTTCGACGATTTGGAGTCGATTGCGCGCGACCAGGACCCAGGTCGTCACTTCGAAGACGCCATTCGCGGCGGGGAGATTTCGGTCATCGCAGAATTCAAAAGACGCTCCCCATCGGTCGGTCCGATTCGTGAGGACGCCGATCCGGCTCAAGTGGCTGCCGCATATGAGGAAGGTGGCGCCGCGGCCCTCTCTGTCCTAACTGAGCCTCAGTTTTTCTCGGGCTCGCTATCCGACCTCGTCGCCGCCCGCGCAGCTTGTTACCTGCCAGTGCTGCGAAAAGACTTCGTTATCGACATCTACCAGGTTGCAGAGGCGCGAGCCGCAGGGGCCGACGCGATTCTTCTGATCGTCGCGGCGCTCCCAGACTGGGGCCTCTTCGCCGACCTCGCCGCGGCGGCACGCGAGTACGGGCTAGCGGCCTTGATAGAGATTCACGAAGCGCGCGAGCTCGACGCAGCCTTCGAGGTCGAACCCCACTTGATCGGAGTGAATCAGCGCGACCTGCGGACATTCGAAGTGGACCGAGGTCTCGCCGTCCGGCTCCGCGACGAGATCCCTGATGACGTCGCGATGGTGGCAGAGAGCGGCATCCGAACCAGGGCCGATGTCGCCGCCTTGGAAGAAGCAGGTGTCGATGCTGTTCTGATCGGAGAAACTCTAATGACAGCTCCCGATCCGCCCCTAGCGATAGAGGAGTTGCTAGGAAGGGGAAGCGCTGGCCACAGAACGCTCGAGAGCAGCTCCTAAAATTCGGCTTATTCTTCGAGAATGCGGCAGGATCGATCGACGACTGGCGCGGTAGGTTGATAACTTATCTGTTATCATCCCTTAATGGATTCAAGTCGGATGCTCCGACGGGCAAGACGCCGGACAGGGCTGACCCAGCGTGGACTGGCCGAACTCGCCGGTGTGAAGCAGCCGCTTATCGCACGGATCGAAAGTGGGACCGGTGAGCCAAGGGTTGGAACGATGGAGCGCTTGCTGAAGGCATGTGGCTTCGATCTCGAGTTGACGCCGCGACTTGGGATCGGTATAGACCGAAGCGTCATGCGGGAATTGCTCAAGTTGACGCCGCGGGAGAGACTTGATCTGGCCGTCCAAGAGGCGGACGTTCTTGAGATATTTCGCCCCAAGACCAGGCCTGCGAAATGATGAAACGATACGATCCTGTCCGCGCCCTTTCGACTCTCATTGAACACGGAGTTAGCTTTGTTCTTATCGGAGGACTCGCCGGAAGGGCGCACGGGTCGCCTACAGTTACAAATGACCTCGACCTCTGCTATGACAGAAGCGCAGAAAACCTTGCCAGGCTCGCAGAGGCGTTAAAAGTGCTCAGCGCAAGGCTCCGAGGCGCGCCCGAAGGACTTCCGTTTCTCCTCGATTCCGAGACTCTAAAGCGCGGAGACCACTTCACCTTCCTCACCGATGCTGGACCGCTCGACATACTTGGAACCCCTTCCGGGTCGTCAGGGTTCGACGAACTCATGCGCACAGCCTCCGAGATGGATTTCGACGGACTCAAGGTCTGGGTGGCCGCCCTCGACGACCTCATCGAAATGAAGACATCGGCCGGGCTCCCCAAAGACCGAGTTGAAGTTGAAATCCTAGGGGCCCTGAGGGAGGAGATCGATGAACAGGGCAAACGAAATGGCTAAGTCCTCAGGCGGACTACACCGGTGGCGGCCGCCGCCGAATCAGGATCGCCGCCAGCTCTGCGGCGGCCAATATCAGACCCACAAGCTCACGAACCATCGCCATCGAGGTGACCAGCACGATGAACTTACAAAAGTTTGCCTTGGCAATAAAGCCCTTAAGTTCGGCGCCATTTCCATAGGCCGAATCCCGCGCTCGCCGAGGCCAGGATTGAGATCGCGACGATAGTCGCAAGCTTGTGTCCGCCGCCGGACTTTCTCTGGGCTTGGATTCGTGGACCCGGGGATTGAGGCGACTCGTTCCCGTGCGCGCCTGGGAGATTCTCCCGGGTCTTCTCTGCGGCCGCAACGCCCGATGAAGGAGTGGGGAACGGAGCCGAGGACACGGACTGTAATGGCGATGATGCAGAGGAGACCACAGACTGCCCGGGGGCCGAAGAGTTCTTGAGCGCCGGTGATGTCGCTGGTGGAGAGGACGCGGCGTCGTTCGTCGCAATCGTGACCGTAACGGGTTCCGGGAGGATGTAGGTGCCGGTATCACTGCTATCGGGAGCGCTCTCGCGACCAGGACCGTTAACACCGTAATAACAGTTTCGTTGTTTCGGGTCGCTTAAACGCAATTTAAACGTCTCCGCCGGCTCGGTCGTAGTGTCGTTACTGATCGGGACCGTAAATTTAAACGTTCCAAAGCCGTACACGTAAACCGTCTGCTTCGGTATCCCGGTGTAGTCCTTCCCGGTCTTCGCGCTTTCATCGAGGGTTTCGACGGCGACGCCCGAGTCGGTGGCCTGTTCATTTCGCACGGTGATACGTACACTGCCGCCCTCTTCGACCGTTCTAGGCGTTACCTCGACGGACCACTCGTTTACGCCGGGACAGGCCAAGGCCTGCGGGGCCGAGACCAGCATTAACCCGAGAGCAAGCGTCAGCATGGCGACAAAGACGAACGGTTTCTTCATCTCACTCCTTCCGGTTCGGATTTAGCCTCCTAACCAAGCAATCGTTTCAAAGAGCTTGAAGGTTGGCCTTGCCCTGTGAAAGTTTGCTTCGAAAGTCATCGATTAGCGCTGAGGGGAGAATGCGGGGAACTCGCCGCTCCCTTCTGGGCCCGACGTCAGTTGCCTCTCATTGGATCCATCGATAGTTCTCACGTGGACCTGCCAGTCCCACCATCCCTTTGCCGTCGGTCGTGTAAAGGCGAGCCAGAGACCATCCGGAGACCAGGAGGGATGCATGGAGTCTTTAGGTGCCACCTGCGCGACGCCCGTCCCGTCAGCCTTGGCGATGAAGACGCCCCCCGTTGAGGTGTAATAGGCGATTCTGCGCCCGTCGGGACTCCAAGTGGGCATGATCGCCTGATCAACAGGTAGCCTAGTGCGGCCTGACCCATCGGGGTTCATCACCCAAATAGGCAGAGCGCATTCCGGCTGCTCGAAATGTGCGCTGCCAGCGAACGCACCGAAAGTGGTTCGGTACTCGCACGGCTCGTTTGCTATTCCGTCCGTGAAAATTATTCGGCCGTTGGATCCCCAGTCGGCCCAGAGCCCGGTGCCGAGGCGCCGGACACCGGTGCCGTCTCGGGCGACGATTCCAATACCGCACTCGGGCCCACAAGCCAATTCGGGTTGTTCCGAGGAACAAGGTCTTCCTGCGTTTTGGTCGCATTGCCAGTTAAAGGCCAGTCGGTCTCCGTCGGGCGACCAGGTCGCAAAGGAGCCCCTTGAGCGCAAGCTCTGCACATCCGAGCCGTCGACGTTTACCGACTTGAGATCTCCACCGGTGTAGTCGTTGTTGTCGCTGAATGCGACGCGCTTGCCGTCAGGCGACCATCCTGGCGCCGATCCACTGATTAGTTTCCGGGGGCCAGTGCCGTCCGCGTTCATGAGATAAATGTCGGATCCTCGGTTGAAAGCAATCTCGACGTCCATGGAGATCGTGCCCGCAGGAAGACTGCCCCCTGATCCAGACCCCTTTGTACTCGAAGATCCCCGGGTTCCGGACGAAGTTCCTGGGGTGGGGCTGCCTGCGACGGATCCGAGGCGGCCCCCCTCGGTCGTTTGGACACCTCCATTTTCCGCCTCGGATCCGCTGCCTTCCTCCTTCTTCGGTTGGTCTGCGGTATTTAGTTGCTGGACCGCAAGCTGACGAACCAGGGTTGGAGCGGCCGTCAAAACAAATGCAGCAGCTACAACTCCAGCAAAGGCAGCAAGCATGCGTCGTCTCATCCGGATTTGGCCTGAGCGCCGATAGACAGTGTCGAGGATCTCCTTCTCAGAGCGTCGCATCATTAGTTGCCTCCTTGAAGATCGCTGGCGTTCTCCACTCCTCGCCCAGGCGGGTGCGAAGGGAGGCCATTGCTTGGTGTGCGGTCTTCTTCACGGTTCCCTCCTTGATATTAAGGACGCTGGCGACATCTGCCTCGCTCAAATCTGCAAGCCATCGCAAGGCGATCACTTCTCGCTGGCGGCGAGGAAGACTTCGCAGCGCCTCCGCAACGGTCAGCCGCAGAACTGTTTGATCCTCGACTTCAATTCGCTCGGAATCCACCGGCAAGGGCCTCCTCTTTCGCGCCATGTCGATGGCTACGTTGGTTGTTACACGCAAAACCCAGGCGTCCCGGTGGGCAAGCCCTCCGATTTTCTTCCAGGAGGCATGTGCACGAGCAAGCGCTTCCGCGGCTGCATCCTCCGCGTCCGTTTCGTTGCCGAGGATCCTGTAACCGACTCGAAATGCCCTGGGGAGCAGTTCCCTAAAGGCATACTCGAAGCCGCTATTTAGGTCCGTCGCATCAGTTTGAGCGCTCATATGCCAACTGACATCATTCACCAATGTTCAGCCTCCTCACTATCTAATCGTTTTGGAGGGCTGAAAGGTTGGCCACAATCTTGCAGAGGTAGGATTGGTCGACAGATGCCACCCGCAAGACAGAAATCTGCCTCCGCCTACCCTGGTTCGGGTGGGCGGTTCGGCGATTACGGGGGGAGTTTCATCCCGGAAGTCCTTCGCCCAGCTCACGAAGAACTCGACCAGGCCCAACGCAAGGCCTTCAAGGACCCGTCGTTTGTGCGTGAACTCGCCGCCCTGTATCGAGATGTCGCAGGGCGGCCGACTCCGCTCTATCTGGCAAGACGGCTCACCGAGCACGTGGGCGGTGCTCGCATCTGGCTAAAACGAGAGGATGCTGCATTCACAGGCTCCCACAAGATCAATAACACCTTGGGACAACTGCTCTTAACCAAGCGCATGAACAAGACCCGGGTGATTGCCGAGACCGGCGCTGGGCAACACGGCGTAGCCACCGCAACCGCGGCGGCGCTCTTTGAAATTCCATGCGTGGTTTACATGGGTCTGGAGGACACACGCCGCCAGAGCTTGAACGTTGCCCGAATGAAAATGCTGGGGGCCGAAGTGATCGCGGTGAGGAGCGGAACGCAAACTCTCAAAGACGCTATCAACGAGGCCTTCCGAGACTGGGTCACCAACGTCGAAACCACGCATTACGTGATCGGTTCGGTCGTAGGGGCGCATCCCTTTCCATCGCTCGTTGCGAAGTTGCAAAGTGTTATCGGAATCGAGGCCAGGGCTCAGTTTCAAAAACGCAATCGGCGACTGCCTGACGCAGTGGTTGCGTGCGTTGGGGGCGGATCGAATGCGATCGGTATGTTCGGAGCATTCCTCAAGGATCGCAAGGTCCGCCTTTATGGCGTGGAGGCAGCGGGGGATGGAGTCGACACCGACAGGCACGCGGCAACTTTGTCGAAGGGAACTCCCGGAGTTCTGCATGGCGCCCGGTCCTACATGCTGCAGGACGCTGACGGACAGGTCCTTCCCGCGCATTCGATCTCGGCAGGTCTCGATTATCCCGGTGTTGGCCCGCAGCACTCCTATCTGAAAGACACCGGTCGCGTGACTTATCTGAGCGCCACCGACGTAGAGGCGCTTGAAGCATTTAGTTTGCTTGCCTCGACGGAGGGCATCCTTCCGGCGCTGGAGCCCGCTCACGCGATAGCAAGAGCCGTCGACATCGCGCGCGAATTGGGCAAGGACGCTCACGTCTTGATTTGCTTGTCGGGCAGGGGAGACAAGGACGTTGAGATCGTAGCGAGGGCCGCAGGTGCGAGACGATGATGGAACTTCAGAAAATCCTTTCCGCGAAGGTCGCGTCGGGCAGGAAGCTCTTTGTGCCTTACGTGACAGCGGGTCTGCCGTCGCCGCAGTCGTTCGTGGGCTTGATCGCGGACCTCGCTAACTTCGCCGACGCGATCGAGGTCGGCATCCCGTATTCAGATCCGACCATGGATGGACCAATCCTTCAGGAGGCGTCGTCGAGAGCGCTGACCGGGGGAGTTACCGTCAAGGGCTCTCTGGCGCTCATCAAGGAGGCCCTGCGTTACGCGAACATTCCGATAGTTGTGATGACGTACTTCAATCCGATTCACAGCATCGGCGTCGAGGAGTTCGGAGCTGCCCTGTCGGAAGCGTCGGTCTCGGGACTGATCGTGCCAGACCTTCCCATCGAGGAATCGGGTCCCCTCGGCAAAGTGCTATCACGGGCAGGTATCGCCTTGATTCAGATGGTAGCGCCTACCACATCCGAAAAACGCGCAGCCCAATTAGCGGGCGCATCAACCGGATTCGTGTACGCGGTCTCAAGGATGGGCGTGACGGGCGAACAGGAATCGCTCGCCCAAACCGCTTCGGAAGTTGTGGAGCGAATTCGTCCGCATACGAAAGCCCCGGTCCTGGTCGGGATAGGAGTATCGAACGGCGCCCAAGCCGCACAGGCATGCGAGTTCGCCGACGGGGTAATAGTGGGAGCCGCAGTAATGAAACGAGTACTCGCCGGCGACATGCAAGCTTTGGGCGAATTCGCAAGAGAAGTGCGCGGGGCCCTGGGAGGTTGAGGCGCTGAAGCCGGGGGGTGCCACCATTTAGCCTGCGTTTGGGCTCGCGCGGATTCGACCCACGGCGAGGATTAGTTGTCAGACCCTACTGATAAAATGGGTCTTGGAGCGCTGAGGAGGTAATCGATGCGCCCGCGTTCCGAGTATTTGGAGGCTTGCTTCCTCATTGATGCCGGACGCAACAACTGCGAAATCTCGCGCCGATTGAAAATCCCGGTTACCACCGTGCGCCGATGGCGCTCATCAGGTCCACCCGGATTTCGGTCCGGTCGGGCGTCTACCTGCGCAATCTGCGAAGATTTGCCTTTCGACTCGGATTGGTACGCGTATCTCCTGGGGCTTTATCTCGGCGACGGCTGTCTCATTGCGCTTCCACGCGGTGTCTACCGGTTTGAAATCTCCCTTGATGATGCATATCCCGGCATCGTGGTCGCGGCGCGCGTGGCCATGGAAAGTGTTAGGCCCACAGGAGTGAAACTCGTCGACAGAAAGACCTATTTTATCGTGACCTCCAGTTGGAAACATTGGCCCTGTTTCTTTCCGCAACACGGAAAGGGCCCGAAGCATTTGAGAAAGATCGCACTGTCCAATTGGCAGGAGGTTATCGTTCGATCGAGCCCCCGGGCCTTTTTGTTAGGACTCGTTCACTCCGATGGCTGTCGCTGCATCAATCGGATCCGGCGAGTCTGGCGGGGAGAGGCTCACCTATATCAATACCCGCGTTACATGTTCACGAACCACTCCGAAGACATTCGCACCTTGTTCTGTTGGGCATGTGACCTGGTCGGGGTTTCGTGGCGTCAGATGAACTGGAAGACGATCGCTGTCTCCCGCCGCGAGAGCGTCGCGCTGTTGGATGAATTTATTGGACCCAAAACCTAACGAGTAATATGTTGACGCGCACGCCGGGATGATGGAATGGCAGACATGATGGCCTCAAAAGCCATTGAGCTTCGGCTCGTGGGGGTTCAAATCCCCCTCCCGGCACTATGTTAAGAATCCCCGACGACGTCGTGTTCGAAGTGCTCGAGGGTGAGGCTGTTGTCCTCAATCTCGAGACGGGCATTTACTTCACCCTCAATGAAGTCGGAACTAGGATTTGGCAGCTCATCGAAGAGCACGGCGATCTGGTCAAAGTTCGCGAAGCGATGATCAGCGAGTACGAAGTGGGGGAGGAAGCGCTCGATCGTGATATCGAAGCCCTCATGCGCGAGTTGGTCGACAAAGGTTTGGTGCTCTCCGCTCCCGAGGGCGAAAAACCGTGAGCAAACTAGATACCCTCCTGCATCTCCCCGGCCCCCAGAAGCGCGCGATCCTTCGTGTGCTGCCGGCCACGGCGGCCGTTGAAATCGGACTCGCATTGATTTCCCTGCCGAGACTCGCCCGGTTTCTGGGCGTGCGCCTTCTTGTTGATCAAGGCCACGAGCAAGCTCCGTTGCCCGACGCAACATTAAGTATTGAGGAGCGCTTGGAGGTTCGGGCTGCTCATCTGCTATTCAAGAACCGAAGCGAATACGGAAGGTGCCTTCGTGCTTCTCTCGTCGTGGGACGACGTCTTCGTGGGCGGGGCCCACTCCTTAGGATCGGAGTCCTAAAGAGCGATGGCACGCTCAAGGCACACGCATGGATTGAGATAGAGGGAATGACGATCGGAGAGTCGCCCGGGTACTCTCCTCTGCGGGGCGCGACAGCGGCTAAGTGAGCGACCTCTATCAGCTTCACGGCCTCTGGCTGCGCTCCGAGATTCCGCTTTCCGCTGGCCCCTACGAAACGGCCCTACAAGAACAAGACCCCGCAAGACAACAAGCCGACCTGCAGGTTAGAAAGGGCCCCGACAGATCGGTGCCCGGAAGGCCGCCCGAAGCGGAGCTGCTCTCAGAGTTGACCCTTCCGGGGGGTGCTGGCTACTCGCTAACCGAATCCGAAAGTGGATACCTTCTTCGCTTCTATCGCACCTGCGATATCGAAATCTCAAAGGATCTAAAGTCGCTCAACGTTCATGCCGATCCGGCCGCCGACCCGGGGCTTGTTCCCCTGCTCGTTGAAGGCAACGCCGTCGCGGTAGTACTCGGGCTTCGGGGGCATTTCGTTCTTCATGCGAGCGCAGTATCGACAGACGAGGGGGCCTTGGGGTTTGTCGGGGCGGCAGGCATGGGCAAGTCGACCATGGCCGCTGTGATGTGCGCATCGGGAGAATCCCTTATCGCTGACGACCTTCTTCGTGTCGACTTTGAGCATGAAAAGGCGGTATGCCATCGAGGTCCGCAAGTCATTCGCTTGCGACCAGGTGCGGCATCGCTCGGGGAGGCCATGAACGGGCAGATCAGCGCATCCCCTGACGGCCGTACAACGGTTGCCTTGACGGACAACATTTCAGAAACCCCAACTCTTCGGGCCCTGATCATCCCTCAACCGTCTCGCTCGGCGGCAAACCTCAACGCGCGGCGGCTTTCACCACAGGAAGCCCTCCTCCAGCTTTCACGTTACCCCCGGGTCACCGGCTGGAAAATCGACGAGCCGTGGCGCATCCATTTCCGCGGCGCAGCACAAGCGGCGAGGACTATTCCGGTCTACATCGCCGAGATTCCGTGGGGCCCGCCGTTCGACGATCATCTGGCCGGCCACCTTCTCGACGCGTTGGGTATTGAAACGCCTCAAGCAGACAAGGAGGCCTCGCAGTCAGGTGTTACGTAAGAGTTGCCTCGTTCACAGAAGTCCTGGAACGCCCGACCGGGATGGCAAATGATCAAGCTTTTGTCTCCTCTGGCTTCGATGTGATCTCGCCGGCGCCTATGCAACGGTCAACTCCGCAGGCCTAACGAAAGCAAAGTACTGGAACCCGCGCGTGGAAGTCCTAAAACGCCCGACGCAGACGCAAGCCCAAGAGCACATCGACCGCTCCCGCACGATCCTTCTCTCCAGCCTCGAACGCGATCTCGTGGTTCCATCGGGGGGAGCACTGCTGGAAGCGGTTGCGGGGTTCGGTCAGACTTAGAATCGTCATGCTGACAACTCCGGATGAGAAGGATGCCCGAGTGAGCTGGCAGCTTGAACTTAAACACGGATATGCCACGATCACCGCCTGTGATGCGAGAATGACCAAATGACCATTGCCCTGGATGTCGACCGTAAGGCCCTCGCCACCTTCTGCCGAAGGCAGGGCATCAGCATGCTGGCTCTCTTCGGATCGGCAAGCCGTGGAGAGGAGCGCCCTGACAGCGATATCGATCTTCTCGTCGAGTTTCTCCCACGCCGCACGCCGGGCCTCATCCGCCTCGCGTCCATGGAGCTGGAGCTCAGCGAGTTCTTCGCGGGCCGACAAGTCGAGCTCCGCACCTACGAGGACCTGAGCCGGTACTTTCGAGACGAGGTGAGGGAGACCGCCACTCCGCTTTATGACGCCGCCTGACGACATCCGCGTCCGACACATGATCGAACGCGCAGAAGGCGGCAGAATTCTCCCGAAATCGATCCCGAAAGGACTTGGACACCGACGAGCTTCTGCGGCTTGCGCTCACAAAGCTTGTTGAGATCGTGGGGGAGGCTGCCAAGCAGGCGGGCGAGGAGACCCGAGAGCGGTACCCGGAGGTTTTGTGGATAGAGGCGGCTCGTATGCGCGACCGGCTCGCACCACTACTTCGATATCAACCTCGACATTCTCTGGTCGACGGTGAGCGAGGATCTCCCAGCGCTCCTAGAAGCGCTCGGCGGACCCGAGGACGAGTCCGGAGCTTGAGCCGGCCCCCGCTCGCCAACCTGTTTGCAGTTCACTACAAGGATCCAAAGATGCTCGCCGAGGGCCGCGACGCGGTCTTTAACGATTCGGAAACCAACCTGCCCGACAAGGTAGCAAGCGTCACCGAACTCGCAGATCACCATAAGCAGACAAGGACCTCGGGCCACGGGTTCTTCCCCGACGGCAGAACCTTCCTTGAGGGGATCCAAATTCTAGGGCCGGCGCCTACGCAACGGTGAACTCTGCAGGCCTAACGAAAGCAAAGTACAGGAACCCGCGCGTGGAAGTCCTAAAACGCGTCTACCCTGCCACCTCTTTAAGAATCTCACCTCGAGCGGTCGACCCACGCGGATGCAAGATCTCCAAGACCTCGAATACGTTAGGGGATGCACCCGGCTTCTTCAGTCCGAGCGCCAGATCAAGACCGGTTGCTTTAGCAATCTTTAGCAAAGAGCGCACGCTTGGAATCTGCGAGCCCGACTCCCAGCGAGCGATCGTCGGCTGTGATGTTCCGAGCTTCTTAGCCAGTTGACTCTGGCTGAGTCCAGCTCGGGCGCGTGCTTTCAAGATTAGATAACCCACGCCCATCGCCTCTCGCTCGGCCTTGTAGGCGCGCTTAGCCTCACCTCCAAGGGGGCGCTTTCCTTTGTACTGCTGCCAAGTCGTCATCGCTTCTTCATCCTGTTGTTCCATTTCCGACAGATGAACGCCGAACTCCCCGAGCAGGTCGATGTGGTGTCGGATCCTTCCGCTTTCGGTCGGGGCCGTTCTCTCCAAAGCCTCGAGCCACTCCCGAACCGGTTCTCTGCCCTCCTTGTCTCGGTAGAACCGAATCTCCCACCTTACTGGCTGGGGCATATCAAAAAGAGTATGCGGCCGCAAGGGGCAACAGTCAAACGGGCCAACTTTATCTTCCGTCTGTACATGTCCTGGATGGGGGCCATAGCTCGATTTCCTTTCTAATCTCATTGTGGCAGGCACCACTGACAGTTCTGAACGAGTTTCAGATCGGGACGAGGGGGAGGGCCCTACGTGCAAACGGTTTCGGGTTCGGTCAGACTCTTTAGCGTCATGCTGACAATCTCCGATGAGAGGGCCCCCGCTTGAGCCGGCCCCCGTAAGAGCCGGGGGCCTAGCGTTCGCCGAGGGCCGCGACGCAGTCTTTAACGGTTCGCCAACAAACCTGCCCGACAAGGTACGAAGCGTCGCCGAACTCGCAGATCACCATCCCCACCGGCTCGATTCACTCCCAGGCGACTTTGGGTTCATCAGGTTCCGTCCCCACGGCCAAGCGACCATCGTGCGCTCGGCCGCCGGGCTCGTCCCCTTCTATATAAGGCACGACCAACAAAGAACCGCCATCGGAACCAAAAAAAGGAGCATTCGTCAAATATCTGCCCGACGAACCCGTCCTCGACCGGCTCGTGAAGCGACAAGGACATCGGGTCACGGATTCTTCCCCGACGGCAAAGTCCGATGTCGCTTGGCTGACGGAAGCCATCTGGGACTACTGTGAGGAGCCCAAGGAAGGGCGTTTTCGACCGCAACCCAACGTTCGTGATCTCGGAGTCCATAAATATCCTGGACGGCTTCGTCTAGGTCAGAGTCCTCGCTTGCGACGATTGCCACATCGTAGAGCCCTTTAGTTCCAAGCCGCAGCAGGTCGATCGCGAGCCGGACGTCAATGCCCTTCTCGCGGGCCCTCCCATTGATGTCGTACTTCAAGCGGATCGCAAAGGTCTGGACGCCGGATTTTCGATAGGCGAGCAAACGGCGTTCCATTTCGCCATGCAGCTTTTTTCTGCGGCCAGGATCATGTATTCCGGTGTAATACCGAACTTGAACCAGGGCGTGGGAGTTAGGGCCGTAAGTCGATAGGTCTTCGGAAAGCAAAGCTTGTGCAAGCTTCCAAGGATGTACCCAGGGCCATCCAAAGAGATCTTGGCATTTGAAATACAGGTTCTGTCCGTCGATGAAAACCGCCACCCTGGTGGGTGTAGGACGAGGAGGGGTCACTGCGATCGCCAAAAATAAAACCCCGACATCCGTTGCCGGATTGTCGGGGAGCAAATCTGTGCAGGCGTTTGATCGACTGCCAGATGATTATCTTGGCACTCGGCGTCGAGTTTGTCAATCAATTTTATCGCTCGTTTGAACATGGTCAATTTCCCTTCTCATTTGATTGTGGCAGGCACCACTGACAGTTCTGAACGAGTTTCAGATCGGGACGAGGGGATGGGGCCCTCCGTGCAAACGGTTTCGGGTTCGGTCAGACTCCTCAACCATGTTGACAATTCCGAACGAAAAGGCCCCCATTTGAGCCGGCCCCCGCTCGCTAACCTGTTTGCAGTTCACTACAAGGATCCAAAGA